>CAYURN010000003.1:0-155088 GCA_964447305.1 uncultured Clostridia bacterium
GTGGTGAAGATGATAGGACTCGAACCTACGACCTCTACCATGTCAAGGTAGCGTTCTAACCAACTGAACTACACCTTCAGGTATTTACCCTCCGCATGGGAGGGGATAAAATAAGCGGGAATACAGCCGAAAAGCTGCACTCCCGTAGTGGTGACCCGTACGGGACTCGAACCCATGATACCACCGTGAAAGGGTGGTGTCTTAACCGCTTGACCAACGGGCCATAAAAAGTGATTGGCTGGGAAAAACTCAAGTCAATCTATATATAAATTCGCCTGTTCGGCGCTGTTGTTAATGGTAGCGACGGGTGGATTCGAACCGCCGACCTGCCGGGTATGAACCGGCCGCTATAGACCAACTAAGCTACGTCGCCAAAAATCATTGAACATGCGTAAACTGATTGGTTGCGGGGGCGGGATTCGAACCGCGCGACCTTCGGGTTATGAGCCCGACGAGCTACCTGGCTGCTCCACCCCGCGATAAAACGCTGCGCACATTCAAGCTTTATTATCATATAGTAAATGCGCGCTTTTGTCAACTATTTTTTTGCGATATTCTAAAAAAATTGTATTATTTATTTTTAATTATATTGCAAATTGTTTCGCGCGTGTGCTATAATCTCACCATGAACACAGATCTTTCGCTCTATTCGGGCAAAAAAATTTGCGTCGCCTGTTCGGGCGGGCGCGACTCCATGGCGCTCCTGCACTATCTGCACTGCAACGCCGCGCGCTTTGATATAGCGCTCTCCGCCCTGAATTGCGACCACGGCATACGGGGGGAGGAGTCCGCGCGTGACTCGGCCTTTGTCAGGGACTACTGCCAAAAATATGGCATACCCCTTTTGTCTTTCAAGGCCGAAAGCAGTCTGTCAAACGAAATCGAAGCCCGCCTCTGGCGCGTTTTCAGGTGCTACGCGCTCGCGCATTTGCCTAATGATAAGTGGGAGAGCGACCAAAATTATAATTCCGTCGGCGCAAGACCTGAAATATATTCGCCCGACGGCAAGTGGAGCGGTTGCGACGCCGTTGCCACCGCCCACCAGATGGACGACAATGCCGAAACAGTTTTGTTCAACCTTGCAAGGGGAACGGGTCTTTCGGGTATGTGCGGCATACAGGATGATATCAACGCTTTCGGGTGGTCGGCTATTCATCCCTTAGTTTCCGTCTCCCGCAGGGAGATTGAAGAATACGTCGCTGCAAACTCTATTCCCTATGTGGACGACAGCACAAATTTTTCAGACGACTACACCCGCAACTATATCCGCCACAACGTTCTGCCCGCCTTGGAAAAGGCTGTCCCCGGCGCAACAAAGTCCATCTACCGCTTTTCGCGCCTCGCCGCCGAAGACGAAGAGTATTTCGCCTGTCAGGTCAAAAAGATAATAACCGACAACGGTCTGTGCGGATATAAGATTGCCCGCTGCGAAGAACCCGTCATCTTCAAGCGCGCGGCAATCTGCATAATCGAAAGATACAAAAAAAAGGACTACACCTCCCAGCACGCCCGCAAACTCTATGAGCTTCAGTTTGCGGCGAACGGCAAAAAGTTTGAATTTCTCGGACTGACGGCGGTAAAGCACGGTGACGGCGTTACTATATACGACAATGCCTGTCTGACCGTGAACGGCAGGGAGATACCCTTTTGCGATTATGACAATGCGGCATACTTCGGTCAGCCGCTTGCGCTCGGCGCCGACGCGGAGGAAGCGGAGCAGAGGGCGCGTTCGTGCGGCAATATGCCGCTGAAAACGCTTGTCGTTGACTCTGAAAATATACCGCAGGGGGCGGTCATACGCACCATGCGCCCCGGCGATAAATTCACAAGGTTCGGCGGCGGCACAAAAAGTCTGGGCGACTATTTCACCGACAAAAAAATTCCCGCCTTTATCCGCAAGGCAATTCCCGTAATAGCCTGCGGCAGTGAAGTTCTTGTCGTGTGCGGCGTGGAAATTTCGGACAGGGTAAAGATAACTCAAAGCACGCCGCGCTCAGTTTATGTGTATATAGCGGGCGCTGATTATACAAAATTGTAAATAAGCTTCGCCTGTCGGGGCTTTTTAATAAATTTAAGGAGAATAATTATGCCGTTTATTGATTGTAAAATAAGCAAAAAACTTACCGAAGAACAGAAGGATAACATCAAAACCCAGCTCGGAAAAGCCATTTCAAACATGCGCAAGACCGAAAGTTATTTAATGGTCGGAATCTGCGACGGGTACGATTTGTACTTTGCAGGCAAAAAACTTGATTCGGGCGCGTTTGTCGATATCCGCGCATTCGGGCGCGTATCCCCCGCCGATTGCCAGAAGATGACGGCTTCCGTATGCACTATACTCAGCGAATGCGCGGGCGTTCTGCCTTCGTCAACCTATATCACTTACGACGGATACGAAAATTGGGGCTGGAACGGCGATAACTTCTGATTGCCCCGCGCATATATCGCGGCCAATGCGTTTTTTGTTTTACAGAGGATTAAATCATGTATCGTGATCTTGAAAGAATTTTGTTTGACGAAGCTCAGATAAAGGAGCGCGTGACTCAGGTCGCGCAGCAGGTCGACAGGGCGCTTGAGGGCAAGCGGCCGCTCGCCGTGGGAATCTTGAAAGGCAGCATAATTTTTTATGCCGATTTTATACGCTGTCTTACGGTGCCTCTCGAACTCGATTTCATGTCCGTGTCGTCCTACGGCTCGGGTACAGCGTCAAGCGGCAATCTCAAAATCAAAAAGGATGTCGATACTGATGTCCGCGGCAGAGATGTAATAATAATCGAAGATATAATCGACAGCGGTTTTACGCTCGCATGTCTTAAAAAATTATTCAAAGACCGCGGCGCGGCGTCTGTAATGATAGTCACGCTTCTGGATAAGCATGAACGCCGCACGCAGAATATTGCCCCGGACTACAACTGCTTTAAAATTCCCGATGAATTTGTCGTCGGCTACGGCCTCGATTACGACGAAAAATATCGTTCGCTGCCATATATAGGCATACTTAAGCGTTCGGTCTATTCAAAATAAATACCTGTTAGGTATAATCAGAATTTTTTTGGGCAAGACTATTGTAAGGAGAAAGTTAATATGGTATTTTTTAATCTTGTTTCTTACATTCTTGTCTTGCTCGGTGCGGTCAATTGGGGCCTGTACGGTATATGGGGTTTCAACCTCGTCAGCTGGATATTTCAAGGTCCCCGTTCCGTAGGCTCTATAATTGTCTATATTATAATTGCCGTGGCCGCTATCTGGCTCATCATTTCGCCCATCATTACAGGCAGGGGACTGCTCCTTTCCAATGAAAGGCGCCATCAATCCAACGAAAGGCGCAGGGAGCAGACCCAAAGCTGAACAGCTTTTTTAAAGTCATACGCGGTACGCGCCGCCCTCACGGGCGGCGCGTACCGCGTTTTTGCGAATAATCTGCAATCGTATTTTACCTTAATTTTGCCGCTATGGTTGGTTCTGACGGGCGCCGCGGATATATCTATTAGAAGGCGGAATTGCGCGGCAGAAATTCCGGACATGATATCATGTCCGAATAGTCTCCTGCACAAAGGTTTTTATATGCCGTCTGCGTAAATTTTTAAATAAACTGCGCATATAATCAAAAAGTCAGGTGCTGAATTTTTTTGCCTGCATGGCACGGTAAAAAAACAGGTAAAGGCTTTCTGCCCGTCCGAAAAAGAGCAGCCATAAATTCACGCTTGTCTATTGAATTATTTAACATATTGTGTTATAATACAAAAAATGATATAAATAACTTTTTTGAAGTGCGCTTTCAAATATTTAACGATTATTTCACACATAAAAAACATGGTTATCATTTAAAAAGTTTATAATCAGTTTATAATTAAGGAAGTAACAACTGACTTATTCGGAGGTTTCTATGGCGTATCTCACACTCACCGATGTAGATAAGGATTACAAGGTAGGAAGTATAACCGTAAATGCTTTAAAGCATGTGTCGTTTGAATTGGACGACGGTGATTTTGCGGTGGTGGTGGGCAGTTCAGGCGCGGGCAAAACTACGCTTCTCAACCTCCTCGGCGGCATGGATGCCGCTTCGGGCGGGCATATCACCCTCGGCGGCAGGGAAATCACCCGTCTTAACCGCAAGGGCCTTACCGACTACCGCCGCAGCGACGTCGGCTTTGTCTTTCAGTTTTATAACCTCATGCCCAACCTCACTGCGCTTGAAAATGTTGAAATAGCTGTGGAGATATGCAAGAATCACCTCAATCCGGAGGAAGTCCTTGCCGATGTCGGTCTGGCGGAACGCCTCAACAACTTCCCCGCCCAGCTTTCCGGCGGCGAACAGCAGCGCGTATCCATCGCCCGCGCAATAGCCAAAAATCCCAAACTGTTGCTCTGCGACGAACCTACGGGCGCGCTCGACTATGAAACAGGCAAAAAAATACTCAAGCTCCTGCACGATGTTTCCAAACAGCGCAAAAGGTTGGTCATCATCGTCACGCACAACTCCGCCCTCAAGGATATGGCCGACAAGGTCATTTACATCCGCAGCGGCGAAATCGAAAGGGTAGAGTGCAACCCCGATCCCAAGCCTGTAGATCAAATCGAATGGTAAGGGAGGCGCGCCTTAATGAAAACCTATTTAAAAACTTTGGGGCGCATGTTCTCCAAATATGTCACGCGCTTTATTTCAATTATATTCATAGTTCTCCTTTCCGTCGGCTTTTCCTCCGGCGTGGGCGCCGCCACGGATAAGATCAATCATTCTATCGACGAATATTACAGCGACAGGAACATCACCGATTTCATTATCAAAAGTTCGTCAGACGACGGCTTTTCGCAGGAGGATATTGCCGCCATCTCCGAACTGTTTTACGATGAGGAGGCGGGTTCCCCCTCGGTCGCTTCGGGCATGTCGGTCGACGTCGAAATTCAGATCGACGGGCAGACGTCGCTCACCCGCATATATTTCCTCGATAACTTCCCCGAATTTACCGTCAACATTCCCGACGTCATCGACAGCATGGACTACAGCGGCGAAAATTCCGTCGCCTATGCCCAGCAGTCCAACAATTCAATTTCGGGCGTGGCTCTCGGCACGGTCATCACTCTCGATTTTATTGATATAATCGACCAGCTCTCCGTGCAGAATTCGGGCGAACCTCTCGACGACAGCTATAAGGAGATGCTTGAATGGCTCATCCCTTCCGAACAGCTCAACGTCAGTATAACCGTCACACAGCAAATACAGAGTCCGCTTCTCATCGCTCTCGACGGCGATCCGAGCTATGTCAACGGCGAGGACATGGAACTTCCCGAAACCTCGTCCGGCCTCGGCGACCTTATAACCGTAGACAACGTAATATATGTGTCCTCCGACATATTGCCGTCGGCCTCGTTGTTCGGCAATGTCATTCAGCCGATCTCCACGGGCGACGTGTATGTTTCCATAGCCGACCGCACGCTGTTTAACTGTTTCAGCGGCGAATACGAAGACTATGTTCAGGAAATGACGGCTAAGTTGCAAAGCGCCTTTGTCGATGACGACGGCGAAACGACCGTTCAGGTTATAACTCTGTACGACAATTTCTCTCTGTACTCGCTGTACAGCTATTCTGAAAAGGTGGAAGCCCTCGGCTGGGTTCTTGTGGTGGCGTTCCTGTTTGTAACCGCCCTCGTGGTGTACTCCAACATTTCACGGTTGGTGGAGGAGGAGCGCAATCAGATTGCCTGTATGCGCACGCTCGGCTATTCTGCGTTCAGAATCATTTTTAAATATACGCTGTTCGCCGCCATTGCGGCGGGAATAGGCGGCTTCGGCGCATATTTTGTGGGTGAAGGTTTGGCGCAGCTTATCTACTATGTGTTCAACTTCTCTTACGTCATGCCGGCCATGTCCGTCTACTTCTCGGTAGAATTTTACATGATCGTGTTTTTTATTATTGCCGCCGTCATCATCGGCGCCACAATAATTTCCGGCATAAAACTCACAAGCGCCCAGCCCGCCGTGCTGTTGCGGCCCAAGCCCCCCAAGGCCGGCAAAAAGGTCATCTTTGAACATATCCCCTGGTTCTGGAATCTGCTGCCCTTCAAATACAAATCTACCGTCCGCAACGTCCTCAGGTACAAGAGCAGGTTTTTGATGACTGTCATCGCCGTGGCCATATCCATGGCGCTCGTAACGGCGGGGCTTGCCATTCTCGATCTCTGCCTGTTCGGCACGCTCAATTCGGCGGCGATAATTGCCATTGCAATAGTCATAATCGTTTTCGCGGGTCTGCTCACCGCCACGGTAATTTATACGCTCACCAATATCAACATAAGCGAACGCAACCGCGAGCTGGCAACGCTCATGGTGTTGGGCTATCAGGACGGCGAGGTTTCAGGCTATATCTACCGCGAAATCTATATCGACACCCTCATCGGCGTCATGTTCGGCTATCCGCTTGCGGCACTGTTGATAGAGCTTGTATTCAATATGATAGGCGTCGGCACTCTCGGCGGAATAAGCTGGTTCATGTGGATAATCGCCCCCGTCGTCATTGCGCTCTTTACATGGCTTGTCACCCTGTTGCTGCGCCGCAAAATTGTCCGCATAGATATGAACGAAAGTCTGAAAGCCATAGAATAACGGCATTGTGTAACAGACTCGAACTTCCCTTCCGCCGCGTGGAGGTGCATGCTTCCGTCACGGCGCGCCCATTCTTTGAGGCGCGTGGCTACACGGCAATCTGCAAAAACACAGTGGTAAGAAAGGGTGTAAGTCTGGTAAATTTTACCATGATAAAACAGTAAATTTTTATATCGCAAAGCGCCGCGCAAACCTTCGGTTTGCGCGGCGCTTTTTTTATCCGACCGCATATATGGCTCAATGAACGCAAAAATTTACGCCATTATCTGTCTTTTTCAGCCATAAAAAGACAAATTATCTGCGCCGTTTTCTGATAATATTGCCTTAAACACAAGGAGGAGTTCAAAGTGAAAGTTCAGACGGCGCGTTCCGGTACAGTCCTCAGAATAAAGCTATCGGGCGAAATGGATGAATACTCCGCGCCCGCCGTGCGCAGAGCGTGCGATAAGCTCATAGACGAAAACCCCACGGCGCGTAAAATTATAATCAATCTCGCCGATGTGGCGTTTATGGACTCCACGGGCATAGGTTTTTTGATAGGCAGATACAAAAAGGCTCAGCGCAGCGGAATGACTCTCATGGTCGAACAGCCCAATTTTGCCGCCGACAAAGTCCTGTCGATAAGCGGAATTTATTCATTGATTCCACGGGTATAAACGTATATGGTTAAAAATTATTTAAAACTTCAGTTCTATTCGCTCCCTTGCAATCAGGCGTTCGCGCGCGACGCGGTCGCCGCTTTCTGCGTCGAAGCAAACCCCTCGCTCTCCGTGCTTTCCGATATAAAGACTGCCGTATCCGAAGCCGTAACAAACTGCACGGTTCACGCCTACAGGGGCAATCTCGGCATCATCACGGTCGAGTGCGAAATAGAGGACATGGCTCTACATATCAAGGTCAGCGACACGGGCAGGGGGATAGAGGATATCGAAAAGGCCGTTCAGCCCTTCTTTACAACCCTTCCCGACGACGAGCGCTCCGGCATGGGCTTTACTATCATGCAGACCTTTATGGATGACTTCAAAGTCAATTCCATCAAGGGCGAGGGTACCGTCGTGTACATGACCAAACAATTGGAGCCGGAAGTAGTGGAGAATGTTTGACGCAGAGCAGACCAATGCCTACATTGACAGAGCCAAGGCGGGCGATTCGGCCGCCAAAGAGCAGCTTTTAAAGGACAATCAGAACCTGATAAAATCAATCGTCCGCAGATACCTCGGCAAGGGAGTGGAATACGACGACTTGTATCAGCTTGCCGGCATGGGGCTTTTAAAGGCAATAAACGGTTTCGATAAGTCCTACGGCGTGCGCTTTTCAACCTACGCCGTCCCCATGATCGCGGGTGAAATAAAGCGCTTCATGCGCGACGACGGCTCAATAAAGGTCAGCCGCACCATAAAATCGGCGGCAAAGTCCATAAACGCCTTTGTGGAGGAGTATTCCGCACGGCACGGCGTTCAGCCTACCGTAAAGGAAATTTCCCAAAAGTTCGGTATGCCCCCGGCAGAGGTAGTGTTCACCATGGGCTCGTCGCGCATGCCGCTCTCGCTCTTTGCCCGCTCGGACTACAAGGATGAAAAATCCCAGCTCCTGCTCGATAAACTCTCCTCCAAGGACGACCAGGACGATATGATTGACAACCTGGAGCTTCGCTCGGCAATAGCCGAACTGCCCGAACGCGAAAAAAAGGTCATCATGCTGCGCTATTTCCGCGATATGACCCAGTCAGAAGTCGCCTCCATGCTCGGCGTTTCGCAGGTTCAGGTGTCGCGCATCGAAAATAAAATAATGGAAGATTTTCGCAAAAAACTTACAGGCTGAAGGCGGGGGCTGCGGCAAATTAAAATTTGCCGCAGCCCCCTTTACATATTCGTTTAAAGATGATATAATCAAAAAGGCGGTCTTAAACCCTTGAAAATATTAAAATTTTACGGAGAATTATATGATAAATCAAACAAGTTTACAGCTCGGTTCCGTTCGCTCGGTCATCCGCGAACTCTTTGAATACGGCAAACAGCGCAAGGCGCAGATAGGCGAGGAGAACGTGTTCGACTTTTCCCTCGGCAATCCCTCGGTTCCGCCCCCTGCCGCAGTGGAGGAAGCCCTCGTCGACCTTATCAAAACCAGCGATCCCGTTCTCATTCACGGTTACACCTCGGCTCAGGGCGACGCCTCCGTCAGGCGCGCCGTGGCAGAGTATATAAATAAAAATTTTTCTCTCAACCTCGGCGCGGACAATATCTATATGACCTGCGGCGCCGCGGCGTCCCTCTGTATAACTCTCAATGCCTTGCTCAACCGGGGCGACGAGGTTATAACTATCGCGCCCTACTTCCCCGAATATAAGGTTTTTACCGAACACGCGGGCGGCAAACTCGTTGCTGTTCAGGGCGAAAAGGGTACTTTCCAGCCCGATATCTCCGCAATAAGGGCGGCCATAACGCCCGCAACCAAAGCCGTTCTCATCAATTCCCCCAATAACCCCTCCGGCGTGGTGTACACAGAGCAGTCTGTTATTGCTATATGTAAGATTTTACAGGAATGTAAGGAAAATGGTCAGACCATATATCTCATCTCGGATGAACCATACCGCGAACTCGTGTTCGGCGACGTAAAAGTTCCGTACATAATGAACTATTATGCGGAAAGTTTAGTGTGTTACTCATACTCTAAAAGCCTCTCGCTTCCCGGCGAAAGAATAGGTTATATCGCCGTAAATCCCGCCATGCAGAACGCTTCGCAGGTCTATGCCGCCGTATGCGGCGCAGGCCGTGCGCTTGGCTATGTCTGCGCGCCCTCGCTCTTCCAATACCTCGTGGCGCGCACTCTGGGCATGACCTCGGATATTTCCGTCTACCGCTCCAACCGCGATGTCCTCGCTTCCGCCCTCGAAAGTTACGGCTACAAAGTCGTCCGTCCTGACGGCGCATTCTACTTGTTTGTGGAAAGTCTCGAACCCGACGCCGACGCCTTTGCCGAGCGTGCAAAGCAGTTCGAACTTCTCCTCGTTTCGTCGCGCTCATTCGGGGTGGAGGGGTATGTGCGTATTTCTTACTGCGTATCGCCCGACATGATCGAACGTTCCCTCCCCGCGTTCAAGGCCCTTGCCGACAGTTATAAAAAATAAATACGACAGTTATAAAAAATAAATAAATGAGCGGGCGCAAAAAATGCACCCGCTCATTGTTATTATCAATAATCGTAATAATATTCTGTCGATTCGTCGTCTTCATACTCCGACCATTTCTTAAAGCCGTTTGCTTCTTGAATTTTATCGGTTTCTTCCGTAAGTTTAAAAAGTTTGCGCCACAGCGCGCCCAGCCCCGCAAGCAATAAAGAAGCCCCGATAAGCCCGCCGTATACGCCGATATAAACACCGATAATCGAGCCTACGGCAGAGCTATCATCCGACATAGCAAATAACATGATAATGCCGACAATGATTGCGGGAACAAGCAAGTTGAGCGCAACTACACGGAAAAACGAAACGATATTGCTCAAAAATTCCGTCAGCCTGAATAAAAAATTCTTTTTGTAGTCGTAAGGCCGCTTAAAATACACTCTTTTAATGATATACGACCTGCGCTTGACTCTGGTATCCGTAATCTCTAATCCGTCGTCAACCTTCGTTACCGCTTGCCCGGCGCATACCCAATCGAAACACCTTTTTTCCAGCTTGATAATTTGGCAGCCGTACGCATACTTTCTGCTCTTTACCTTTAGTTTGCCAGTTTTCTTTGCCATACTTTTCTCCTTTCGTTTTATATTATACAGGTAGATTTCTTCTTTATTAAACGATATAAGAAGATTTCTTCTTTGTTAAATATTTTAAGAAGATTTCTCCTAAAATAATAGTATGTTAGCAACACGCCTGAAAGAATTAAGAATAGAGAAAGGACTTTCGCAACTGAGCCTCGCAAAACAAATTGGCGTAAGCCAAAAAGCGATCGACTATTGGGAACATGGCATAAACGAACCGAAGGCAAGCTACATCATCGCACTATGCGACTTTTTTAATATTTCCGCCGACTACCTTTTGGGAAGAACGGACAACTAAGCCTGCTTATTATCAGAAGGAGGGCTCGATTTTTTTGCCACCCAACAAGACTGCGTAAACTGCACACTGAAAGACATGTGTGAGTTCTATTCCTCACCGCGCCAAAAATTGACAGGTAAACTATCAAAACCTAATTTCCTTTTTGGTTACGAAGAATAGTTTTACGGGGCGCGCAAAGCTTTTGCGCGCCCCGTAAAAGTTTAGTTGTATATTTACTAAGGATAGAAAATTCCCGCCCGCGGCTTCAAAGCCGCGGGCGGGAATTTATACTGACCATAATATAAAAGCAAAAGTTATTCGTATTTCTTAATTCTCTTTTTTATAGATTTCAGATTTGCCTTAACGCTCGCCGCCGAAGCTCCGCCGTAAGAAGTGCGCGCGTCCGCACACGCCTTTGCCTTTACAACCTCGGTAATGTCCCCTTCAAATATGTCGGAAAACTGTCTGTATTCTTCGGTTGTCATGTTCTGCAACGTGCGTCCCTCTGAAATGCACCATCTTACAATCTTGCCCGTCACGGCATGGGCAGAGCGGAAGGGTAAGCCCTTCTTTGCCAGATAGTCGGCAACGTCTGTCGCACAGCAAAATTCCGACTCGGCCGCCTTTGCCATGCGTTTCTTATTCATGGTTATGCCGGGCAGCATCTCGGCCATAATATTTATGCAGTTCAGCGTCTGCGCCTCCGCGTCAAAGAATCCCTCCTTGTCCTCCTGCAAATCCTTGTTGTATGCAAGCGGTATGGCCTTTATGGTCGTAAGCAGCGCCATCAGGTGTCCGTAAACGCGTCCCGTCTTTCCGCGCATAAGCTCGGGTATGTCGGGGTTTTTCTTCTGCGGCATGATGGAAGACCCCGTGGAGTACGCGTCGGCAATCTCAAAGTAACCGAATTCCTCCGTGGAATAAAGTATAATGTCCTCGCACAGCCGCGACAGGTGCGACATTATCATCGAACAGTCAAACAAAAATTCGGCGGCAAAATCTCTGTCGGAAACTCCGTCCAGCGAATTTTCGCAGGGGCGGTCGAACTCCAGCAGCTGACAGGTTATGTCCCTGTCAATGGGGTAGGAAGTTCCCGCCAGCGCGCCGCTGCCAAGCGGCATCACGTTCGCCCTTGCGCGCGAATCGTTCACTCTGTCCAAATCGCGCAAAAACATCTCGGAATAGGCGTTAAAAAAGTGACCCGCGCACATGGGCTGCGCCTTGCGCAGGTGCGTGTATCCGGGCATAATGTATTTAAGCCCTTCGGTTGCCCTGTCGCACAGGCTCTCTATCAGTCTGACGAGCGCGGCGGTCAGGTTGTCGAACGCGTTTCTCGCGTAAAGGCGGAAGTCGGTCGCCACCTGGTCGTTGCGCGAACGCGCCGTGTGCAGTTTCTTGCCCGTGTCGCCTATGCGCTTCACAAGCTCGTTTTCCACAAACGAGTGAATGTCCTCCGCACCGGCAATCTCAATCCTGCCATCGGCAATGTCCGCGGCAATGTCGTTGAGCCCCGCGCATATCGTGTTGCTCTCTTCGGCGGTGATAATGCCGCAGTTTCCCAACATTGTCGCATGCGCAATGGAGGCGGCAATGTCAACAGCCCAAAGTTTGCGGTCAAAGGGCAGCGAATCATTAAAAAGGTCGGCGTTCTTGGCCGTAGGCGCGTCAAAACGCCCTTCCCACAGTTTCATATATAAAAACCTCTGTAAAAAATTGACTTAAAGTTTATTTCATTATATAATATTTGAGTAAAGTAATCAAGCTAATTGCGCAAAAGACAGGCAAATTTATGACAATTCTGGGAATCGACCCCGGCTACGGCACAATGGGCTACGGCATAATAGAAAAACTCAAAAACGGCAATATACTGCCCGTCGACTACGGCGTGGTAAAAACGCCCGGCAGCGAAAGTTTTCCCGTCCGCCTCGCCATGCTGGAGGAGGGTCTCAACAAAATTTATGCAAAGTACAAGCCCGATGAAATAGCGGTGGAGGAACTTTTTTTTACAAAGAATATCACCACGGGTATTCCCGTTGCCCATGCAAGGGGGGTAATTCTCCTCTCTGCCGTAAAGTATTGCGGCAAGCTTTATGAATACACACCCATGCAGATAAAACAGGCCTTGACGGGCTACGGCAAGGCAGATAAGGTTCAGATGATGCACGTCGTCACGTCCCTTCTCAAATTAAAATCAATACCCCGCCCGGACGACGCGGCCGACGCCTTGGCAGTCGCGCTCTGCCATGCCCACACCAACAGGTTCGGCGATATGTTCGGCATTAAATAGCGCATAAGCTTTCAAGGTCATCAGGGTCAGTTTTATGATAGGTTATTTAAAAGGCAAAGTATTATATTCCACCGCCGAATCCGCCCTCATAGAGGTCAACGGCGTCGGGTATGAGGTGTATTGCTCCGCGTCGGCATTTTCAAAGATGTCAAACGGCGCCGTGTGCGAAGTTTATACCTACCTCCAGGTCAGCGAACAGAACGGCGTCACGCTCTACGGTTTTTCATCTCCGGACGAAAAGAACATGTTTTTAAAGCTCATCTCTGTTTCGGGCGTCGGCCCTAAGATGGGTATATCCGTTCTGTCCTCCATGGACAGCGCGTCCCTCGCCGCGGCCATCGCCACGCAGGACGTAAAGCGCCTCTCCTCGGTAAAGGGCCTAGGCAAAAAGACGGCCGAGCGCATAATTTTAGAACTGCGCGAAAAGGTGGGCGTCGTCGCCTCATCCGAAGGTACTGCGGGCGCAGCCCCCGCAATATTGCCCGACGACGGGTCGGAGGACGCCGTCGTCGCCCTGCAAACGCTCGGCTTCACCCGCGCCGAAAGCGTCAAAGCCGTCGCCGCCGCCAGGGCAAACGGCGCCGGCAGCATAGAGGAAATAATAATGGCCGCGCTCAAAACCATGTAACGCCATTACTCATTTAAAGGTATATCTGTATGTTTTTCGACGATGAAGATTATATGACTGACGACAGCGAGGACAACCGCCTCGTCAGGAGCACAAAGGGAGAATACGACGTAGAGGAAAATGTCCTCCGCCCCAAAACCTTGGAAGCCTACGTCGGCCAGAGCAAGGTCAAGGAAAATTTGTCGGTGTATATGAACGCCGCAAAGAAGAGGGGGGAGGTTCTCGAACATGTCCTTCTCTACGGCGCACCCGGCCTCGGCAAAACCACTCTCGCTCACATAATCGCGGGCGAAATGGGCGGTCAGCTCAAAATGACCTCGGCTCCCGCCATCGAGCGCAGCGGCGACCTTGCCGCTATTCTCACCAACCTCAATGAAGGCGACGTTCTCTTTATCGACGAAATACACCGCTTAAACCATAACGTCGAAGAAATTCTCTATTCCGCTATGGAAGATTACGCCCTCGACATAATTGTCGGCAAAGGCCCTTCGGCGCGCAATATCCGCTTTTCATTGAAAAAATTCACGCTCATCGGCGCAACCACGCGCGCAGGCATGATATCCAACCCTCTGCGCGACCGCTTCGGCATAGTCTGCCGTCTGGAAATGTACACCCCCGCCGAACTCAGGGAAATTGTCACCCGCTCGGCAAGAACGTTGGGTATCGCCATCGACGATGAGGCCGCAACCGAAATTTCCAAACGCTCGCGCGGCACGCCGCGTATTGCCAACCGCCTTTTAAAGCGCGTGCGCGACTTCTCCACCGTAAGCGGCAGTTCCAGTGTCACCGTCGGCGACGCCCGCTTTGCCCTCGGCAGAATGGAAATAGACGAACTCGGCCTCGACGAGGTCGACCGCAACATGCTCAAGGCCATGATAGTTAAGTTCGACGGCAAACCCGTCGGCTTGGAAACGCTCGCCGCCACAATCAACGAGGACGCAGGCACCATAGAGGATGTGTACGAACCGTACCTTCTCCAGCTCGGCTTCATTGCCCGCACCCCCCGCGGCCGCGTCATACTCAGCGGCGGCTACAAACACCTCGGCTACACGCCCACGACCTCCCAGTCCGAACAGATAACTCTTTTCGATAAAAAGGAGAGCGAGTGACCGTCGGGCTCAATAATATCCGTATATTAAAGCAAAAATTTTATGTATCACAAATCAGACTTCTTTTACGACCTTCCCGAAGAGCTTATCGCTCAAACGCCCGCCAAGCCGCGCGACTCCTCGCGCCTGCTCGTATATGACCGCTCGCGCGATGTCGTTGAACACCGCATATTCAGGGACATAACTCAATATTTAAAGCCCGGCGACGTACTCGTCGTCAACAATACCAAGGTTCTCCCCGCAAGGCTGTATGCCCGCACGGCAAACGGCGGCAATGTCGAAGTGCTGCTTTTGAAGCGGCTTGATATCGACAGGTGGGAAGTGCTTGTAAAACCGGGAAAAAAATGCCGCATAGGCACGCGCCTTAGCGTGTGCGACAGACTGTCGCTCACAGTCGAAGATATAACCGAAAGCGGCGAACGCATCGTCAGGTTCGATTGCGACGGCGTTTTCGAAGAAGTGCTGGACGAAGTCGGCTCCATGCCCCTGCCGCCTTACATAAAGCAGAAGCTCGAAGATAAAAACCTCTATCAGACGGTCTATGCCAAAACGGACGGCTCTGCCGCCGCGCCCACGGCGGGCCTTCACTTCACTCCCCGCCTGCTTCAGCAAATAAAGGATATGGGCGTAGAGGTGGTGGAGGTGCTTCTGCATGTCGGCCTCGGCACTTTCCGTCCCGTCAAGGAGGACGTCATAACCGACCACAAAATGCACAGCGAATATTTCTGCGTTACTCCCCAAGCCGCCGCGGCCATAAACGCCGCCAAGGCCGAAGGCCGCAGGGTAATCGCCGTCGGAACGACCTCCGTGCGCACTCTCGAATCGGCTACCGATTCCGACGGCAAGGTCGTCGCCCAAAGCGGCAACACGCAGATATTCATCTATCCGCCATATAAATTCAAGTGTGTGGACGCACTTATAACCAACTTCCATTTGCCCGAAAGCACCCTCATCATGCTCGTCGCCGCCATGACCGGCCGCGAAAAAATTCTTGAAATATATAAGGCGGCCGTGGGGCAGAGGTATAGGTTTTTTTCTTTCGGCGACGCGATGCTCATTTTATAAGCTTCGCAATACTATGTTGCGCTGCGGCAACCTTCAGTCATTTACGCAAAGTAAACTCCTTCAGGTTTTCCTCGCGCACCTTGTCTTGCTCGCTTCTGAAATGAGCAGACCTGCTTTTGTTAGTATGGGCGTAATGCTCATTTTATAAGCTTCGCATCTCTTTGTCGCGGTTACGGTTCTGCTCGGTCACGTACGTTTGTGTACGCTCCCTTGCAGCTTCCGCCCGCTCCTCGACCTGCTCGCTTCTGAAATGAGCAGGCATGGTCCGCAATACTATGTTGCGCTGCGGCAACCCTCAGTCATTTACGCAAAATAAATTCTTTAAAAATTTTCACGATTAAAAGGCAACTATGTCAGAGCAATTTTGGTTTGAATTACAACATGTCGAAAAACACACGGGCGCGCGGGCGGGCGTATTCCACACCCCCCACGGCGACATACTTACGCCCGTATATATGCCCGTGGGAACGCAGGCCACAGTCAAGGGCGTGCTTCCCCGCGACTTAAAGGAGGCGGGCAGCCAGATCATCCTTTCCAACACCTATCACCTGTATATGCGTCCGGGCGACGATATCGTCAAACGTGCGGGCGGACTGCACAAGTTTATGAATTGGGATCGTCCCATTCTCACCGACAGCGGCGGGTTTCAGGTTTTTTCGTTGACCAAGCTCAATAAAATCAAGGATGAAGGCGTATATTTCAATTCTCATGTAGACGGTTCCCGCCATCTCTTCACGCCCGAAAAGGCTATCGAGATAGAGGAAAATCTGGGCGCGGACATAATAATGGCGTTCGACCAATGCTCGGAATATGGCTACACCCACGAGCAGGCTAAACAGGCCATGGAACGCACTTCCCGTTGGCTGGAACGCTGCGTTGCCGCCAAAACACGCGGCGACCAGGCGCTGTTCCCCATCGTTCAGGGCAATTTTTATAAGGACTTGCGCGAAGAAAGCGTCAGGCGCTGCATACCCTATGCAAAGCACGGCATAGCTATCGGCGGCCTCTCCGTCGGCGAGCCCAAGCCCCTCATGTACGAAATGCTCGACGGTATCCGTCCTTTACTCCCTGAAAACATGCCGCGCTATCTTATGGGCGTCGGCTCGCCCGATTGCCTTGTGGAAGGAGTGCTGCGCGGCATAGATATGTTCGACTGCGTGCTTGCCACCAGAGTGGCGCGCAACGGCACGGCGTTCACTTCCAAGGGCAAGGTCGTCGTGCGCAACGGCGCCTTCCGCGAAGACTTTTCTCCCGTGGATGAAAACTGCGGCTGTTACTGTTGCTCCAACTATTCAAAGGCCTATGTCCGCCACCTGATCAACGTCAACGAAATGCTCGCCGCCATGCTCCTCAGTCTGCATAATATAACATTTTTGCACAATTTAATGTCGGGTATGCGCCGTGCAATCTTCAATGACAGCCTCAGCGAATTTGTCAAAGATTTCTATTCCGGTTACAACCAAAGCGAAAATTAAGTGAAAATGTATTATTTATCCAAAATTTACTTGCCATTTACTAAAAAAAATATTATTATGTTTAGCAGTTAATAATTTTTGGAGAAATTGCTATGTTATATTCCCTTTTAACGGATACAACGGAACCTTCCAGCAGCAGCGATTGGGCGTCATATTTGCTCATCGGCATAGTCATTGTATTGATTGTCGTCATGCTCGTCATAAGCACGCGCCGCAACAAAAAGCGCCAGCAGGAAGCTGAAAACCTTATCAATGCGGTAAGGCCCGGCAATAAGGTCAAAACAATCGGCGGCGTATGCGGCATTGTCGTCGAAGTGGACGACGAGGAAAACACCTTCGTTCTCGAAACAGGCAGCGAAGATTCGGGCAAGAGCTACATGAAGTTCGATAAGCAGGCCATCTATCAGACGGACGCAGTTGTCGAATCTCAGGACAAAAAGGACAAGAAATCTGAGGAAGAGTCTGCCGAAGAAACGTCTGAGGAAGCTCCCGCAGTCCAGCCCGCCGCAGAACCTTTCGAAGAGTCTGTCGTTGAAGAATCTTCCGATTCCGAACAGTCTGAAGACGGCGAATAATCTTTTTTCCACAGTTCTAAAAAAATCGCCCTCCGCATACGGTAGTGTAAGCGGAGGGACTTTTTATGGTCAGGGATATACTTCAGGTCACAAAGGCAACGTGTGCTTCGGTCATTTTCGTACTCATCTATTCACTCGTCTTTGCGGGTATAATCAGTCTTTTCAGCCTGCCGTCGTCGGTCATCAAGCCCGTCAACCAGGTGTTCAAGGTCGTTGCAATAGTACTCGGCGGCATGTTGTTTCTGCGCGGCGAGCGCGGCCTGTTCAAGGGCGCGCTGCTCGGCTTCAGCTCCGTCGCCTTTACATGGCTGATCTTCTGCGCGATAGCGGCCTCTTTCACCTTCGGTTGGATCACGCTTCTGGAAGCGGTTATCGGCGCGTTTGCAGGCGGCATATCGGGCATAATCGCCGTCAATGTCAAAAAAGAGTAAATTCAATATCAAAACGCTTGATTTTTGCCTGTGATTAAACTATAATATAGTAAACAAATTCAATTCTTTCAGGAGAAGATAAAAATGATTAAAACTATTGCTAAACCCGTCCAGAAAAAAATAACGGCATGCGGCGAATGCAGGTCAACTTGTCAGTCCGCTTGCAAGACCAGCTGCACCGTCGGCAATCAGAGTTGCGAAAGAATTACCAGAGAGCAGAATCCCGAAAAGGACGTAAAGTAATTTCAATTCCAAATTGATAAGGGAGCAGAAATATCTGCTCCCTCTTTAATGTGTAATTGTCCCGTCGGCCCGGATGTTGTTCCCGCGCCGTTGTCGTGAGCAAGGCGGGGGAGGCTACGCGGACATAAATTTATAATTCTATGATACATGTTTTCAAATACAAAGATTACAACTATATATACGACACGGGTAGCGGAAGCCTCCATTCCTGCGACGACAAAACTGCCGATTATCTTGCCAAAGCCGAGGGGCAGGACGTAGATATTTCCTACCTCACCGAAGAAGATATCGCCGCAATAAAGGCCGACGTGGCCGCTCTCGAATCGCAGGGACTTCTGAACGCGGAGGAGGTAAAGACCTATCCTGTAAAATCTGACGAGGTCAAGGCGCTCTGCATACATATCTGCCACGACTGTAACCTGCGCTGCCGCTATTGTTTTGCCGATGAAGGCGCTTATCACTCCGCGCGCGAATTCATGAGCGAGCAGACGGCCAAAAAGGCAATAGATTTCCTCATTGCCAACAGCGGCTCGCGCCGCGTTCTCGAAGCCGATTTCTTCGGCGGCGAACCGCTCATGTGCATAGACGTTATCAAAAACGTCGTGGCATACGCCCGCGAACAGGGCGAAAAGTACGGCAAAAAATTCCTCTTTACAACTACTACAAACGCTCTTCTCCTCGACGACGATACCATTGATTTCTTCAACCGCGAAATGGAAAACGTCGTGCTGTCCATCGACGGCCGAAAGGAGGTGCATGACGCCATACGCAAGACCGTCAACGGCAAGGGTTCGTTCGATATCGTCCTGCCAAAAATCAAACAGTTTGTCAGAAGCCGCGGCGATAAGTCCTACTATGTGCGCGGCACATTCACGGCAAAAAATCTTGACTTTTCTAACGACGTCATATTCCTCGCGGAGCAGGGCTTCGACTCCATCTCCATGGAGCCTGTCGTCACCGATATAGACGACCTTGCAATAAAGCCCGAACATCTCCCCGCAATAAAGGCCGAATACGACAGCCTGTGCGAAAAGTATTTAAATAAATATAATGAAGGCCGTGGCTTCAATTTCTTTCACTTCAATATCGACCTCGAAGGCGGCCCCTGCCTTTCCAAGCGCGTATCCGCCTGCGGCGCCGGCAACGAATATTTTTCCGTCGTCCCCAACGGCGACATCTATCCCTGCCACCAGTTTGCGGGCGACCCCGCGTTCAGGATGGGCAACGTCTGCGAAGGCACCCTCGACGCCGGCATAAGAAACAAGTTTGCCTCGTCCTGCCTGTTTACCAGAAAGAACTGTCAGGACTGCTTTGCAAAATTTATTTGCAGCGGCGGGTGCAGCGCAAACAATTACCACTTCACCGGCGATATTGAAACACCCTATCCCATAACCTGCGAGATGATGAAAAAACGCGCCGAATGTGCAATGCACATACTTGCAGTCAAAAAGGGCATGGTCTGAACTTAAAAACAAAGTAAAAAAATCGTCAATCGGTCAATAATCGTTTGACGGACGGTGTATTTTTATTTATAATATTATAGTATTGATTTAAATAGGTCTATTTGCTAAGATTTATTCATCAAGGAGTCTTTTAATGAGTAAAGTCAAATCGGCAATAATCACTGCCATTGTGGTAATTGCCATAATTGTCGCCGCAGTATTCGGCGTCGCGTCATTTAATATCGGCGTTGCCCAGCGGTACAATTCCATTGCGGCAAACATATCTTTGGGTAGCGAGTTTACAGGATATGCCTATACAACTATCTATCCCGAAGGCGTAATTTCCCAGTCTGAATACAACGCTCTCGATGACGAGGAAAAATCCTCTTATCAATCTGTCGGCGGCGTGTACGTCTGCATAGACGACAGCGACTACGACGATATCCAGTCGCTTTCCGAAGCTGTCGCAAACGACGCAGAAATTCTCTCTGCAAGGTTCAGCGCCCGCGGACTTTCAGATTATACTGTCACCGTGCGCGATGAAGTAACCATTTATGTCGGCATTCCCACCGCATACACCTATGCTTCCTATAGCGGCAACGACTCAACTTCGCGTGCTACATCGCTCAGCGCGGCGGCAAACACGTTGAGCTATATCCTCGCCGATGGCGAGCTTACGCTCCGTACAGCCGATTCAAGCATCACGAATGAGGACGAGGAAGAGCTTGATATGACCCGCTTTGCCGATGAGTACACCGATCTCGATATCCTCGGCGACGGCTCTGCAACATATCGGTTTGTCAGCGTAAACGAGGATGCTTCCGAATATTTCTCATCTGTCACGGCATATTCTTTCGGCGGAAACTATATTTTAAGTTTCCACCTCACTTCCTACGGCAGGGAGCGCATGCGCTACATCTCGTCGCTTGCGGCTTATTCCGACAGTCAGGTAATATATCTCTGCGTTGGCGATACTCAGGTTCTGTCCATAACCTGCACTTCGACCATCGACTCAAACACCATGCAGTTCTCTATTTCCGACTTGTCTACGGCTAAGGACGCTGCGTCTGTTCTCGATTCTGTCATCAACGGCGGGGCGCTTTCCGTAACGTATAAGGATATAGATTCCGTTCTCTCGTCAACGGCCACAGGCGGTGACAACGCCGCTCTCATGGCATTTGTGGCATGTATAGTTGTTCTTGCCGCAATGTGCGCGGCTGCCGTCATCAAGTACAAAAAACTCGGCGGCGTACTGTCCATGTCGTTTGTCATCCTTGCGCTTACAATGCTCTACGCATTATATATCCTCGGCATACAGGTAACTTTCGAAGTTCTTGCCGTGTGCGTGGGCATACTGATTCTGCTTGCCGTTGCAAACCTCATAGTTCTCAACGAAGTGCGCGCCCAGTGCAAGACGGGCAAGACCATGCAGGCTTCCGTCAAAGCGGGCTACAAGCGCACATTGTGGACGGTGTTAGATATCCACATCATCATTCTTGTCGCGGCCATACTCATGGCGGCTGTTGCCACAGGCACAGTTGCTGCGTGCGGCCTGATCCTTGTGGTCGGCAGCATAGCCTCGTATGTATTGTATTGGTTCACAAGGTTCATGTGGTATGTCTTAAGCTCGCCACAGCGCAATAAATTTGCCTTCGGCGGCTTCAAGAGGGAGGTGTACGGCGATGACTAAGATAGTTAATATGCGCCATCTGGCCGTTATTGTCAGCGTAGTTATAATGGCTATAGGTATGGCTGTAGGCACCATCTGCCACTTTGTTTCCAACGGCTTTTTCAATTACGGCGATGAGTTCGCTTCATACAAGAGCGTGGAGGTAACCACTTCCATCCCCGAAGATATCAACGGCAATATCGCCCGTCAGATAGCTTCGGATGAGCTTTCATGGCTCAACCCCTATGAAGTCAGCTTTTCAGCCGGCACGGGTACCGCTCCCAACACGGTAATTTACAAATTCTCTCTCTCCGTATCGGACAGCGATCTCGAATCCGCAGTAAGCACCATACAGGAACGTCTTGCTTCCAACGGAATGGAGGACGGCTCTGTGTCCGCACATCTCAACGAGGGCGTGCCTGAAGGCTTGCACCAGCTCAGCTTTGCAGCCATCGCGCTCGCTTCGGCAGTGGTGTTCCAGGCTATATATTTTGCAATCAGGTTAAAGCCGGGTATGGCGCTCTCCGCCATCTGCTCTCAGTTGACCACAGTAGGCGTCTACGCTTCTCTGCTCGCAATCACCCGCTGTTCTGTCGGGCTGGAAGCCATCGCCTTTGCGGCTCTCGCTGTTATAGTGACCATGGTATGCAACGGCATATTCTTCGGCAACCTCAAAAGGGCGTTCAAGGACGAAGCCAATGCCAAAGTTGATAAGTATAAGCTCGTGGCCGACAGTGCGGCGTCCACGGTCAAGCTCAACGCTTTCATCTGCATAGCGGCAGCGGCAATGGTCGTAATCTTTGCTATATTCGCAATGATCGCTTCGGCCACCTTCGCTACACTCATGCCTTACATTTCATGCCTGCTCGCCATTGCGGCTTGTGCATACGTTTTCTGCATATTTGCCCCTGCAAATTATGCCATGTTCTGTGGCTTAGACAGAAAGCGCAAAAAATAAAAATTATTCAACCATTCAAAGTCGGCGGGTCAACTGTTGCCCGCCGGCTTTTGCTATTTACTCACAATGAAAAAAATTCTGGCCGAGTGCGAATATTCGCCTGAACAACTCAATATAATCGGCGACCTTGCAAGGCGCACAGGTCTTTGCACCGAAACCGTAAAAATTCTCTACGGCCGCGGCGTCGACAGCGAGGATAAAATACACGCCTTTCTTCACCCCTCCAAGGAACATTTTATTTCTCCCATGAAGATGAAGGGCATGGCGGAGGCCGTCGCCTTGATAACCCGCGCCCGCGACGAAGGCTGGCAGGTCGTTGTCTACGGCGATTACGATGCCGACGGAATCTGCGCTTCAACAATAATGTGCAGCGTACTCAGGGAATTTGGCATAACCCCCGCGGTCTACGTCCCTGAACGTTCAATCGGCTACGGCCTTAGCCGCACGTCCATAGACGAAATTTTCGAAGAATATTTCCCCCAGTTGTTCATTACGGTCGATTGCGGCATATCCAATGCCGAAGAGGTAGAGTACATCAAAGAACAGGGTGCGGAAGTAATCGTCACCGACCATCACGAACTTCCGTCCGTTCTTCCGGATTGTATCTGTATCAATCCGAAGATAGAAGACGACTACCCTTACGACAACCTCTGCGGCGCAGGCGTCGCGTTCAAAGTCGGTTGCGCCCTGATTGGCAAGACCGCATATAAATTCCTCGATTACGCCGCCATCGCCACGGTTGCGGACAGCGTCCCCCTTACAGGCGAAAACCGCGACATAGTGGCGGAGGGTCTGCGCATAATCAACATGGGCGGCCCAAAACCCTATTCGTCTTTTCTCGGCAAGTCGGGCGAAAGCATAAGCGCCCATACCATAGCCTTCGGCATAGCCCCCAAAATCAACGCCGCCGGCCGAATGGGCGACGCCAACTCTGCGTTAAAACTGTTCTGTTCCGGGGACGAGCGTGAAATTTTCGACCTCTCGGTCAAACTTACCGAATATAATGCCGAACGCCATAAGTACTGCGACGAGCTTTACCTGTCTGCCAAGGCTAAACTGAATGAAGAGGGCGCTCTCGGCAGAATAATAATGTTGCACGATGAAAGCTGGAACACGGGATTTGTCGGCATAGTTGCCGCCCGCCTTGCCGAAGAATACGCCCGACCCGCGCTGTTGTTCGTCAAGAACGGCGACATGCTCAAAGGTTCGGCCCGCTCCGTGGAGTCGATAAATATTTTCGAAGCGCTCAAAGCGTGCGAAGACGTCATCTCCGAATTTGGCGGACACTCCCAGGCCGCAGGCGTAAACGTAACGGAAAACAATTTTGAAGCTCTCAAATCGGCGCTCAACGCCTATCTCGATACCCATTACCCTGTCGGCGCATTTACCCCCACCTTGTATATCAGCGGCGAACTCACCGAGCCCGTATCTCAGAAGTTCGCGCACGAGCTTGAAATGCTCGAACCTTTCGGCGTCGGATTCAAGCGTCCCCTGTTCTGCGTAACGGTGGAAAGCTGTCAGGTCAAGCCCATAAAATACCTCTCGCCGCACCTCTCGGTCAAATGCCCCTATATAGACCTCATGTACTTTAACGGCGCCTGCTATTCGCGCATATTGCAGTCTGCCGTCCCCAAAAAGCTCGTGTTTGAATACAATCTTTCCACTTTCAGGGGCAAGGAGTATGTCAAGGGTTTTGTGCGCGACGTGGTCTATGACCGCGAAAGCACGGCGTTTGCCCCTGAGCAGATAGCCCGGAACAACCTCGAACTCGCCGCGCTCCCCGCGGTGGAGTGCAGCACCAATTTCATATCGGTGGCAGAGGCAGAGGAGGCCATTGCCGACTGCGGCTACTACGGCACTCTGTTCGTCGCGTTCAACTATGCCACGCTCACGCATTTCAGGGGAGCCGAGCGGCTGGAAGTCAACCTGTTCACGCTGTCCAACAAGAATATAGCATCGTGCATACTCGTTTCGCCTCAGGCGGACTGCGACCTTTCGGGCTATACACGCATAATTTTTCTGGACAGGCCCGCCGCCGTAACTCTGCCTTCGCTCGAAGGCAAGCGCGTGGATATATGCCCCGAATATGACGGCTATGCCGATCTCAGCTCCCTGTCAGCCCTGCGTGAAGATTTGCTTAAAACTTTCAAAATACTGTCGGCCAATTCATACAATATCGACGGCGCAACCGCCCTCGAAGCGGCCGAAAACAACCCCCTTGCCGAAAGTCCGCTTCAGGCTCTGTTTGCACTCAAAGTATTTGAACAGCTGCGGCTCATCTCCTTTGAAGGCGGCAGGCTCACCGTCTACCGCGGCATTAAGACAGATTTATCCAATTCTCCGCTTTATAATCTTATCACTACGCACAATAAATAATAATATTGCGGTGTAACGAACGCCGACAAAACAATGGTTGTTGAGATATATGAAAAACGTTCTTGATAAAATAAATGAAAACTATGGCGCGGACGACAAGCAGCTCCTGTTAAAGGCCTATCACTATGCCGAGGAGATGCACAAAAATCAGAAGCGCGCTTCGGGCGAACCCTATTTCACCCACCCCTGCGCGGTGGCTGAAATACTCATCGACCTCGGCATGGACACTCCGTCCGTTGCCGCGGCCTTTCTGCATGACGTCATCGAAGATACTCCTGCAACTGCCGACGACATAAAAAAGAACTTCGGCAGTGAAATCTTAACCCTCGTCGAAGGCGTCACCAAGCTCGATAAAATACGCTTTCAGACGCGTGAGGAGGAGGACGCGGAAAATTTCCGCAAAATTTTCGTTGCAATGGCAAACGACGTCCGCGTTATAATAATTAAACTCGCCGACCGTCTGCACAACATGCGTTCGCTCAACTTTCTCTCGCAGGAGCGCCAGCAGCGCATCGCTCGCGAAACGCTCGATATATTCACGCCCCTTGCGGGTCGTTTGGGTATATCCCAGATGAAGTGCGAGCTTGAGGACTTGTGCTTAAAATATCTTGACCCCGAAGCCTACGAATATCTTACCGCCAATATCCATCAACGCCTTGAAGAACGCCGCAACTTTGTCGACCTCGTCGTCGCCCAGCTTCAGGAAATGCTCAGGGAGGACAATATATCGGGCGAAGTATTCGGCCGCCCCAAGCACTTCTATTCCATATATAAAAAGATGAAAAACAAGGGTCTGTCGCTCGACCAGATTTACGACCTCACGGCCGTCAGGGTCATCGTCAACACCACCGAGGAATGTTACGAAGTTCTGGGCAAGATTCATAAGCGTTGGAAGCCCGTCCCCGGCAGAATAAAGGACTACATTGCCACGCCCAAGCGCAACATGTACCAGTCGCTGCATACCACAGTCGTAACCAACTTCGGCCAGTACTTCGAAATACAGATTCGCACCTTCGAAATGCACAAGATGGCCGAATACGGTATCGCTGCCCATTGGAAGTATAAGGAGCAGAAGTCGGGTGAAACAAACTTCGACCAACGCTTGAGCTGGATACGCGACGTCATGGATTGGCAGGGCTCCCTCAACAATTCCAGGGAATTTGTCGACAGCTTGAAAAACGACCTCTATTCCAACGAACTGCTCGTATTCACGCCCCACGGCAAGGTAATCTCTCTTCCCCTTGAAGCTACGCCCGTCGACTTCGCCTACGCCATTCACTCCGAAGTCGGCAACAAGTGCGTCGGCGCAAAAGTCAACGGCAAAATAGTCCCCCTCAATTCAAGTTTAAAGACGGGCGACGTCGTCGAAATTCTCACTTCAGGCACCACAAAGGGACCGTCGTGGGATTGGCTCAAGTTTGTTAAATCGGGCTCCGCAAAGGCAAAAATCCGCCAATTCTTCAAAAAGGAGATGAAGGAGGAGAACGCCAAAACAGGTCGCGCCATGCTCGAAGCCGAAGCCAAGCGCAGGGGCTACTCTCTGAACGATCTGCTCACCGACGAATCTTTCAAAAAACTTTCCAACAAACTCGTCTTTGCCGACGTGGAGGAAATGATGGCGTCCGTCGGCTACGGGGCGGTATCCGTCAATCAGATAATCTATAAATTGATTGACTACTACAAAAAGGAAATACCCAAGCCTATAAGCGCAATCGACGTCGAAAAGCTCAACCACACCCCCGCAGGCTCAGTAAAGGTCAAGGGCATGACGGGTCTTCTGGTTCGTTTTGCGCACTGCTGCAATCCCGTGCCGGGCGATAAAATCGTCGGCTTCATATCACGCGGCAGGGGGGTAATCGTCCACCGCGCCGATTGTCCCAATGTGCATGATCTCGAATCCGACCGCATACAGCCTGCCGAGTGGACGGGCCAGACCGAACAGGGCTTTATTGCGGGAATAAAGATACTTGCCACCGACGACAGCGGCATAACCGCCTTCATCACGTCGGAAATAGCCCAGCTCCGGCTGACCATGACGCAGATAAACGGCCGCGTCGGCAAGGACGGCAAGGCCCACTTCGATATAAACGTAAAGCTCAACAGGCGCTCCGATTTGGATATCCTCGTCAATCGTCTTAAAAAGGATAAGCGCATAATCGACGTGTACAGAACAAGCAACTGACCCAACGCACGTTGCACATAATTCCAGAATCTCCCTTTTATATATTATGAAAATCTACAAAATTCTCCCCGTCGGCTTTGCCGCAAACAGCTACATTATCACCGCCGACGACGCGACCTGCGTCGTCATCGACCCCGCCCAGCCGCGCATCGTCGACGAGTGCAAAAAAAGAGGATTGACCCCCGAATATGCCCTGCTTACGCACTGTCACTACGACCATATCGGCGGCGCGGGCGCGCTGTATGACCGGGGCTGCAAAGTGCTTTGCTGCAAAGCGGAGGAGCAATATATTTTTTCTGAGGACAACCGCGCCATATTCCACGGTCTGACAATTCCTCCGTTTGAAATTTACAGAACGCTTAGCGACGGCGAACAGGTCAACCTCTGCGGTATCGGCTTCAGCGTCATCGCCACGCCCGGCCACACCTGCGGCGGCGCCTGCTATGTTGCGGGCGGCACAATCTTTTCGGGCGATACTCTCTTCTGCCGCAGCATTGGCAGAACGGACTTCCCCACAGGCTCTTATCCCGCGCTTGTGCAGTCGGTAAAAAAGCTCTATTCTCTCAGCGGCGATTATGCCGTTCTCCCCGGTCACGGCGAGGACACAACGCTGGAAGCCGAGCGCAAATATAATCCCTATGTTAAATACTAATACCCAATGGCTCGCGCCGGAAATAATGGATGTCATTCGCCTGTTCGATTGCGAAAATGAAAACTTCGTCCATTATTTTTACTATGACAATGAAAAATATATAAATTGCGTCGAGTATATGGACGGGATAACCGACTACGTCTATACCGCGCCCACACACGACGATATCGAATTCAAGCGCTATGCAAAGCGCGCCGCAAAGCTGGCCTTTTACGAACTTCTCAACAAGTCCACAGGTCTTTCTTTCCCCTACGGCGCCCTCACGGGAATCCGTCCCACTAAACTCGCGTATATGGAGCAGGCAGAGGGCCGCGACTACAAACAGCTCTTTGCCGCCATGCACGTCAGCAGCGAAAATATCGGGTTCGTCGGCAGAGTAATAGAAAACCAAAAAACTTTCTACGCAAAAAAGGGCGGGCAGGAACTGTTTATAAGTCTGCCGTTCTGCCCCACCAAGTGCCGCTATTGCTCGTTTATTACGGCGCCCATATCGGCCACGGAACAGTATGTAGATGCCTATATATCCTGCGTCGAACGCGAACTTGCTTCGCTTAAACCCCTGCTCGGCCGCGTCAATTCGGTCTATATCGGCGGAGGAACGCCTTTCGTCATTCAAACTGACCAGTTGGCACGCATATATGCCGCAGTCAAGGCGCTTGACCTGCCCCCATGCGAATATACTGTCGAAGCCGGCCGCCCCGATGTTTTCACCGACGAAAAGCTTGAACTTTCCAAACGCTTCGGCGTCACGCGCGTCTGCGTAAATGCGCAAAGTTTTTCCGACAGGACGCTGCAAAATATCGGCCGCAAGCACACCGCCGCGCAGGTGTATTCGGCGTTTGACTCCGCGCGGAAGTACGGTTTCGATATAAATATAGATTTAATTGCCGGTCTTGAAGGCGAAACGCCGTCTGATTTTGAATATTCTCTGCGTTGCGCCCAAAGCCTCGAACCTGAAAATATAACCGTCCACACGCTGTCCTTAAAGGCGGGCGCAAAGTTGAAGGAACAGACTCGCCGCCTTCATGTCGAGGGCATAGGCAGGATGATATCCCTCTCGCGCGAAATTCTTTCGGCCGCAGGATATTCGCCCTATTATATGTACCGCCAGAAGTATCAGGCAGGCGGACACGAAAACTGCGGCTGGACTCTTCCCGGCAAAGCCTGCGCCTATAACATAGGCGTCATGGAAGAAATCTCCGATAACATCGCCGTCGGCGCAAACGCCATATCCAAGCGCGTGTTTGCCGAAGATAACCGCATTGAACGCCTTGCTTCGCCCAAGGATATTCCCACATATATCGCCAAGTGCGACAGGATAATAAAAGATCGGATAAACCTGTTCGCCGACTGATAACCGCGCATGTCCGCGGCAAAAATCTGCCCGCGCGCAGCCGATTTATTTATATAAAAAATTGTTGATTGCATGCCTTCAAACACTTGCATTTATATAATGGTTATGCTAAAATATTCAACGGTGCGGCTACAAAGTTCGCTCGAAGACTCTACGGCTTTCTTTGTTCACCGCAGATAAAATACATCCATAGGAGGATAAATTAAATGGATAAGCAGGAAATTATCGCAAAGTACGCAACAAAGGAAGGTGACACAGGTTCTCCCGAAGTGCAGATAGCTCTTCTCACAGAAAGAATCAATCACCTCAACGAACATCTCAAGGTTCACATTCACGACAATCACAGCCGTCGCGGTCTCTTGAAAATGGTCGGCAGAAGGCGCGGCCTTTTGGACTATCTCAAGAGCAAGGATATCGAAAGATACCGTGCAATAGTTGCTGCATTGAATTTAAGGAAGTAATTTTTTATGAACGGGCGCATTGTATTTTTTTGCCGCCCGTTTTTTTAAATTTTTGCCTGCGGCGGGAGCCGTAGGCGCAAGAACAGACAAGGAGAACGAAAATGAACTACAAACAATTTATTATGCCCGTGGGTGGTCGTGATGTGGTTATAGAAATCGGCAAGTATGCCGAACAGACCAACGGCGCCTGCGTGGTTCGTTGCGGCGAAACAGCCGTAATGGTCTCTGTATGTATGTCTGCCTCCCCCAGGGAGGGAATGGATTTCTTCCCCCTTCAGGTCGACTACGAAGAAAAAATGTACGCCATCGGCAAAATTCCCGGCGGTTTCAAAAAGAGGGAGGGCAGGGCTTCCGATAAAGCCATCCTCACCGCCCGCCTTATAGACAGGCCTCTTCGCCCCCTTTTCCCCAAGGGACTCTTCAACGATGTCACCGTCATCGCTCAGGCCCTCTCCGTTGAACCCGATATCTCGCCCGAACCTTTGGCAATGATCGGTTCATCCGTTGCTCTCTCCATATCAGATATCCCCTGGGCAGGTCCCACGGGCTCGGTCGTCGTCGGCATGGTCGACGGAAAATACGTCATCAATCCCGACCTCGCTCAAAGGCAGAAGAGCGCCATCCACTTAAACCTCGCCGGCACGCGCGACGCCATTCTCATGATCGAAGCAGGCGCCAACGAAGTTTCAAACGACGAAATGGTCGGCGCTATCATGTTCGGTCACGAGGAAATCAAAAAAATCTGTGCATTTATCGAGGACGTCATCGTTCCCGAAGTCGGCAAAAAGAAGCTGGATATAGAGTTGTATCATATCCCCGAAGAGCTTGACGCCGCTGTGCGCAGCTACGCTTCCGCAAAAATCGACTGGGCTATCGACACGTTCGACAGACAGGAGAGGGAGGCCCGCCAGTCCGAAGCCGAAAAGGATATTCTGGAACACTTCGCCGAAATTTATCCTGAAAACACCCGCGAAATAAAGGACAGTATCTATTACCTCACTAAGGAAAAGGTTCGCGCAAAGATATTCGATAAGGGTATCCGCCCCGACGGCAGAGGTTTAAAGGATGTCCGCCCCATCTGGTGCGAACGCCATGTCCTGCCCCGCGTACACGGCTCCGCCGTATTCACCCGCGGCCAAACGCAGACTCTTACCACCTGCACTCTCGGCATGATATCCGAAAGCCAGCGCCTCGAAGGTCTGGACGAAGAAACATCCAAAAGGTATATGCACCAGTACAACTTCCCCGGCTACTGCACGGGCGAAGCAAAGGCTCTCCGCTCACCCGGCCGCAGAGAAATCGGTCACGGCGCCTTAGCTGAGCGTGCCCTCGTTCCCGTCATCCCTTCAGAAGATGAGTTCCCCTATGCCATCCGCGTGGTCAACGACATTATGTCCTCCAACGGCTCGTCGTCAATGGCCTCGGTGTGCGGCTCTACCATGGCGCTCATGGATGCGGGCGTTCCCATCAAAAATCCTGTCGCAGGCGTAGCTATGGGCCTCATAAAGAACCAGGAAACGGGCGAATTCAGGGTAATGACCGACATTCAGGGCCTCGAAGACTTCCTCGGCGATATGGACTTCAAAGTGGCAGGTACGGTAAACGGTATCACCGCCATTCAGATGGATATCAAAATTAAGGGCATTTCCGAAGAGATAATGCACACCGCCATCAATCAGGCCAACGAAGGCAGGCAGTTCATCCTCTCCAAAATGCTTGAATGTGTTCCCGAAGTTGCTCCTCAGCTCTCCAAATATGCTCCCAAGATCATCAGTTTTGAAATCGCTCCCGATAAAATCGGTGACGTCATCGGCAAACAGGGCTGCGTAATCAAAAAGATAATGGAAGAGACCGGCACCCAGATTGACTTCAACGACGACGATTCAGGCCGCGGCTACATTTCAACCGTAGGCCCCATCGAAAATGCCGAGCGTGCAAAGGCAATCATCCTTTCAATCGCCCACGACCCCGAAGTCGGCGATATGTTTGTCGGCACGGTCGTGCGCATCCTCAACTTTGGCGCATTTGTTGAATTTGCTCCCGGCAAGGACGGCATGATTCACATCTCCAAGCTTTCAAACAAGCGCATCGAAAAGGTAGAGGACGTAGTAAATCTCGGCGATACCGTCAAGGTTGAAATTATTAAAATCGGCGAAAAGGGCATCGATTTGAAGCTTTTGGAAAAGCTCTCTTAAGCTGATTTGAATTTTAAACAAAAAGCAACGCTTAATGATAAAAAAGTTAAACTGAATTTTTAATTTAAGAGCAACACTTAGTGATAAATAAGTTAAACTGAATTATCAATTTAAGTGCAACGCTTAGTGATAAATGAGTTAAATTGAATTTTAAACTAAGTGCAACGCTTAGTTATAAATGAGTTAAATTGAATATTAAACTAAGTACAAAGCTTAAAGATAAAAAAGCGGCGGGCGCAACCGAAAGGTTGCGCCCGCCGCTTCACCATATTCTCGCCTCCCCAAAAACTTGGGGAGGTGGCTTTGCTATAAGCAAAGCCGAAGGGGTTCATATATATTTATTCCGTATACAGCCTCCCCAAAAACTTGGGGAGGTGGCTTTGCCGCAAGCAAAGCCGGAAGGGTTCATACAATATACGCGCTGCTTACCTGCGCGCTCACAGCCCTATTGAATAATGCGTTAAATGGCACATATATGCGGGGCAACGCATATACTGACGGGTAAAAGTGCGCCGCGCGAACGGTGTTCGCGCGGCGCTTTCGGCTCTATGAAAAATACATTATGCAGCCCTTGAAAATGGCCAAAGCAATCTCCGCGCGGTAGTCGGCGTCCGTCAGCAACTTTTCATCCTCGGCGTTGGACAAAAAACCGCATTCGACTATTACGGACGGTGCGTCGGCGCACTTCAGAATGTAATAGTCCCCCGCAAGCGTGGTGTTTCTTTCAACCCCGCCCGAAAGTCCGTTCAGAAAGCTCTGTATGTACTCCGCAAGCTCTTTGCTGTCCTCGCTTCCTATATTGTAAAATACATGGCTGCCCCGCCGATAAGCCATTTCATAAGTGTTTTGGTGTATGGATATCACCATATCTGCGCCGCTGTTTTCGATTATTTCTTTTCGTTTCTGCATGTCGCGCGTTTTGAATCCCTTTGCCGTGCTGCCATACAGCCCCGCCTGGGTCGTCCGCGTCATCACGCAGTTAAAACCTGCGTCAATAAATCTGCCCCTCAGCTCCTTGGCTATGGCAAGGTTGAGGTCGCTCTCCTTAACACCCGTGTTAACGCCATATACTCCCGCGTCAATGCCGCCGTGCCCCGCGTCGATAACTATTGTCGGCGCGTTTGCGGAAGCAGTCGGCTGTGCAAATGCGCCTATGCTTACGCCTAAAATTATTCCGCACAAAATTATGCTCAACACTATGGCTATGGTTCTTTTTGAACCTATCAACAATTTCACGCTATATACTACTTTACGATTGCATTTTTTATGCAAAAGTGCTATAATTTAAGCGTATATATGTTTAGCGTGCAAAATAAGCTGACGCCACAGCGTGCAAAACAAATTTCGCCCGTCACTTTGGCGTTTGTGGGCGATGCCGTATATTCGCTCTATGTCCGCGCAGGCCTCGTTCTGTCGGCAGACAGAAAACCTGCCGAACTTCAAAAGCTCGCCTCCGCGGCAGTGTCCGCACGCGGGCAAAGTCAGCTGTTGCTCACCCTCGAAGACAGACTCACGCAGGAGGAGCACGAAATTTATTTGCGCGGCAGAAACGCGAAAAAAGCCACAAAAAGCAAGAATGCCGACGTGGCGGAATACAATCGTTCCACGGGATTTGAAGCCGTCCTCGGCTATCTCTATCTCACAGGCAACAATGACAGAATATTTCAGCTTTTAACGGAAGAATAATTTATGCAGACAGAGGGACGTAATGCCGTGCTCGAATTGTTGAAGAGCGGCGCGGCGATCGAAAAAATAATGTTGGAAAAGAACCCAAAAGGTTCTCTTAATATGATATTTGCTCTGGCGCGCTCAAACGGCGTGCGCGTGCAGTTTGTCGACAGGATTGTCCTCGATAAGCAGTCCGTCACGGGCAAACATCAGGGTTGTATAGCCTTTACTTCCGCTTATAAATACAGCTCGCTCGACGAAATAATTCAAAGCTGCCGCCCCGGCGACGGCTTTATAATACTCTGCGACGGCATCGAGGACGTCCATAACCTCGGTTCCATCATAAGGGTGGCGGAGTGTGCGGGCGCGGACGGAGTGGTCATCCCCGCCAATAATGCCGCGGGCGTCACAGAAGCCGTGGTGCGCATCTCCGCCGGCGCGGCAAACCACATAAAGGTCGCACGCGTCAATTCGCTCAATAACGCCGTCGATATGTTAAAAACCGCAGGCTTCTGGCTGTACGCCCTGGAAACGGATGGCACAGATATTTATTCGGCAGACCTCAGCGGCAACGTCGCTCTCGTCGTCGGCGGCGAGGACAGCGGCGTAAAGCGCCTGACGAGGGAGAAGTGCGACTTCACCCTCTCTATTCCGCTCCGGGGCAAGGTCAATTCTCTCAACGCCTCCGTGGCCCTCGGCATTGCCGCTTACGAGGTAGTTAAAACCCGCCTATGACAGACAATCAGCTTATCGCCGAATTCCGCAACGGCAGTACCGTTGCGTGCGAGCAACTTCTCAATAAATACAAACCCGTCGTCCTGCGCGTCGCCCGTCGGTTTTTTCTTTCGGGGGGCGAAACCGAAGACCTGGTGCAGGAGGGCATGTGCGGCCTGTATTCGGCTATGCAGAATTACAAGAGCGGCGATTTCGCGCCCTATGCCTATTCCTGCATAAAAAACCGCATTGTCGACGCAATCAAACGCTCTGAAAGCGGCAAAAATTTAGCCCTGAACAGCTCGCTTCCCATCGAAGAACAAGTTCTCTGCGCGGTTTCCCATGTCAATCCGGAGGATGAAATTATCAACTCCGAAAGCCGCGACGAACTGTCCGCGCTCATGTGCAAAAATCTTTCCCCCCTCGAATACAGGGTCATGACAATGTACGTCGACGGCGCCTCCATGTCGGAGATGTGTTCTGTTCTCGGCAAAAATTATAAGAGTATAGACAACGCAATCGCGCGTTCAAAAAATAAACTTCAAAAAATTCTGGGAGGTTGAAATGGCTTATCTGGCCTATTATCGCACATTCCGCCCTACCACGTTTGAGGAGGTAGTCAGGCAGGAACACATAGTCAAAATTCTGAAAAACCAGATCAATTCAGGTAAAATAGGCCACGCATATCTCTTCTGCGGCCCCCGTGGCACAGGCAAAACTACGCTTGCCAAAATATTTGCCCGCGCCGTAAACTGCGAACACCCCGTCGACGGCTCGCCCTGCGGCAAGTGCGCCGTCTGCCGCGCGCTGTCTTCAGGCGCAAATATGGACATCGTCGAAATAGACGCCGCTTCAAACAATGGCGTGGACGAAATGCGCGACCTTCGCGAAAAAGTTCAGTATCCCCCCGTTGCGGGCAGCAGAAAGGTCTACATCATCGACGAGGTGCACATGCTCTCGCCTTCGGCGTTCAACGCCGTCTTAAAGACCTTGGAAGAACCGCCCGCCCACGCATTGTTTATCCTCGCCACAACCGAACCGCAAAAGATTCCCGCAACCATACTCTCGCGCTGTATGCGCTTCGACTTCAAACTCATCCCGCGCGAGGACCTCGAACAGCTCCTGCGCCGCGTATTCAGCGCCACCGACAAGGAGTATGAGGAGGAGGCCGTTTCCGCCATTGCCCGCGCGGGTGCCGGCAGCGCAAGGGACTGCCTGTCAATAGCCGATATGTGCGCTTCATACACCGTCGGCAAACTCACCTATGAGGATGTAGTTTCCGTGCTCGGCGCCGCCGACTTTTCTACCATAGCAAAGATAGTGGACTTCATGTTCGAAGGCGACGCGTCCTCTGCACTCTCCTCGGTGGAGGCGGTTCTGGCTACGGGCAAGGGCGTGGGTACGCTCTGTAAGGACCTGATTACTTTCCTCAACAATGTCGCTGTCGCAAAATTATGCAGGGACGCTTCGCACATTCTTGCTCTCCCCGAAGACAGGTTTGCCGTCCTGCAAGCTTCGGCGTGGCGTGCCGACGGCCACAAGATACTTCGCGTAACTGAAATTTTGTCCGCCTGCGAAAACGACCTTCGCTACGCGCTCAACGGCGCCGTCACGCTCGAAACGGCAATAATCAAATGTTCGCTGCCTGACAGCGACTACAACATAGACAGCCTCATATCCCGCGTCGCCGCCCTCGAAAAAAAGTTGGAAGAGGGCGTCAGAATCGCGGCGGAAGCTCCGCCCGCCCGTCAGTCGGCGGTAAGTACAGCAAAGCCGAGCAAGAGCAGCGCGGTCAGTTCTGTTGAAGGCGTGCCTGCCGCGCAGCCACAGCCTGCTCCTGCGTCCGCGCGGCAGCCGCTCGTTCCCCTGTCGGGGGAAAGTCCCTTTTCTGAACGTCCGGCTCCTTCCCGTCCGGAAGAACCTGCCGCCCAGTCCACGCTTTGGGAAAACTCCCCTCCGCCGGCACACGCAGGGTCACTCACCGAAGCACAGAAATCCAAGGTTTTCGGCAGTCTTTTAAAGCTCTTCCGCACAACCCGCCGCAATGCCGTGCTGTTCACGCTCTGCATGGATCTCGAAAGCTCCTTTGAAGGGGATACTCTCATACTCGCTACTGATACGGACGCCGTGTTCAAAGCGCTCAACCGCGAAGAAAACGCCCGCTTCATACGCGAAGCCCTCGCCGAACTAAACGTGTTCTCGCACGAAGTCAGGCTCAAAGCCAAGGGCGAAAGTAAGTGGGAGAGCGCCGAGCGGCGCTTGCGCGAAAATTTTAAAGGCATAGATATAGATATAAAATAAATTTCAAGGAGAATACACTCAATGGCATCATATAAAGGCGGCGGCATGGGCAACATGCAGAATATCATGAAACAGGCTCAGAAAATGCAGGAACAAATGCAGGAAGTCGATAAGCAGCTCGACGATTGGGAAATCGTCGGCACTTCCGGCGGCGGAGCCGAGGGCGATGAAACTGTCGTCGTCTACATGAACGCTAAAAAACTCATAAACGGCATAGAATTTGGTTCGGGCATATCCGGCACAGTCGACCTTTCGGACGAGGACGACGTGGAAATGCTTGAAGATTTAATCATGGCCGCCATCAACGACGGCTACAAAAAGGCCGAACAGGTCTACGAAGAAAAAATGGGCCCCTTCGGCAACATGGGCGGATTGGGCGGTCTTATTTAAATGGAAATTTATATTCAGCCCATAGGCAAACTCATAAACGAGTTTTCCAAACTCCCCGGCGTTGGCAAGAAAACGGCCCAGCGCTACGCTTACAAGGTCGTCAATATGTCCAAAGAGGAGGCGGAAGGGTTTGCTCAGGCCATAATCGAGTGCAAGCAAAAGGTTCGCTACTGCAAAATCTGCGGCAATTTTTCCGAAGACGAAGTGTGCGACGTATGCAAATCGCGCGATAAATCTGTCATCTGCGTCGTGCGCGACCCGCGCGATGTGGTCGCTATGGAAAAACTTCGCGAATATAAGGGCGTCTATCACGTCCTGCACGGCGTCATCTCGCCGATGGACGGCGTCGGCCCCAACGATATCCGCGTCAGGGAACTGCTCGCCCGTATAGACGACTCCGTAAAGGAAGTCATCATGGCCACCAATCCCGACGTAGAGGGGGAGGCAACGGCAATGTACATTGCAAAACTTTTAAAACCGATGGGCGTAAACGTCACGCGCCTTGCCCACGGCATACCCATCGGCGGCGAACTCGAATATACCGACGAAGTCACTCTGTCACGGGCGCTGTCGGAAAGGAAATCGCTATGAAAATCTCTGTGCTCGGCTGCGGCAGGTGGGGGTCGTTCCTCGCCTGGTACCAGGCCGCCCTGCTCGGCAATCAGGTCATACTATGGGGCGAACGTGGCAGAAATTCCTTTGAAAGATTAAAGCGCGACGGCGCAAACGATTATATTGCCCTCGATAAATCTATCCGCCTTACGGACGATCTCTCCCTTGCGGTGTCCTTTGCCGATGTCATAATAATTTCTATAAGTGCGCAATCGCTTCGCTCGTTCTTGCCAAAGGTCACTGCCTTTGACCTCACGGGCAAAGTTTTTTTGCTCTGCATGAAAGGCATAGAACAAGGCACGGGCAAGCGCCTGACCGAAGTCTGCGCCGAATGTGGCATAGACCCCTTAAAGACGGCGGTATGGGTCGGGCCGGGTCATATCCAGGCTTTCGTAAAAGGCATACCCAATTGTATGCTCATCGACAGCGTAAACTACGACCTCACCCGCTCGCTTGCAGACTCCTTCAAGAGCAATTTGATCCGTTTCTATTACGGCAACGATTTAATCGGCACCGAAGTCGGCGCCGCGGCAAAAAACGTCCTCGGCATAGTCGCCGGCGTCCTTGACGGCTGCGGTTATGCCAGCTTAAAAGGTCCTCTCATGGCGCGCGGCGCGTTCGAAGTCGCCTCGCTCATCAAGGCCATGGGCGGCAACTTCTATTCGGCTTACGGCCTCGCCCACCTCGGCGATTACGAAACGACTCTCTTTTCCGAATATTCCAACAACCGCCGCTACGGCGAACTCATGTCCCATGGCGTCCGCTTCGATAAATTGGCAGAAGGCGTAATGACCGCCAAAGCCATGAAAGAGCTTGGCGAAAAATATTCTATCGAGCTCCCCATCACCAACGCCGTTTACGAAGCATGCTTTCTCTCCCACGCCTTTGAAGAGGGCGACGGAAAGGAAAAGTGTATGCAAATAATTTTAAAATTATTTGAACGCCAAACAAAAACCCAGTTTTACGATAAATAATTGTGTATTTTATTGCCAAAAAGGCGTTTTAAGTATAGAATAGTACCGTTTGATTTTAATTTTTGGAAGATAATTTTTTTATGTTGAGAACTGACTTAAGAAACGTAGCAATTATAGCTCACGTTGACCACGGCAAGACGACTTTGGTCGACGCGATGTTAAAGCAGAGCCACACCTTTCGCGAAAACCAGTCCGTCGATGAAAGGGTAATGGATTCAAACGCCCTCGAACGCGAAAGGGGCATAACCATACTTGCAAAAAACACGTCCGTCCACTACAACGGCGTAAAGATAAATATCGTAGATACCCCCGGCCATGCCGACTTTTCGGGCGAAGTGGAAAGGGTAATGATGATGGTCAACGGCGTGCTTGTCCTCGTCGACGCCGCCGAAGGCCCCATGCCCCAGACTCGCTTTGTCGTCCAGAAAGCGTTGGAAATGGGTCACCGCCTCATAATCGTCGTCAACAAAATCGACCGCCCCGACGCCCGCCTCAACGAAGTTCAGGACGAAATTTTGGAACTCCTCCTCGAACTTGACGCCTCTGACGACCAGCTCATGTCCCCCGTCGTGTGGTGTTCGGGCAGGGACGGCACTGCCACCCTCGATTTAAACACCCCGGGCAAAGATCTGGCTCCCCTGTTCGATACTATTCTGAATCATATTCAGCCCATGGAAGTCGATACCGAAGGCTCCGCGCAAATTCTCTGCTCGTCCATAGATTATAACGATTATGTCGGCAGAATAGGTATAGGCAGAATAGAGCGCGGCACGGTAAAGTCAGGCCAGTCGGTCGTAGTCACCAATTATAACAACCAGACCCTCCGCCAGCCCGGCAAAATAGCCAACCTCTATCAGATAGAAGGCCTTAACCGCGTTCCCTGCGAGGAAGCTAAGGCGGGCGACATAGTTTGCTTTTCGGGCCTCGATAAAATAAACATAGGCGATACCGTCTGCTCTCCCGATAACGTGGAACCTCATAAATTCGTAAAGATAACCGAACCCACGGTGGAAATGACCTTTTCCGTCAACGATTCGCCCTTTGCGGGAAAGGAGGGCAAGTGGGTCACCACCCGCCACCTGCATGACAGGCTTTTCCGCGAGCTGCTGCGCGACGTATCCCTCCGCGTGGAGGAAACCGACTCCGCCGACAGCTACAGGGTCTGCGGCAGGGGAGAGATGCACCTTTCCATACTCATCGAAAATATGCGCCGCGAAGGCTACGAATTTCAGGTCTCAACTCCCCGCGTAATGTATAAGGATATCGACGGTCAGAAGTACGAACCCGTCGAACGCTTGATAATAGACGTCCCCGAAGACTTTTCGGGCGCGGTGTTCCAATCCATGGGCAACCGCAAGGGCGAACTCGTCCACATGTCCGCCGTCGGTTCGCGCACCCGCCTCGAATTTCTCATTCCCGCCCGCGGCCTCTTCGGCTACAAATCGGAATTTTTAACGTCGACCAAGGGCGAAGGCGTAATGAACAGCGTGTTCTTTGAATATCAGCCATACAAGGGCGATTTAACCCGCCGCTCAACAGGCTCACTCGTCGCTTTTGAAACGGGAGAAGCCGTTACTTACGGCCTCTACAACGCGCAGGGACGCGGCTCGCTCTTTATCGGCGCGGGTACGCCCGTATATGAGGGCATGGTCATAGGCGAAAGCCCCAAAAACGAGGACATAAACGTCAACGTCTGCAAGACAAAGCACCTCACCAATACCCGCTCGTCCAGCTCGGACGAAGCTCTCCGCCTCATCACCCCCAAAAAGATGAGCCTTGAAGAGTGCCTTGAATTTATCGGCGACGACGAACTTTTGGAGGTAACTCCCAAAAGCATCCGTATCCGCAAGCGCATACTCGATTCCGAACTGCGCGCCAAGGCTGCGGCAAAAATACGCAAAGGTTTGATTTGATTATTATAATCGCACAACCGCCCGCCACGAACGGCAAGCCGTCCGTGGCGGGCGGTTTTTATTGCTATAATGCCGCATGTTTATATGTATTAAATTTCATAAATGTCCGCCTGCCGTCATATAAATAATTACTGAATAAATTTCAGGAGGCAGACGTATGGAAAATCAGAACGGCGCGGCGGGTGAACAGCATACCTTAAACATTGAAAATACCAAACGCATAACGGCAACGGGCATAGAGGGAGTGCGCGACTTTTCTCCCTCGCAATTTACGCTTGTATATGCGGGCGGCAGAATAACGGTGGGGGGAACGGATATGAAGATAACGGCCTTTTCCAAGCAGACGGGTGCTTTTGCTGCTGCGGGTACAATCTCCTCCGTCAGGTATCTCTCCTTAGGCGACGGCATAAAGAAAAAGCTCTTCAAATGAGCCAGTTAGCTATCTTCTTTATATGCGCCGCCTGCGGAGTAGTCGGCGGCGTATTTTATGATCTGCTGTTCATTGTGCGCGGCGCGGTACGCGCGTTTGCACCCTCATGCCGCAAAATACAGTGGACTGTAACTTTTATATGCGATATCATCTGCTTTGCCGCGCTTGCGGCGCTCTTCCTGTTTGCGTCAAGCGCCCTCAGTTTTTATGAGCTTCGCCTGTATATGCTCGTCGCTCTTGCGCTCGGCGTACTTATTTATTTAAAAAGTATGCACATAATTGTTGCTTTTTTTATAAATAGAGTGTATAATGGCATGAGTAAGATTGTATTCAAAAGGAGGGTAGTGCGTGCAGAACGAAGAAAAACGCAAAAGGATAATCGCCGCATTCACCGTAACGAGCGTTATTCTGATAGTCATTCTCTTCGCCGTCGTCGTCTATCAGATAGTTGAAATATATGCGCTTAGTTCGCGCAAGGCTGAGCTCTCTGCGAAATATGAGGAAACTATTTCCCAAATAACCGAAGGCAACGAGTGGTTGGAAAATTATGAACTCTATAAGGATTCAATATTGTTTCAGCTCGCTCTTCAAAACGGCTACAGACCTCAATAAATAATTATGAAAATAGCAGCAATAGATATCGGTTCCAATTCCGTTCGCCTTATGATGTGGGCGGACGGAAAAACTTTATATAAAGCCCTCAACACCACCCGTCTGGGCGAAGGCCTCGTATCCACGGGCGTAATGACCCCTCAGGCAATTTCACGCACCGCCGTTGCCGTTCGTGACTTCATCGTCCGTGCGGAAAACGAAGGCGCTGAACGCGTGTATGCCTTTGCAACGGCCGCAGTCCGTTCGGCGTCCAACCGCGCAGACTTCCTTAAGGAGGTAAAAATGCTTGCCGGTATAGATGTCGATGTCATATCCGGCGTAGAGGAGGCTTCAATAGGCATCCTCGGCGCCATAGGCCGCGGCGACGGCGGCATAATAGACCTCGGCGGCGCCTCTACCGAAATAACCGTCCAAAAGTCGGGCAGCCGCCTTTACAGTCATTCCGCCAACATAGGCACCGTCCGCCTGTTCGACGCCTGCGGCAGGGACGCGGCTAAGCTCTCCGCTTATATCTCCAATGCCGTTACCGAGTACGGCGACGTCCCCTGTAAGGGTCTTACTATGTATGCAATAGGCGGCACTGCAACCACAATAGCTTCCGTTGCTCTCGGTCTCGAAAAGTACGACCCCTCTGTCATCCACGGCACTGTCGTCACGGCCGAACGCGTCGGGCGCATGGCTCAGGAGCTGCTGTCACTGCCAGTGGAACGTGTAAAGGAGGTAAAGGGGATGGAGCCGCGCCGCGCCGATATCATCGGCGGCGGCTGTCTGCTCATGTACGGCATAATGCAAAAGCTGGGTATATCGGGCATAACCATCTCTGAAAGCGACAATCTTGAAGGCTACGTCCTCCGTAAACTCGATATGGAGGGTTAACCGGGCATGAGGAGCAGGATAATTTTTCTCGCGGCTACGGTAATGGCGCTTGCGCTCGCAGTTCTCTGCGGCTATATATTCTGTGTCCGCTCCGTTTTTGCCCGTTCAGGTTCCATGATAGCGGTTGCCGCATACATCATCTTTCTCGCGGCAAGCATACCCGTGTGTGACCTCTTGCACGAAGGCGGCCACCTTCTTGTCGGCGCGTGCTGCAAAATGGGTGTAAAGCTCAACAAATACCGCCCGTTTGCCCCGTCCTCTGTCGACGTATCGCCTACGGGCGAGCGCTCAATGCGCGGCCGCATGATAGCCGTCGCGCTTGCAGGTCTTGCGCTTAACGCCGCCTGTTGCGTACTCGGCGCAGTCGCCGCCTGCTTTTCGGGAGTGTTCTGCGTATTCTGCGTCATTCTGCCGTATTCGCTCTATCTGCTCGTCATCAACGGCGTGCCGGATGATCGTAACGGCGCCGTCAACGACGGCATGTTGGCGCACGGCCTCATTTCCCGCAGCGACTCCGCCCTCGTCATGCTCGCCATACTGCGCGTGCAGGGCATGGTCAACGGCGGCATGAAACTCAAGGACGTGTCTGAAGAGTGCCTGCTCAACGTCCCCCAGCTGCCTGAAGACGACGTCAACTTCATCATCTTGACCAAACTTCGCTATGAATACTACCTTGCGCGCGGCGATATGCAGTCGGCTGAAAAATATCTTTCGCGCTACCAATCCATAAAACAATATCTCCCTGCGGAGTACAGGCAGTAACGCCTGTTTTCAAGGATTATAAACTGAGAGGGGACGGCAAAAAGCCGTCCTCTCTCAGTTTATGCCGCAGAGCTTTGCAAAGCAGTGCGGGCAAAGAAAATTGTTTTTGCAAGCGCACTTTCCGCATACATGATTTCCGCATTTGGGGCATTCAAAAATCTCTTCCGAATCTTGTGCCGCGTTCCAGCCTTCACACATGTTTCTGTCCATAAAACAAGTATGTTCAGCTTTTAATGAATCATGCAAAACCCCTTAAAATTATGCCGTTTCCGCCCAAAAAACTTGCCAACATTATTATAATATGGTATAATAAATGCAAGTAAATTTTTTTGATTGAGAGGTAAAAAATGCCTGAAAAAATCAATTCCAATTACGACGCAAACAGCTTGAAAGCGCTCAAGGGTCTGGAACCTGTAAGGGAACACCCCGGCATGTATATCGGCCCCACGGACGAGCGCGGTCTGCACACTCTCGTAAGGGAAGTTATTGACAATTCCATAGATGAAGCCCTCGCAGGCTACTGCGACAGGATAGATGTCACCATAACAGAGAACGGCAGTTGCATAGTCAAGGACAACGGCCGCGGTATTCCCACAGGCATAAACGAGGAGGAGGGCATCAGCGGCGTCGAGCTGGCTTTAACCAACCTCAACGCCGGCGGCAAGTTCGGCGGCGGCAATAAGGCCGGCGGCTACAAAATTTCTTCAGGCCTGCACGGCGTGGGCGTATCCTGCGTCAACGCTCTTTCAGATGAGCTTATCGCCGAGGTCTGCCAGAACGGCCACAAATTCCGTCAGGTCTATCACTGCGGCATTCCGGAAGAACCTTTAAAAATCATCGGTGACACCCGGGAAACGGGTACCTCTATAAATTTCCACCCGGACGCCACAATGTTTGAAACGGTGGACTTCAACTACGAAACTTTAAAAACTCTGTTAAGGGAGCTTTCATACCTCAACAAGGGTCTCACGCTCACCCTGACGGACTACCGCGGCGGCACCGTCCGTTCGGATACGTTCTGCTATGCCGGCGGCGTAGTTCACTTCATCGAAGATATAAACAAGGGCAAGGAAGTTCTCTTCTCTTCGCCCGTCTACTTTGAATACAGCGAAGGCGACGATAGATTTCTTGAAGTAGCCATTCAGTACAACGACGGCTACACCGAACAGATCTTTCCCTTCTCCAATAACATCCGCCAGCCCGACGGCGGCACCCATCTCGAAGGCTTCAAAGCCGCCCTCACAAAGGTCATCAACGACGCCGGCCACAGGCTGAATATTCTGAAAGAGAGCGAAAAACTTTCGGGCGAGGACGTGCGCGAAGGTATAACCGCTGTAGTTTCCGTCAAGATTGCCGACGCCCAATACGAAAGCCAGACAAAGAGCAAACTGTGTTCAACCTACGTCCGCGGCTTTGTGCAAAAGGCCGTCACAGATAAGTTCGGCACCTATCTCGAAGAACACCCCGCCGAAACAAAGGAGCTCGTTCTCCGCTGCATAACCGCCCAGCGCGCCCGCGACGCGGCAAGGCTTGCCCGCGAGGAAACTAGGCGCAAGGGCGTGCTCGAATCTACAAAGCTGCCCGGCAAACTTGCCGACTGTTCAGATAAGCGCCCTGAACTGTGCGAAATTTACCTCGTCGAAGGCGACTCCGCCGGCGGCACGGCAAAGCAGGGCCGCGACAGGCGTTTCCAGGCCATCCTGCCCCTGCGCGGCAAGATACTCAACGTCGAAAAGGTTCGTATCAACCGCGTGCTTGAAAACGAGGAAATAAAGGCAATGATAACGGCTTTCGGTTGCGGCATACAGGACAACTTCGATGAAAGCAAACTCCGCTACGACCGTATCATCATCATGACCGACGCCGATGTCGACGGCTCCCATATAAGAATTTTGCTGTTGACTTTCTTTTTCCGCTATATGCGCCCGTTGGTCGAAAACGGCCATGTCTACGCCGCCCAGCCCCCTTTGTATAAGGTTTCGGCAAAGGGCATGGACGACCTCTATCTGTACGACGACAAGGCCTTGGAAGATTTCCGCAACTCGCACGAAGGGCTTAAGTTTGAACTCCAGCGCTACAAAGGCCTCGGCGAAATGAACAAGGAACAGCTTTGGGAAACGACTATGGATCCCGCAAAGCGCACGCTCGTCCGCATAAACGTTGCCGACGCAGTGGAGGCGGACAGAATGTTCGGCATACTCATGGGCGAACAGCCTGAACTCAGAAGGCAGTTTATCGAAGAGAACGCCAAGCTCGTCGAAGAGCTTGATGTGTAAGGAAGGTACGGTCAGATGGCAAAAAAGATAACCAGCCCCGAACTCACCGAGGAGTTTGCCAAAACCCTCGCAATGACAAAAATGCTCGACGTCGAAGTCGATGAAGAGCTTAAAAAATCATTCATAGCCTACGCAATGGCAGTCAACGTTTCGCGCGCCATTCCAGACGTAAGGGACGGCTTAAAGCCCGTTCACCGCAGAATACTCTATTCCATGCACGAGCTTGGTCTGTATTCCGATAAGCCTTTCCGCAAATGCGCGCGTATAGTCGGCGATTGCCTCGGTAAATATCATCCCCACGGCGACAGCTCTGTCTATGACGCGCTCGTCAGGCTCGCCCAGGACTTCACCATAAACATGCCCCTCGTCGAAGGCCATGGCAACTTCGGCTCTGTCGACGGCGACCCCGCCGCCGCAATGCGTTATACCGAAGCCCGCCTTTCCAAGATCGCCGTCGAAATGCTGCGCGATCTCGACAAGGAAACTGTCGACTTCTATCCCACATTCGACGATACGGGTATGCAGCCCACGGTTCTGCCCTCGCGCTTCCCCAACATGCTTGTCAACGGCTCTGACGGCATCGCCGTCGGCATGGCCACAAACATTCCCCCCCACAACCTTGGCGAGGTTATCGATGGCGTCTGCGCTATGATAGACAACCCCGACATAGATATAGATGAACTCATGACCTACATTCCCGCCCCCGATTTTCCTACGGGCGCGCTCATTATGGGCAGGGCGGGCATTCGCAAGGCATACCGCACGGGCAGGGGGTCTATAATCATCCGTTCCCGCTGCGAAATCGAAGAATACCAAAGCGGCAATTCCACGCGCACCCGTATAATAGTAACGGAAATTCCCTATCAGGTCAACAAGGCCAAGCTCATCGAAAACATTGCCGACCTCGTTAAGGATAAGAGGATAGAGGGCATTTCCGATATCCGCGAAGAATCCGACCGCGACGGTATGCGTATCGTCGTCGAAGTCAAAAAGGATGCCAATGCCCAGGTCGTCCTCAATCTGCTCTACAAGCATACAAACCTTCAGATATCCGATGGCCTTATAATGCTCGCCCTCGTCGACGGCACGCCTAAGATACTCAATTTAAAGGAATTCATATACTATTATCTCGAACACCAGAAGGAAATAATAGTCCGCCGTACCAAGTACGACCTCGCAAAAACCGAGGAACGCGCCCATATCCTGCGCGGCCTCGTCATTGCCGAAGCTTCCATCGACGAAGTGGTGGAGGTGTGCAAAAGCGCCAAAGACAAGGCCGACTGCGTGGAAAAACTTGTGGCTAACTTTGTCCTCGACGAGCGTCAGGCAACCGCCGTTGCCGAACTCAGGCTCTATCGTCTGTCCCACCTTGAGGTGGATAAGCTGACAGACGAGCTTGCCTCGTTGGAGGCGGCAATTGCCGACTACAAGGACATCCTCGCCAACGAAAGCCGCGTACTCGAAATAATCAAGAACGACCTGCTTGAAATCAAGCGCAAATATCCTTCGGAAAGAAAGACTGAAATAGCCGTCGATTACGGCGATATCGAGGACGCCGATCTCATCCCCGTCGAACAGGTAGTCGTATCTCTTACCCACTCGGGGTATATCAAACGTCTGCCTGCATCCGAATACAAAGCGCAGCACCGCGGCGGAATGGGCGTCACGGCCCACAAGCCCAAGGAGGAGGACTTTATCGAAAGCATGTTCGTCTGCTCCTCTCATGACGATATTCTCATGTTTTCCTCTCTCGGCAGGGTCTATTCAATCAAGGCATACCAGATTCCCGAAGCCGCCAGAATCTCCCGCGGCAGAGCGCTTGTCAACCTCGTTCAAATTGCTCAGGACGAAAAAATCAACGCCCTCATCGCCGTCAAACAGCCTGAGGACGGCGAAAGCCGCGGCTATATAGCCTTTGCAACCAAGAACGGACTGATGAAAAAGACCTCCGTCGACGAGTTTGCGCGCGTCAACCGCAACGGTAAAATTGCCATCAAACTCAACGAAGGCGATGAGCTTATCTCTGTCCAGCACACTTCGGGCAACGACGAAATCATGATTGCCTCCCGCGGCGGCAAGTGCATCCGCTTCTCCGAATCAGATATCCGCCCCATGGGCAGGGATACGGCCGGTGTGCGCGCAATGTCGCTCGACGGAGAAGACGACTGCATAGTCGATATGCTCGTTGTCGATCCCGTCAAAGATGTTCTTACCGTCGCCGCCAACGGCTATGGCAAGCGCACATCGCTTGAAGATTACCGCCTTCAGGGCAGGGCAGGCAAGGGCATAAAGGCAGGCGTGTTCAATCAGCTCACGGGTCACCTCGTCAACTTAAAGCAGGTCTCCGATGAAGACGATATAATGATCATCTCCGACGGCGGCACGATAATTAGAATGCACTGTTCGGATATTTCAACCATAGGCCGCGCCACAAAGGGCGTCAGGCTCATGCGCCTCAGGGACGGTCAGGTTGCCACCGTTGCCGTCACCGAACGCGACGACGAAGCCGAAACTCATGCCCCCGAACAGCCTTCCGCAGAAGATTCTGCCGGGGAAACGCTGTCCGACGACGAGTAATATAAAAGCTTATTTAATTACAGAATAGCGTTTGCGGCGGACAATTTTGTCCGCCGCAAACATTAAAACCGCCCCGCATAAAATGCGGGGCGGTCACACTATAAAGGAGGTAAAAAATAATATAGTATGGTCGGATATTTATCAGTTCCAATTGCTCCGCTCAATTTCCAGTACTTCGGGCTTTTTCCCGGTGGAGGAGGGGAGCAGTATCTGCATTATTTTTATCAGACTGTTCGAAAGCGGGAACGCCGCCTCAACAGCCACGGCAAGTATCAGGAACTTCGTGTAATCCCATTCCAGCGTCGACCACTTAACATCGTCGCTCACCTTGTACAGCATGTCGCCTATGGACGGCACGTACAGCGCCACGGCTGTCAGCGTTACCATGCAGGCAAACAGCACCAGCCTGTACCCGTTAAACGGCTGACATATACGGTACAGCATTACAAGTCCTGCAAACGTCATGGCCATCATGCACATCGGCACATAGAATGCCTCGTATTCGGTCGGGTTGAACACATACACAAGATACATCGCCATTACGCAACATATCATCAGCACGGCGCCGGGAACGCTTCGGCTCATAACGTGCGTTATAAACTTTCCCTGCACTCGTTCCTTGTTGGGTTGAAGGGATAGCATGAACGAAGGTATGCCTATCACGCACACCTCCAATAACAGCATGTTGCTCGTGATGAACAGGTAGGGTATGGAGGGCGGCAGCATACATATTACTGCAAGTATGGCCGTGAACAGCGTCTTCATCAGGTACAGCGAGGATGAATTCTTTATGTTGTTTATTACCCTTCGGCCCTCGCCCACAACTTTAGGCATGGAAGCAAAGTTGTTGTCCATCAGCACCAGATGGCTCACGTTTCTTGCCGCCTCGCTGCCCGAAGCTACCGAAATCGCACAGTCGGCCTCTTTCAGCGCCAGAATGTCGTTTACGCCGTCGCCCGTCATGGCAACCGTGTTTCCGTTGCTCTTTATGGCCCGCACAAGAACGGCCTTCTGTTCGGGCGTCACGCGGCCGAATACCGTGTATTGGTTTGCAACGCTCTCAACTTCCTTGTCGTTCAGTCCTTCAAGGGATATATATCTGTCGGCATGCTCAATGCCCGCACGGCGCGCAACTTCGGCAACAGTCACAGGGTTGTCGCCTGAAATTACTTTTACTTCAACATCGTTTTCTCTGAACCACTTTATTGTGTCAACAGCGTCGTCGCGTATGTTGTCCGCTATTGAAATTATGGCCACGGGCTTCATTACCGCAGGCAGTTTGTCGTCTACGATGGGCGTTGCCGAGTGCGCAATCACAAGCACTCTCAGCCCCATCTGCGCATATTGCTTTACAATTCTGTCCACTTTGGCGGGCAGCGGATTGAGTACAAACTCAGGCGCGCCCATGCAGAAAGTTCCCACGTCCTCAAACGTCACGGCCGAAAGTTTTCTCTTTGAAGAAAATGATATTTTAGCCGTGGGCGACAGCGCGTCGCTGTGTCCGAAATGATTGTAAAGCGCCAGCGAAGTCTGGTTGTTGTCGTCAAGCGCCGACAGCATAGACCCCATAATATCATTCAACGAATAGTTCCCTACGGTGTTCAGAATTATGCAGTCGTTAACTCTCATTCTGCCGTCGGTTATCGTACCCGTCTTGTCCAGGCACAGCACGTTTACCCTTGCCAGCATCTCCAGCGAGTACATGTCCTGAACCTGCGTATTGTTCTTGGAAAGTCTTATAACGCCCACGGCCAAAGCCATTGTCGTCAGCAGCATCATGCCGGAAGGTATCATGCCTATCACAACCGTGCACGTCCTCTGAATGGCGTAATTTATATCCGCGGAGAATATGTAATCAAACACCCCGCTCATTGCCGTTTCAGATACATTAGCTTTGTATGTCGTAAAGAACATACCTATGGCTATGGGAATGATTAAAAAGCCTATAACTTTTATTATCAGCTTTGTCGAATTCATCAGTTCGGAGTTTGGCTTGCGGTACTTCTTCGCCTTTGCCGTAAGCTTTTCCAGGTACGTTTCCTTGCCTACCTTTTCAACTCTGAACTTTCCGCTGCCGGAAGATATAAAGCTTCCCGCATACAGTATGTCGCCCGGCCGTTTTTTCACGGCCACCGATTCGCCCGTCAGAAGGCTCTCGTTCACTTCAACGCTGCCCTCTGCAAGTATGCAATCGGCAGGCACCTGATTGCCGAGTTCAAGTATCAGCACGTCGTCCAGCACGATCTCGCTGGATGGTATCTCAACAATTTCGCCGTCGCGCACCACCTTTGATGTAGAAGCCGCCATCAGCGAAAGTTTGTCTATCGACCTTTTGGCTCGTATCTCCTGTATTATTCCGAGGATAATATTCGCTGAAGTTATGAATATTACAAGATAGTTTGTTATTCCCGTAGTCCCCGCCAGCAGCAGCGCAATAAAAGCGCACAGGCACAGCAGGTTAAAAAACGTGCAGATATTGCCTATAAAAATGCTCGCGTACGACTTTGAATACTTCTTGTTTGTGTCGTTGAAGGCAAATTGTCTGAATCTCTCCTCAACCTGCCCCTGCGAAAGTCCGCTGTCAAGTCCGGGCAAAAATCTTTCCGTCTTGCCGCTGTTCACAGCTTTGCCGGGATGCCGCTTGAAGTACTGAATTATCTTCGCCTTGTCAAAATCGGGGGCGGGGTCATATATCTTGTCCGAATACTGTCTTGCAGCAATTTCGGCGTCCTTCGCTCCGTTTTGTTCCGCAGTATCCGCCGCGGCGTTCAGGGCGGCGCTTTCGGCTGAAACTTCACCTTGCACGTCCTCGGCCGTCTCTGCGGCAATGGCGTCGTCCTTCGGCGGCTTATCTTCGGGTTTCTTTTGATTTGATTTATAGTAAATTTTGCTCATCTTATATCCTTGTCAATGGCAATATGTTCCATAATTCGGAAATACCCTATAATAAGTATAACATAGCGGTCGCATTTTTTCAATTAAATACAGCTAATTCACTCACATAATTTATTTGCAATATATGTTAAATTGGTTTATAATATTATCAATATTTATAAAAAGAGTGTTTTAATTTATGATAGATATCAATCTCATTCGTACAAATCCCGATTTAGTCAAAGAAAATATAAAAAAGAAGTTTCAGGACAGCAAACTTCATCTTGTCGATGAAGTGCTCGACCTCGACGCCCGCCGCAGGGCGCTCCAGCAGGAGGGCGACAGCCGCAGGGCTCAGCGCAACGCGCTTGCAAAGCGCATAGGCCAGCTCATGCGTGAAGGCAAGCGCGAGGAGGGCGAGCAGGCAAAGCTCGAATCCAAGCAGAACAATGAACGCATAGACGAAATTGAAAGACAGACTGCGGAAGTGGAAGAACAGCTCAAAAGGGACATGATGGCCATTCCCAACATCATTGCCGACGACGTTCCCCTCGGCAAGGACGACAGCTGCAACGTCCAGCAGAACACCTATCTTTCTCCTGACGAAAAGCCCTTTGAGGTGCCTTATCACCTCGACATCCTCGAAAATCTCGGCTGCATAGATCTCGACGCGGCAAGGCGTACCAGCGGCAACGGGTTTTACTATCTCCTCGGCGACGTAGCCCGCCTTCATTCGGCTGTAATTTCCTATGCGCGCGATTTTATGATAGGCAAGGGCTTCACTTACTGTATTCCGCCCTTTATGATTCGTTCGGACGTCGTTTCAGGCGTCATGTCCTTTGAGGAAATGGAGGGCATGATGTACAAGATAGAGGGTGAGGATCTCTATCTCATCGGCACGTCGGAACACTCCATGATAGGCCGCTTCATGAATACCACGTTAAAGGAGAGCGAGCTTCCCCTCACGCTCACATCATATTCGCCCTGCTTCCGCAAGGAAAAGGGCGCGCACGGCCTTGAAGAGCGCGGCATCTATCGCATACACCAGTTCGAAAAACAGGAGATGATAGTCATCTGCAAACCTGAAGACAGCGACAGCTGGTACGAAAAGATGTGGAATTACACGGTGGAACTCTTTGTTTCCATGGGCATCCCCGTCCGCACGCTCGTCTGTTGTTCGGGCGACCTCGCCGACTTAAAGTACAGAAGTCTGGACGTAGAGGCGTGGAGCCCCCGCCGCAAGGCCTATTTCGAAGTAGGCAGCTGCTCCAACTTAACCGATGCGCAGGCCCGCCGCCTCGGAATCAAATATAAGGATTCCGAAACGGGCAAAAACGTCTACGCTCATACATTGAATAATACCGTCGTCGCTCCTCCCAGAATGCTCATCGCCTTTCTTGAAAATCATCTTCAGGCCGACGGCTCCGTATTTATTCCCGAAGTGCTTCGCCCCTACATGGGCGGTCTTGATTATATCAGACCCAAGTCAAAATAAAACTTACGGCGGCATTGCCGCACATTAAAACTGCCGCGCGCCGCACTTTTCAAGTGCGGCGCGCGTAATCTTACTTTTCTTACTTAATATTTTATGAGAGGTCATTTATGGATATTACCATTGATTTTGCAAAAACCGAGGACATTCCTCGCATTATGGAACTTTTAAAGGTCGTTCATAAGGTTCATTCGGACGCCCGTCCCGATATCTTTGTCCCCGGCACCACAAAGTATAGTGCCGCGCAGGTACAGGAAATCCTTACAAATCCTGCCCTTCCCGTCATCGTGGCAAGGGATAACGGCGTTGTCGTCGGTTACGCTATGTGCAAATTGCTCACCCCCGAATATCTTCGCGGCGAAAAAACTCATTCGCTGTATATCGACGACATCTGCGTCGACGCCGCCTGCCGCGGCAAGGGCGTGGGCGGTAAGCTCTGCAATGCCGCAAAACAATATGCCCGCGAACATAATTGTTATAACATCACCCTGAATGTTTGGGAACTCAACGAAGGCGCAAAAAAGTTCTATCAGCGCATGGGGCTTGTTCCTCTGCGTACCACGCTTGAGTGCATACTTTAACATGCCGCCTTTAAACCTCAGCGCCCGCGCAGGGAAATAGTCAGGCCTTTGCTGTCAGTTTTTATACGAACCGTTTGATTTATAATTAAAAGGGGTAAGGGCTTCTGTCCGTTCTTAGCTCCCTGAGGAGGCTACACTATGAAAAAGAATAAACTTCTGTATGTAAGGAGCGCGGCATTCCTCGTTGCGGCAATAGCTCTCTGTTCTTTGCTGGCTGGCTCTCTGCCGGCCTCGGCAAATTCTGCTCAGACTTCGTGGAGCGGTCTTACGTCCGGCGGCGCATTGGTCATGGACGAACAGTGTCCGGTGGAGGTGGAGGCCGAATATCTCACTTTCAACATCTCTTCATATCCGTCCAGTTATTACTCTTCATATAGTGAATTTCTCGAATATGACGCCAGTGTCACGGCGGAGTACCACCTGTATAATCCCGCGGACTACGATGTCACTATAAATCTCGCCTTCCCGTTCGGCAAATTGCCCGACTATGCCGATGGCATTTTTTATTCCGAAGATTACGACCCTGCCGAAATAATTTATCAGAACAATATACTCGTCAACGGGGAAGAGGTGGAAAGAACTCTCCGCCATACATATACATACGCCTACTCCGATTACGACAACGAAACCGACAAAGCCCGCCTTCGCGATGATTTTTTGTCTGAAGGACTTTTTTCTCCCGAAGCGGTCGTCACCTGCTACGTCTACGAAGTCAGCACTTCCTCCGATTATCAGGTGCGGGCCGTCGCGTCTTTCCCTGAATTTGACTATACAAAAACAGCCTTTCTCTGCGACGCCGGCGGAGTTGACGGCAACGACAGGGTGTTTTCCCGCTTCTGCCGCAACGGCGAAACTTTTGCCGTCTACGCCATAGGCGAATCCATTGACCCCATGATATGGTCGATTGAAGACGGTTCGTGTGAACTTGTTGACACAATTTCATATACCCTTAAGGAGCTTGTTATGCAGTCACATGATGAAGAAAGCGTTGTTTCCGAAATCGATTGGTTCAACGCCGTGTGCGATCGCATAATGTCAAGCCGCCGCGAAGTTGTCAACGACTTCGTCTATTACTACGTTACCTCCTTCGGTCTGTCATATTCAAATCTTTTGCGCTGGTACACATACACCATAGAAATCCCCGCCGGCGGCAGAGTGGTGAACAGCGTGACCGCGCCCGTCTATCCCGCCATAAATTCAAGATCAGGATATTATACCTACGAATATTATCTCTCGCCCGCAGGCGATTGGGCAAATTTCGCCAACCTTACCATAATAATAAATACGTCGTATTATCTCAACGGCAGTTCTTTGGAATGTTTTGAAGAATTTGACGGCGGCTATATATTCACCTCTGAAAGTCTGCCCTCAGGCGAACTTAAATTTGTGCTGTCCTCATCGCCCGACCTATCGATATACTTCGGCAATGACGGTTATGACCCCTATTTCAGCTATGGCGACCTTTATGAAAATCTGGGAGCGTATATCGTTCTGGGCATTATCGCCGCCGCCATTGTCGCGCTTGTCGTCTGGTTTATCATTCGCCGCGTAAAAAAACGCCGCAAAAAATTAACCTGATACGGTCCGTCGTCGTTGATATGCCGGCCGACGGCTGAGCCGTCGGCCGGCTTTTCAGTCTGTTACGGCATAATAAGATTATTTTAATAAACATATTAACAAAACAAATACGTTGTCAGTTTAAAAATCATTTGACTAAATTGTGTATAATAATGTATAATTTTTAAAGGTATAGTGATAGATAAGTTTTTGTCTGATAGTCTGTATCAGTCACAATTTCATGTGCACTATCAAATAATTATACTCAAATTATTCACGTCGCCGGATATTTAAGTACCATTTTGGAGTCAGCTATGAACGACGATTTTAAAAAATTCAAAAGGAAAATTATTGCGCATACGATAATTGAAAGCGCCGTCTACGGAATAGTGGCGGGGCTTATTGTCGTTGCGGCCATGTTGTTGCCCTTAACATTGACGGGAGTCACCGTCAACGCCGGCATATATATCGCTGCGGGCGTGGGCATATTCCTCATTGTCGGTGCGCTCACTTTCTTTTTGCAGTTTCCCACCGATAAGCGCATAGCGCTCAAGCTCGACAACGAGCTGTCACTGAACGAAAAGGTGCAGACTATGGTCGCTTTCCGTCAGTCCGAAGAACCTATGGCGGTAATTCAGCGCGACGACGCTTCGTCACGTCTTTCTGCCGCAGGCACAAAAACTATAAAATTCAAAAAGGCATGGCAGTGTTCGGTCGCATCGGTTGTCGCCGTCGGTTTGTTTGCGGGCGCTCTCTCCGTGGCTATTCTCAATACCGATTACGAACCCGCAGACGCCGTCAGCGATTGGACTTTAGTCCGCCTTCGCAACCTCATAAGCACGGTTGAAAATTCTTCTCTCGACGAAGAACCTAAAACCATCACCCTCAATGAACTCAATAATATCCTCGACGCTGTTTACGACGAGGAAACGCAGACGGCAACTCTGCTCACCCATTCCGAGCGCGTCGAACTCGTCACGGGCGCTATCGTCAGGATAGACTCCGCAATCGACGCAGTCATATCCGCAGAAGTTATCGGAACCTCTCTGTACGAAATGTCGGCCGATGAAATCCTCTCAGAGATGGGCATACACATGCGCGCCCTCAGCAGCGGCACATGCTACAGCTCGTTCCAGACTCTCAGCAACGTATTCACCGATGAAAATTTTGAAACTTCGGCAGATGTAGCAACTTCACTTTCTACATATTCGTCCCGCATCATAATTTCGCTGTCCGCCTCTAAAATTTCACAGGACGACGTGCTGTACTCCTATCTCAGCGGGCTTGCCGACGAACTTTCCGAAGCCGCAACGCTCACGTCGGCCGACGGCGACGTCAAGTCGCTCATGCTCGAAACGGCGAGCACTGCAATATTGTCCTACGCCGTTTCCGTCCGTTCGGAGGTGTTGTCACAGTATAGCGACAGACAGCTCGGTCTCAGCGTAATTTATGAGCTTCAGGATATATTTGAAATCAGCGATGATGAAATGCCGGACATCGGCGAAGTTTACGAAGACGTCATCCCCGGCTCAAACAACAACTCTTCGTCCGACGACGAATCTGACGGTTCTTCAAGCGGCGGCGCCGGAAAGGGCGAAACGCTCTATGGCAGCGACTCTCTCATATATGATTACAGAACGGGCGAACAGGTAGAGTACGGCGAAGTTTTCGATACCTACAACAGTATTATCATCTCTCTCATAAACGAGGGCGCCATAGATGAAAAATATGTGGATATGATTACAAAATATCTCCAGGCCCTCCTCAGCGTCAACAACGACTGATAAAAAACGGTAACGACTCGGCAGAGTAGTAAATAATATCACTAAAAAATATAAGAAGGAATTTTTTATGGAAGATTTGGAAAAGGTTAAAAAATTCAGCAACGCTGTCTCCGATATCAAGCGCGAGATACGCAAAGACGTTGTCGGACAGGAAGAAATTGTCGACAGCGTCATCACCGCCATAATCGCGGGCGGCAACGTCCTCCTCGAAGGCGTCCCCGGCGTAGGCAAAACAAGGCTCGTGCGTTCGTTCTCAAAGGCGCTGTCCCTGCCCTTTTCTCGTATCCAGTTTACCCCCGACCTCATGCCCTCGGATGTAACGGGTACAAATGTTATCGAAAAGGATGTCGACGGTAAAATGAATACCATATTCCGCCGCGGCCCCATATTCGCTAACCTCATTCTGGCCGACGAAATCAACCGTGCCACACCCAAAACCCAGTCCGCCATGCTCGAAGTCATGCAGGAACACAACGTAACGGTGGGCGATACTACCTATTCCATGTCCGAACCGTTCTTTGTCCTCGCAACAGAAAACCCCATAGAGCAGGACGGCACTTATCCTCTGCCCGAAGCGCAGATGGACCGCTTTATGTTTAAGCTCATAATGAAATTCCCCTCCGTTGAAGAGCTTGCCGATATAGTCAATATGACGCAGATAACCATGGCCGAAAATGCTTCTGCCGTGGTCGACGGAGCTACAATCCTTGAAATGCGCGAACTCGCAAAAAATGTTCCCATCATCGACGAGGTTCTCAACTACACCATGAATCTCGTTGCCAACACCCATCCTGAGGTAGAAAGCTCCCCCGAATGTACTAAAAAATATATTCGTTACGGCGCTTCGCCCCGTGCGGCGCAGAACCTCATCACCTGCGCAAAAGTGCGCGCCCTGATGAACGGCAACTACAATGTTTCCTATGCCGATATCGACGCTCTCGCATATCCCGTTCTTCGCCACAGACTTAAAATAAATTACAATGCGGTAAACGACCATCTTACCGTAGACGACGTTATTGAACTTCTCTTAAAGCAGACCAAAAAGAACTCTAAATAATAATGGCTAAATTTGTTATCAACGAGGAATTTCTGCAACAGGTAGAAACGTTGCAGGTCCTCATAAAAAACAACATAGCGGGGCTGTTTGGCGGCAACCACAGAACAAAGAATTTTGGTGCCTCATGCGAATTTGCCGATCACCGCGATTACCTCGCGGGTGACGATATAACCAAAATCGATTGGAATGCGTATGCTCGCTTTGATAAGCTGTATTTAAAACAGTTTCTCGATGAACGCCAGATGCACACCCGCATATATATCGACGCCAGCCGCTCCATGGAATACGGCAGCGGCCACAAGGCAGAGCAGGCCTTGCGTATAGCCGCGCTCATCGCTTATGTTTCCGTCTGCGATATGGACAAGGTTTCAATCTACGTCATTCACGGCCAGGAGGTAGAGGAGATTATATCCTCAGTCCGCGGCAAGGACATGTATCTCCAACAGATTGGTAAGCTCAACGATATCGTGTTCGACGGCAGCAGTTTAATCAGTCAGGCCATTCTCCCGATTTCCGTCGGCTATGGCGACGGCTTGTCGGTAATAATATCCGACTTCCTCACCGACGATGATTACGAAGGCGCCATAGACTACCTGTGCGATAAGCGCAGGGACGTCCTCTGCGTCCAGGTGCTCACCAGGGATGAACTCAATCCCAAAATCCGCGGCAAATCTCACCTCTTCGACAGTGAAAATGTCCAAAAGAGCTATCGCCGCAACATCGACAGGGACATAATAAAAGCATATAAATTGGCTGTCGAATATGTCACATCGCGCATACGCGACTATTGCGAATCGCGCGGCGCTAACTACATTCTTGCCGGCGCAGAACAGTCCGTCGGTGAAATATTCCTCGGTAAACTTTCGGATATGGGGGTAGTGAAATGACCTTTTTATATCCTCTCGGATTGTTAGGCCTTATCGGCATACCCATTCTTATTATAATCTATATAATCAAGAATAAATATACCGAACAGACCGTTTCGTCCACATATCTCTGGACGCTCTCCGAAAGATTTTTAAAACGCAAAAATCCCATAAACAAACTTGCCGGACTCATCAGTCTGATATTGCAGATTCTGATAGTTCTCTTTCTCTCATTCGGCATAGCCCATCCCGTATTCACATTGCCCGGCATGGCTCAAAGGTACACCTTTATCCTCGATTGTTCGGGCAGTATGCGCATAGCGCAGGGCAATTCCACTCGCTTCCAGGCCGCTAAGGATGAGATAACCGACATGGTCAACAGCGCCGTGGAAGGCAGCACATACACGCTCATCTGCGCAGGCGATGTAACCACGGTATATGAGCAGACCACCGATAAATCACGCATAATATCCCTTGTCGAACAGGCAGAGGTGGGCTATTCCCAGGCTGATTTTTCCGACGCGCTGTCCAACGCGCAGACAATCTTCAATACATACACGGCAACCAATACATATCTCGTTACCGATATGGACTATGAGCTGCACGATAATGTCGAAGTTGTCAATGTGTCTGCCGATTCCGACGTCGAAAATTATGCCGTTTACAACGTAAGCAGTTCAATCACCGACGGTCAGGTCACGGGCTCTCTCATGTCTTTCAACAGCTCGGCAGAACTTACGGTTCGCCTCACCGTCAATATAGGCACAACTTCACAGCAATTCGAACAGAGCGTAACCGCGCCTTCCCTTCAGGAAGTAACTTTCACATTCGATTGCGGCAATATCAGCTCTTACGACAGTTTTGTCGTCGAAATTCTCAATACAGACGCCTTAGATATTGATAATTCTATCACCGTTTACAGCGTCGATTCTGAAAACACTTATACTGTGCTAATAGTGTCCGGTGACGACAGCGGTGGCGGCGGCTTCTATCTCCAAAGCCTTATGCAGGCCACGGGAATTGCCGATATCGAATATCTCACCGAAGACGAATATACCCAACTCTATTTGCAGGAGGGTACAACCCCCGTCGCCCCCTCAGGCTACGGATTGTACATATACGATACATTCAACCCTCAGGTTCTCCCCAGCGACGGCACGGTCTGGCTCTTCGGCCTCAACAGCAGTCTGTCTGACGCCAGCTTCAGCGTGCAGGGCGAAGTCACTCTCGAATACGACTCCCCTGTAGACTATTCAACGTCAACCTCGTCCACGGTTCGTCAGTTGCTCGACGGCCTCGTTCGCGGCGACATATATGTGCATACTTATATAAAGTGCAGCCCTTACCGCACCTATACAACGTTGCTCTCATACAGCGGCAATCCCCTCGTGTTTACCACGCAGACTGCCCACGGCAACAGGGAGGTAGTGTTCGCATTTTCACTGTCACAGTCGGATGCGCCTCTCACGGCCGACATGATCATGCTCATCTATAACCTCATGGAATACTCTTTCCCTGCGGTCGTGGATGAAACACTCTACACCTGCGGCGACACGGCAACGATAAATATCGCTGCCAATACGGACAGCGTAAGGGTAGAAAGTCCCTCAGGTCAGATAACCTATCTCGATACCGATTATACCTCCGGCGAAATTAGCCTTACGGAGGTGGGTACATATCTGATAACTACAACAGTTTCGGGTACTTCGCGCACATACCGCATTTACTCGTCATTTCCTCTGACGGAGAGCAGAACGGTCGATATCGGCACTGCTTTCCTCCTCACCGGCGAAAAGACCGATGAAGGTTACGACGGCTTGTACGACAGCCTCGTCATCTTAATTGCTATCCTCGCCGTAATATTCCTTGCAGATTGGGTGGTGTATTGTTATGAGCAGTATCAGCTTCGATAATGTCTTTCTGTTGTTTTTAATTATACCGCTCGTCGCAATAATCTCCGTCCCTTTCGCACTTGCAATCAGAAAGGACAACGCCAACGGCCACAACATTGCGTCATTTGTCATTCACATAGTAATTGCGCTCCTCGTCAGTTTTGCCGTTGCCGGTACAACAATAACAAGCGTAGTCACCCAAACCGAAGTCTACGTCGTCGCCGACGTATCATATTCTGCCGACAGAAATTTAAGCACGATAGACAGCTATATCCAGAATGTCCGCAGCTCTCTTCCCGCAAATTCAAAGATGGGAGTGGTGGTGTTCGGCAGGGACTATGAGCTGTTGACCGAACTCGGCGGCGATATTGTCAGCGTAAGCGAAGCCAATGTCGATAACAGCGCAACGGATATAACCGCCGCGCTCAGCTATGCGGCAAGTCTTTTCCACGACGGCGTAATCAAGCGCATAGTGCTCATCACCGACGGTAAGCAGACCGACACAAACGGCTACAGCGAACTTTCCGGCACAATAAATTCACTGTACGAAAACAATATCTATGTCGACGCCATATATGTCGACGACAATCTCTCCTACGGCACAGGCGAAGTGCAGATATCTTCTGTTGAGTACAGCGACACCACTTTCCTCGGCCGTCAGTCTCAGGCAAATGTCGTCATTCAGTCGGGTACCGATTGCCGCGCCATAATCACGCTCGAAGTCAATATCGAAGGACAGTCTTCATGGCAGCCATGGCCGGACGAGAATTCGGGCAGTCAGGCAGTCACTCTGTCCCAGGGCTCAAACGTATTCAACTATGACTTGTGTACAACCATGTCGGGTACGCTAAACTACCGCCTTACTATAACGTCTGAGGACGAGGACTACACCGAGATAAATAACACTTACGAATTTACCCAGACAGTAGTAGAAAATTATAAAGTACTCGTCGTCACGGAGCGGCGTGCGGAATATAACGGCATCGTGGCCATGTATGACGAATACGCTGAAATTACACCGTGCATTGTCACGAGCAGTAACGCTCAGATTCCCGTAACAATAGAGGAGCTGTGTCAGTACGACGAAATCGTCCTCGCCAATATCGACCTTCGCAATATTGCGAACGGTACTGCCTTTGTCGACGCTTTGAATACCGCCGTCTCTGTATATGGCAAGAGCCTTGTAACTTACGGCAATCTCTACATTCAGAATCAGGACGATGAAGTCTTAAACCAGCTTTCAGATCTTCTTCCCGTCAGCTACGGCAGCGCCGAACAGGACCCTAAACTTGTAACGTTTGTCATTGATAATTCGCTCAGCATGTATCAGAACGGTCAGCTCACAAGGGCCAAGGAGGCAGTCATCGCCATCATAGATAATATGCTTGATCCCGAAGACTATGTCGCCGTCGTTTCATTCTGGGGCGATAACCAGGTCGTGTACAATGTCGCTAAGCTCAGCACCAACAGGGATGCTATCGTCGAAGCGATAAGCAGTATAGAATTGCAGCAGGGCACCGATATAGGCGCCGGCATGCAGAGGGCTTACGACCTCATCCGCAATCAGACTTCTTTCACCGATAAGCAGGTATTCCTGTTCAGCGACGGCCTCAGCTACCACGCAGCCAATTACGACGCAGTCGAAATCACCGCAAGCATGTATGCGGACGGCATCTACACATCCGCAGTATTCATGGGCAGCACCGCCGTCAACGACGACGGCACTACTGCCGACGCCGAAGGTCAGGCCGCTATGGAGAGCATAGCCAGCGCCGGCAGGGGCGGCACAGGCGACGCCACAAACTTCTATATCTGCAACAGCGACGAATTGTTCGATGAAGTCGTGTTCGGCGAAATTGCCGACAACACTACCGACTCGGTAATATCAAGCACTTCGTCGGTATCCATTGCAAGCGTCAATAACGAGGTCGTCTCCTATGGCGACATAACCTCCGTTCCCGACGTCGGCGGCTACTACTACAGCCGTCTTAAAGCAAGCGCCACCTCAGTTTTAACGGTAGAATATACCAACAACAGCGGCGCAACCAGCCAGGTTCCTCTGTACGCTTATTGGAATTACGGTAACGGCAGGGTTGCTTCCTTCACAACAAGTTTCTCGGCAGGTACCAGTACGGGTACTGCTTACGATATCGGTTGGCTCAGCGAATGGACAACGAGCAACAGCGGCGGCGAAATTATCAGAAATATCGGTACGTCAAACATTCCCACCTCGCGCGTAGATTATCCATATACGCTCTCTGTCGAATACAGCGAAGGTTATGCCTCGTTTGAAGTCACCCCGTCAAAGCTCAATGCTTCCGCCTCGGCCACGATTGAAATCACCTCGCCTGACGGCACGTCGCAAGTCTATTCCATGACCTTCAATTCACAGACATATACTTACGGCTTTACTCCTGAGTCGGCGGGCAGATACGCCATAACCGTCACTTACTCGGTCGGCGGGGAAGACTATGTTGCAACAACATACATGGCCGTGCCGTATCTTTCCGAATATGACGCTTTCGCCTCGTACGACGCCGCCATACTCAACCGATTGTTGAGCGGTCGTGGAGTCGTCAGCGAGGACGGAAGTATCACGCTCGAAAATCCTGAAAACGAACTTGCTACTTATACGGTCAGCCTTACCTTACCCCTGCTTATTGCGGCGGTTGCTCTGTTTGTCGTCGATATTATCATCCGCAAACTCAAGTGGAACGACATAAAGAGCCTGTTCGTAAAAATCAAGTAATTACTAAACCTTTTGCCGTGCGCCGCCGTGGCGGCGCACAGGCAACACCTTTTTAAGCGCATTGGTTTAATTATGAAAATCAAAAAAATTCTCTTCGGTCTAATAGCTCCCTTTTCGGTATTCGCTCTCGTATTATCCGGGTGCGGAGTTTATTCTGATGCCGTTGAAAGTCCTGGCTCAAGCGCGGGCAGCGGCGGCACCAGCAGTTCGGGCAGCAGCACGTCGTCAGGCGGCTACACCTCAACCGTCTCCATCGTCACCGCAGAGGAGGATGAAGACGGCGAAACTGTGTATGTGCCGTACACCGATACCGATGGCATAACCGCGCAGTGGATGAGTCTCAACGTTTCAAGTGTTCAGACTGCGGAATTTAATTCAAGCCATTATGCCTCGCTGTCCGGTCTTGACGGCGAATATCAGGTGACAATCTCCGGTTTGGACACAAAATACAGCTATAACACCAACGCCTATTCTGTCAGTAACGACAGCCGTGAAGTTGTCATTGTAATCTACGAAGTAACTATCCCGCGCACGACAAGCTCCAGACAAGGCACCTCTTTATCCTATGCCTATTCGATCAGTGATACTGGCATTTATCGTACCACCATTGCAAGCGCGGACGATGCCGTGTGGTTTAAATTCAGCCCCACGCAAAGCGGTTCGTTCTCTCTCACTTCATGGGAAAACGCTGCCGAAGATCTGGTCGACCCCGTCCTTACTGCCTACTTCGGTTCCAGCGTATGGGTAAATATGAATAATGCGGTCGTTGTCGATACGGGTGGAACTTCGGGCATATTCACCACCAATTTCCTCTATCAGACCAACTTTTCAAGCGATATGGTCGGCGGCACGTGCGTCTTTACAATCAGTGCCAGAAGTTATACGGGTAATTACCCTGTAACTGTCGATTTCTGCCTTGCCTACGATGGCGATTACGTCGTTTCAACTGTTGATGAACGCGTCATAGTCCCCGAAGAGGAGTTCGAACAGGCTCCTGAAGGCAATGGCGAACTGACCTTAGTCTATGCTGAAACGGGCTACTCCGATGGCGTCAGCTACGCCGTTCTCGATGACGACCTTGTCGGCCTCAATCAGGAAGACGGCTACTATCATCTGCTCGATGAAAACGGTCAGCCCAACGGCCCGCTGCTCTATGCCTATATATCTTCCGCCAGCCCTATCTACGGCACGGCCATCATCAATGTTGAGGATTCGGGTAACAACAATCTTACCGTCTATGCCGACTCCGATGACCGAAGGGACTATGCTTTGATGTTGCAGGGCTATGATCTTGCCTACAGCAAGTGGCTAAGCTCAGTCAAATCAAATAATCCTAATCTTACTGATGCAGAGATAGAAGCCAACCGCACTCCCGGCGACGGCTCTTACCTCGGCTACGAGGATGTAAAGGGCTACAACGACTACGTCAACTCCGACGGCATGTATCCCGTCACCGAAGAGCTCAAGGAATTTTTCCAGCTGTTTGCTGAAGCGCAGTTGCTGTTTATGGACGGCAACGGCTGGGTCGAAGGGCAGGTTTTCAACGGCTATCATTATGACGCTTACGACGATTCCATGTGGTTGTTCGCGTGCGCATATTATGCTTAAAAGTAAAGTTAATTTTTAAATGCGCCCCAAAAGTTGTACAACTTTTGGGGCGCATTATTTTATCGGTTCACAGCAAAACGTTCGGGCAAATGTTGTTTGTCAAATCCGTGCCGTTGACACCGTCGGATTAAAGTGCTATAATTATTTTATTATTTATTTAAAGTTATTCAGGTGAAGTATATGTCGCATTATATTGAACTTACTGACGTAACAAAGATATACAACATGGGCGAAGTAAAAATAGAAGCTCTTTCAGGCATAAGTTTTTATGCAGAGGAGGGGGAGTTTGTCGTCATTGTCGGCCCCAGCGGTGCGGGCAAGACCACCGTCCTCAACATTCTCGGCGGTATGGACACGGCCACTCAGGGCAAGGTCATTGTCGACGGCCAGGACATAAGCTCGCTCCGCGGCAAAAACCTTGTCCGCTACCGCCGCGAAGAAGTCGGCTTCGTTTTTCAGTTCTATAACCTCATGCAAAATCTCACCGCGCTTGAAAATGTCGAGCTTGCCCTCCAGATAAGCAAAAGCCCGCTCGACGCGCACACCGTCCTCAACGAGGTCGGCCTCTCCAACCGTATAAACAACTTTCCCGCCCAGCTTTCGGGCGGCGAACAGCAGCGCGTAGCCATTGCCCGCGCCCTCGCTAAAAATCCCAAACTCATGCTCTGTGACGAACCTACGGGCGCGCTCGACTACGTCACAGGCAAGGCTGTGTTAAAGCTCTTGCAGGACACCTGCCGCGAGCGCAATATGACAAGTATAATAATAACCCACAACAGCGCCCTCACGCCCATGGCGGACAGGGTAATACAAATCAAAAATGGACGCGCAGAAAGCTGTCATGTCAACGAGCATCCCGTTCCGGTTGACCTGATAGAGTGGTAAGGGGGTGTGCATGAAAGCTCTCTTCAAAGATTTTTTCCGCGGAATGTCCGCCAACAAGGGCAAGTTCATTTCCGTATTTTTTATAATACTTCTCGGCGCAGCTTTCTTTTCAGGTCTGCGCTCCAGCCGTGGCGATATGCTCCGCTCTGCCGAAGAGTATTACGATAATTACAGTCTGCACGATATAAGCGTGATAAGCACGGCGGGTCTGACAGATGACGATATCTCCGCCATTGCCGCAATCGACGGCGTAGCCGCAGCGGAAGGCGTATATATGCTCGACGTGTTCGACGATGAAGGCAGCACCGTAAAACTCATGTCCTGCACATCGCAAACAAACCTGCCCGAAGTTATCGAAGGCAGAATGCCCGAAAGCGAAGACGAGTGCCTTGTGGATAGTTTGCTGATAGAAATCGGCGAATATGAAATAGGCAGCCAAATAACCTTCTATCTTGAAGACGACTCTCTCTCGTCCCAGCTCACCCGCACCACGTTCACCATAACGGGCTATGCAAACCTGCCGCAGTATATGGATCTGAACAGAGGTACAGGCAGTATCGGCAACGGCGATATCGACGGCTTTATCCTCCTCATGCCGCAGGCTTTCACTGTAACCTATTACACTCAGATAAATGTCCTCGTCAGCGGCGCCGCCGCCCTCGACAGCTTCGAGGACGAGTACGACAGCACAGTGCAGGAGGTAATGTCGCGCGTAGAAGGCATTGAAGAAACTGCATGTCAGCGCAGGTACGATGAACTGTACGCCCAGGCATATAATCAGGTGTACGAACAAGTGGTGGCGGAGTTGCGCACGCAATTCCCCAACCTCCCCGATAGCTTCATTACCTATTTCGCGGATTTGTATATTGACGAAAATGCCGCCGATATAGAGGAGCAGATACAGTCGGCAATAACTGTCCCCGAATGGTACGTCCTCGACCGCAGTTCAATCACTTCCTATTCAAATTTCATCAACGACGCAGAGCGCATAAACAGCCTCGGCGAACTCCTGCCCATAGTATTTTTCCTTGTCGCCACGCTCGTCAGCCTCACCGCCATGACCCGGTTGGTGGAAGAGGAGCGCAGGCAAATCGGCACGCTCAAGGCTCTCGGCAGCAGCAACTCCGCCGTCCTGATGCGCTATCTTATGTATGCGCTCATACCAACGTTGTTCGGCTCGGTAATCGGCGTACTCATCGGCGAAAAACTCTTCCCTCTCGCCATAATCAAAACTTACGGCATGCTGTATCGCGGTCTTACCACCATAGTGTTGCCTTATAATCTTCTGCAGGGCGTCATCGCCGTCCTCGCCAGCATAATAAGCACGGGCGTGGCCGCGCTCGCCGCCAGCATCAAAATCGTGCGCGAAGCTCCCTCGCAGATAATGCGCCCGGAATCACCCAAGCCGGGCAAGCGCGTCCTCCTCGAACATGTTACGCCTCTGTGGAACAGGCTGTCATTCACTCAAAAATCTACCGTCCGCAACCTCTTCCGCAACAAAAAACGCTTTATCATGACCATAATCGGCGTCGCCGGCTGCATGGGCCTCATCCTCGTCGGCCTCGGCCTGCACGATTCCATCAGCGAGGTTGTCGATACTCAGTTCACCGAGTTGACTCATTACAACGCTTACGCTGCCGTTAGCGGTGATATCAGTCAAATCGAAACCCTTACCCAAGATCTTTTGGATGAGCAAATTTCATCACTCATTGTCTATCAGAAGTCTGTGGATGTTCAGGGCAACGGCTCGTCGCAAACGGTCACGCTGTGCGTGCCGCAGTCTGTAGACGATATAAGTTCTTACTATACCTTCCGCACGCGGTCGGGGCACAACTCGATTCAACTTAGCGGCAACTCTGCAATAATCAGCGAAAAGACGGCAAATTCATTGGGTGTATCTGTGGGCGACAGCGTTACGTTCAGCGACGGCGGCTCGTCATACGTCACCGTGGAAATTTCCGCCATATACGAAAATTATATAGGTAACTATATCTTCATAACTTCAGAATATTACAGTCAACTGTTCGGCGGGGAGCCGTCCTACAACATGCTCCTTCTTGAATTTGAAGATAGCGCACAATCTCAAGTCGGCAGTATATTGAATGCAAGCTCCTGCGTTCAGGGCGTATCATATATCTCCGACCTCGTCGATTGGGCGGACGACACGCTCTCCTCGCTGAACACGATAGTTTTAATTGTCCTTGCCGCGGCGGCGTTGCTTGCAATCGTCGTGCTGTACAATCTCAACAGTATAAATATTGCCGAACGCAAGCGTGAATTGGCCACGTTAAAGGTTCTCGGTTTTTATGATTCTGAGGTAGCTTCCTATGTCTATAAGGAAAATATCCTCCTCACAATCATAGGTATTCTTTTGGGCGTTGTCTTGGGCATATTCCTGCACCAATACGTCATAACGTCTATCGAAGTAGATATGATTATGTTTGGCCGAAGCATCTTCTGGTACAGCTACATTCTGGGCGCGTTGCTCACACTTGCATTTTCGGTTATTATCAATCTCATCATGTACCGCAGTATCAGGCGTATTGACATGATCGAATCGCTCAAAAGCGTTGAATGATTAGTTTTTGTAAATGATTTAGTTACGGGTAACTGAGCGCAGCGAACGGCAAATTTTTTGCCGTTCGCTGCGCTTTATGTCGCTATTGACAATAACGGCAACACTGTGGTACAATACTTATGCGATGCTTGTGGTAATCACAAGGATTCTTTTTTCTGTTATTATTCGACCGCAACGAAGAGAGGGATTGATTATGTTTGAAGTGCGCGGATTGAACAGCAACGAAACATATTGTTGTTCTCCGAAAGAGGTTAAGTCTCTTTTTAAAAATGAAAAAATAGATATTCACTTTGGCTATTCATTAAGCAGGAATCCTGTTAAAAATAGCAAATATTATCTATCCGAAAAGAAAAAAAATTGTATAGCGGTTGCTTATATCCGCGTATTCAGACCATATAAGAGCGTCAGAAATAGTTGGGAAGACTATTCATGGGCAGGGTTCTTTATTTTGCATAAATCCATGTACACGGAGGAACTGCGGGAGGAATTCAGGACAAAAGTCCTTCCATATATGAAAGAGTTTTACGATAAGCATAAGGATGATGACTGCACAGATGCAAATGTAGGCGCGGCTTACTTGGCAGTTGCCATTGAAAACGACAAATTTGTTTTTGAGGAAACGAGGATTATTATGGATTGATTGATGGATTCATAAAATTGAAGTTTATCAAAACAGCAAACGAACGGCAAAAATTTACCGTTCGCTACACTATATGTCGCTTGGGCAATGCCTTTTATTATTGCAGAAAAAAAGATGGAGGTGAAGAATGCTAATTGGTAAAGAATATAGTTGGGACGATTTTGTTGACGACGATTTTGAAAATTACGAGGCGTATGAGCACTATCTTGAATCAATAACTGATTTATTGCCCCAAAAATTTTTAAAGTATTATAATGAAAAATATACGGGAATGGGCCCTAATAGATTTCATGATTGCAGTATAAAAGAGTTATCACTCTTGGGTGACGCTTATTATTATCGCAATGAAAAAGATAAAATAAGGCTGGTATTAAAACTATCACGAACGATAGAATATGATATGGAATTTTCGGATATCGATATGCTGAAAATCGATTATCTGAAAGATGAAGATTGGCTTTCAGAAAATGGGCTTATCCTTATGGGAACAATACTGCCTTCTTTTATAAGGTTGTTGCCAAACCAAAAGTATGAATTCAAATTTTATACAACGACAAATTTTCGTTTTACAATTCAATTTGGCAAAGTAAAAATAAAGAAACGCAAATTGTATTAAATAGCAAACTTTTAAGTAATGTAGAAATTGAATTAAGTTTTTTGAATAATGGATAGCGAACGGCAAAAATTTTGCCGTTCGCATAAATCCGTTTAGATACCGCGGGTATTATTACGACCGCGAAACAGACTTATAATTTAGTCTTTGATCATAATTATTTAGATAGGAGTATTTAAATGGTATTTACGGATAATATGAAAAAAGAAAGCAAATTATATTTAATTTTGATGGCTGTCTGTGCTATAATGTGTTTTCCGTGTTGTGGAACATTGAATGGACCATATCACCACGAGGCATTAATCTGCCAGGCATATGACGTAATAGATGTTGAAGGAAACAAGTATTATCAATATTTCTATGGAGTATATCGTCTTGAAAATGGTACTTTTACACTGGTATCAGAAAAATCTTCGAACAGCGAGGAGTTTGTCCACTGTGAAGATATGTGTACAGACGGTCAATATTTATATGTTGCCTCTGTTCGTGGGTTAGTAATGAAATTTTCGAGCGATTATGACTACTTGTCAACATTTGACTTGTTTGATAATGGTACCTGTCGTTCAATTGTTGTAAATGATGATATAATTTATTATCAACATGACTACGACGATGAGCTAACTCTCTATGCCTGCAATTTGCAAACAGGCGAAAAAACACTTGTGGCAAAGGAATTTTGCGACAAAACATTGAGCGTCGACGGAAAAACGCTTTTTTCAAATTCTCTCGGACAGCTGTATTGGGAAGATGAAATACAGGGCGTTAATCAGGCTTACGGATATTATCGAAATGGTTTTAACCAATCTGGGTACATGGAAAACGGACAATATTTGTTTTCAATACCGCAAATTCTTCAAGAGTTATCAATAAGTTTTTGTTATAACTCAATTGTCGGGAAATTATCTGTCGCTCCACAATCAGTAATAATTGAATATAATGGAAATGAGTACGAATATAAGATCTCGGGCGACACGCTGTATGATAATATAGTCCTATATGGCGATAAACTTTATTTTGCTGCGTATGACTATATGGCTGATAATGAATGTATAAATCCAAGGTGCATATGCCATATGGGGCAATCTCAGCTGATAAGTTTCGATTTTAAGAGTGGAAGTTTTGAACTGTTACACACCCTTGAAGAAGGCGCTTATATAACATTTAATGGTCAGATATACACATATTACCAAGATGGTGAAGTATATCGTGAAAACCAAAAAATAATGCAAGTTGAAGAAATATCGCCTTATGGGGAATATAAAACATATATTCCAGGTCAATATCTTAAATGGTCTTATGTAAGTCAGTCGGTTTTTTATGACGATGGTTCAACGCTATATTACTATTATAACGATAACAGACCTTATTTAAAAGATACCTATTAAATATTTTCGACAAAACGAACGGCAAAAATTTTGCCGTTCGTTTACTCTATGGGTAAAATACAATAATGTAACATATCTCTGCCGTAAGGACTTGCAGGGTAATATAATATCCCTCATTGACAACAGCGGCAACGAGGTGGTACAATACAAGTACGATGCGTGGGGCAACCATAAAGTAGTGGATAGCGACTTTTGGTGCGTCTTTGGGATATAGAATAGGCAATTTTGGTTTTGGTGGTGGTAGTGCGCTTCTTGCTATTGCCGGCGGTAATACTGTTTCCGTAGGTTCTACTCTTGCAAAAGTCGGTTATTTAGGTTTAGGTCTTTTATTTGCAAAATGGGTTCCAGGGAGTTGGCCAGGCGATGATCCTACAGTACCCCCTGGTGACGGGTTTGTATGGAGAGGTCCCAGTGAACCAGGCGATAAATTTGGAGATTGGTATAATCCAAATACGCATGATGCACTACATCCAGATTTGAATCACCCTTTGCCTAAAGGTCCGCATTGGGGCTGGAGAAACAAATTGCTTAGAATTGTGATGGATATTTTTAAAAATTAGCTTATGAATAAAAAATTGATAGACGAATTCTATAAATATCATACCGTCAAAGAAAAATTCAATAAGATATACCCAAATAAATTTGCCGAAATATTAAAAGAAAAATTCAAGGCTGATAAAAGTTTGTGGTATAAAGCCGTAATCCCTAAAATTAAGGCGGACGAACTAATTGTTAAGACAAATAATGACTACTCATTAGTTTGGGAAACTTACTGTGCATGTTGTTTCAAAACTATAGATTGTGCCACGCACGAAGAGTGCTATGTGTCTGGCGATTATATTACTTGGTTGTGTAAAGATTGCTTTTTGCAGCTACAGGTAAAAAATTATTAAGCGTGACATTTAAAAATTTATGGTCACATCTTGTCACACCATTATTTGATTGAGAAGTAATGAAGGCTGTTCTATTATAATTAATGGTTGCTTTGTAGAGGATGTATGAAAAAAAATTTTAGCTACCTGCATTATATTAATTATTACTATAATATGTACTATTATTAGTGTTGCTGTACCTATAAATGGATTGAGAATAGCTTTGTTTATTATTGTGATATGCTGGATAGTAATGGGTATTTTGGCAAATAGCAGTTAACAAAAGCATCTAATAGTTTTCTTTATAAAAGCTGTGAGTTATTGAATAATACTCAATTCATTATTTTCAAATATGATGTGTCAGTTATAGAAATCTATATTGGGATTGGGTTAATATTTTGAAGCAAGTTATAAGAATTTTTAAACCATAATCAAGGAGTTAATAATGGATAACGAATATGTCGATGAATTAAAAAATGAGCTGAAAGACGATGAATTTACTTGTATATATCCGAAAGATTATGCTTTGAAATTGAGAGAGAAGTTCAAGGAAAGTCCTTCATTGTGGTATGATGTTATTGTTCCCAAATCTAAAGCTACAGAATTTATAAAAGATACTGAAAATGATTATTCAAAAATTTGGCATGCGCATTGCTATTGCTGTTGGAAAAATATAGATATCGATACTGAAGAAATATGCTATATTTCATCAAATCAGTCAATTTGGCTGTGTAGGGATTGTTACAAATTATTGAAAAATAAATAATGAAGAAAATTATTTATTGAAGTATAGTTTTAAATTTTTAGAGGTTATCCATTCTGAATCTAGGGAGTTGGTTCAAGGTTTTTCGCAAATATACAAATGGTTAAATAAAATTTATTCACTCAATATTCTTAATTGGTAGTAATTATGAAGAGAAGATTTTTTGTAAATATATTTGTTGTTTTATTATGTGTAACAACGGTTCTTTATGCAACATCTTGCTCAAATGAGCCAAGAACGTATAATGATGTGAACATTTACATTGAACAAAAATTTTATAATGAGGAGGAGTTTGGGGAAAAGGTTTATCATACTGGTATTTCTGCTATGAATTTTATTCCAGAATATGAAGAGATAGAGTATGATTATTCTTATATTAAGTTTTATATCTTTGATGGCACAGCAACTATGACCAAAACGGCAGTATCGTTTGTGCTTGATTTGTATTTTAGCGACAAAAACGTTTACCAATCGGCAAAAACTAATGAACTCGAGCAGCATATATTTATGACAGACTATTCCGGTAAAAAATGGTATGAAAATCCTGAATTTGAATTTTCAATAGGCGATTTTTTTTGTAAAATAGTTTACAATGATAATTATCCAAGGCGTTACGGATTAATCTGTAGTAATGATAATAATTTTATTTTGCGTTATTTGTTTTTTGAAGAGTGGGAGGGTCCAGAATATGTTCAAAGTAAAGATTATATCAAAAAATGCACAAATTGTCCATGGGAGTAATTTTAATTGTTTTGTTCATGGTTAAGTCATGCTTCTTAAATAGAATATAATAGTGCCGTTCGCTTCGCTATACGTCGCTATTGACAATATCAGACAATACAGGGGAAAATTATATCTTTTCGGACAGCCCTACGCTCAGCGCGCTTGAATCGTTCAGATATAACTCCGAATAGCAGATAATATCTGCTCAATTAGTTTACAGATTACGCAAAAAAGCCGAGGCATACATGCCTCGGCTTTTTTCGTATTACCAAAATAAAGTCACAATATATTGTGCCTATTACTTGCTCATGCCTTCCTGAACGGCAACTGCAACAGCTACCGTTGCACCAACCATGGGGTTGTTGCCCATGCCGATAAGGCCCATCATCTCAACGTGAGCGGGAACGGAGGAGGAGCCTGCGAACTGAGCGTCGGAGTGCATTCTGCCCATAGTATCGGTCATGCCGTAGCTTGCGGGGCCTGCCGCCATATTGTCGGGGTGAAGCGTTCTGCCCGTGCCGCCGCCTGAGGCAACTGAAAAATACTTAACGCCGTTCTCTACGCACCACTTCTTGTAAGTGCCTGCAACGGGATGCTGGAACCTGGTGGGGTTGGTGGAGTTACCCGTAATAGATACGGAAACATTTTCCAGCTTCATTATGGCCACGCCTTCGGGTACGCTGTCAGCGCCATAGCACTTTACCTTTGCGCGGGGGCCGTCGGAGAAAGCTATGCTGTCAACCACCTTCACGCTTTCGGTGTAGGGGTCAAACTGCGTCTTGCAGTATGTGAAGCCGTTCACTCTCGAAATGATGTATGCGGCGTCTTTGCCAAGTCCGTTAAGTATAACGCGGAGAGGTTTAACGCGTACCTTGTTTGCGTTTTCTGCAATTTTGATTGCGCCCTCTGCGGCGGCAAAGCTCTCGTGTCCTGCAAGGAAGCAGAAGCAGTCGGTATCCTCTGAAAGAAGCATGGAACCAAGGTTGCCATGTCCAATACCAACCTTTCTGTTCTCTGCTACCGAACCGGGTATGCAGAAGCTCTGCAAGCCTATACCGATTGCGGCTGCGGCGTCCGCTGCCTTTGTGCAACCCTTCTTTATAGCAATAGCCGCGCCTACGGTGTAAGCCCAGACAGCATTTTCAAAGCAGATGGGCTGCGTTCCGCGCACTATCTTGTCGCAATCTACGCCTTTGGAAAGCGCAATGTCTTTGCATTCCTCTATGGAGTTAATGCCATATTCTTTGATAACGCCTAAAATTTTGGCCTCTCTTCTTTCAAATCCTTCAAACAGTGCCATATCGCTCACTCAACCTCCTTGTCGTTTCTGGGGTCAATGTATTTAACCGCACCCTGTTCCTTTGAATATCTGCCGTATGTGCCTATGGACTTTTCATAAGCCTCGTTGGGGGTAAGACCCTTCTTTATAAAGTCGGTCATTTTGCCAAGCGAAACAAACTTATATCCGCACACTTCGTTGTTCTTGTCCAGTGCCATGGAAAGCACATAGCCTTCCGCCATCTCCAGATATCTTACGCCCTTTGCGGCGGTGCCATACATCGTTCCCACCTGAGAACGCGTTCCTTTGCCCAAGTCCTCAAGACCGGCGCCTATCGCAAGTCCGTCGTCAGAGAATGCCGACTGCGTTCTGCCATAAACAATCTGCAGGAACAGCTCTCTCATCGCGGTGTTAATGGCGTCACAAACAAGGTCAGTGTTCAGCGCCTCCAAAATGGTCTTATGGGGCAAAATCTCTGCGGCCATAGCTGCGGAGTGGGTCATGCCGGAACAGCCTATCGTTTCAATAAGCGCCTCCTGAATGATACCGTCTTTTACGTTGAGCGTAAGTTTGCAGGCGCCCTGTTGCGGCGCGCACCAGCCGACGCCGTGCGTAAGACCCTTTATGTCCTTGATTTCCTTTGCCTGTATCCAAAGGCCCTCTTCGGGGATGGGTGCGGGGCCGTGTTCAAACCTGCCGGAAACGCCCTTGGCAACGCAAATCATGTTTTCAACGTCTTTTGAATATTGCATTACAGTTCCTCCAAAAAATTTTAAATCGCCGTATTCAGCGGCGGACATATACTATATTTTTCCTTGTCCGCAAAAATTATATCACAGACATGTTTTTTAATCAATAAATTTTGCAAAAAAAATGCGCCGCGGCAGGTAAAAAAATTCTCAAAAGCAAAAAAAGTGTTTACAAGATTGCGTTTTGTATTATAATATTATGTGTAATATTGTACGTTTTTAAAGTCACGGCGCACACCATGCGCGTCAACGGAGCAATCATGTCAGTTATATGTCAGCAATGCAAAAAGCGCACCGCAACAGTCAACTTCTTTGAAACAGTTGGCGGCGAAACTGTCGCCCTTCATCTGTGCGATATTTGTTATAAAGTAAAATACGGCGAGTTCGAAAACGCCGCCGCAAATGCAATACTCAACGGCCTGTTCGATATGCCTTCGCCCGAAAAACAAAAAGAGTGTAAGGTCTGTGGCATGCGCTTCGAGGATTACGAACGCACAGGTCTTCTGGGCTGTCCCAGCTGTTACGACGTCTTTAAAAACGAACTGATGCCGTATATCGAAAGTATTCAGGGCAAAACTTTCCATGTCGGAAAGGACGGCGGGGACCACTCGTCAGAACATGATTTAAGATTGCGCCTCAAACGTTTGCAGGAGCAGCTTGAAAATGCGCTTACCTGCGGCGATTATATCTTGGCCAGCCGCCTCAACAGACAGATGACGGCCATAAAAAAAGCGATAAAGAGGGAAGCTAATGACTCAAATTAACAGCGTGGTTGCGTCGTCGCGCATAAGACTTGCGCGCAATCTCAACGGATATCCCTTTCCGTCCCGTCTGCAAAGCGAAAAACAGGCAAAGGAGATAATCCGCGCCATCTCGTCGGCAATCAACAAGGTTGATAAATTCAAACTCTACTATATGGACGGCATCCTGGAAGAAGAGGCGTTGAACCTCGTCGAAAATCATCTTGTCAGTCCCCTTTTGCTCAAACGCCCCGGGTACTCTGCTGCGGTCATAAACGAGAACCGCAACATATCCATCATGATAAACGAGGAAGACCACCTGCGCGAACAGTGCATAGAAAAGGGTCTGTCGCTGCGTTCCGCCTATTCGATCATGTCAGGCAAGGACAACATAATTTCTCACTCCATTCAGTTCGCTTACGATGAACAGCTCGGCTACTTAACTGCCTGCCCCACAAATCTCGGCACAGGCCTCAGGGCGTCTGTCATGCTCTTTCTGCCCGCGCTTACGTCAACGGGCCTGATGCCCCGCGTCATCCGCTCGGCAAACAAATTGGGTCTTACTGTGCGCGGCATGTACGGCGAGGGCAGTCAGGCCGAAGGTTACATGTACCAGCTGTCCAACGAGGTCACTTTGGGCGTCACCGAAGAGGAGATAATATCTCTCGTCGAACAGGTGGTCGAACGTGTCGCCGAAATGGAGCTTAGCGAGCGTAAAAAGCTCAGGACGAACGAGCGCGCCATGCAGATTAAAGACGCCTGTCTGCGTTCCTACGGCGTACTCACAAACTGTATCATGATGCCCAGCGAGGAGTTTGAAAAACTGTGTGCAAATTTAAAACTCGGCGTCTGCCTCGGTTACCTCTCGTCCGAAGACATCGGTTGGATTGACGACCTTATGATCAGGATGAAACCTTCCAACATCAATCTCATTGCGGGTCGCACATTGTCTGCCGAAGAGCGCGATATCTACCGCGCCGAATACGCCCGCCGTCATGTCAGCGAGGGCGTAAAAAAGGTATAACAGTTCAGGGCGGAAGGCCTCTCATTTTACAAATCCATATCTCAAGGGGGAAATTTATTTATGGATATAAACAAGTATTCGCATAATCTTCAGATAGTCGTTGCCCGCTCAAACGAAGTTGCAGCCAATATGGGTACTACTTACATCGGCAGCGAACATCTTGTATATGCCATGCTCGCCACCCGCGAATGTACGGCATGCAAGCTGCTCATCAGCGCAGGCGTTTCCGAAGAAGAGTACAGGCGCTATCTCATCAATTCAGCAGATCACAACTCGCCTATCAAGGGCTACACGCCGCGTACCAAGCACATGTTCGAACGCGCCGTTGACCTGGCCGTCGAATACGGCGGCGAGGACGCCCTCGCCGGCACAGAACATTTAATGCACGCCGTAATGGAATCGCCCGAATGTCTTGCCATGCGCATATTGCGCGCCATAGGCGTCAATGTCAGTCTGTTGGCTTCCCGCCTTGAAATGGCAATCAACGGCTATTTTGAAGATGACGACGATGATGACGACGAAATATCATCTGTTCCCGGTTGGCTTTTTGAAGACGGCGCTTCGCGCAGTACCCGTTCCCGCAAGTCCGCACAGAAGAACGAGCGCGGCGACGGCATTAGCCATGAACTTGCCCAGTACGGCACAAACCTCACTCAAAAAGCCAGGGAGGGCAAAATAGACCCCGTCATCGGCAGAAAGAAAGAGATAGATAAAATCATTCAGGTTCTTTCCCGCCGCACCAAAAACAACCCCGTGCTGATCGGCGAACCGGGCGTCGGCAAGTCCGCCGTCGTCGAAGGCCTCGCCCAGGCTATAATCAACAATCAGGTCCCGGAACTGTTAAAGGGCAAAATAGTGTTCTCGCTTGACCTCGCCAGCATGGTCGCAGGCTCCAAATACAGGGGCGACTTCGAAGAGCGGTTAAAGAACGCCATAAATTCAATCAAGGAAAACGGCAATATAATTCTGTTTATCGACGAAATTCATAACCTCGTCGGCGCAGGTTCGTCGTCGGAAAGTAATATGGATGCGGCAAATATTTTAAAACCCATGCTTGCCCGCGGCGAATTGCAGACAATCGGCGCCACCACGCTCGAAGAATATCGTAAATATATCGAAAAGGACGCCGCTCTGGAACGCCGCTTCACACCCGTTCAGGTCGAAGAACCGTCCGTCGAGGATGCGATCTCCATACTCCGCGGCCTGCGCGACAAGTACGAAGCCCACCACAAGGTTGTCATCACCGACGAGGCCATAGTCGCCGCCGTCACCCTTTCGGACAGATATATCACGGACAGATATCTCCCCGACAAGGCCATCGACCTTGTCGACGAGGCCGCCTCGCGCGCCCGCCTGGACAGCTACAATTCCCCTGAGGAGATAAAGGAGCTGGAGGAAAAGTTAAAGCGGCTCAACGCCGAAAAGACCAAGGCCGCCCGCGGCGAAAATTATACCCAGGCCCAGAAGCTCGTTGATGAAATAAACGCCGTTCAGACTAAGATAAAGTCGCTCGATTCGGAGTGGAAGGAGGGTGTTCATGCCACGGCTCCCCAGATCGGCAGCGAAGAGATAGCTAAAATAGTCAGCGCGTGGACGGGCGTTCCCGTCTTGAAATTGACCGAGCAGGAGAGTGTAAAACTCCTTCATCTGGAAGAAAATCTGCATAAGCGCATCATCGGCCAGGACGAGGCCGTTTCGGCAGTGTCGCGCGCAATACGCCGCGCCCGCGCAGGTCTTAACTCGGCAAACAAGCCCATCGGTTCTTTTATATTTGTCGGTCCCACGGGCGTCGGCAAAACCGACCTTGCCAAGGCCCTGGCGGAAGCAATGTTCGGCGACGAAAAGCTTATGATCAGGCTGGATATGTCTGAGTTTATGGAAAAGCACACCGTGTCCAAACTCATCGGCGCGCCCCCCGGCTATGTCGGGTACGACGATAACGGCGGCGGTCAGCTTACCGAACGCGTCCGCAGAAAGCCCTATTCGGTAGTGCTGTTCGACGAAATTGAAAAGGCCCACCCTGATGTGTTCAACATTCTTCTGCAAATTCTTGACGACGGCCGCCTCTCCGACAGCAAGGGTAGAACAATCAACTTCAAGAACACGATAATAATAATGACGTCAAACGTCGGCGCGGGACAAATTAAAAAAATGAGCAGTCTTGGCTTTGCTTCCGCCGATCAGGACGGCGGCTATGACGACATGCGTGAAAATATAATGGAAGCGCTCAGGCAATCTTTCAAGCCCGAATTTCTGAACAGGCTTGACGATATCATCGTCTTCCGCAAACTCACCAAGCAGGAAGCTTCGTCTATCTGTTACAAAATTATCGACGGTCTGCGCTCAAGGCTCATGCAGCGCAACATTTCCCTCGATATCTCTCCCGCCGCCATGAATAAACTCGTTGACGAGGGCTACAGCGACGAATATGGCGCCCGCCCGCTCAACAGGGTCGTCCAGAAACGTATAGAGGACAGATTGTCCGACGAAATACTTGCAGGTCGCATACTCCCTGACGAAAGAGTTACCGTCGACGTCAAGGACGACACGCTTGTTTTTGCGTCCAGAAAGGTCAAAACCAACTGAACTGACGTTATATCACCCATTGTTTGGTTTATTTTTACAATAGATTCATTTATTTGTATTATAGTATATCACAAAAGGAGTAGCTGTTTTGATAGAAAGCAGAATATGTAAAATGCTCGGTATAACTTACCCCGTCTTTCAGGGCGGCATGGCATGGGTTGCCGATGCCGACCTCGCCGCGGCAGTGTCCAATGCGGGCGGGCTGGGTATAATCGCAGCAATGAATATGACGGGCGAACAGCTTCGTGCGGAAATCTCTGCACTGCGCGCAAAGTGCGATAAGCCCTTCGGCGTAAACGTCATGCTCATGAGTCCCTACGCCCATGAGGTTGCTGAAGTGATAGTGGAAGAGCGCGTCCCCGTGGTCACCACTGGCGCGGGCAATCCGCTCGCTTTTATGAAAAAGTGGCTGGCGGCCGGCGTAAAGGTCATACCTGTAGTCGCTTCCGTCGCCCTCGCCCGCATGGTCGAAAAGCGCGGCGCCTGCGCCGTTGTCGCCGAAGGCGGCGAATCGGGCGGGCATATAGGCGAAACAAACACCATGGCGCTCATTCCTCAGGTGGTTGACGCCGTGGATATCCCCGTAATAGCCGCAGGCGGAATAGCCGACGGCAGGGGCTATGCCGCCGCCCTTATGCTCGGCGCGGAGGGAATACAGATGGGTACGCGCTTCCTTGTTGCAAAGGAGTGCAACGTCCATCCCAACTTCAAGCAGAAAGTACTCAAAGCAGGCGACACGTCTACCATGGTCAGCGGCAGGCGTTTGGGTCACCCCGTGCGCGCCCTCAAAACGCCCTTTTCGCGCAAGTTTTCTGAACTTGAAAAGGACATATCCGTGTCGGATGAGCAGCTCAGCGACTTCGGCGCGGGCGCGCTCAGAAAAGCGGTAAAGGATGGCGACGAGGAGGGCGGTTCATTCCTCTGCGGCCAGGTCGCGGGGCTTGTTAACAGCGAGCAGACTTGCGCTCAGATTATTCAGGAAATAACGGCGCAGGCAGAGGCCGTGTTGCGCGGCGCCTCGTCATTATTAAAGTAACGGGAGCTTATATGCAAAGAGAACAGATAGAAAACATACTTCCCCAAAGAGAGCCGATGCTGCTCGTGGACGAGGCATATCTCGATGCCGACGGCAAGTCGCACGGCAAATATACCGTGCGCGGCGATGAGTTTTTCCTGAAAGGCCATTTCCCCGGTGCCCCTGTCGTGCCTGGCGTCATACTCTGCGAAATGGCCTCGCAGTCCTCGTGCGCATTGGTCGCCAACGAGTTGGAAGGCAAGCTCCCGCTGTTTGCCGGCATGAACAATGTGCGCTTCAAAAACAGCGTAATGCCGGGCGACTGCATACAATTCACATGCGAACTCAAGCGAAAGATTGCGTCATGCTATGTCATCAAGGCGGAGGGCAGAGTGGGTGAAAAACTCTGCATTAGCGGTGAGTTTACTTTCTTCTTTGTCGACAGGGACAAACTTTCTTCCGTATAACAGCACGTTTTTGCGCGGCACAGAATTTTATCCACACACCTCCCCAAAAACTTGGGGAGGTGTCTTTGCCTCAGGCAATGCCAAAAGGTTTCATAAAAAACATATCGGAATAATATCAATTACAGCCAGCCCCCTTCGGGCTGTTTTTTCTCGCCTCCCCAAAAACTTGGGGATGTGTCTTTGCCTCAGGCAAAGACGGAAGGGTTCACTTATGAAAAACGGTGAATTTTCATTGCCGACCCGCATATATGCCCCAACCAACAACTGAAGTGCTTTAAAATCAATTCCCCCCATAATATGCCTTAACGAATGATGAATCGTACCGATAGGATACATCTATGAATTTAATTCCCCCCATAATATGCCTTAACGAACAGCGGCTTGCCGCCGCAAAACTGCGGCGGCAAGCCGCTTATAATATTCCCTTGCCAAGGCAATAAGCTATTGCGGTAATCATTGTTGGTAAATTTTACCTGTAAGATATTTTACAAATATTGACATGTTCCCTCCCGATTTGATATAATTAAAAAAAATAAAAAGCTTAAATGGTGATTATACTATGATAGAAGTGGTACAGGTATCGAATAAGCGCCAGAAGAAAAAATTCTTCAAATTCCTTATCGACCTTTACAAGGACAACCCCTACGCCGCACCCAACCTTTATGCCGATGAGTTTGCTGAATTTGACCCCAACGTCAACGACGCATTCCGCTTTGCCGACAGCAAAATGTTTATCGCCTATAAAAACGGAAAAATTGCCGGCAGAATAGCAGGAATATGGCACCGCGGCTCCAATCAGAAGACGGGTCTGAAACAGCTCCGTTTCACCCGCTTCGACGTCATCGACGACTTCGAGGTAACCAAAGCCCTCTTTGCAAAGTTGTTCGAATGGGCCAAACAACTCGGCATGAACGAAATTATCGGCCCCATATCCTTTTCCGACCTCAACGAGGAAGGCATGCTCATCGAAGGTTTCGATAAGGACAGCACATATATAGAAATATACAACCATCCCTATTATGTCGAACACATGCAAAAACTCGGCGCTTACAAGGTCGTGGATTGGAACGGCTACCGTCTTCCCGTCCCCAAGTCCGTCGATCCCCGCCTTGAACGTCTTGCCGAATCTATTAAAAAGCGGGGCGGTTACGAACTTCTCGACGTAAAAACTCTCATGAAAAAGGATAAAAAGTCGCTCGACCGCTACGTCATGGAGTGTCTTGACGTTCTTGATGAAAGTTTCGCCCATCTTTACGGAACAAGCCCTCTCAACGATAAGCAGAAGCGGAGGGAGATGAACACCATATATCAGGTACTCTTGCCCGAGTTCGCCGCCGTAGTTCTCAAGGACGACCATGTCGTCGCCTACGGCTTTGTCATGCCGTCCATGCTCAAAGTTCTGCAAAAGGCAAGGGGCAATATCTTCCCGTTCGGCATAATTCCCTACATAAAGGCAATGAACCACCCCAAGGTTGCCGATATGATGTCCATAGGAGTCCGCCCCGACCACGCAAATAAGGGTACGGTTGCCATCATCATGCACCATATCCTGTGCGGCCTTGTCGAAAGAGGTGTCGAATATCTTGAAACAGGCCCCGAGCTGGAAACCAATCTCAACGTCCAGAATCTTTGGAAAAATTTCAACCGCCAGCTCGTCAAGCGCCGCCGCTGCTGGGGCATTAAAGTAGAATAGTCTCAATTTGCTTTTGTGAATTTTGGTGAAATTTTAGAGAACATGTTGTTTAATGTTGACAAAAACATTTTTGTCGTTTATAATAGCTAATACTTCAGGTCTATTAGTTAAGTCAGGCCTTTAAGTCAGACCTTTAAGTCAGACCTTTAAGTGCAGGCTTTGCAGAGCTTTTAAATCTGCAAATAAATACAACATGCTAAAGAGTACTATTCTTTTGGTAGAGGAGTTCAATTTGGAAGCAGAAAAGCAGGATGATGTAATCAAACTTGGCGATATATTCCGCGTATTTTGGAAGAATATTATCTTAATCGCTGTTATAACGGTTGCTGCCTTTGTCGTTGGTATTATCTACACTTTCGGTATAGTCAGCCCTCAATATACCTCAAGCGCCACTTTTCTGGTCGCTATCAGTTCTACCGGCAGCTCGGAAGACGTCGATTATACGAACTCACTCCGTCTTGTAACTACCGCCGCAGAGCTTGTTACTGAAGAAAATGTTCTCGGCCCTGTTGCCACAGCCAACGGTTTAACTTCTTCTGAATTGAGAAATATGGTCAGCGTGTCATACAGCACCGACAGTTTCCTTGTAACGGTTTCGGTCGAGTGCAGCAGCAGCACTCTCTCCATGCGCCTCGCAAACGCACTTGTTGAAAGCCTTATCGAAGTTGCCAACACCGACGACTCGGGTGTTGACTTGCTCTTTAAGAATACAATATCTGTAACTTCTTCTGCTACCCGCGGCGTATATTCTTCGCCCAACAAGGTATTGTATCTTGCAATCTTCCTCGTCGGCGGCTTAGTGATCGGCTGTATTGTTGCTTATGTCAAGGAGTTCTGCTCCAGCAAATTCCGCAGCAGCAAAGATATCGAAAGTTATCTCGGCGTAAAGGTGGTGGGCTACTTCTGCGACGACCCTAAAAAGGATAAAAACGTTTCCAAGGATTCCAATACTGACCGCAAGGTTGAGCTTGTCGAACCGAGTATGCGTGCGTACGAGCCTTATAACAAGCTCTTCACCAATATTAAGTTCTCCAATGTCGATAGGCCCTATCACATCATAATGTTCACATCCTCGCAGGAGCAGGAGCTTAAAAGTACTACAGTTGGCAACTCTGCCTGCAGTCTTGCAAATAATCGGGAAAAAGTCATTGTTGTAGATTTAGACTTGCGCAAGCCCGTTCAGCATAAGCTCTTCGGTGTACGCAAGGAACTCGGTGTAAGCGAATATGTCGGCGGCACTGCCGTTTTGAATGATATCATCAAACATGGCAAGTACGGCGTAGATGTCATTACGGCTGGCAAAAGAATCATTAACCCGGTTGTTGTCATTGAGTCTGCCGCCATAAAGCGACTTTTTGCTGAACTGTCAAATATGTATGACTATATCATTATCGACGCGCCTCCTGTAATAGCGTGTACGGATGCTCTGTCCATCAGCAAAATTTGCGATGGCGTCGTATTCAATGTGTCTATGCGTGACGCAAAGAAGAAGAAGGTTGCCCTTGCTATACAGAGCTTAAGGGAGGTCGGCGCAGAGATAGTCGGCGTAAATGTCACCAAGGGTGTTGCGTCTAAGCACGATGATTATTATCGCCACTATTACAGCGATAATAATTACTATTCAGATGCGTTGGACGAAACGCCTGTCGTCGCTCAGTCATCTTCCGCAGGCAAAACAGCAAAGACTTCGGGCAACAGAAAAAAATCCAGATGATCGATATTCATAGCCATATATTACCGGGCGTAGACGACGGTTCACGCTCCGTGGATATGACAAAAAAAATTCTCTCCGCCTATGTGGAAGAAGGGGTGTCGCAGGTTATCTGCACTCCCCACCAGACCAAGGAATTACACCGCCCTGAAGTTCTGAAAGATCGGTTCTCCAAGCTTCAGCGCGCCGTGGCCGCTTATCCCGTCAAACTGTATCTCGGCGCAGAGATATATTATTACGAAGATATCATCCCCGATCTTCAATCGGGCAAGTTGCTCACATTGAACGCAACCGAATATATCCTCGTAGAATTTTCTACCCGTGCCGAAATGGTGTATATTCCCGACGCCATTTACGAATTATCCATTGCCGGCTACAAGCCTATTGTTGCCCATATAGAGCGTTATGGATATCTCAGCGTTGATAATTGGGAGGAAATAAAATCTAACGGCGGTCTGATTCAGGTCAATGCCTCGATTTTTGAAAAAAAGGAATATTCAAAACTCGTCAAACACTTCATGAAAAAAGACCTCGTCGATTTTATTGCTTCTGACTGTCATAACGATGTTTCTCGTAAAGCTGATTTTTCCGCGGCAAAAACTTATATCCAAAAAAAGTTTCCCGACCGTTACGAAAAATATTTCGGCGACAACAATTTCCTGTTATAAATCTTTGTAAATTTTAAAGCACAGCTCTTTCACGGCTGTGCTTTTTTATAAACATAAATTTAAGCGGTTAAAATCAAATACATTAGCCGCGGAAATTTACGCAAAATACTGTATTCGTCATAAAATCGCACAATTCGGCATAGGTTATTTTAAGCCCTGTAAAGGGTAAGAGAGGATAGAAGCCTATGTGGGATTATATTGTAAAACGTGTTGTAACAGAGGGGGAATACATTGCAGAAAAGGGCGTAACCGTGCGCGCCGCTGCACAGCACTTTTCAATCAGTAAGTCCACAGTGCATAAGGATGTCACCGAACGCTTGCAGGAAATAGACAAAGATTTGTATGAGGAGGTTAAAAAAGTATTGTCTAAAAACTTGTCCGAACGTCACATCCGCGGCGGCATGGCCACAAAAAGCAAGTACGCCCGCATACGGCGTTGCGCTCTTTCAAAGCCGTCAACGCGTCCGTCGCCTTGCGGTGAACAGCATTGATTGTCTGCGCCCGTTCACGGCTGAATAAATTTATTTCCCTTCCTGTATGGTTAAAGGGGTGCGCTCCGCGCACCCCTTTAATTATGCCGTCCGCTTTCGCGCACGTCTTATTTTATTTCTCTTATCCAGCCTTCGGGCGCTTCAATGCGTCCCATCTGAATACCCGTCAGGGCGTCATAAAGCTTCTTTGTTACGGGACCCATCTCGTCCATGCCTGAAGGTAGGCAGATCTCATCCCCGTGGTCATAAATCTTTCCTACGGGCGAAATTACCGCCGCCGTTCCGCACAGTCCGCACTCCGCAAAGTCCTTTATCTCTTCAAACTTTACCGGTCTGTGTTCAACCGTCATGCCAAGTTTATGTTCTGCCACATAGCACAGCGACCTCCTTGTTATGGAGGGGAGTATGGAATCTGACTTTGGCGTAACTACTTTTCCGTCTTTGGTTATAAATATAAAGTTGGCTCCGCCCGTCTCCTCAACAAAAGTCCTCGTGGCGGCGTCAAGGTACATGTTCTCGTCAAACCCCTTGTTGTGCGCGTCGACTATGGCATACAGGCTCATTGCATAGTTCAGACCCGCTTTAATGTGTCCCGTGCCGCGCGGCGCCGCCCTGTCATAATCGCTTACGCGTATAGATATCGGCTTTGCGCCCCCCTTAAAATAGGGGCCTACGGGCGTGCAGAATATTCTGAATTCATATTCCTGCGCAGGTTTTACGCCTATTACTGCGGATGACCCGAACATATAGGGCCTCAGGTACATAGTCGCCCCGCTGCCATACGGCGGCACATAATCTCTGTTCGCCGCAACTACCATGTCTACGGCCTCTAAAAATTTATCCCTGGGGAACACGGGCATCTCCAGCCTTGCGGCGGACTGCTCCATTCTTTCGGCGTTCATGTCGGGGCGGAACGTAACTATTCTGCCGTCCTCGGTGGTGTACGCCTTCAGTCCCTCGAATACCGTCTGCGCATATTGCAAAACGCCCGCGCACTCGGTCAGCACCACTTTATCGTCGGTGGTCAGTTCGCCGTCGCTCCATTTGCCGTCTTTAAAACGCGCAACATAGCGGTAGGGCGTTTTAATATATTCAAATCCTAAATTGCACCAATCTAAATTAACAGACATAATTGATTGCCTCTGATAAGTAATTAAATTTATTATACTCCTGTAAAAACAGTATGTCAAACGCTCAATTGACAAAATTATGCCAATGGTGGTAAAATATATCCGAATATGTCCAGGATAACTTCAATCGAACAACAGCAACGGGACAAGACCCGCTGTTCCGTTTATATCGACGGCGTTTTCTATTGCGGCCTGAAAATAGAAGTCGCAGTCAAATACCGCCTGAAACAGGGCATGGATATCGAAAAAAGCCGCCTCGACGAAATCCAGCTCGAAAACGAAAAGCTTCAGGCCACCGAGCAGGCAATGCGCCATCTGTCCGCCACAATCAAAACGCGCAAACAGATGACGGATTTTCTCTCGTCCAAGGGTTACACACAACTCGTCATCGACTACGTCATTGAAAAACTCGAAAGCTATGGGTATATAGACGATTATGCCTACTGCCGCGCCTATGCCAACAGCGTCAACGGCAAGGGCAAGGCGGCAATACGCGCCGCTCTCATACAGCGCGGCGCCGACCGCGCCGCCATCGACTCGGTTCTGGACGAAATAACCGAGGACGAGGAGGAGATCCTGTCTGTCGCCCGAAAATACATGCGCGGCAAATTGCCCACGCGCGAAAATATAAACAAGACAATAAGATATCTCATGTCGCGCGGCTACGGCTACGAGCTTGCAAAGACCGCGGCGTCAAAACTCGGCGACGGGGAGGACTGAAAAGTCCCGCGTTCATGATACTTTCGGAGTAAGTGATATGCAAAAATTTTTAACAAATGCGCAAATGCGCTCATCTGATAAATATACGATAGAAGTCCTCGGCGTGTCCTCTGTCGAGCTTATGGAGCGCGCTGGCGCCGCATTGGCTGCGCAGGTTCGCAATTGCGGCCGCAACAAAAAGATTGTCGTCGTCTGCGGCGGCGGCAACAACGGCGGCGATGGGTACGTCTGCGCCCGTATCCTCTTCGAAAATTCGTTTGACGTAGCCGTCGTCGATTTGTCTGACGGCAAATATTCTCCCGACTGTGCAGACCGCAAGGCTGCGTATTGCGGAAAATATTCAGATAAAATCGTAGGCGACGTCATTGTCGACTGCATATTCGGCACGGGTCTGTGCCGCAAGGCGGAGGGCAGGTATGCCGCCGCCATAGACAGTATAAATGCAAGCGGCGCGTTCGTCATCTCTGCCGATATACCCAGCGGACTGAACGGCGATAACGGCCTTGTCCTCGGCACCGCCGTAAGGGCCGATATTACCGTAGCAATGGCTCAGTACAAGCTCGGCCACGTCCTCGGCGAAGGTCCCGACTTCTGCGGCGCTGTGGTCAGGGCGGATATAGGCATAGACGCCGTCGGCGATACGGCTGCCGCCTTCGATGACGGCGATATCGCCCCGTTCTTTCCCCAAAGAAAGCGCAATTCCCACAAGGGCACCTATGGCTCGGCCTGTCTTGTGGCGGGCAGCACCAATTATCCCGGCGCCGCCGCGCTTTGCCTCTCAACGGCGTTAAGGTCCGGTTGCGGATATGTCAGACTTTGTTCCGATCATCACGTCAAAGAATCGCTCGTTGCGGCATACCCCCAGGCCATATATCTGACCGAACCCGACTTTTCCTGTCCCGCGCTTGCAATCGGCCCCGGCTGCGGAAATACTCCCGATACCTACGAAATTGTCCGTAAAGCTCTCTCCGGTTACAAGGGCAAACTCATACTCGACGCCGATGCTTTGAATGTGCTGTCGTCTTTCGGTATGTCTGCCCTGAAAAATAGGGAGTGCGGCGTACTCGTCACGCCGCACGTCAAGGAATTTTCCCGTCTTACGGGCCTCGCTGTGGACGAAATTCTTGCCGACCCCATAGGCTGCGCACGCGCCTTTGCCGTGGAGTACGGCGTAACCGTTCTCCTCAAAAACGCTGTGTCTGTCATCACCGACGGGAATAAGGTTGTCCTCAATCTCCGCGGCGGCACGGCTCTGGCAAAGGGGGGCAGCGGCGATATGCTCACTGGCCTGATCTGCGGCACAGCCGCCCGCGGCCTCAATCTGTTTGAAAGCGCCGTATGTGCAAGCTATCTCCTCGGCGCCGCGGCAGAGGCGGCCGAATCGTCGCACACTGCGTATTGCGCAACTGCCCGGGACATAATAACTCAGTTGCCCAACGCAATCAAAAACATTTCAGGCGTGTAAAATTTCAAGTATAAAAATCTCCCTTGCGGTCAACAATAATTTTAAGGCAGCTACATATAATATATTATAAACTGCCTCGCGGCGTCCGCCGCAGGAGGTTAATTTATGATTAAGCGAGGAGAACTCTACTATGCCGATCTTTCCCCCGTTGTCGGCAGCGAGCAGGGCGGCGTCCGTCCCGTACTTGTCGTACAGAACGACGTGGGCAACAAGTTTTCGCCCACGGTAATAGCCGCCGCCGTCACCAGCAAGATTAACAAGGCAAAATTGCCCACCCACATCGAACTTCCGTCTAACGCATACGGGCTGAATAAGGACTCGGTCATCCTTCTCGAACAAATCCGCACGCTCGATAAACGCCGCTTAAAGGAAAAGATAGGCGAACTCCCTACCGAAACAATGTCACAGGTAGACAAGGCCATTCTCATAAGCCTTGGCTTCATCAAATAGAGGGGCGCAACTTTCATGTTGCGCCCATAATTTTATTTCATACCATTCTTTTTTATAAATTTTCGCAAAAACACTTTTATTCATCAGACCGTTGTGGTATAATCAGGGCATGGCAAATAAAAAATTCAAGCTTAATTTCGGCAAAGTCAGCTTAATACTTCTGTTCGTGTGTATTGCCCTCGTCGCCGTCGATTTAATATTAAAGTATTTTGAAGAGGCGCAGGAGTGGAGCTTTACCGTCATCCCCGGCTTTATATGGGTAGAATCGGGTAAACGCAACTCCGGCGCGGCGTTTTCATGGCTCGCGGATGCGGAATGGGGCATAACTTTCCTCACCGTGTTTTCAATAATACTTCTGGCTATCATGATTACCGCCTTTGTGTTCATTCCCGAACGTTTCGTCCTCTTAAAGACGGCGCTCGTCATGATAATTGCCGGGGCAATCGGCAACCTTGTCGACAGAGCCGCCTTCAGCGAAGTTCGCGACTTCGTGTGGGTGGGCATAGGCTCATGGGGCGCATACTGTAATTTTGCCGACTTCTTCATAGTATTCGGCGTCATAATTGCCGCGGTCGATTTCCTGTTCCTCAACGAGTGGGCTTTCATCCCTCTCACAAAAAAGGCAAAGGCGGCCCAATCCGAAAGCCGTAACGGCAATCCGCCCCTTCCCGAACAGGAGGATGACGCCGATTCCGAAGGCGAGTAATGCAGACAGTCACGTTCACAGCGTCAGAAAATTATATCCGTGCCGATGTATGCCTTTGCGAACATCTCAGCGGCTATACCCGTTCGGCCGTCAAAAAACTGTTCGAATCGGGTCTTGTCACCATCGGCGGCAAGCGTGCAAAGCCTTCGCAGGGCGTGTCTGCGGGCGACGTGGTGTCATGCACCCTGCCCGACCCCGTGGAAATTTCCGCCCGTCCCGAAGATATCCCGCTCGACATTGTTTATGAAGACGACGACATCGCCGTCATCAACAAACAGCAGGGGCTCACCGTTCACGTCGGCAATGGAAATGTCGATGGCACGTTGGTAAACGCCCTTTTGTTTCATCTCAAAAATTTAAGCGGAGTGGGCGGGGCGCTTCGCCCCGGCATAGTCCACCGCATAGATAAAAACACTTCAGGCCTGCTCGTCGTTGCAAAGAACGATTCTTCCCACGTCTGCCTTGCCAGGCAGATTGAACAAAAAACATGCAGCCGTCAGTATCTTGCTCTGTTGGAAGGCAATCTCAAAGCCGACGGCGGCACCGTCACCACTTACATAGGCCGCAGTCCGTCCGACCGTATAAAAATGGCCGTCGTCCCGCCCGAAAAGGGCAAGCTCGCCATCACCGACTATTTGGTGGAACAGCGTAGCCAGGGCTATACGCTCTGTCGGTTTATTCTGCATACGGGCCGTACTCATCAGATACGCGTCCATGCAAAATATTTAGGTCATCCCATCGTCGGCGACGATGTCTACGGCATAAAAAAACAGCGCTTTGCTCTCAGCGGTCAGTTGCTCCATGCCTGCCGCCTTGAACTCACCCATCCCCGAACGGGCAAGTATATGGTCTTCACCGCGCCCCTGCCCGATTATTTTACGGCCGTACTCAAAAAATTGACCTTCAACACTGATAACATAACCTATTAACGGTTATAATCTGATAAAAGGAGAATAGTATTATGGCAAAGAAAAGCAGTACAAACAACACCACCTCCAACAGCAGTATCTTAAAATTCTGTGCCTTCTGGGGTATGGCGGTTGCGGCTGTGTTCTATCTCATCTCAGGCCTGATTACGCTTATTGCAAATTGGACGGGCGAATTTGGCGCAACCCTTCAAAGAATTTGCGGCATAATAAGCCTGCTCGGCAATATTGCAATTGTCGTAGCCATCGCTCTCCCCGCATATTCCTATGTCCGCGGCAGGAGCAAAACGTGGAAGATAATATATTGGATTCTTCTGGCCGTCTTTGTACTCGGCGTAGTTTTCGGCGCAATTCCCACAATAGCATAATTGGTGCAGTCAGGCCCGCGCTTTTGCCAAAAGCGCGGGCTTATTTTCTTTACAAACTTTGGCTTTTAAGTTATAATACATTTAAAATAAACGTCTATCTGGCAGGTTTTTATGTCAAATCCTTTGGTCGCTATCGTCGGCCGACCCAATGTCGGCAAAAGCACTTTCTTCAATAAGGTCGTCGGCCGTAAAATTTCTATAACCGAGGACAGGCCCGGCGTCACCCGCGACAGGCTCTACGCCGACGCCGAGTGGCGCGGCAAAAACTTTTCTCTTGTCGATACGGGCGGCATAGAACTCCGTTCGGAAGACACTATGTGGAAAGAGATAAAAAAACAGGCGGAAGTCGCAATCGACACCGCCCAGGTCATTCTCTTTTTCGTCGACGGCAAGGAGGGTCTGACCACCTCCGATTACGACGTGGCCGACATGCTCCGCCGTTCAAAAAAACCTGTCATCCTCGTCGTCAATAAAATTGATGAATACTCCGAAGAAAAGGTGTTCGAATTTTACTCTCTCGGCCTCGGCGAACCCTTCCCCGTTTCAAGCGAACACTCCACGGGCATCGGCGACGTCCTCGACGAAGCAGTCAGCTGGTTTGAAAAGTATGAAAACGAGGAGGACGACAGCATAAAAATAGCCGTCGTCGGCAAGCCCAACGCAGGCAAAAGCAGTCTTGTCAATAAACTTCTCGGCTTCGAACGTTCCATCGTCACCGACATAGCCGGCACCACGCGCGACGCCATAGATACAAAGTTCACCTACGACGGAAAAAATTATACCATAATAGATACCGCCGGCATACGCAAAAAAGCAAGGGTGGAGGACGATATCGAATATTACTCCGTCATGCGCGCCTTCGATGCCGTCCGCCGCGCCGATGTCTGCCTTCTCGTCGTCGATTCAACCGCGGGCCTTACCGAACAGGATACCAAAATTATCGGCTACGTCCATGAACAGGGCAAACCCTCCGTCATAGTCATGAACAAGTGGGATCTGATTGAAAAGGATACCCACACCATAAACAGCTTCGAAGCCAAGCTCAAAGAAGACCTCAAGTTCATGGACTATTTCATGTCCGTCTATGTTTCGGCAAAAACGGGCCGCCGCACCGAAAAAATAATGAGCGCGGTAGACGCAGTTTACGCCAACGCTCATTACCGCGTTCCCACAGGCACGCTCAACGACCTCATCTCCGATACAGTCCGTGCCAATGAACCGCCCTCTTATAACGGCAGGCGGCTTAAGGTCTACTATTCCTCGCAGGTTTCGGTCGCTCCGCCCACATTCGTGCTGTTTGTCAATTCAACCGACCTTCTGCATTTTTCTTATGAACGCTTTCTCGAAAACACCCTTCGCAAGTGCTTCAATTTTTCAGGCACGCCCATAAGAATAATCACCCGCGAAAAAAAGGAGAACTGATATGTCGTATATTTCTTTTTCGCAAACGTGGTATTGGTTTTTGCTCGGCGCAGTCGTCAGTTATTTTATCGGCTGTTTCAACTTCGCCGTATTGATTTCAAAACTCAAGCACAGAGATATCCGCGGCGAAGGCAGCGGCAACCCCGGCACAATGAACATGTCGCGCACCTTCGGCTGGAAAATCGGCCTCATAAACTTCTTGTGCGACGCCTTAAAGGGCATCCTGCCCGTCATGGTCGGCCATCTCGTTTTCGCGGGCAGGTATTTCCAAGGAACGTCCTTTGCCGTCACCGACTTTTCCCGCTATCTCTTCGGCCTCTGCGCCGTAATCGGCCATGTCTTTCCCGTCACCATGAAATTTAAGGGCGGCAAGGGCATAGCCACCACGCTCGGCGTGTTCACCTGCGGCCTCACCTGCGAAGTCGGTTGGTTTTTCCCCATCGCGTTTGCCTTCCTCGTCTGTATAGTTCTCTACATATACATTTTCGAGTGGGGCTCCATGGGCTCGCTTATCGGCGTTTCAGGTTTTACAATCTGGCAGGGAATTATCTTTTTCCTGCGCTATCAGTCAGATCTTCGCGTGGAGTGGGTAATAACGTCTTTCATGATACTCTTTGCCTACAACCTCCTCACATGGCTCGCCCACCGCGTCAACTTGTATAAGTTAATGGGCGGGGAGGAGCACCGCACCTCAATCAAAAAAATGCTCCATAAAAAGAAAAATTCAAATTAAAAAGCTTTGTCAGCAAAATAAAAGCCATGCCCGGCACTTTGTCCGCGGCATGGCTTTTTTAATTGTTTAAAGATTGGCAAATTATTTCTTGTCCTTGTCTTTCGGCTCGTTCTCAAGCGACTGTATCGCATATTCAACCGACGGGTTATTGTCAATCACGGCCTGAACAAAGTCGGGATATTGTGCAGGCGTGATTACTATAACAATATAGCTCTCGTCATTGAAATACAACAGCAACTTGTTCGTTTCCCTGTCCAGCACAATAACTTCAGCCTGTTTTAAGTCGTAATTGCTCCGTATAAATCCGAACGCCGTCATTATAGATTTTTCGTCAACCGCGTAGTAGGAGGAGCAGAGTACGCTCGTCAGCAGTCCTCCCGCAACTATTGAAACAAAGAACATCAGAATATACAGTATCAGCGGCAAAAAAGGATTCACCGCATAGGAAATTCCCTGGGTTATACATACATACAGGTTTACAATAAATCCCGCAAGGCATACGGCAAGTCCTACAATAATAAGGATAAACGTCACGCGGGGAAAGGAGTACTTAAATTTTTTCATACCTACATTATATAATGCAATTCGCGAAAAAGCAACTCATGCCGGGGTTATTTTTATTTTACTGTGTTCTACAGGTTGAAAAATTTTTCAGAATATAGTAAAATAAAATTATCTGAACAAATTTTACGGGAGTATGGCAACATGATTAAACTCATCAGAACAGGGGTCTATTACACAAACGGTCAACTTATAAAGGAAAACGTCGCGTTTATGCGCGAAGAACAAAAGCGCGAAGCCATCAAGGGTACTCTTTCATACCGTATTCTTTCGGCTCACAATTCAGGCACAGAAGAAAATTTAAAAATCAGGTTCGACGCCCTCGCCTCGCACGACATAACTTATGTCGGAATAATACAGACGGCTAAGGCTTCAGGCCTGCAAAAATTTCCCGTGTCTTATACGCTTACCAATTGCCACAACTCTCTCTGCGCCGTCGGCGGAACTATAAACGAGGACGACCACATGTTCGGTCTGTCCGCCGCAAAAAAATACGGCGGCAATTACGTTCCTCCTCACCTCGCGGTCATTCACCAGTATATGCGCGAGATGGAGGCCGCCTGCGGCAAAATGATTCTCGGCTCAGATAGTCACACGCGCTATGGCGCGCTCGGCACCATGGCCATGGGCGAAGGCGGGCCGGAGCTTGTAAAGCAGCTCCTCGGCCAGACTTACGATGTCGCCCGTCCCAAGGTCATTGCCGTGTATTTAAGGGGTAGGCTCAAAAAGGGAGTCGGCCCTCACGACGTAGCCATCGCCCTCGTTGGCGCCACCTTCAAAAAGGGCTTTGTCAAAAACTGTGTGCTCGAATTTATCGGCCCCGGCATAGCCAACCTCAGCATGGACTACCGCTGCGGTATCGACGTCATGACTACTGAAACGGCCTGCCTGTCGTCTATATGGGAAACTGACGACGTCACCCGCGAATATTTTAAACTGCACGGCAGGGAGGAGGCCTTTAAGCCCCTTCATCCCGCCAACATTGCTTACTATGACGGAGCGGTGGTAATCGACCTTTCGCGCATAGAGCCCATGATAGCTCTGCCCTTCCATCCGTCAAATGCCCGCACTATTCGCGAAGTCATTGAAAATCCCCGCGACATTTTGGGCGAAGTGGAGGAGGCGGGCAACAATCTGAAAGGCAACAAAAAGCCTTTCAGGTTGCTCGATAAAATCACTCCCGAAGGTATTCGCGTCAGTCAGGGCATTATTGCAGGCTGTGCGGGCGGCACTTATGAAAACATCGCCGAAGCCGCTGAAATATTGCGCGGCAAAAGCTGTGGTTACGACGCGTTCTCCCTCAGCGTATATTCGCAGAGCCAGCCCGTCTTTAAGTGCCTTGCCGACAACGGTTACGTCTCTTCCCTCATGAGCAGCGGCGCAATAGTAAAAACGGCTTTCTGCGGCCCCTGTTTCGGCGCGGGCGACACTCCCGCGGATAACGCGTTCTCTGTCCGTCATACCACGCGCAATTTCGAAAACAGGGAAGGTTCCAAACTCGGCGAACAGCAGCTTGCCGCCGTCGCGCTCATGGACGCGCGCTCCATTGCCGCAACCGCCGCAAACGGAGGCATACTCACCCCTGGTACAGAGGCACAGTTTATTAAAAAAGTCAAGAAATATTATTTCGATAAGTCCATATATGAAAACCGCGTCTATCGCGGCGCAGGCAATCCTGTTCCCGAAACGGAGCTTGTGTATGGCAATAATATCGCCGATTGGCCCGAACAGATTGCAATGACAAAGAACGTGCTCATCAAGGCGGTATCTGTCATAAATGACGAAGTCACCACAACCGATGAACTCATTCCGTCGGGCGAAACCTCGTCATACCGTTCAAATCCCCTCCGTCTTGCCGAATTTGCCCTGTCCCGCAAAGATCCCGCGTATGTGGGCAGAGCAAAACAGGTCAAGGCGGCTGAAGAGGAGAGGAGGTCAACCGGCTCTCTCCCCGAAGAAGTTTTGACCGAAGCGGGCATAACCCCCGCCCCCGATACAATGTTCGGCAGTTGCGTCATCGCCAGAAAGCCCGGCGACGGCTCCGCGCGCGAACAGGCTGCCTCATGCCAGCGCGTGCTCGGCGGCGTGGCGAATATTGCATTGGAGTACGCCACCAAGCGCTATCGTTCCAATCTCATAAATTGGGGTATGCTCCCGCTCGTTTCCAAATTTTTCGACTTCAAAGTCGGCGACTATATATATATAGAAAACATTGCCGACTATGTTATGCAGGACAACCCTACAATCCCCGCCAAACTCATTTCCGAAGGAAAGGTTAAAACTATCTATTTCACCATCGGCTCTCTCACGTCCGAGGAAAAAAAGATAATTCTGTCCGGTTGTCTTATCAACTACAATAGGCAAGAATGAATATAAGGTTTTTAAACGGCAACGGGATAAAGCTCCTCGCTGCCGTTTTGATGGTTATCGACCATATCGGGATGTTCTTTTTCCCCGGCCTGATCTGGTTAAGGTGTATAGGAAGGCTGTCTTTGCCGCTCTTTGCCTATATGATTTCCGAAGGCTGCAAATATACGAAGAACAAGGTCAGGCATGCACTGCTGCTCTTTTGCGTCGCGCTCGTGTGCCAGGTCGTCTATTTTATAGCCGACGGTTCACTGCAAATGAGCATACTCGTCACTTTTTTGCTGTCCACGCTCATAATCTATGCGATGCAGTTCTTCAAGCGCTGTCTGCTGTTTGGTGAAAAGGTTTACAAAACAGTCCTCGCCGCCTTGCTCTTTTTGTGTTCGGTTTTCCTGACTTATGCTATAAACAGCATAAATTCCATCGGCGGAATATCATTCAGCATAGAGTACGGCTTCTGGGGCTGTATGCTCCCCGTGTTTGCTTCGGTCTTTGACTTCCGCGGTCTGCCTGCCGATCGGCTTGCAAAGCTCGACAATCATTTTGCTCGCATGTCATGTTTTGCCGTCGGGCTGTTTATTCTCTGTCTTACGCACTATCTCTTCCGCAACAATGTGTTGCAATGGTTTTCGCTCCTCGCCCTCATACCGCTTGCGCTTTACAACGGCAAGAACGGCAAGCTCAGGCTGAAATATTTCTTCTATATATTTTATCCCGCCCACCTTGCCTTGTTTTATATTATCGCTTACTTTATATAAAGTCAAAAAAGTCGGCAAACTTCACAATATATAAAAAAGACTGCGCTTGTGCCGCAGTCTTTTTTGCGTCAGTTGCCGGGTTGTGCGGCCATGTTTTCAGGCGTCTCCTCGTCGTTGCCTTCGTCCGCGTTGCGGTCGGGGCAGCGGGGATGTTCAGATGGTCTTTTCTCCTTTCTGTCGCCAAAGATGTGTTTGGGCGCGCGCCTTCCATCCGTGTTGCGGGGAGGAGGGGTTTTGCCATCGGGCTGCTTACCGTCCGTCTGTTTGCTGTCGGGCTGTTTACCGTCGGGGTGTTCGCCGTGCGGCGGTAATTCAGGGGGCTGCGGCATCTGTACGTTTTCCGGTGTCTGTTCGTCGCCGTTTTCATTCTCGCGTATGATTCGTGTGTCGGGCCTGTCATTCAATGTCTGACCTCCGCCCGTTTGACCATCTTCGCATCCGCACATGGCGGCAGCTACCAGACCGGTCGCAATAATCATGGATATAATCTTAAGTTTCATACCACAAGTTTGAGCGTTTTCAGCAAAGTTATGCAAATTACTTGCCAAAAGTTTTTACTTGTGATAAATTATTTTTGCCTGAGTTCAAAGGTTCGCCTGAAGATAAAGGAGTTTGCTTTTTTTATACTGCGGCCCGTTATGGGGCGCAGCACAAGTCAGCTCCTTTTCTGTCGAAAGGGGGTATTTTTTATGTCTGAAAAACGTCTTGCCGTCATTTCTTTGATAATTGAAAAACGTGTCCAAAGCGCCAAAATCAACGCCGTTCTCTCTGAATTCGGCGACTATATTGTCGCCAGAATGGGTATCCCTTATAGGGAGAGGAATGTCAATGTCATCTGTATCATCATCGACGCTCCCAATGAAGTTATCAATACCATTACGGGCAAAATAGGTATGTTGGAAGGTGTTACGGCAAAAACTCTCACAAGCAAACTTAAATAAATTTATTTGAGGCGGAAGGCTGTAAAACCTGACGCCGAAAAGGAGAACATACAATGAAAAAGTTTTTAACAACAATTATCGCGGCGGTCTGCGCTGTAACCATGGCGACAGGTTTTTCCGCTTGCACAGCAGAGTCGTCCTTTGAAGGCGTCAGTCTTATGGCAGTTGCCGCCACGGACGTCGGCACAGTCGATACCTGCGACTATTTCGTCGCCGCCGAACCCGCCGCAAGCACCCGCTCAAAAGCTACAGGGCTGAATTTTGTGGGCAATATGCAATCTCTCTACGGCTCGGATAACGGCTATCCCCAGGCCGTCGTCGTCGCAAAAAATTCACTTATCGATACAAACTACAATTTTATACGCGATTTTATCGATGCCCTCATAGAAAATCAGGAATGGCTTACAACGGCTTCCGCAGAAACCATCGTTGAGGCGATATCGTCCCATCTTCCCGATGGCACCACGCCCACTTTTAATTCTAACAATCTGACATCGGAAGTAATTGCAAACTGCGGCATAAATTTCGTATACGCCTATGACGATAAGGAGAGGGTGACTTCCTTCCTTGCAGAAATGGCGGAGGTCGATTCAACCTCTGTCGGAGAAGTGTCAGATTCCTTCTTTTTGAGCGAGGATCACAATGATGCCGGTCGGCAGGATACCATTTCAATCTACGCTCCCGACGGCGCTCCCGCACTCGCATTGGCGCAGTTGATGTATGAAGACAATCAATTTGAGCAGACTTCTGTAACATACAATATAGTTTCGTCCGACGCGATAAGCGCTTACGTCACGGGCGAAAGTCCCGTTGCGGATATCTGCATATTGCCCCTCAATGCCGCAAGCAAACTTTTGGGCAGCGGCGAAACTTACACCATGCTCGGCACCGTCACCAACGGCAATCTGTATATCCTCTCCAAGGACAGCGAGGAAATAACGTCGGAAAATATTGTCGGCTTGCTGAGCGGCAAAACTATCGGCGTCATTCAGCTCGCCAATGTCCCCGGACTTACATTAAAAATAATACTCAACAAATACGGTTTGGAGTATCAGACCATAGGCTAAAGTGAACATTTTAAAAAAGATAGCAAAAAACAATATAGTGTGGTCGGTTGTCGCCGCTGCGGTAATTTTGCTCGCATGGCACATATCCTACCTGAACATTAAAAACGATTATATTCTGCCTGGCATAGGTCAAACGTTCGGCAGTCTGTTCGCGCTGTTCGTCGACGGCGATTTTTATGTCGCCCTCGGCAACACCGTCGCGCGCACACTCATTTCATTTTCGGTATCGTTTGTCTTGGCTGCGGCCTTTGCGGCGCTGTCTGCAGTGTTCAAACCTTTTAAAATGACTTTCGCCTGCATAATTTCAGTTGTGCGCACATTGCCCACAATGGCAATAACTTTAATGCTTTTAATTTGGTCAACACCCCGCGTTGCGCCGGCAATAGTCACGGGACTCGTGCTGTTTCCCATGATTTACGCCCAGTTTATTGCGGCTATAGATGGATTGGACGCAAACCTTTTGGAAATGGCAAAGGTCTACCGTATTTCACGCAGGGATAAACTTGTAAAAATAATTGCTCCCGCAGTCGCTCCGGAGGTTATCTCCCAGGTCGGCGCAGGGCTGTCCATGGGGCTTAAAGTCATGGTCTCGGCAGAGGTTCTGTCCTATACCCTTAACAGTTTCGGCGGCATGATGCAGCAGGCGCGGCTGTATGCCGAAATGCCTCTCTTTGCCGCACTTACTTTGGTGTGTATTTTGGTCGGCTTAATGCTTGAATTGCTGTCCTGTTTTATCCGGCGGCTCGTGGGCAAATGGCGGGTGAAGGAGGGGGCAAATGAAGATTAAACACCTCAGCAAACGCTACAGCGGGCAGAGCATTTTCGAAGATTTCAACCTCGAAATAGAAAAAGGCAAGGTCACCTGCATACTCGGCGAAAGCGGAGCGGGCAAAACCACGCTTCTCAATATTATTGCCGGGCTTACAGAATACGAAGGAGAGGTCGAAAGCGTCAGCTGTTCATATATCTTTCAGGAACCGCGCCTCGTCCCCAATCTTACGGTAAAGAATAATTTGCTCCTCGTCTGTAAAGACGAACAGCGTATCGGTTCCATGCTCCAAAGGGTGGGCTTGTCCTCCAAGTCAGAAAGTTATCCTATCGCTCTTTCGGGCGGACAGGCCCGGCGTGTGGCTATCGCCCGCGCATTCCTGTATGAAAGCGACGTCGTACTCATGGACGAACCGTTCTCCTCGCTCGATTTAAAGCTGAAAACCGACATGATTAACGTCTTTTCCGAAGTGCGTTCGGCAAACGGCGGCAGAACGGCTGTCTTTGTCACGCACGACGTAGACGAAGCCCTGTACATTGCCGACAGGATAATTGTCCTTTCGGGCGGGAAGATAGTCTTTGAAAGCGCCAACCGTAGACCGCAAGTTTTTGGCGGCCATTCGCCCCTGCGCGAAGAGCTTATCTCCGTCCTGTTGTCGTAAATTTTTAAATGGTTAACCCCGCCGCGCCCGCATAATGCGGGCGCGGCGGGGTCGTTTTTTATCCTGCCGACAGGGCTCAATTTGTAAATGTAAAAATTTTGTAGGCAAAATTATAAAAAACCAGCCTCAAACATTTTTATTTTAGCCTATGTTGTGTTATAATCTTTTTGCAGACTTAAATGTAGTGTCACAGTACCACAAAGGTAAAGCCCGAACGGTACGCCATTACAATAAACCATACGTTAACCGTGCCTATTATCGGCATAAGAATCATGAACAGCATGTTCTTCAGTTTAAATTTGGTTATGAACATGGTGACGTAAATGCCCAGCGCCCCGCCGAGAATGGCGGCAAGGATAAGTTTACCGTCGCCCGAATTAAGTTTGTTTTCGTCGGTCAGATATTCGTTTTTCTGCGCTATCAGCAGCATAACCGAATAAAAATTTATGGCCGCAATATACACAGTAAAAACGATATACATAAGTATCATATATTTTAAGTATGTCGCAAACTAAATTAAAAATACAGGAGAATGTTCGATGCCTAAAGTAGCAGTATTGATGGGATCCAAGTCAGATTTTTTAGTCGTAAAGCCGGCCGTTGTCGCACTGAAAAATATGGGAGTGGAAACCGAGGTACGGGTAATCTCCGCGCACAGAACTCCGGATGAGGCTCATGAGTTCGCCTCGGCGGCCAAGGCTGACGGTATAGAGGTAATAATCTGCGCCGCAGGCAAAGCTGCCCATCTCGGCGGGGTCATTGCGGCATACACAACGCTGCCCGTCATCGGTCTGCCCGTCAAAACCGATATGATGGGCGGTTTGGATAGCCTTTTATCTATAGTTCAGATGCCTTCGGGCATACCCGTTGCCACCGTAGGAGTAAACGGCGGCGAAAATGCGGGGCTTTTAGCCGCGCAGATTTTAAGTATAAAATATCCCGATATAGCAACCGCTCTCAGCGAATATAAGCGCCGTATGCGCGAAAAGATAAATGAGGACGATTGCACAATTCAGGACGAATTAAAGCATTTATAATGCCTTCGTACCCGCAGTGCGTCTGCGGGTATTACTTTTGCGCCAAAGTGCGCTCCGCTTTGCAAACAAATCTTAAGGAGATTGAAATTTAAAATGGAAAAGAAAGAACAGCTCTATGAAGGCAAGGCCAAAAAGGTCTATGCTACGGAAAATCCCGACTATGTCATCGTGTCCTATAAGGATGACGCAACGGCGTTTAACGGTCTCAAAAAGGGTACAATCGTCGGCAAAGGCGTCATCAACAACAAAATGACCAACATGGTGATGAGTATGCTTGAAAAGAAGGGTGTGCCCACCCATTTTGTCGAGGAAATCGACGACCGCAACACCGTCGTCAAAAAGGTACAGATAGTCCCTCTTGAGGTCATAATCAGGAATGTTGCGGCAGGCAGTTTCTCCAAAAGGTACGGCGTGCCTGAAGGAACGGCGTTCTCCTCGCCTACAATCGAGTTCTCATATAAAAACGACGATCTCGGCGATCCTCTCATCAACGATTATCACGCTCTCGCTCTCAATCTCGCCACTCCTGACGAAATAGAAACCATCAAAAAGATGGCGTTCACGGTAAACGAGATCATGAAGGAGTTTTTCAAGCATCTCAATATCGACCTTATCGACTTCAAGCTTGAATTCGGCAGATTCCACGGCCAGATAGTCCTTGCGGACGAAATCTCGCCCGATACCTGCCGTTTCTGGGAAGCAGGCACTTGGGATACCACCAAGCACACCAGCCTCGATAAGGACAGGTTCCGCCGCGATCTCGGCGGCGTCGAAGACGCATACCAGGAAATTTTCAAACGCCTCACGGAAGGTGAATAATATTTATATGCCGCGTGTAATCAATAACTCAATCTCTTTTACGCGCGTTGCTTGACGGCAGGGAGAATTTATGGACGAATTCCAAAACGAAATTCATGAAGAATGTGGCGTGTTCGGCGTCTACTCACAGGAAAACCGCGACGTCGCATATACCGTCTATTACGGTCTGTATGCGCTTCAGCATCGCGGTCAGGAAAGTGCAGGCATAGCTGTATCTTATGCCGATAAAATAACCTACTACAAGGGCATGGGGCTTGTTCCCGATGTCTTTTCACACGGCAATCTCGAAAAGCTTCCCGAAGGCGATATCGCCATAGGCCACGTCCGCTATTCAACCACGGGCGCAAGCCAGCTTTTGAATGCCCAGCCCGTAGTCTTTACGGGCAAGTGCGGCAAAATGGCGCTTGCCCACAACGGTAACCTCACCAACACAAAGCAGCTCCGCGACGAGATGATAGCCGAAAACGCCGTGTTCCAGACGACTATCGACTCCGAGGTCATGGCCGTCGCAATAAACAGCATGTCCGACGGCGACATTCTTGAGGGTGTAAAAAGGGCTTGCTCCCGCTTCAAAGGCTCTTATGCGCTCGTTCTCATGACTACAGATAAGCTTATCGCCGTGCGCGATCCTTACGGCATAAGGCCGCTTTGCATAGGTACGGTAGTGGATGACTACATTGTCGCCAGCGAAACTTGCGCGCTCGATGCAGTGGGCGCAAATTTTGTGCGTGATGTAAAACCGGGCGAAATCGTTGTTATAGATTCGCAGGGCATACATTCATACATGATGGAAAATCTGCCTGCAAAGAGCAACATGTGCATATTTGAATACGTCTATTTTGCCCGCCACGATTCTATTCTGGATGGTTGCAGCGTATATGAAGCGCGCAAGGAGGCGGGCAAACTGCTCGCCCGTTACTACCCTGTGGAAGCCGACCTCGTTTCGGGTGTGCCCGATTCCGCCAACGTCGCTGCGCGTGGTTACGCGGAAGAGAGCGGCATACCTTTCATAGAAGCTCTTGCCAAAAACAGATACGTTGGCAGAACTTTCATTCAGCCCGACCAGCGGCAGAGGGAGAACAGTCTTAGTGTAAAGATGAACGCCCTGCGCGCCAATATCAACGGCAAGCGCGTCATAATAATTGATGACTCCATAGTCCGCGGCACCACTATGCGCAAAATCATTAAAATGTTGCGCAACGCGGGCGCTAAGGAAGTACATATCCGGATATGTTCCCCTATAATCAAACATCCCTGCCATTTGGGCATTGATATCCAGACTTATGGTCAGCTCATCGGCGCATACAAAAACGAAGACCAGATATGCGCAAGCCTTGGCGCCGACAGCGTAAGATATCTAACCATAGACCAACTTGTAAAAACCTGTTCGGAGGCAAATGTCGATTTCTGCCTCGGCTGTTTCAACGGTCAATATCCTTATTCGCCTGAAGGCTACGAAGCGGATAAATTAAAACTCGAATAATTTCACAAGCGGATAAATTAAAACTCGAATAATTTCAGGAGAATATAATATGTCAATTTCGTATAAAGACAGCGGCGTCGATGTAGAGCGCGGCTACGAGGCCGTAAGGCTCATGCGTGAACATGTGCAGTCGACTTATACCCAGGGCGTCCTCGGCGATATCGGTTCATTCGGAGGTTTTTTTCAGCTCCCCAAGGGCTATAAACAGCCTGTCCTCGTTTCCGGCACCGACGGTGTGGGTACAAAATTAAAATATGCTTTTCTTTCCGGCAGGCACGATACAATCGGTATAGACGCCGTTGCCATGTGCGTCAACGACATCGTCTGCCAGGGCGCTAAGCCTCTGTTCTTTCTCGATTACTTTGCAACGGGCAAACTCTCGCCGGAGGTAGTGGCCACCGTCGTTTCGGGCGTTGCAGAAGGCTGCCGCCAGAGCGGCGCCGCTCTCGTCGGCGGCGAAACGGCCGAAATGCCCGGTTTTTATGCGGACGGCGAATACGATATCGCCGGCTTCGCCGTGGGTATTGTAGATAAAAACAAAGTCATCAACGGCAAAAAAATCAAATCGGGCGATATCCTCATCGGCATAAAGTCAAGCGGCGTCCATTCAAACGGCTACTCCCTTGTAAGAAAACTTTGGGGCGAAGATATCGGCGAGCTTGAAACTTATAACGAAGAACTGGGTGCAAAACCCATAGATGTGCTCCTCACTCCCACAAAAATCTATGTAAACTCCATTCTGTCCCTCATAGAAAAAGTAAAGGTAAAGGGCATAGCGCATATCACGGGCGGCGGCTTTATTGAAAATATTCCCCGCATTTTCCCTGAGGGTATAGGTTGCAGAATAAATACAAAGTCGTATGAAGTCCCTGCAATCTTCCGTATAATGCAAAAAAAGGCAAAAATTACAAAGGAACAGGCATATAACACCTTCAATATGGGCATTGGCATGGTACTATGCGTGGCAAAGAAGGATGTGGATGCAACCATTGCCCAGCTTGAATCCACAGGCGAGCAATGCGTAATTCTCGGCAAAACTTGTAAGGGCAGCGGGGTAAAATTGGTTTGAAACGTATAGCTGTATTCGCCAGCGGCGGCGGAACCGACTTCCAATCTATAATAGACGCGAACGAGGCTGAGCAGTTCTGCGAAATATCAATCCTCATTGCGTCAAAGGCGGGCATAGGCGCCATAGAGCGTGCCGAAAAGCACGGCATACCTCATGCCGTCTATTCAAAGAAGGATTATCCCGATCTGGAAGACTTGTACCAAAAGCTCGCCTTTAATCTCAACATGCTCGGCGTGGACTATATTGTTCTCGCAGGCTGGCTCAAGATTATTCCCCAAAGTTTTATCAATGCCTTTGAGGACAGAATAATCAATATTCATCCTTCGCTCATTCCTTCATTCTGCGGCAGCGGCTATTACGGTTTAAAAGTTCATCAGGCCGTCATTGATTACGGAGCTAAAATTTCCGGCTGTACCGTCCACTTTGTAAACGAAGTACCCGATGGCGGCGCAATAATCGCTCAGCGTGCCGTCGACGTAAGGGAGGATGATACTGCCCAGACCCTGCAGGAGCGCATACTCGAAGTCGAGCATAAGCTTCTGCCGTGGTGCGTAAAGCAGCTCTGTTTGGGCAACGTCTGTAAAAACGGACGAATCGTAACAATAAAATAAGAGAGGTATATTATATGGAAATGAAGAAGAGGGCGCTTGTAAGCGTTTCTGACAAGACAGGCGTAGTAGATTTTTGTAAAGGTCTTACCGAGTGCGGTTTTGAAATTATTTCAACCGGCGGCACGGCCAAAGCGCTCAAGGAAGCGGGTCTTAATGTTATCGGCATATCCGATATCACAGGTTTTCCCGAGTGTCTTGATGGCAGAGTAAAAACTCTTCATCCCAACGTTCATGCCGGCCTGCTTGCTATGCGCTCCAACCCCGAACACATGAAGCAGCTTGAAGAACTCGGAGTCAACACAATAGATATCGTGTGCGTCAATCTGTATCCCTTCAAGGCGACTCTTGCCAAGGGCGCGGACTTCGCCGAATGTGTCGAAAATATCGATATCGGCGGCCCCACCATGATAAGGGCGGCGGCTAAGAACTATCAGGACGTCGCCGTCATCGTCGACCCCAAGGACTATGATAAAGTGCTTTCAGAACTCAAAGCGGGCGGCGTCACTCTTCAGACCAAGAAATACCTCCAATACAAGGTCTTTGCCCATACTGCCGTGTACGACAGTCTTATTTCCAATTATCTCGCGTCACAGCTCGGCATAACCTTTCCCGACAGCGTCACCTTCGCCTATGAAAAGGCCCAGGATATGCGCTACGGCGAAAATCCCCAGCAGCAGGCAGTGTTCTATAACGAGGAATTTATCCGCCCCGGCTCACTCTCTTCCGCAAAACAGCTTTGGGGCAAGGAGCTATCATACAACAACATAAACGACGCCAACGGCGCCTTGGAACTGTTAAAGGAATTTGGCTCAACCCCCGCAGTCGTCGCATGCAAACATGCCAATCCCTGCGGCGTCGGCACGGGCTCAAGCATACACGAAGCGTATATGCGCGCCTATAATTCCGACCCCGTTTCGGTATTCGGCGGCATCCTCGCCATCAACGGCGAAGTTGACGAAGCTACGGCTGCCGAAATCAATAAAATATTCATAGAAATAGTAATGGCTCCCGCTTATTCCGAGGAAGCCCTGCAAATACTCAAGGGAAAGAAAAATATCCGCCTTCTTCAGATAGATAATATCTCGGCTCCCAGAGCTGCCGACGCATACGACATGAAAAAGGTGTACGGCGGTCTTCTCGTGCAACAGTACGACAGTACTTTGCTCCACGACGGCGATATGTCACTGTTTGAAACAAAAGCCCCCGTCGAGGAAAAGGTTTTGCAGTCTGGTAAGACAAGAACGGTCTACGGCCTCGGCGTAGTCACGGACCGCGCCCCCACTGCCGAAGAAGTTGAAGCTCTCATGTTTGCGTGGAAGGTCGTCAAGCACACCAAGTCCAATGCAATAGTCATCGGCAAACAGGGCAGAACTACGGGTATCGGCATGGGTCAGACCAACCGTATCTGGGCGGCTCAGCAGGCAATCGCCCACGCAGGCGATGAAGCCAAAGGCTCCGTCATGGCCTCCGATGCGTTCTTCCCTTTCCCCGATTGTGTGGAAGAATGTGTAAAGGCCGGCATTACAGCCATTATCCAGCCGGGCGGTTCCATTCAGGACAAGGCCTCTGTCGACGCCTGCAACGCCGCAGGCATAGCAATGGTGTTTGTCGGTGACAGACACTTCAAGCACTGATATAGTTTTTTAGTCATATTTCTGTTTAATATAAGGTGAATAATGAACGTACTCGTCATAGGTAACGGCGGAAGGGAACACGCCATACTTCTCGCCCTTAAAAAGAGCCCAAAGGTAGAAAAACTGTACTGCATGAAGGGCAATGCAGGCACCGCACAGATAGCGCAAAACGTCGATGTCGACTACATGGATGCCCATGCCGTCCAATCATTTGCTCTCGCCCATCCCGAAATAGACTATTATGTAGTCACCCCCGATGACCCTTTGGCTATCGGCATAGTTGATGTGCTTGAGGGCATGGGAAAGCGTTGTTTCGGTCCTCGCAAGAATGCGGCGATTATCGAAGCCAGCAAAGCTTTCTCCAAGGAACTCATGAAAAAGTACGGTATTCCCACCGCAAAGAGCGCCACTTTCGATAACTACGGCGACGCGCTTGAGTATGTGCGTTCGCAGGGCGCGCCCATTGTCCTCAAGGCCGATGGCCTTGCTCTCGGCAAGGGCGTACTCATCTGCAAGACCTTAAAAGAGGCGGAAGAGGGCTTAAAGGAAATCATGCTCGACAAAGCTTTCGGCAAGGCCGGCGAAAAGGTTGTCGTCGAAGAATGTATGCGCGGGCTTAAATATGAACCGGGTGAAGAAGTTTCGGTGCTCGCCTTTACCGACGGCAAAACTATAGTCCCCATGATAACCTCGTGCGACCATAAACGCGTCGGCGACGGAGATACGGGTCTGAATACCGGCGGAATGGGTACGTTTTCACCCTGCCCTTTCTGGAGCAAACAGCTTGAGGAAGAGGTTTTAAATACTATAATGATTCCCACAATGAACGCCATGAATGAGGAGGGCAGAACGTTTAAAGGCTGCCTGTACTTCGGCCTCATGCGCACTCCCGACGGCATGAAAGTGGTGGAGTATAATTCACGTTTCGGCGATCCCGAAACTCAGGTCGTCCTGCCCATGCTCAAAACCGACCTTATGGAAATATTCGAAGCCGTTACCGACGGCCGGCTTTCAGATATAAAAATTGAGTGGGAGGACGGCGCCTGCGTCTGTGTAGTTCTTGCCAGCGGCGGTTATCCCGTATCCTATCGCAAGGGCGAGGAGATAACCATCGGCGACGTCGGTGACTGCACTATAATACATGCAGGCACGGCAATCAGGGACGGCAAACTCATAACAAACGGCGGCAGAGTTTTAAATGTTGTCGCCAGGGGTAAAGATATTGATCAGGCCCGTTCCAAGGCCTACGCCGCAGTCGGCAATATAAGCTGGAACGGCATGTATTGCCGCAAGGATATAGGCATCAAATACCGCGAGGGTTGAGAATATGATTTACAGGATTTTTGTAGAAAAAAAGGACAATCTTCAGGCCAAAAAGGTCATGGAGGAGATAAAAAATCTGCTTAAAATAGACGTCGCAGATGTGCGCAAACTTATACGTTACGATGTCGAGGGCATGACCCGTGAAGAGTTTGACGCCGCTATACCCGCCGTCTTTTCCGAACCGCCCGTCGACGACATCTATCTTGAGGAAGTAACGTTTGACGCCGATTACAAAGTATTCGCCGTCGCATATCTTACAGGCCAGTACGACCAGCGTGCTGACAGCGCCGCCCAGTGCGTACAGCTCCTCACCCAAAAGGAGCGCCCTCTGATAAAATGCGCAAACATCTACGCCATAAAGGGTGTAAATGATTACAATCTCGGTCGTATAAAAAAACACCTGATCAACCCCGTTGAAAGCGAAGAAGTCAGTTTGGATAAGCCTCAATCTCTCGCGCACGTTACCGTGGAAGCGGAGGACGTAAAAAGAGTGAAAGGCTTTATCGGTATGACCGATAAAGAAATCGCCGCCTATCACTCGCAGATGGGGCTTGCAATGTCTGTGGCCGACCTTGTCTTTGTACGCGACTATTTCAAAAAAGAAAATCGCGACCCCAGCGAAACGGAAATAAAGGTTATAGATACCTATTGGTCAGACCATTGCCGTCACACAACTTTCTCTACCCGCATAAACAGCGTGGATGTTTACTCAAATAACCCCCGTATAACCGAGGCTCTCAAACTCTATCGCGATTTATTCAACGAACTGTATGCAGACAGGCCTGATAAATATCCCTGTCTTATGGATATAGCCACAATCGCAGTCAAAAAACTTAAAAAGGACGGGCTTTTGGATAACCTCGATGAATCGGACGAGATTAACGCCTGCTCCATAAATATCGACGTAACCATAGACGGTAAACCTGAAAAATATACCGTCATGTTCAAAAACGAAACGCACAACCACCCCACGGAAATTGAACCTTTCGGCGGGGCGGCAACCTGCCTCGGCGGCGCCATTCGCGATCCGCTCTCCGGCAGAACTTATGTGTTGCAGTCCATGCGCGTCACGGGTGCGGCAGATCCCAACGAACCAATTGCCGACACTATGCACGGCAAACTTCCCCAGCGCGTAATAACTACCACAGCGGCGGCCGGCTTTTCCTCTTACGGTAACCAGATAGGCCTTGCCACAGGTCAGGTTGACGAAGTTTATCACCCTGGCTATAAGGCCAAAAGGCTTGAAACAGGTTTCGTTGTCGGCGGCGCTCCCTCCGATATGATCTATCGTGCAAAGCCCTCGGCGGGCGATATCATCATCCTGCTCGGCGGCGAAACGGGCCGCGACGGATGCGGCGGTGCAACAGGCTCCTCCAAGGCTCATGACGAACATTCCGTTCAGACCTGCGGTGCCGAAGTCCAGAAGGGCAATGCCCTCACGGAACGCAAACTTCAAAGACTGTTTTTAAATAAGCAGGCTACCCGCCTCATAAAAAAATGCAACGACTTCGGTGCCGGCGGCGTGTCTGTGGCAATCGGCGAGCTTGCCGACGGCCTTGTTATCGAACTCGACAAAGTTCCTAAAAAGTATGAAGGTCTTTCGGGCACAGAGCTTGCCATATCCGAATCTCAGGAGAGGATGGCCGTCGTTGTCAGCGCGGATGACGTAGATAAATTTGTCGCGCTTGCGGCGGAAGAAAATCTTTCGGCAACGCCCGTTGCAACCGTCACGGACGACAGGCGCATGAAGATGTATCACCGCGGCAAGGCCATCGTCGATATATCCCGCGATTTCCTCAACACCAACGGTGTAAAGCAGGTGACCGACGCCCTCATAGAAGACAACAGAACCGACTTCTTTGATGTTTCGAAACAGTTGAAAACGGTTGCTTTCGACAGCGCAATGACGTCAACTCTCTCAAAGCTCAATGTCTGTTCCAAGAAAGGGCTGGCTGAAATGTTCGACTCTACAATCGGCGCCCGCTCGGTATTCATGCCTTTTGGCGGAAAATATCAGCTCACCCCCGTCATATCAATGGCGGCAAAAGTTGTCGGCGGTGAAACGGACGACTGTACCGTTTCGGCCTACGGGTTCTGTCCCGAACTTATGTCGTCGTCACCCTTTACGGGCGCTATATATTCAATCGTCGCGTCCGTTGCAAAGGTCGTTGCTTCCGGTGCCGACTACAGGGATATCCGCCTGACCCTCCAGGAATTTTTCATGCGCCTGCGCGATGACAAAAAACGCTGGGGTGTTCCGCTTTCTGCTCTGCTCGGCGCGCTCTACGCCCAGCTGAAATTGGGGCTTGGCGCTATCGGCGGCAAGGACTCCATGTCGGGTACGTTTGAACACATCGACGTCCCGCCCACGCTCATCTCGTTTGCACTTGCGCCTGCAAAGGCTTCAAAACTCATAACAAATGTAGTCGAGGACGAAAGCGTTAAACTCTATCTCCTTCCCATGAAGAAGGACGAAAATCACATCCCCGATTTTGAATATTTAAAGCATCTCTACACGGTCGTCCATGAAAATATCCTTAACGGCAACATAGTCATGGCCACCGTCGTCGAAAACGGAGGGGCAGCGGCGGCAGTTGCCAAGAGTTGCTTCGGCAACGGCTTCGGCTTTGACTTTGCCGGCAAGCAGGAAAGACTGTTCATGGAAAGCTATGGCGATTTGATTGTTGCCTGCAAAAATCCCTACGAACTGTCCGGTATAGAAGTCGTCCTGCTCGGTATGCCCTCATGCAGCAATCGCTTTACATTGGGAGATAGCTTTGTCACTGTTTCAAGTGCCGAACAGAGTTACACTTCAACGCTCGGCAAAGTGTTTCCCATCACGGCTGAAGCTTCCGGCGAAATTATCGACTGCGACTACAGTAAAGGCGCAAAGTATAAGAATATCTCCACCAAGATTGCAAAACCTCGCGTCTTTATTCCCGCCTTCCCCGGAACCAATTGCGAGTTGGATACGGCCCGCGCCTTCCGTCTTGCCGGCGCAGACCCGCATATTTTAGTCATTAAAAATCGTACCCCTCAGGATATCGAGGATAGCGTTCAAGCCATAATCAAGGCGATAGACAGCGCAAACATTATCGCTTTTCCCGGCGGTTTCTCGGGCGGCGACGAACCTGATGGCTCAGGCAAGTTCATCGCAACAACGTTCCGCAATCCTGCCGTGGCGGAAAGCGTCATGAATCTTCTGCACAAGCGCGACGGTCTTATTCTCGGTATATGCAACGGCTTCCAGGCGCTCATCAAGCTCGGTCTTGTACCCTATGGCGAAGTGCTTCCTCTTATGTCGGATTCACCCACGTTGACCTTTAACAATATTTCAAGGCATGTTTCCACTGTGGTAAATATCAGGGTAGCTTCCAACCTAAGCCCCTGGCTGTCCGCATGTGAAGTTGGCGAAGTCTATTCCGTGCCCGTCTCTCACGGCGAAGGAAAAATTGTCGCTCCTCAGAAAAAGCTTGAAATTATGCATGCCAACGGTCAGATTGCTACCCAATATGTCGATCTTGAGGGCAAGCCCACCATGGTCAGCCCCTATAACCCCAACGGCAGTATGTGGGCAATCGAGGGCATAACCTCCCCCGACGGCAGAGTATTCGGCAAAATGGGCCATGCTGAGCGCATAGGTGAAAACCTGTATAAAAATGTCCCCGGCAACTACGATATGAAGATTTTCGCAAGCGGAGTTAAGTACTTCAAATAATTGAGTTTTTAAAAGTTTTGGTAAAACCATTCAATACAGCCCGCAGGGCGCTATGGCGCCCTGCGGGCTGTGTTTTAAAACAGAGTAATGGCGGTGGGTGCCTTGCAATTGCACTCAGAACTGCAAACGGCTGATGGGTGCGGGTTCATTTTTTAATCCTGTCATTAAACAGATATTTCAAGTTTAGGCAATTGTGCCGCTATCGCATGTTCACATAGTACTCTGTTGAGCATAATACAATATTTTTGTTCTAATCTCCTTTACAAGCACAATATTTTGTGGTATAATTTTAAAAAATCTGTAAGGGGAAAAGGATAATGAAATGTTTGTATTGCGGATGCGAGGACAGCAAGGTTATCGACAGCCGCTCGGCCGACGAAGGCAGAACAATCCGCCGCAGAAGGGAGTGTGTGCGTTGCGGAAAGCGCTTCACTACTTACGAAACCATTGAAGATACTCCCGTCCTTGTGGTAAAGGCCAACGGCACCCGCCAGGCCTTCGATGCAGGCAAAATCAAAAGCGGCATTGTCAAGGCTTGCGAAAAGCGCCCCGTTTCAATGAGCGCCATTGATGAGCTTGTCGATGGAGTAACTAAGCGCGTATACAACTCAATGGAGCAGGAAATCTCGTCAAAGGCGATAGGCGAAATGGTTATGTCCGCGTTAAAAGATCTTGATGAGGTGGCCTACGTCCGTTATGCAAGCGTCTATCGTTCATTTAAAGATATATCATCTTTTATGGATGAACTTCAGAAGATGATGGAAAGCAAAAAGTAAATTTCATAAATATAAATTTCAGAAAAGGCAGTGTCAACTGCCTTCAATTTTTTGAGAGATTATGGGTGTAAATACTAAACGCGTATCAGTCGGCGGCGTCCTTATCGGCGGCGGCGAAAGCATTAAAATTCAATCTATGTGTACCACCAAGACGGCGGATGTGGAGAGTACTGTTGCCCAGATCGCCTCGCTCGAACAGGCGGGCTGCGATATTATCCGAGTATCCGTACTCGACGAATACGATGCCCGCGCCATAAGTGACATAAAGGATAAAATTCATATTCCCGTCGTCGCGGATATCCATTTTTCTTACAAGCTGGCAATCGCCGCTATAGAAAACGGCTGTGACAAAGTTCGTATCAATCCCGGAAATATTGGCGGTCAGCAGCAAATTTCTGCCGTTGCGGATTGTATAAAGGCTCACGGCGTTCCCGTCAGGGTGGGTGCAAACACAGGCAGTGTCGAAAAGCAATATCTGGCCAAATACGGCAAAAACGAATATTCATTGGTTGAAAGCGCTCTGCACAATGTGCAAATCCTCGAACGTCACGGCGTAAACGATATTGTCATTTCGGTCAAGGCCTCGTCCGTCCCGCTCACCGTCGCCGCCTATACTCTGCTTTCGGAAAGGAGCGGCTATCCTCTCCATATAGGCGTAACCGAGGCCGGTACAGAGGATATGGCTGTCGTCAAATCTTCCGCCGCATTGGGCGCGCTGCTTTTAAAGGGGATAGGCGACACAATGCGCGTGTCCATCTCGGATGACCCCGTCAAGGAGGTGTATGCCGCGCGCAGAATACTCCGTGCCGTCGGCGCAGACAAAAACTTTGTTGATGTCATCTCCTGCCCGACGTGCGGCAGATGTATGTGGGATTCCGTTGCTTTGGCGAAAAAAATAACCGCCAGGGTCGAACATGTCAGGAAGCCTTTAAAAGTGGCCGTTATGGGCTGTGTCGTAAACGGCCCCGGCGAAGCGAAGGATTGCGATATAGGAATAGCCGGCGCCGGCGACTATTGCGTCATTTTCAAGACCGGCGAAATCCTCAAAAAAATACCTTCCGCCATGGCCGAAGAAATTTTCACCGAGGAGATAGATAAAATTATAAATGACTGAATTTTTAAAACATATACACACCATTCAGCCCTTCTGCACGGCGATAATATCTTCAATAAGTCTTTCCCGCGCCACCCATGCGGTCGAAATAAACCTTGTCACTGAAAACGCTTTTACGCAAGAGGACGAAAACAGGGCGCGCGACATAGCCCGCCGTTTTGTTCCGGAAGAGTTCGGGTGCAGCTTGGCAATATCTAAGCTCACGCCCGATGCCAAAATGGTCGCCCGCACAATAAGGCAGGCAGTGGACAAGTGCAGCAAGGCTCTCGCCTGTCTGCTTACCGATGAAGATATCTGTGTGGAAAAAACACAGGACGGCTTTTATTTTACCATTTCCGTAATAGCCGATACGGCCGTTTCCGACGATGTTGCCGATAAGGTCATATCCATCCTCAACAGGACTTATTGCGGCAATTTTTCAGGTAAATGCGTAAAGAGCGATAAAAAATTGGACTCTATACAGATAGAGGAGGAAAAGGAGAATATTGAATATGATATCCCCATCCGCACTTTCCGCATACACGATTTTGAATTTATCGAAGGCAACACCCTTCAGAACACGGCCGTCTACATGTCGGACGTCAATTACGAAAGTGAAAACATCGTCGTCTGCGGTGTTATAGAAAACATTGAAGAGCGCACATATAACCGTAAATCTGACGGTCAGGAGAGGGTGTATTTTTCCATAACGTTGAGCGATACCACGGCCCAGCTCCGCATGACGTATTTCACGCGCAAAAGCTCTGTCGAAAAGATACGCAAATTGAAGGTCGGCGACTCAATAGTCTGCACGGGCAAGACCGAAATTTTCAATGGCTCCATCAGGTTCACCGCGCGTTTCATCGACCGCGGTCATACGCCTCCGAATTTTGTGCCAGCAAAGCGCATCTCCAAACCCGCTCCAAAATATTATATGTGTGTGGAACCTCAGCCTTATACCGATTTTACGCAGGCAGATTTTTTCACTAAGAGCGACTTGCCCGACTGCCTTAAAAACAACACCTTTGTCGTTTTCGACCTTGAAACCACGGGTCTTAACTCTTCGCCTTCCGGCGGCAACATGGACAGCATAATCGAAATCGGCGCATACAAAATCATCGGCGGCGAAATCAAGGAAAGTTTTTCCACGTTCGTCAATCCGGGCAAAAAATTGTCGGAAGAAATAATTAAGCTCACAGGCATCACTCAGGACATGGTTGACGGCGCACCTTCCTACGAAAAGGTCATGCCTGACTTTTTCAAATTCTGCCATGGTTGCTGCCTCGTCGGCCACAACGTAACAGGGTTCGACTTTAAATTTGTCGACTATTACTGCTCGCAGTTAGGTTACCATCTTGAACGCAAACTGTTCGATACCTTTCCGCTCTCGCAGGAGTTGCTGTTTTTATCCAATTATAAGCTCAACACCGTTGCCGACCATTTCGGCATAACATTCAACCACCACCGCGCCGTAGACGACGCTTTGGTAACGGCCAAAATATTTATCGAGCTCATAAAAATAAAAAAATCTTTGCCAAAGCCCATGTAATGCTTGCAAATTTTAAAGCGCCGTGCTATAATCTTACTATACTTAATACTTAATTCTTAAGCTATTGAGTGCCTTGATGTAAAGGCACTCAATATTGCTGTAAGGGATGTAAATGAATATCAAACCTCTTTCCGAGCTTGCGGCCTTTCTGGAAGGCTACGCCTCCCCGATGGGTATTGAAATTGTCGATATCGAGTTCTCTGAAAAAGACAAGGCGCTGACCATATTCATTGAAACGGAGTCCGGCGTCGACCTTGACACTTGTGAAGCCTTTCACAACGCCATTATGGAACCAATCGACGAGTTTGACCCCACTTACGACCAGCCGTACACGCTCAACGTATCAAGCCCCGGCCTGGATCGTCCTTTCAAAACTCCGCGCGACTTTGAGCGCAATGTCGGCAAAGACGTGGAACTCAGGCTATACGCCCCTTTAAAGGGTAAAAAATTTATCGAAGGCACGCTTGTCGCATTTGACGACAACACCGTCACTGTAAATTCAGGCAAGGAGGAAGTAAAGCTCCCCCGTAACCGTATAGCAAAAATAAGTAAAGCTATCAAATTCGATTAAATCTCTTTGCGGGGAGATTGAGCCCGCGGAACTTACAAACAATTTTCAGGAGATCAAACAACAATGAAAGAAGATTTTTTTGCGGCACTTGCGGATCTTGAAAAGGAAAAGGGCATACCTCAGCAGGTATTTTTGGACGCACTTCAGAACGCGCTCATATCCGCATGCAAAAAACAGGGCGCCTCAGGCACTGTCGAAATGAAATTGCTTCCGGAAAAAGGCACTATCGAATTTTTTACCGTAAGGGAAGTTGTTGAAGCGGTGGAGGACAGGGAAACTCAGATCTCGCTCGATGACGCAAAAAATATCAAAAAGACCTATAAGGTCGGCGACTTTGTAAGGGAAAAGTTTATCCCCAAAGATTTTTCCCGCATTGCCGCGCAGACGGCCAAACAGGTCATCATGCAAAAGATTCATGAAACCGAGCGCGACGCCGCTATGAGCGAGTTTTCAAATAAGGAAGGCGAACTGCTCGTAGGTACAGTCCGCAAAATCGACATGCGCAACGTATATGTCGAACTCGGCAAGGGTCAGGTAGAAGGCGTGATGCTTCCCTCCGACCAGGTCGCAGGCGAAACATATAACGTCAACGATAAAATAAAGGTATTCGTCAAGCGCGTGAAAAGCGGCTTCAAGGGCGCTCAGGTGCTTGTCAGCCGTTCCTCGGCAGGCCTTGTCAGAAAACTCTTCGAAGAGGAAGTTCCTGAAATCAAACAGGGTACCGTCGTGATAAAGTCCATCAGCCGCGAAGCCGGCGCCAGGACAAAAATGGCTATCTGGTCAGAAGACCCCCGCGTGGACGCGATCGGCGCCTGCGTCGGCAGCAAGGGTGCAAGAGTCAACGCCGTAGTCGATGAACTCAACGGCGAAAAGATAGATATCATTCCCTGGAGCGAAAATCCTTTGGAATTTATCGCCAAAGCTCTCTCTCCCGCAAAGGTAATTTCGGTTACCCAGCTGGAGGGCGAAAAGACCGCCATGGCCGTTGTTCCGGACGATAAGCTGTCGCTTGCAATCGGTAAGGACGGCCAGAATGCCCGTCTTGCCGTAAGATTAACGGGTTGGAAGATAGACGTAAAGAGCAAGAGCGCCGCCGAAAAGCTGGGAATAACCATGTCCGAAGTTGCTGAACAGGACGGAGAAGATGCCTAAAATCAAAAAAATTCCGTTAAGACAGTGTATCGCTTGCAGGGAACCAAAACCCAAAAAGGATATGCTCAGAATAGTCAAAAACAGTTCGGGCGAGATATTCCTCGACTTTTCAGGCAAGGCGGCCGGAAGGGGAGCCTATATCTGTAATAGCCCAGATTGTGTAAAAAAACTGGTCAGGCAACGCCTTATCAATAAAGTCTTTTCATGCGAGGTAGACGGTGCAGTCTACACGGCAATTGAGGAGGAATACTTTGGCAAGTGATAAGGTAAATACCTTCATCGGTTTTTGCGTAAAAGCGCGCAAAATTGCTCTCGGCTCTGGTGCTATCGGCGTTCTGCGCGGAGGGGTGCATCTCATTCTGCTCTGTTCCTCCGCCGCAAAAAATACCTCTAAACTCGCTTTGAAATATTCAAAAAGGTTTTCATGCCCATTGATGATCTGCAACTGCGGGTTGGAAAATGCCGTCAACAAGCCCGGCTGTAAAATAGCGGCCGTAAGAGATAAAAATCTGGCAAGTGCAATAATTGCTAATGCCTGTAAAGAATATGAAATATATGCCGGAGGCGTAGAAAGTTAGATTATGGCGAATAAGTATGTTAACATTGAAGAAATCGGAAAGATTTTATCGAGCGGTAAGCTCAGCGAGCTTGGTAAAAAAGTATCCTCAACAGAACGCAGCGTTCAGGATATCTTGAAGAGGCTCTCCGATCTCGACATCGCGCAGACTGCTAAAAGGCTTGAAGAAGAACAGCGCCTCGCGCAGGAAAAAAAGGCTGCTGAAGAAGCTTTAAAAGCCAAAGAGCAGGCGGAGCTTGCCGAAAGGCAGAAAGCTGAGGAACAGCAGAAGGCGTCGGAGCCCGTTGCAGAAATGCCCGCAGCGGCAGAAACTCCTGCCCCTGTTGCCGGCCAGCCTGAGCAAAAAGCAGAAGTCAAAAGTCAGCCTTCGCGCGAAAAGCAGCCTGTAAAATCTGCCAGGCCGACCGAGCCCCAGCGCCCTGCACAGCAGCCTGTGGCTCAGTCAAAGCCCGCCACGGCTAAGTCTGCTCCCAAAACATTCGTAAATACCGACAGTTCAAAACGTCAGGAACGTCCTGCCAAGCCCAAACAGGAACAGTCGCGTGCGCCTCAGCAAACAAGATCCCAGACCGGCAGACCCGCTTCGGCTTCGGCGTCGTCGGCTCCTGCTTCAACAAGCAAGCCTGCGGCTAAAAATTTCGGGCCCGATAAAAAGAAGGGCGCTTACGAAAAGACTTATGTCGAAAAGGAACGCCGCGCGCCCTCAAAACGCTCCATTGCCAAACAGCAGGGTCCCACAATCGCAGACTTTGACGAGGATAAGAGCGGTTACAGAAAGCTGCGCGTAAAGAAGGATAAAAAACAACAGAGCGTTCAGGCTATAAGGATCGATCATGCCGTTGTCACTACAAGTGAAATTCCTTTGAAGGTGCTGTCTGAAAAACTCGGCATCACCGCCGTCGAAATAACAAAGCGCCTCTTCAAGGAAGGCATAATGAAGACGGTCAATGAGAGCATAGACTACGAAACGGCCGCCCTGCTCGCCGCAGGTATGGGCATAGAACTTGAGTATAAGCCTGAAAAGACCGCAGAGGAAATATTGTCTGAAAAACAGGCCGATACGGTGGAGGAGATCGAAAGCCTTGTTCCCCGTGCGCCCGTCGTCACTGTAATGGGTCATGTCGACCACGGCAAGACCTCCCTGTTGGACTATATCCGTCGGCAGAATGTTGCCGCAGGTGAAGCAGGCGGCATCACCCAGCACATAGGCGCATACTCGGTATCGGTCAGCGGCAAAAGTATAACGTTTATCGATACTCCCGGCCACGAGGCGTTCACGGCAATGCGCGCCCGCGGCGCCCAGGTTACCGATATAGTCATTCTTGTGGTGGCTGCCGATGACGGCGTTATGCCTCAGACGATAGAGGCGATAAATCATGCCAAAGCCGCCAACGTGTCCATCATTGTTGCAGTAAATAAGATAGATAAAGTCGGCTCCAATCCTGATAAAGTAAAACAGAGTCTTATGAATTACGGCCTTGTACCAGAAGAGTGGGGCGGCGACGTTCCCGTCTGTCTTATTTCGTGTAAGACCGGTCAGGGCATTGACGAGCTTTTAGAAAATGTACTCCTCGTCGCTGAAATGAAAGAACTGCTCGCCAATCCCGCAAGGGAGGCGCGCGGCGCCGTCATCGAAGCCCAGCTCGATAAGGGCAAGGGCCCTGTCGCAACGGTCCTCGTCCAGAACGGCACTTTGCACACGGGCGACAACATTATATCAGGTACTATTACAGGCAGAGTACGCGCCATGATCGACGATAAGGGCAGAACCGTCAAGGAGGCGGGTCCTTCTTCAGCGGTCTATGTCCTCGGCTTTGAACAGGTTCCCAACGCAGGCGACAGCATATTTGCCGTTTCACAGGAACTTATGAAGTCTGTAATGGAGGAGAGAAAGCGCAAGGAATCTGACGCAATGGTCAAGGCCGCGTCCAAAATTTCCCTCGACGAAGTTTTCGGCAAGATTGCCGAAGGCAATATGAAGACTCTCAACCTCATTGTCAAGGGCGATGTTCAGGGTTCTGTTGAAGCGGTAAAACAATCCGTTGTCAAACTCTCCAACGAGGAAGTGCAGGTCAAAGTCATTCACAGCGGCGCCGGCGCGATTACCGAAACGGACGTCATGTTGGCGGATTCCTCCAATGCAATCATTCTTGGCTTCAATGTCCGTCCCGATGCTAAGGCCAAGACCGCGGCGGAGCGCGGCAAGGTCGATATAAGGCTCTACCGCATAATCTATGACCTCCTCGACGATATCGAGGCCGCACTCAAGGGCATGCTCACTCCCAAGTATCAGGAAGTTTACCTCGGCAAATGCGAAGTCCGTCAGACATTTAAGATCACGGGCGTCGGCAATATCGCCGGATGCTATGTCAAGGAGGGCAAAATCGTCCGCGGCGGCAAACTCCGCATTTATCGCGATGACGTCCTCATCGTCGAAGGTAATGTCCAGCAGTTGAAGCGCTTTAAGGATGATGTAAAGGAAGTCAATTACGGCTACGAATGTGGCTGCGCAATAGAGGGCTTCAACGATATTCACGTCGGCGACATTATTGAATGTTACATGATTGAACAGATCCCTGTAAAGTAATCTTCGATTAAAAATAACAGCGAGTAAAATACAATGAAAGGTTTAAGAGGCGAGCGGCTTTCCAGCCAATTTCGCGAAGAAATATATAGAGTAATCTCTACAAAATTACGCAACAGGTATTCGTCGCTCAGCGCAATAATCAGCGTAACCCAGGCGGATGTTGCTCCCGACTTAAAGACGGCGAAGGTCTATGTCAGCATTTATGACCCGGATTCAGCCCGTAAGGAAGCCAGCTTTGAAGTTTTAAAACAAAACGCAGGCTTTATCCGCCACGAACTTTCCCAGATATTGCACCTTCGCACCGTGCCGGAACTGTCTTTCATCCTCGATGAAAGCATGGAGTACGGAGCCAAGATAGATAAAATAATTCAAAGTTTGGAAGATAAAGATAGTAAAGATGATTGATAATACGCTCGAACAGATAGTATCATTAGTTAATGCGTCAAACACGGTGGGTGTAATATGTCATGTCCGCCCCGACGGCGACGCTCTGGGCAGCGGTCTTGCCGTTGTCCTTGCGCTCAGAAAGGCGGGCAAGAATGCCTACATGCTGTGCGAAGAGCCCGCTCCCGACAGGTTGAAGATATTCCCTGCCATGGACGACGTGTTGACTTGTCTGCCCTCCGGTGTGGACTTCGATCTGTTAATCAGCGTCGATTGCGCCGATTTAAATCGCCTCGGCGTATTTGCTTCCGCTTTCAGAAAGTTCAAGGGCAAGACAATAAATATCGATCATCATATTTCAAACGATAAATTTGCAAAGATAAATTATGTGCGCGAATGTACGGCCACTTGCGAAATTATTCCAGAAATTCTCAAGGCCGCGGGTATTCCTGTCGACCGCGAGATAGCCGATCTTCTCACTATGGGGCTGCTCACAGACAGCGGAAACTTCACCCATAAGGATGTAAGCGCAAACACCTTTGCCGTAGCCTCCGAACTGCGTGCGGCAGGGGCTGACTTTCCGGGTATAGGATATGAAATGTTCACCCGCCAGTCCAAAAACCGCGCTCTTTTATATGTGCGCGTACTCAACTCTATGCGTTTTTGCCTTGACGACAGATTGGTGTTTATGACCGTAACACAAAAGGACTTGCGGGAGACCCGAACCGATAAAAGCCAGACGGAAGGCTTTGTCGATTATCCGCTTTCCATCGAGGGCGTAGATGTATCAGTCGCTCTTATGGAAGTAAAAAAGGGCCAGTACAAAGCCTCGCTCCGCAGCAAGAGCGCAGACGTAAACGCCGTTGCGTCCGAATTCGGCGGCGGCGGTCACCTGCTTGCAAGCGGCTGTATGCTGTTCGGCGAGTATGAAGAGGTCATCGAAAGACTTACCTACGCCGTATTTAAGCAGTTATGACAGGTTTCATAAATATAGATAAGTGTACGGGTGAAAGCTCCGCAAGGGAGGTTGCCGTAATCAAAAAGTTAAGCGGCATGCCTTGCGGCCATCTGGGTACGCTCGACCCGTTGGCAAGCGGCGTTCTTCCCATAGGTATCGGTAACGCCTGCCGCCTGTTTGATTATTTTTTGACTAAACGCAAGGTTTATCTCGCCACTTTCCGCTTCGGCGCCGACTATGATACTCTCGATACAACGGGTTCGGTTATTGCCGATGGCGGCAGAGTGCCTGATGCGGGCGAAATCTCTGCCGTCATACCGTCGCTCGTCGGCGACGTCATGCAGGTTCCCCCCAAATACAGTGCAAAAAACGTCGGCGGAAAACGCGGGTATCAGTTGGCCCGCGCCGGCGTCGACTTTGAACTTTCTCCTAAAGCCGTTAAAATTTACTCGATCGCGCTGTTGTCAAGGCGGGGCGAGGAGTACGATTTTCGTATAGAGTGCGGCGGCGGAACATATATACGGTCTATCTGTCGCGACATGGCTCAGATGCTGAACACTCATGCGGCGATGAGCGCGCTCGTCCGTGAGCAGAGCGGCCCTTTCACACTCGATAAAGCCGTTAAAAGTTGTAATTTAACGGCACAGAACATCTCTTCGTATATCATACCTACGCATACCGTTCTTCCGTTTGAGGAGATATCAGTCAGCGGAAACGAACAAAAAAAGCTTCTAAACGGCGTGTCGGTTCCTACAACTCTTGCGGACGGCACCTACAAAATATTTTTGGGGGACGGCTTGTTCTACGGCTTAGGCTCGTCGCAGGGCGGTCGTCTAAAGGTAAAAATAAAGCTATGTTAGAAATTGTAGAATATGGAAAGGACGAATACGCATTTCCTTCGCTGATTGTCCTCGGCTGTTTCGACGCTATCCATGCAGGTCACAGGGAACTCTTTAAAAAGGCAAAACTCCAGGCAAAAATCAACGGTCTGGATCTTGGCGTCATGATGTTCAGGGACGGCAAGGGCGGCAGGCAGATATATTCTTTTGAAGAGCGTCTGCCCATGCTCATGTCCTATAACGTAAAATTTGTACTTGTTATAGATTATACTCCTGAATTCAAGCAAATCATGCCGCTCGATTTCCTGGCCTCTATAGAGGAAAAGATAAATGTTAAGGCCTATATGAGCGGTAAAGATTTCCGTTTCGGCAAGGGTGCCAAGGGCAAATCATCTACGCTCAAAAATTATGCCGAAGATGAGGATAACGGTGTTTGGTACATGCCCGTCAAAGATGTTGTGTCTGATGGAGAGAAAATTTCCACCACACTCATAAAGTCATGTCTTGACCGCGGCGATGTCATGCGTGCGTCTGCTCTGCTTGGCGAAAATTTCTTTGTCGAAGGCTGCGTTACAGAAGGCGCTCACCGCGGCACCGATACATTGGGCTTCCCCACTGTAAATATTTTATACCCCGAATGGAAGTATCCCGTAAAACACGGAGTATATAAAGTCTGTGTCGACGTGGACGGAGCGTCTTACTCAGGTATCGCCAATTTCGGCGGACGCCCTACCTTTAACGACAATACCGAGGCATTGGAAGTACATATCAAAGATTTTGAAGGCGATTTATACGGCAAGATGATAAAAGTCAGCTTTGTCGGCTATATGCGCGCCATTCATAAGTTTGAAAGTGCCGAAGCTCTTGCCGCCCAGCTCTGCCGCGACAAAGCAGCTCTCGACCTTTCTGATCAGCAGTTTGCTTCTCTCTATCCTGAAGATGATGAGGCTGCCGCCGTGCAACCCGTAGCCGAAGAGCTTTCAACCCATTCCGTTCCCTGCGATACCGTGCCTGAGCCTGTCGCCTCCGAGGAAGAAACGGAGGCCGTTACTGAGGCTGTCACTTCTGAGGAAGTAATAGAGGCTGTTACTGAGCCTGTAATCTCCGAAGAACAAACGGGGGCTACTGCTGAGCCCGTCCCCTCTGAAGAAGTGACAGAGGTTGTACCTGAGCCTGAAATTTCCGAGGAAGAAACGGAGGCCGTTACTGAGCCTGTCACCTTCGAAGAAGTGACCGAGGTTGTACCTGAGGCTGAAATCTTTGAAGAAGAAGCGGAGGCTATTACTGAGTCAGTCACCTCTGAAGAAGTGACTGAGGTTGTACCTGAGGCTGAAATCTCTGAAGAAGAAGCGGAGGCTATTACTGAGTCAGTTCCCTCTGAAGAAGATACGGAGATTTCAGAAGAAGTTCTCTCTACGGACGATATTGCAGAAAACGCCGTTGTGCAGGATATTATTCCCGCATGGAAGCTTCTTGACGAACCTGCCGACTACCGCCTGACAGAATTTTCTTCCGATGTTTCTGTCGAAGAAAATCCCGTGTCGGATGAACCTGCTGTCGCTGATGTTTCTGAAATTCAGCCTGAAGAAGAACAGTCGCAAGGCGAAGATCAGGAATCTTCTCAGTCGGATGATAGCGTGGAAAACAATGATTAAGTTTGGGCCAAGCGGCAATAGTGCCAGCTTTTATGCGATGGGCTATAAGCATACTGTGCAGGCGCCGGAATATCTCGATAAATTCAATCTCGACTGTTTCGAATATTCCTTTGGCAGAGGTATCACGCTTTCAGCCGAAAAGGCCATGCAGATTGGCGGAGCCTTTGCCGCCGCACAAAAGGAAATAAGCGTCCACGCGCCCTATTTTATCAATTTTGCAAATCCTGATGACGAAGCCGTTCAAAAGTCATACGGTTATGTTCTCAACAGCGCCAAATATTTAAAACTCTTTGGCGGAACACGCCTCGTCTTTCATCCCGCCGCACAGGGCAAATCTTCGCGCGGTGAAGCCGTTTCCAGAACGGCTGACCGACTTAAAATTTTGCGCGACATGATCTATGAAAGCGGTATGCAGGACATAATGTACTGTCCTGAAACTATGGGCAAGCTCGCCCAGATAGGCACGCTGGAAGAAGTTATAGACTTCTGCAAAATAGATAAAATTTTTACCCCGGCAATAGATTTCGGTCATTTAAACGCCCGCGAACAGGGCAGCTTAAAGACGATTGAGGACTATAAAACCCGCTTAGAGTATGCAATAGACCGACTCGGCTATGACAGGATGAAAAATTTCCATGTACATTTTTCAAAAATCATGTATGGCGGCAAGGGCGAAATAAAGCATCTCACCTTCGAGGACGAAATCTACGGCCCTGAATTTGAACCGTTGGCGGTCGCGTTAAAAGATTTAAAACTTGAACCGTATATTGTCAGCGAATCAGACGGCACGCAGGCCGAGGACGCCCGCGCAATGAAAGATATCTATTTTAATACCGCCGCTTGTTGACATAAAACATTCTTTTTGGTAAAATATAAACATAATATGAAAACTTTATTGACGGAAAAAATCTATAATATGGTCGGGGCTGAAGCGCTTGTTGTTACTCAGCCCGACTACAGGTTTTATCTAACCGGCTTTGAAAGCTCTTTCGGAGTGGTCGTTGCCGACAACGGCGGCGCAAGATTTTATACCGACAGCCGTTATCTTGAGGCGGCAAAAGCAAATGTCAACGCCGGTATTGAGGTGTTGGAATATCCCAGGGGCGTATCTTTGTCCTCGCTGTTAAAGGAATATAAAAGCCTTGCAATTTCTCTCAAGAACACATTTGCCTCCGATTACCTGTCATTAAAGGACGCCGGTTTCGACATCGTTGACAGCGCTAAGGCTTTTGAAAGCGCAATGGAGGTAAAGTCGGCTGAAGAACTGCAAAAAATAAAGGCCGCATGCGTCGCTGCCGACAACGCTTTCACTCAGCTTCTGCCGCAGATTAAGGAGGGTATGAGTGAAAATGAAGTAGCCGCTCTCCTTGAATATCTGATGAGGAAGTTCGGCGCTTCAGGCACAAGTTTTTCAACTATATGTGCGTTCGGCGCAAACTCAAGCGTTCCTCATCACGAAACGGGCGACGCTAAACTCAAGTTCGGCGATATAATCCTTATCGATTTTGGCTGTAAGGTCGGCGGCTATTGTTCAGACTGTACGCGTACTTTTCTCTTTGGCGACGACGGAAAGCACCAGACATTCAAACAGATGTATGAGCATGTGTTGAAAGCTCATATGCTCGTCAAGGAGCAGTTTACTTGCGGCATGACGGGCAGTCAGGGCGACGCCATCGCACGCGATTATCTTGCAAAACACTCGCTTGATAAATATTTCTCACACTCCTTGGGTCATGGTATAGGCATAAACATTCACGAAAGCCCCAGTCTTTCCCCCAAGAGTGAAAGCGTATTCTGCGACGGCATGGTCTTTTCGGACGAGCCCGGCGTGTATTTTGAAGGCGAGTTCGGCATACGCATTGAGGACACCGTCACTCTTGAAAATGGTAAGGTCATCAGCCTCACCGACAGCGATAAATCGCTCAGGATATTATAAAATTATCATTTAACGTAAATAATTTAATTTAGGAGATTAAATATATGGCATCCATTTTAGCAGGCGACATCAGAAAGGGAGTAACTTTTGAATATAACAACAAGGGCGTTTATACCGTAACCGACTTTCAGCATGTAAAGCCGGGCAAAGGCGCGGCATTTGTCCGTGCAACGCTCAAAAACGTTGTTACAGGTCAGGTGCTTTCGGATATAACTTTCAACCCTACAACAAAGCTTGAAACCGCCCAAGTAGAAACAAGAAAGATGACCTATTCTTACACTGACGGCGAATTTTATTACTTCATGGATCCTGATACATTTGAAATGACAACTCTCAATTTTGATCAGGTAGAGGACGCTCTCAAGTATATCAAGGAAAACGATACCGTAACAATAAAATTCCTCTATGGCAACGCATTCTCTGTCGAGCCTGAAAACTTTGTTGAACTCAAGATAATCGAATGCGAACCCGGCGTAAAGGGCAACACCGCAACCAATGCGCTGAAGAATGCCAAGGTCGAAACGGGTGCTACAATTCAGGTGCCTATGTTTATTGAAGAGGGCGAGGTAATCCGTATTGATACCCGCAGCGGCGAGTATATGTCCAGAGTAGGCAAATAAAATTATTTCCCGCTAAATTTATTGTTAACTTATAGGTTTAACCATCAATGAAAGCTGTTATTCAGCGTGTAAGGCAAACGTCGCTGTCGGTAGACGGCAAACTCATCTCGCATATACCTTTCGGCTTGGCTGTCTATCTTGGCGTCGGAACGGGCGACGGGGAGGAACTGTGTTCCCAAATGGCCGGCAAAATTTCGCGCATGCGGATATTCGAAGACGAAAACGGTAAAATGAATCTTTCCGTTCAGGATGTCGGCGGGGAAGTTTTGCTGATATCGCAGTTCACTCTCTACGGCGATTGTTCCCATGGCAACCGTCCCGGATTTACAATGGCCGAACGCCCTGAGCGCGCCAATGCCCTATATGAAAAAGTTGCGGCAGAGTTGCGCTTGCTCGGCGTCACGGTCAAAACGGGCGTGTTCGGTGCAGACATGAAGATAGAACAGTATAACGACGGGCCTGTAACCATAATCTATGAAATTTAAAAGTGCAGGGCGAAACTCTCGCCCTGCTTATTGCTATTTATGAAAATAACTTTTCTCGGCACAGGAGCGGCGGAAGGCGTACCCGCCGTATTCTGCAACTGTGCTTTTTGCAACTCCGTCAGGCAATACGGGTTAAAGGAAGTGCGTACCCGCACACAGATACTTATAAACGACGACCTTCTCATAGACTTTCCGCCCGATGCCTATTATCATTCTTTTTCCAATGGCGTTGATTTGTCGGCGGTAAGCACGCTGCTTGTCACTCATTCCCACATGGACCATTTTTATGCGCACGACTTTGTTCTGCGCGGCTACAAGTATGCTGCCTTGGAACAGCTAGTGTTGAACATTTACGGCAACAGTGAGGTAAAAAAGGTCTTTTTGGAGTGTACTGCGCGCGAAATGAAGGAAGAGGTGTCCCCGCATCTCAACTTTGTTGAAGTCAGTCCCTACGCATTGTTTGAAACTTGCGGCTATAAAGTTATCGCTATTCCCGCCCAGCATGTCCATACGGAGGAAGCCCTTCTGTATTATGTTGAGCGCGGAGGCAAGGGCTATCTTCATCTGCATGATACGGGCAACGTCGGCGACGGCGCCATTGATTTTCTCGTTCAGAATGGCGCAAAGGCCAATGTCGTCGCATACGACTGCACATTCGGCAGTTCCTCCGGCAACCTTTCCGCCCGCCACATGGGTATGCCCGATGTTATTTGTATCCGCGAAAAGCTCAGGGCAGCGGGAGTGGTAGATGACGATACAATAAATGTCATTACTCACTTCTCGCACAACTGTAAACCGTATCGCGCGGACATGCAAAAACTCGCGCAGAACAACGGCTTCGTCGCCGCATACGATGGCTTGACTTTGCAATTATGAAACTCATAAAACATTTTATAACCATCACCCGTCACAGACACAAGGTAATGCGGCTGTGTTTTAAAGTCGGCCTGTACAGGCAGGGTCTGTTGCACGATATGTCTAAATACTCGCCCTCGGAATTTATTCCGGGTGTAAAGTACTTTCAGGGAACCCGCAGTCCGCAGGCTAAGGAGCGGGAATTATTCGGTTACTCCGCCGCATGGCTTCATCATAAGGGGAGGAACAAGCACCATTTCGAATATTGGGTGGATTCAGGCGCGGATAACAATTTTGTCTTTGTCAGGATGCCTGCAAAGTACTTCGGCGAAATGATTTGTGACCGCATTGCCGCAAGCAAAATTTATATGGGCAAGGACTACACCGATTTAAAACCGCTCGAATATTTCAATAACCGCACTCATAAGTCGGGCATGAACGCCCAAACCTGTCGCGATCTTGAATATTTTCTGACTATGCTCGCCGAACGCGGTGAAAAATATATGCTCGCACAATTAAAACAGTTCATAAAAGACAATAAATAACAAGTAAGATATTCCTTACTTTAATTTATCACAAAGTTAAAGCCGCGGCAGCGCAAGTGCGCTGCCGCGGCTTTTAATAACATTTAATTGCTCTATTTTATGGAGTAACTCGGTTGATATCCCTGGGGAACATCGTGGCATAACGCACGTTTTTGAACCCCAAAAGGTGCATCGTCAGCCTTTCAAGTCCCAACCCCAAACCTCCGTGGGGAGGAGCGCCATACTTATGCAACATAAGATAGGTGTCAAACTCTTCCGGGTTCATTCCAAGTTTTTTCATCTTTTCAACCTGCATATTATAATCGTGTATTCGCTGTCCGCCGGAAGTTATCTCCAATCCTCTGAAAAGCAGGTCGAACGACAGCGTCACTTCAGGATCTTCAGGATCGTCCATTGTGTAGAAGGGGCGTTTTGCGCTCAGATAATGCGTCACAAACAGGAAGTCTGAATTATATTGCTGCTTAGCCCATTTACCGAGGAAAGCTTCCTCCTCAGGCTCAAAGTCCTTCATGTCGGTAATATTTTTAAGTTTTTTCATGCACAGCTCTTTGGCGTCTTTAAATTTAATGCAGGGAATAGACTTAATTTCAGGAATATCCACCTTAAGCAGTTCAACCTCCGGCGCGTATTCCTCTTTAAGCAGTTTCATTATATATTGAAGGGCGCCCGTCTCCATGTTCATTATATCTGTAAAATCTTCAATAAATCCCATTTCAAAGTCCATGGAAACATATTCGTTCAGATGGCGCGACGTATCGTGATGTTCCGCACGGAACACAGGCCCTATCTCAAATACTCTCTCGAACACGGGTACAAGCGCCTGTTTGTACAGCTGGGGGCTCTGCGCAAGAAAGACCGTCTTGCCAAAGTAATCAAGTTTGAAAACATTGGTTCCGCCCTCGGCTCCTGCAAAATTTATCTTCGGAGTGTGAATTTCCGTAAAATTCTGACTTGTAAGGAATTCACGGAATCCGCGCTGAATACCTTCCTGAATTTTGAATATCGCACGCTCTTTGGGGTTCCTCAAAGTTACGGGACGATAATCAAGATTTACGCTCAAATCGCAGTTTACCTGCTTTTTGGATATAACAACGGGCGGAATGGCGGCGGGGGAGGAAAGTATTTCAATATTGCTTATCTGAAGTTCGTATCTCTCGCTGCCGTCGCGGGTTTCGCTCTTTACTACTTTGCCCGTAATTCTTGCCGAACATTGTTCCGCAACGTCGTCAGAAAGCCGATAATCTGAAAATTCTGGAGAATACACGCACTGTATAAGTTCGCGCGCCGTGCGTACGATAATGAACGCAAAGTCGCTCATATCCCTTATGTTATGAATGGCGCCTTTTATGGTGACCTGTTCGCCGATATGTTCCTTAAACTCGGAATAAGGCGTGCTCGTAACGGGTACGATGCCTGTCATGTCTTGCATAGTTTACCTCTGAAAATTTAATTCCGACAATAATTTTACTTTAATCTTTGTCAAAAATCAAGCAATTGCAGGCTAAAAACAAATAAATATAAAAGAGTGTGCGCCGCCGAAAAAAATCGGCAGCGCACACAATATCCCGCTCTCTCATCTGAAAAAATATATTTCGTCCTCACAGCGGGGGTGATACAAAAAATTATCCGCTTATGCCGTGATATGAAAAAGTATTAACCCGCTTCTCGCAGGTGGGTGCGCCGAAGCGGAAATTATTCGGACTTTCCGTAAAATATACAGACCTTGCCTATTCCCGCGAACAAAACGCTCCCGAATTATATTTGTGGATTACGAATTTCCCATACCACGCACACAGCAGACTTAATCATATTATACCATTGCAATCAAAAAAAATCAACGGAATTGGCGCCGTTTGCGCATTTGGTTTTATTTCTCATTTAAATTACTTATGTTTAACTCAAATCTTTAAGCCTGCAATCAAAATTTAAATTTGTAAACAAAGTATGTAAGTTGTTATAGGTTAATTCCTTTCTCACCTGAAAGTTGTTTACAAAAACAGGTGAAATTCTTTCAATTGTGGTTGACAATGTTTTTTTTGCGTGATAAAATGATTATATAGTGTCGGTATTCGGCATACATAACAATTGCTGATTCTTTCAGTTTTTGTTTTCTATCGTAAAATTATGCGTTTCACGCATAAGGGGAGCAACGTAAAACGTTGCTCCAAAATAACTTCAATGGAGGAATATAAATGAAAAGGCTCAAAGTTCTGCTTTCGGCAGTGTTGGCTTGTGTCTTTGCATTCACGTTCGCATTAGCCGGTTGCGGTGGATCAGAAACTGAATTGCAAAGCATCGAACTCGACACTTCGGGAGCCAAGACGGAGTACTCTACGGGTGAGGAATTTTCGTCCGAAGGTCTTGTAGTTACGGCTATAATTTTAGATACTTCGGATAACACTACCAGCTCAGTGGATGTAACTTCCGACGCGGTAATTGATTCTTCAAATTACAGAACAACAACGGGTACTTACACAATATATGTAAGCTATACCCTCAATGACGTAACTCAATCTGCAAGCTATACCGTCACGGTTAGTGTTGCTACAACTTACACATTTGTTGATCTCAACGTTGATACGTCTTCAGCAAAGACGGAATACTTTATCGGCGAAGATTTTTCATCTGAAGGATTGGTCGTTACGGCTACTATCCGTACACGCTCAAGCAGCGGCACTTCGCTTACAGAAGAGGTGGTTGACCTCAGCGATGTAGTTATAGATTCGTCCTCGTTTGATAACCAGACAGCAGGTACATACACGATAACCGTTACATGCACGCTTTACGAAACTACGCTTGAAACAACATATACGGTATCAGTTGACGAGTCTGTAAGACTTTCCAGCTTGTTAATTGACTACACAAATGCTCAAACAAGGTATAATTTGGCTGATGAGTTCTCTTATGAAGGCCTTGCCGTAACCGCTGTAATATACGATTATTCCAGCGGCACACAGACTGAAACGTTCTCAGTCAGCCTTAATGACGAAAATTTGGTAATTGATTCAAGCTCTTTCGATAACACTCAAGAAGGCCAATATACCATAACCGTTTCCTATACCTATGAGGGTGTTACTGTTTCTGCTACATATACCGTTCGCGTATTGATGGGTGCAGGCCTTTATATGGAAATAGTCGACGGTGATAATGTATATGATATCAGCGCATCCTATGCAATGCAGTTTGGCGGCACTACAATAGATTTGTCTGATATTGATGTCTACCTTGCAGATGTCAACGGTAAGACCTCTACACTTCTTACCGAAGGTTATACCTTTAAGGTATTCTACGGCGATGAAGAAGTGGAAGTAACAAATAACAAGTTTGTTGCTGAAAATGCCGGTGCTTACAACGTATGGGCATATTACGAAAATTATACAATCCCCGGCACTTCTATAACTGTCGACCTCGATGACTTTATGATTATCTATGTTACGGATACACTTGTCTCCATAGAGTTGAGTAATCCCGGTACTGCCGTAACTACTCAATCTGCGGGTAGCGATGTTATTAGCTCTACATGGACGTTCACCGCAACATATTCCAGCGGCACAACCAAGCAGCTTACGATTGACGACGTAGAAGTTTCCGGTCTCGATACCAGAACGGCAACGGATAGCGGCGTCGCAACGATATCCTATACCGAGTATGATACTGTTTCGGGTAATGAAATCACTCGTACCACAATAGTCAATTATGTAATAGAAGCTTCTTCCGGTACTGTCACAGAAAAATTTGAATTCAGCTATGATGAGTTGACGGCCGCAATAGTAAGCGCTCTTGGTTCAGCTGCCGATAAAACAGCTTTGACATCTGAGTACTTTAATACAGCGTCCAATTCATTCCTCACTGTTAATATAAGCGATTCAAATGATCAGTACAGAACTTCTGGCAACGGTTGCTTTGAAATTAAGAATGGTTCGGTATCTGTAACCTTCAGCGGAACAGGTACACTTACCATAACGGTATCTTCAACGGGCGGATCCAACACATCTGAAATCGGGTTGATAGATTCCGAAGGCAATTACATATCAGCCACAATAACAGGAACAAACGCTGTGGAAAACGATGCCGGTTACTACGAAGTTACAGGCACAACCTATGTAACTCTCATGTTTGATATAAATGAAGCAGGAACATATTCCTTGGTTTCAAATCTCGGTGACAATAACAGAGGCGTCAGAATCCAGACCATAGTTATGGTCGATAATTATTAAGGCGGGGAGGTGTAAATAATAATGTTTAAAATTAAAAGAAAAAGAATTATATCTACATTAGCCGTTCTCGCTGTTGCGGCTACCGCAACACTCAGCGGACTGTCGTTTGTCAGCGGTTCGACTGTGCCTTCCTATATCGCCAATGCCGACACTACGGTCAATAATACGCTTACGGAAGATGAAGTAAACGTCTACTATGTCGGCACTCCTGAAGAGGGCGCGGAAGGTACCGGTACATCGCCGGAAGATCCCATGTCCACCACCGATTTTGTAAGCCAGCTTGTAAATCTTCAACCCGGCGATATTGTATATATAATGCCCGGCAAGCATGAGTGTACAACTACATGGTCTGTGGGCAGAACTACTACCAGTGAAAGCACGGGTGTGTATATCAGCGGCACTTATGACAATTACATAATTTTTAAGGCGTATGATGAAACGCAGGAAACTGCGCTCAGCTTCTACGGTCAATCGTTCTCATCCTCAAACCGCGGCGTTATGATCTACGGCAATTACTATTATTGGTACGGCATAGATATCTGCGGTGCGGGCGATAACGGCATGTACATAGGCGGCAGTTATAATATTATTGAAAACTGCGAATTTTATGACAACCGCGATACGGGTCTGCAGCTCGGCCGTAACTATTCTTCTAATTCCACAATAGATACTTGGCCCAGCTACAACCTGATAAAGAACTGCACGTCGCACAACAATTACGACAACGAAACCAAGGGCGAAAACGCCGATGGCTTCGCCGCAAAACTTACCGTCGGCTACTACAACGTGTTCTATGGCTGTATTGCCTACCGCAACTCTGACGACGGTTGGGACCTCTACGGCAAGGACGATACGGGTATAATCGGCACTGTTTACATGTACAACTGTGTTGCTTTTGAAAACGGTTTCCTTGAATATACTCAGGCAGAAAACAATGCAAGATATGCTAATGTTACCGAAAGCACTCTTGAAAGCAATCAGGATTCATACACGACGGCTAACGGCGACGGCAACGGCTTCAAGCTCGGCGGTTCCACTCTTGAAGGCGACGTGTTCATGTACAACTGCCTCTCGTTCAACAACCGTATGCACGGCGTCACAGATAACTCCAACCCCGGCGTTATCTCTCTCAACAACGTAACGTCCTATAATAACTCTGCTACAATCGATAACGACTCCTCAAGTGACACATTCGGTCAGGTTACAGGATGGGACACCGAGCATAACAATATCGATATTCGCAGATCGGACAGCAGTTATAACAACATGACGGGCATCCTGTCCGTATATAACGGTCGTACAGGTACTGATGCTTATCAGGCCTCCGCTTCAAACAGCTTGCTTGCCGGCGGCAGTAGTGCATGGTACAAAATTACCGATGCAATCGACGCCGACTCCACAGATTCTAGCAAGCGTGGCGAAACGGTAACGGCATTATCCGCAGAAGATATATTCGAGGCTTTGCCCGCCAATAATTTGGGTGTGGATCGCACGCTCGATATCCACTCATACCTGCGCAATTCGGATGGCTCTGTAAACATGCAGGGTATTCTCGAAATTAAGGATAGCGCCTATGCATCCCTCGGCTTTGAGAAAGGTGAGATAGGTTCAGCCCTTTCTGATGAAAACGGCGATTACATTCAGCCCGCTTATTCGGCAATGACCGCTTATGACTCTGAAGCCGAAGGCTTGGCCGCTGCCATGTATGACATGATTTATGTGCCTGTCAATCAGGACGCCGTATATCAGGATTTCGACCTTTCTACCGCCATGCCCGGCGCTGTCAATGTCACTTGGACATCCTCAAATCCTGACGTGATTGAAATAACTGATGATATTTCAACTTCTATTTCAGGCGTCACCCATCAGCGTGCTGTGGTATGGCGCGATGCCGATGAGGACGTAAAAGTAACGCTCACGGCAACGGCAACTGTCAGCGGTATAACTGTAACAAAAAGCTTTACTCTCACAGTAAAGCAGAACGAATATATCGTCGGCGATATAGAGGTAGAGGGCGTAGATATTACCAACGACTCATATATCACAAGCCAGTATTCGCTTGAGGAAGAGCCCGAAATCACCGTCTACAATGCGGCTGACTACAACGGCAAATCTCTCCCCGAAGGTTCTTACACGCTTGAAACGACGTATATGTACGCCACTGAAAAGGGCGGTACAATGGTTCAGGTTGCAGGCTTCTCAACCTCCAACGCAGGTATCTATCAGATTACGCACAAGGTAACCTGCGGCAATACCTCCAACGAATATACTTACACCCTCTATGTGGTTGACGATACCGCTACTGTCGACTTCATGGAAGAACCCGAAGTTAACGTAACTTACGGCGGCTTCACAATCAACGGCGAACTCAACAGTGTATCCGGTACGCTCTATGCAATGGTATCCGATACTGAGCCTACGTTGGAAGAATTCAGAATCAGCGGTCAAAGCTATACAATCACCACTGACGAAATCACCGCCCAGTTTACGGCCGACAACGACGGCGCTTACACCGTCTACTATGTAGTTTGCAACCCCAATGGCGATCAGACTTCCAAGATCTATTCCAGCCAGATAACCATTCAGGAGATAAGCACAACGGCTGAATTCCAGGCTCTCATCTCAGGCAGCTCGCAATCTAACGTCATCTACAAGCTGACGGCAGACCTCGACTTCTCTGACTTCGGAACATGGAATCCCGGCAGTTCCGGCTTCTCAGGCTATATCGATGGCGACGGACATACCATCTCCAACCTTACTGTTTCGGCTACGTCGAACGGCAAGGCCAGCATTATCTATCGTTTGAGCGGCGGTACGATTATCAACCTCAACTTTGATGAAATTACATTGACCAGCACGGCTAACCAGGTCGGTATCATAGGTCAGGCTTACAGCGGTAACCTCGTCAATATCAAGATCACTAATATCGACGTACATTCATCAGGTCAGCGCGTTGCCGCTCTCATAGGTCATGTATTTGAAGCCAACGGCACTCTGCCCCTCGTAATTGACAGAATTTCCGTCATCAACGATGAATTCCATGGCATAACAAGCGAAGACCGTCGTGCCGGTGGTATAATAGGCTTTATTCAGGTCAACAGCTCGCCTACATCTGCCACAGTCGATATCCGCATATCCAACTGCTATGTTGATTCCATCATAGGTGACAGAAATGCGGTATCCGTACTCAATGCGGACGGCTCAATTACAACGCCTGATTCATCGCTCACCTACTCAGGTCAGCAGTTCGGCGGTATAGTGGGCACGTATGATGCTTCCTCCACAGGTGCAGCTTATATCACTACTTTCACTATGACTATCGAAAAGTGCTACTTTGTCGGTACAGTTGCAGGTTCAGACCGTGTAGCCGGTATAATCGGCTATCAGCAGGGTCTTGGCACTCTCGTTATTTCTAACTGCGTAAGCGCGGGTGATATCTACTATCAGGAGGCCGCTGCTCCCATAAGCTCGGCTGAAAAGAATGCTTCCGGTATCTTTGGCGGATATTCTTCATCAGCTCCTACAACGGTAGCTGCTTGCTATGCTAAGTTTGAAGAGCACAACTCCAACTACTTCGTCAACGTTTACGTTGCTTCTGACCTCGAGTCTGAAACATTCTGGTCTATAACTCTCGGGTTCGACCTCGATAGCATTTGGGTATTCGATTCCGATAGTGAACATTACGTTACATTGAGGTAACTGTGTGAACAGCATGGCATAAGCCGTACAGTTTACGCAAACTTGCATTAGTTAAATTAGTGCGAACAGTACAAAACCGACGGGCAGAAAAGCCCGTCGGTTTTAATTTGATTTAAATGATTTTAATATAATATATACCGCGCTTTAAAAAACATATATTTTGTAGTTGACAATATAAGAATTGCGCTATATAATGTAATTACAATTTAAAGTAAGTTCTTTGGGGCGGGGTGTAATTCCCCACCGGCAGTAATTGCTTAAGCATAAGTCTGCGACGAAAGGGGGAGTACTCCTTTCCTGATTCGGTGAAATTCCGAAACCGACGGTATAGTCCGGAAGGTAAAAGAATTACAGAGCGGAATAATGATTTCCCGCGCCCCGCAAATACATTTGCGGGGCGCCTTTGTTTAAAAACCGCCGCCGCCCCGAAAATGATTTTTTTCGGGGCGGCTCTTTTTGCAAGGAATTACTTTTAAAAAAATTTTTTCAGAGGGTTCTTTTATGCAAACTGCACAAGCAACTGCCGGAGCTAAATATTTCAGTTCCACTAGGATTGCGGTCATAGCCGTTCTTTCGGCAATAGGCGCTATTCTCTACATTTTAAAATTCCCCATCGCCGCCATCTTTCCGAGCTGGCTGGAGCTAAATTTTTCTGATATCCCCGCGCTCATTGGAACGTTCGCTCTGGGGCCGCTCTCCGGCGCGATAATAGTCGCCGTTAAAATTCTTCTCGAACTGCTCTTCACGGGTACATCCACAATGTTCGTCGGCGACTTTGCCGACCTCATCATGGGCTGTGCCTTTGTTGTCCCTGCAGGGTTGATATACAAGCACAACCGCACTTTCAGGGGCGCCCTCATCGGTCTTATTGTCGGCGCCGTGTGTTCTACCGCATTGAGTCTGTTGGTTAATTGGCTCATACTCGTGCCGTTTTACATATCTTTCTTCTTCGGCGGCAGTTGGGATTCTATCCTCAACATTATGAGTGTGATTTTCGGCGAAGTTACGATGGATAATTTCTACGCTCTGTACCTCTGGTGTTCGGTGCTGCCTTTTAACGCACTCAGGTGCATAGTGGCAATAATCATAGTTCTGCCTGTGTACAAACATATATCCCGCGTCATAAACAGGTTAAATGCCCGCCTCACTTCCAAGTCGGAAAGATCGGCGGAGCAGACAAAAAAGATGAACGTCCGCGTTCTGATTATCGCCGTTGTCGTCCTGCTCGTCATTGCGGCGGCCGTACTTTTAAGGTATTTCCTTCACGACGCCGTATAGTGTGCCGCCTGCGTTAAATTGTTCTATATCATAAAAAGTGATTGCAAAAAACTGTCATACGCGTTATAATGTTAGCGTATGGCAGTTTTTATATCAGAGAGCGCAGAGCAGACTCGCAGCTTTGCCGAACAATATGCCCGCAGTCTTTCTCCGGGCGACATTGTCCTCGTTGAAGGGGAGATGGGCGTAGGTAAAACTGTGTTTGCGCAGGGCGTGGCCGCAGGATTGGGGATAGAAGATGATATCACTTCGCCCACTTATGCCTATATGAATGATTATTACGGCAAGCTGTACCATTATGATTGCTATCGCCTTTCTTCAGGCGCTCAGGCCGAAGCGTTGGGGCTCACCGATTATTTCTATGCCGACGGAATATGCCTTATAGAATGGTCGCAAAATATAGCCGATGTGTTGCCTGCCGGCTGCAAAAAGGTATGTATCAATAAATTATCCGATAAAGTGAGGGAGATTATCTATGCCTGATTTTCTTGCCGTCGATACTTCGTCAAGATATCTCACGGTGCTTGCAGTCAAGGGCGAAAAAACAGTGTTGCGCCACCTCGGCGATTGCGCTATGAAGCACTCTGTCATTCTCATGGATGAAATTGATGCCGCTCTGTCACAGGTCGGGCTGTCGCCTCGCGAATGTAATTTCTTCGCCGTCGTCACAGGTCCGGGCTCTTTTACGGGTATAAGGATAGGTCTTTCCACAATAAAAGGCTTTTGCCTTGCAACGGACAAGCCTGCGGTTGGCGTAACTTCATTTGAACTGATTGCATACAATGTAACAAGTGCCGTACCATTCGGCGTCGCCATTGATGCCATGCACAGCAATTACTATTTTGCTGCTTATAACGCCGATGGTACTCAAAAAATTGCACCTTGTTATCTTTCACGGGAGCAAGTCGAAAGTTTCGGCTTCCCGCTCTACGGATTTGAAAATTTACCATTAAAAGACTATACAAAGCTTGATGCGGGCATCTGTCTTCGCAACGCAGTACTTGCTGCCTCAAAGCATGGCGGCAACAGTCTGCATGCGCTGTATGTGCGCAAAAGTCAGGCGGAGGAGGCCTTTGTTGACCATCCGTGAATGGAAGTTTGAAGATATATTATCTCTGTCACGGCTTGAAGAACAGTGCTTTACCGGTGACAGGTGGAGCTACCGCACTTTTGCAAATTGCTATGAAAATCCTGCTTTCCACGGCATAGTTGTCGTAGAAGGGGATGAGATAATAGGTTATGCCGGCATAACGGTATCAACCGACAGCGCCGATATCGAAAATATTCTTGTTGCCGAGCGCTATCGTCGCGGCGGAGTCGGCTCCGCCCTTTTAAAGAGCCTTATAGATCACGCGCGCGAAAAGGACGTCAAGGATATTTTCCTTGAAGTGCGCGTATCCAACGTCCCTGCAATGTGCATGTATTTAAAATACGGATTCGTCGGCAGCTATGCGCGTACGCGCTATTATTCGGACGGCGAAGACTGTTTGGTCATGAAACTAACGCTTTAATTCTCAGGAAACGGGAGGGGCATACAAATTCTTGTAAACGGCAGATATGTAAGCGTCCTGCGCGAGGGCAAGGGCAAACAGCTCCTGTTTTTGCACGGCTACATGTCGGATAAAAAAAGTTTTTACTATCAGATAAAATTTTTTGCCGGGCATGGATTTGAAGTTATCGCCCCAGATTTTCCGGGATTCGGACTGTCTGCCGCAATAGACGGCGAGTGGTCTGTCGGCGACTACGCCAAATGGCTTTTCGCCTTTATCGTCGGCTCTCAGCTTAGCTGTCCGCATGTCATAGCTCACTCCTTTGGCGCAAGGGTAGCGCTTAAAGCCCTGTCGGAAAATAATTTTGCCGACCGTCTTGTCATTACGGGCGGTGCGGGTATCGTCAGGGCGCGCAGTCCTGCATATAAGCGGAAGGTAAGGGCATACCGCATAGTTAAAAGGTTTGCTCCAAGGTTTGCCGAAAGGCATTTCGGCAGCGCGGAATACCGCGCTCTTACACCTGTCATGCGCGGCAGTTATAAAAAGATAGTAAACGAGGATTTGCGCTCCTGCGCGTCCGTCATCTGCAACAAAACGCTTCTTCTTTATGGCCGTGACGATTGTGTCACTCCGCCGTCTGAAGAGGGGAAAATATTCAGTCGGCTCATATCCGACAGCCGATTTCAAACCATGCCCGGAAGCCACTTTTGCTTTTGCGAGTATCCGGAATTATTCAATGAAATCGTGTATTCATTCCTTACGGAGGATTAAATGGGGATATTTATATCTGTGGAAAAGACTATAGAGTGTGTCGTCATTGCCGTATTTTTTGCCACGGTAATGCTGCTCTCTTCCGCAAAACTTCTGGGTATTCTCCAGTCTTGCGGTTATTCAAATAAAAAGCTGATTGCGTGGGGGGGCAAGAACAATAATCTCACAATGGGCAGGCATCTGTTGCTTGCAATGTGCTGTGCGCTTTCATCTGCCGTGATAGCGCTTGCCTTTTCATTTGCAGGTGAGTGGGCTTCGGTTATAAGTCTTGCTGTATATGTAATATTCTTTGTCCTCTTTATAATAGCGGATACAAAGCTTTCTCTCCGCAGTCCCGCAACGTTCACTCAGCGCTTTTTCCGCCTCGGCGCGGCAGTCTGGCTGGTCAACGCTATAATTGCCTATCTCTGCGTAACGCTTCTTAATTTTGCCGATTATCTCTGGGGTAACGCCCTGTTCACGGATTTGAAGTATGTCTGTCTGTCCGTCTTGCCTTTGGCAATTCTTCCGCTGGTGTGCTTATCTAACCTTGTGATAAAGATATACGAAGTGCCTCGCAACGCCATCTATGTGCGCGCCGCCATGCGCAAACTGCAAAATACGCCTTTGATTGTTGTGGGTATAACCGGCAGTTACGGCAAAACAAGCACAAAGCTGATACTTTCGCGCATGCTTTCAAAGAAGTATAGGGTACTTGCCACGCCGCGCTCGCATAATACGCCCCTTGGCATTTCAAAGACGGTTAACGATTGCTCCGATCTGAATGACTATGATGTATTCATTGCTGAAATGGGTGCGCGTTATGTTGGAGATATAGCTAAGCTGTGTTCCATCTGCCGGCCCGATTATTCAATAATTACGGGAATATGCCCTCAGCATCTTGAAAGTTTCGGTACGCTCGAAAATATTGTCAAAGGCAAGGGTGAAATCCTTGAACACACAAAGAATACCGCAATAATCGCCGCCGATTGCTACGATATGTTTGCAGGCTATTCCGGTTGCAGCAAAGTCGTGTGCGACTGTGTAAGCGATGTCAGCCCTGACTGCAACGGTACAACTTTCAGGCTCGTTCTCGGCAAAAATTCCAGGCAGGTGCGCACTAAGCTGTTGGGCGCCCATGCCGCATATAATATCGGTATATGCGCGCAATGCGCGTTTGAGATGGGCGTTTCATTCGATGACATCTGCTCTGAAATTGAAAAGTTGGATTATATAGAACACAGACTCCAACTCATCAAGAACAAAGGCGTCAATATACTCGACGACGGGTATAACGCAAATATCAAGGGCGCTCAGGCCGCGCTCGAAGTCTTAAAAACATTTGGCGGAAAAAAGATAGTCGTCACTCCGGGTCTCGTTGAACTCGGCGTTCTCGACCGTGCCGAAAACGCCGCGCTGGGCGCAAAGCTCGTCGGATTTGACTTTATAATTTTGGTCGGGGATACTCTTGTGGGGTATGTGAAAAGCGGATATCTTCAGGCTGGCGGCGATGAAAACAAAGTAATTACCGTGCCTAACCTCTTTAAGGCGGAAGATGAACTCAAGGGCATACTTAACAAGGGCGATACCGTATTGTTCCTGAACGACCTGCCCGATATTTACAGCTGATATATATCACAGTATGAAACACCGAAGCATAGATTAAATAGTGCGGAGGTGTTTTTTATGTGTCAGAATATAGCCGTGTTTTTCGGCGGCGTTTCAAGCGAAAATGAAATTTCTGTAATCACGGGAACTATGGTCTGCAATGTCCTCAAAAGAGGAGGAATGAAGGTTCTGCCCGTGTATATCACCCAGAGTGGTCAATTTATGTGCGGAGAAAATCTTGCGGACATTAAAAATTTCTCTTCCGACAAATTGCCGTCGGCAACGCGCATAGCCTTTATCGAGGGCGGCATTGCAATTCTGTCGGGGCGCGGCAAAATCAAAAAACGTCTGCCGATCGCTTGCGCCGTCAACTGCTGCCACGGCGGCTGGGGTGAGGGAGGCGGCCTCAGCGGTCTCTGTCAAAGCCTGTCCATTCCATTTGCCTCGGCAGGCACGTTTGAAAGTTCTCTGTTTATTGATAAATACCTCACTAAAATTATTCTCAAAGGTCTGGGTGTTCCCACTGTCGAATACTGTTATCTTACAGAAAGCAGCTCAAAAAATGTCACTGTGGACTTCCCTGTCATGGTTAAGCCTGTTCACCTCGGCTCAAGCATAGGCGTGATTAAGGCCGAAAACCCTGAAGAGCTTAAAGCTGCCCTCGCCTCGGCGTTCACTCTCGACAGTGCTGTGATTGTCGAGCGCTACATAACAAATCGCAGGGAAATCAACTGCGCCGCCTGCCTTCGCGGAAAGGAGGTTGTAACAACTTTGTGCGAAGAAGTCTTTGGAGGGGATATTCTCAGCTATGACGACAAATATTCGGGTGCAGGCAAGCGCGTTTTCCCTGCCGACCTGCCGCCCGCCCTCAGTGAGAATATACGCAATATAACTTCGTTTGTATATTCCTCACTCGGTATGCGCGGCATTGTGCGGTTCGATTTTATTCTTGAAGAAGACAGCGTGTATCTGAGCGAAGTAAACACAGTTCCCGGTTCGCTTTCCCAGCATCTTTTTACTGCCAATTTCGGCGAAATGTACGAACTTTTGAAAGCATTGATATGCCAATCACGCGAAGAATTTGAGCGCAATAACAGTAAAATGCTTATCAACACGGGTATAATCAATAATTTCACATCAAACACTTGCAAGATCAAGTAAAAATATAGTAAAATAACTATAAATAAAAAAGTTCAGGAGATACACATGGGAAAGATACAGATGAACACGCCCCTCGTCGAAATGGACGGGGACGAAATGACCCGCGTTATATGGAAATGGATAAAGCAGCTTTTAATCGAACCTTATGTCGATCTTAACACGGAGTATTACGATCTCGGTTTAAAGGAGCGTGACAGGACGGCCGACGCGGTCACCGTTGCCAGCGCCGAGGCGACAAAAAAGTGGGGGGTGGCAGTAAAGTGCGCCACTATAACGCCCAATGCCCAGCGCGTCAAGGAATACAACCTCAAGCAAATGTGGAAAAGTCCCAACGGCACAATCCGCCGCTTACTTGATGGCACCGTGTTCCGCGCGCCCATTCTCGTAAACGGCATAACGCCCTATGTTCCGGGTTGGAAAAAACCTATAGTTCTTGCCCGTCATGCCTATGGCGACATCTATGCCTCAGTAGAATCCCCCGTCAAAGCCGGTCAGACGGCCTACATCGTCGTTGAAGATAAGGACGGCAAGGAGGCGGTTCGCCTTCCCATACACGAGTTCACTGGCGACGGAATAGTGCAGGGTGTGCATAACCTTGACGATTCCATAGCCTCCTTTGCGCGCAGCTGTTTTAACTACGGTCTTGAAAATAAGTTGCCCGTCTGGTTTGGCGCCAAGGATACTATTTCAAAGACATACGATCACCGCTTCAAGGATATCTTCAACGATATTTATCAAAGCGAGTACGTCTCAAGGTATGAAGAAGCAGGCATCTATTTCCTCTATACGTTGATAGATGATATCATTGCCCGCATAATACGCAGCGAAGGCGGTATGCTTTGGGCCTGCAAAAATTACGATGGCGACGTAATGAGCGACATGGTCGCTACAGCCTATGGTTCTCTCGGCATGATGAGTTCGGTACTCGTTTCTCCGGACGGCAAGTATGAATATGAGGCTGCCCATGGCACGGTAACGCGTCACTATTACAAGCATCTCAACGGCGAGGAAACTTCAACCAACTCCGTTGCCACAATTTGGGCATGGACGGGCGCCCTCGCTAAGCGCGGTGAACTCGATGGCAATCAGCCCCTCGTTGACTTTGCTAAAAAGCTTGAAAAAGCTACGATAGACACCATCGAATCGGGCTACATGACGGGCGATTTGATTCCCATGTTCCATCGTGAAGGTGTTCAGACGCACAAACTGAATTCCCAACAGTTCCTTGAAAAAATTGCTGAAAAATTGTAAATTATTTTGCGATATGTGCTGCGGCGGGCTAAATAGCCCGCCGCAGCACTCTTATTTGCACGCAAACTGTCAAATTCCTTAAATTTACAACGCAATTCGATATTTTATTATTTATTTGAATTGATATTTATCTAATTATATGTTATAATTGCTATGTTGCAGTTATTGTTTTGTACAGCAAAGCAAAGTGTAGTAGGAGGTTGTTATGAATGAATGTCAAGGTGCCTGCGGCACTAAGGAGCAGGAAGCAAAGCTCAAAGCCGTAATAGAGCAATCGCGCTCTACCCCCGGTTGCCTCATGCATATTCTGCAGGAGGCTCAGGCCATTTACGGCTATCTGCCTATGCCCGTTCAAAAGTGTATTGCCGAAGGCCTCAATATTTCTTTATCCGAAGTCTATGGTGTAGCTACTTTTTATTCGCAGTTTTCCCTCAAGCCAAAGGGCAAGTACAAGATATCAGTCTGCCTTGGTACAGCGTGCTATGTAAAAGGATCTGACAAAATCTTGCAGGAAGTTGAAAAAGAGCTCGGCATAAAGTGCGGAGAATGTACCGAAGACGGCATGTTTTCAATAGACAGCTGCCGTTGTGTCGGTGCGTGCGGTCTTGCGCCGGTAATGATGATAAACGAGGACGTCCATGGCAGGCTTAATCCGAATATGGTCAAGGGCATACTCGACGGCTACAGGAGGGAAGAGGTATGACAATCGAGCAAATCCACAAGATACGCGAAAGCAAAAAGGATCTTATAGATGTAAGGCGGGTAGTGCGCGAACAGGGTGAAAAACTTGCAAAGCGCACAGGTTTCAGAAAACAAGTGCTTGTCTGCGGCGGTACAGGGTGTACGTCCTCCCATTCTATGAAGGTCATAGAGCAGTTGGAAAAATCGTTGAAAGAACTCAACCTGACAGATGTGCTCATTGTCAAAACAGGTTGTTTCGGCCTCTGTTCGCTCGGTCCCATAATGATAGTCTATCCCGAGGGCGTGTTCTATGCGCAAATGACGCCCGAACATGCAAAAACCGTGGCGGAAAAACACCTCGTCAAGGGCGGTAAGATTGTAACGGAATTGTTATATCAGGGTACCGTGGCAGGGGATGGCTCCATAATTCCCTTTGCTGAAACGTCTTTCTACAAAAAACAGATGCGCATTGCACTGCGCAACTGCGGTGTAATCGCGCCTGAAAATATTGAAGAAGCAATTGTCGCAGGCGACTATTCCGCCCTTGAAAAAGTGCTTACTTCCATGACGCCTGACGACGTTATAAACGAAGTGTCGGCTTCAGGCCTGCGCGGAAGAGGCGGTGCAGGTTTCCCTACGGGCAGAAAATGGTCATTCGCCAAAGCGTCGCAGAGTGATGTCAAGTATGTTGTCTGCAATGCGGATGAGGGTGACCCCGGCGCGTTTATGGATCGCTCCGTTCTTGAAGGCGATCCCCATTGTGTGCTGGAGGCCATGACCATTGCAGGTTATGCCATAGGCGCTCATCAGGGCTACATATACGTTCGTGCGGAGTACCCCGTTGCCGTCACAAGACTCAACATAGCAATCTCTCAGGCGCGTGAATACGGCCTGCTTGGCAAAAATATAATGGGGCTCGGTTTTGATTTCGATATCGAAATCCGTCTCGGCGCAGGTGCGTTTGTCTGCGGCGAGGAAACGGCTCTCCTCACCTCTATCGAAGGCCACCGCGGCGAACCTCGCCCGCGTCCGCCTTTCCCCGCTGTAAAGGGCCTGTTCGGTAAGCCTACAATTATCAACAATGTTGAAACATGGGCAAATATAAATCCCATAATCAACAATGGCGCCGCGTGGTTTGCAAAGATAGGCACACGCACATCGGCCGGCACCAAGGTCTTTGCTCTCGGCGGAAAAATAACCAATGTCGGCCTCGTCGAAGTCCCCATGGGTACTACCCTGCGTGAAATTGTCGAGGAAATAGGCGGCGGTATCCCCCACGGCAAAAAATTCAAAGCCGCGCAGACGGGCGGCCCTTCAGGCGGCTGTATTCCGGCAGAATGTATTGATACGCCTATAGATTATGACTCTCTCACGGCAATCGGCTCGATGATGGGGTCGGGCGGTATGATAATTTTGGATGAGGACGACTGCATGGTCGATATCTCCAAATTCTATCTCGAATTTACCGCCGATGAAAGCTGCGGCAAATGTACGCCGTGCCGTATAGGAACCAAGAGGCTGTTGCAGCTTCTCACAAAAATTACTGAAGGCAAGGGCGAACCGGAAGACCTCGTCAAGATAGAGGAGTTGGCCTCTCACATGAAGCAGTCCTCGCTGTGCGCCCTCGGTCAGTCCGCGCCCAATCCGATATTGTCAACTTTGCGCTATTTCCGTCAGGAGTATATCGACCATATTGAAAAGAAACACTGCGAAGCAGGGGTATGTAAGGCGTTGCTCACTTACTCCATAGCCGCCGAAAAGTGCCGCGGCTGCACTATCTGTGCGCGCAATTGTCCTACACATGCCATCGCCGGCAAGGTGCGTGAAGCTCACGTTATCGACAAGGATATATGTATCAAATGCGGCCTGTGTCTTTCAAATTGTAAGTTTGGCGCAGTAGTCAGGAATTGAGGTGATTAAAATGGCTAAAGACGTAACTTTATCAATAAATAATATTTCCGTTACTGTTCCGGAGGGAACAACCATTCTCGATGCGGCACGCAAAGCGCACATAGTCATTCCTACGCTTTGCTACCTTAAAGATGTTTCATGTGTCGGTTCCTGCCGTATGTGTGTTGTGGAGGCCACGGGCGCAAGAGGCCTTGTCGCCGCCTGCGTCTATCCCGTAGCAGAGGGAATGGAGGTGCGAACAAATACTCAGAAATGCCGCGAAAGTCGTAAAATGACGCTTGAATTGCTGCTTTCTAAACATAAAAAGAAGTGCCTTTCCTGTGAAAGAAATCACAACTGCGAATTGCAAAAACTCTCCTTGGGGTACGGTGTTGACGAGGATAGATTCAAGGGTGAAGACTTTGTTCTTCCCATCGATGACTCTGCGCCGTATGTTGTGCGCGACAATGACAAGTGTATAAATTGTATGCGCTGTGTGTCGGCCTGCCGCAAGCAACATGTCAATGCTATAGGTCCCATAGGCAGGGGCTTCAATGTGCATATCGGCAGCGCGTTCGATATGCCTCTTGCAGAGTCGGTCTGTGTCGGTTGCGGTCAGTGTATCGTCGCCTGCCCCGTCGGCGCCCTGTCGGAGCGTTCCTCTATTGACGAAGTATGGAACGCGTTTGCAAATCCTACAAAGAAGGTCGTTTTCTTTACCGCGCCTTCCGTCCGTGCAACATTGGGCGAGGCCTTTGATTTGCCTGTCGGTACAAATGTCGAAGGCAAAATGGTTGCCGCAATACGCCGCCTCGGCTCTTGCGAAGTCTTTAATATGGATGTCACGGCCGACCTGACAATAATGGAGGAGGCCAGCGAACTCATAAATCGTATCAAGACGGGCAAGCCTATGCCCATGTTCACATCATGCTGCCCGGCATGGGTAAAGTTTGTCGAACAGAAGTATCCTGAGCTGATCCCCAACCTTTCAACTTGCAAATCACCTCAGCAAATGTTCGGCGCTCTCTTAAAGACATATTGGTGCGAAAAGCATCATATCCGTCCGGAAGATCTCTTTACTGTCAGTATCATTCCCTGCACAGCCAAGAAATACGAATGTAGCCGCCCTGAAATGAACGGCGAAGTAGATGTGGCCATAACCACGCGCGAGCTTGCGCGCATGATAAAGACGGCCGGTATAGAGTTCACTAAACTGCCCGACGAAGAGTATGACAACCCTTTTGCAACGGCTACGGGAGGCGGCACTATATTCGGCGCTACCGGCGGCGTTATGGAAGCCGCTCTCAGAACTGCCGCTCACATGCTTGACGGCAACTTTGAAGTGCTTGACTTTTTCTCCGTTCGTGGCTCTAATCCCATCAAGGAGGCAACTTATCTCGTTGCCGGCCATACGTTAAAGGTTGCTGTGGCGTCCGGTCTTGAAAACGCCGTGGAACTGATCGAAATGATTAAGTCGGGTAAAAAGAAGTATGATTTCGTTGAAATCATGGCCTGCCCGGGCGGGTGTGTAAACGGCGGAGGCCAGCCCACTCTTTCTGACAGTGTACGCAATGCCACCGAATTAAAGGAAACGCGCGCAAAAGTGCTGTATTTTAGCGATGGCCACTCCGAACTACGCCGCTCCTCTAATTCTCCCGTCATGGATATGCTGTACGAGGACTATTTTATCTTCCCCAACAGCCACAAGGCACATGAGGTACTGCATACGCACTATAAACAGGATAAACGTATTTAAATATAAGATAGCTACCTACCCTGCGGATATTGAATATTCCGCAGGGTACGAAAAGTCAAGTAATTTTATAGAAATTTTTTTAGAGTTTCAAAAAAATTTTTTAGCTGTGCTATAATCGGCGCAAAGATAAGTCTTTCGTTAAAGACTTATCAGCAAAAACGGGTATGCCCTCAAATGTCACACCCATTTTATTACACGACAAAAAGCCGCTTTTTCGCGGCTGTAAACATTTTTTGAAAGTACACTTTCAAAAACTTTATAAAATAGCTAACTGCTCGGCGAACTTCTCGGCAGAAGTGGCATAGCCGAATATCTCGCGAGGATAGGCGTTGACCCAATCTTGAACACGCTGTATCTGTTTATCGCTGTACTTTGTAAAATCCGTACCTTTCGGGAGCAAACGGCGTATTTCACGGTTTAACCGCTCATTGCTCCCGCGCTCGCACGAGGTATACGGGTGACAGTAATAAACGCTTGTACGTTTGCCGCCGTAAATGGACTTTTCAAGTCCTGCAAAGTCAGAGAATTCCGAGCCGTTATCAACGGTTATGCTTTTAAACACTCTGCGGAACTTCGAACCGAACCGCCGTTCAAGTTTGTTGAGATAATGAACAACCGTTGCCGTCTTATGATTCGGCATTCGCATAATGATTTCATAGCGCGTTTGCCGCTCGGTGAGAACCAACAGCGTATCGCGGCTGAACTTTTTGCCAATCACACAGTCCATTTCCCAATGCCCGAACACATTGCGCAACAGCACGGCAGGCGGGCGTTGTTCTATACTCGTACCCCTCGGCGGACGTTTTGCAACCGTCTTTTTGTAATGCTTTTGCTTTTGGCCGTGCGGCAGGTGTTCGGAGCGTATGCCCATAAAAATGCCCTGCGCCACATAGCGGTACATTGTAGTTTTGCTTACAACCGTCTTGCAGAGGTTATCGCGCTTGATTTCACCCGCAACAGCCGCAGGCGAGATTTTATCATGTATAACGCGCCGCTCAACGTAACGGACAAATTCATAATCGTTGCCGACTTTCAAAGGCGCACCGTGTGAGGTTAAATTGAGCCTGTAACGCTCCTCGGCAATATTCGGGCTGTATGCCTTGATTATCTTGTAATGCCGTTCGCCCCAATAATCGGTGTAGCTGTACTTCTTCTGTGTACAACCGCCGCGCTTGATTTCGTTATAGACCGTAGCAAGGCACACGCCGAGCTGTTTTGCGATCTGCCTTTTATGTACGCCAGCATTGAGCAAGGCTTCAAGCCTTATGCGCTTATCCCAATCAAAATTTTTTGTTCCTTTCCGTTTCATGTTCCGTAAACCGTCCTTTTTCCGTAGTATTTTCCGTCAAAAACACCGTCAAAATCAATCAAAATTGACCGCAGAGAGCATTACACGGCACCGTGACTAAAACGAGCCGCCGCGCCTGCGGCGCGGCGGGTCACGGTGCCGCGCAATGCCGTCCGAAGCCCGCTTTCGCCGTCCAACGAACGGCGGTTTCGCGCTAAACCGCTTGCGAAAACCGCCGTTTTTACGTTGTCGGACAAAACGAAAGCAACCTGCGCCCGCTTATGCCGTATTTTGTCGTATGCCAAAAAACGCCGTATGCAAGCATAGGCGCAAGACAACCGAATATTCCGTTTACAGACCCGTTACGCCGACAATGGCGGGTTACACAATAGGTCAATTATTTTCATTTGCTTTTGCTTGTAGCGCATTATGTCGCGTTCCCAATCAAGGATATTATCGAACAAAAGGCACGTTACACAACCATAGTGCAGATATTCCGTAATAATGTCCGTAGCCGTCAATTTCTTGCATATTTCCGTAGCTATACCACGACTGTAAACTATCCGTTCGCCTTGCTTTTCTATGTACTTTAAAATATAATCGATCATGTGACCGTATATCAGAGCCGTTTCGTCTATCTCTTCAAAATCGTTCACGCCGAAAGCCGCCGCAAAAAAACTGTTTTCGCGGCGTGTACGCATTTTGCCCTCTTGCGGACTGTAACTCTGCTTTTCCTCGACTACGCCGAGCATTTCCCCGTCGGGGATATAGGCGAGCGCGTGAAAATGCACACGCCCCTTTTCAGGCGAATACTCAAACACGCCCATATACCGCCAACCACGACGGGTACGCAAGTTAGAAAGACACTTGCGGAGTTTTTGTCGGAATGTTTCGGGCGTATGCTTTGCGCTGTCGAACGTGAGCGTAACAAAGTAATTCCATTTGTTAAGGTACGCCTTACGGCGAAAACGCTTTTTACGCGCAAACATATTACGCTGTTTACGCTTAATATGGTCGGATATGTATTGACCTAAATCGCGGTGATTTGCGAACAACTTCATCATACCCGCAGTAATAAAATCAGTCAACGCGCTTTCGCGCTTTGTATCTTTCAGACCGTTTCGCAATGCGGCCGTGTACAAACTGTCAAAGCAGATATCAATATCTTCCTTTTTCCTTGAACCGCCCGTATGTTTGCGATTGCTGTGCATACAGCGCGTTGCCACATAATGCCCTCCGTCGTGCGTTATCTTATACCACCCGTCAGCGGGTGGCATATCTTCGTCAAAGAACGGGAATGGACAACCGTCTGAACCGTCAAATGGAATAAGCATTGAATTGTTCATTGTAGATACCTCCGAAATCGTTTGCTTGCAGACTGTAAAGCACCTTTCGCGGCATAAACCGCAATGCTGGGAGATCCGCTGTGCGGCACTCTGGCATTGCTTTTTATTCCACGGTGTGCTTGACAGACTGCATTTTGCACCGTCCTTTCGCCTTGCCGAAAGCAACTCAAAAGGATAAACCCTTTTCAGGTTGCTTTTCGTTTCGGCGCATTGTACGGCGCAAAATCGCGCACTTACTAAGCAGGAACAAAATCTTTGTTTTGCCTCTGCAATCTAAAAGGATAAACCTGCGCCATAGGGCGGATTATACTTTTGAAAGTACACTTTCAATTTTTGTCAAACTCTCAAAAAGCTATTGACTTTTTAATACAAATGAATATAATATTTAATAGAGGGTAACCTATACGGTAAGCCCAAGCAATGGCTTCTTGAAGGAGCGCGTGACCTGTTGAAATACAGGTCACTTTTTCTTTTTAGTAAACTTTCCTACAAAGAACTTATGGCGTGATTTTATCTTTTTATATCCGATATTATGTATATCGGATATTTTTATATCGTTGATATTACCGTCTAAATTGATTGCAGACCAACGTGAAAAGTTCGTGTCATCTTTCGGAAGAGCATATAATTGCCCCTTTTTAACTTTACCGATTTTATGTAAATCATAATAATGTCGCTTGTCCTCTAACGAAGTAATTATATTGACATTACATTTACTACCGTTTACTTCGCGTATATAAACATAATGCCCTCCGCTTATAATACGTCCTTTTTCATCTTTAAAGCCGAGAATTTTATTATCACAATAGCCGATTTCCCCGACTAACTGTTTTTTCTTTTTGCTCATAAACTACCTCTTAATTATGTAACCCGTTCGACAGGTCATCAATAAAGTAACTGTGCTGTTCGCCCATTTCGGCAAACGTCGCTTTTTCGGTTGCGTACTCGCGCAAGTCGTCTATGCCGATAGGCGAACGCAACGCCTTTTCGGTGAAGAAGTCGGAAAAACAGGCCGTTGAAAAACGATTGCTGTAAATCTTTTTACTTGATAAATAGTACTTGTTTTCAGAAAGCTGTCCGTCCTGCGTTCCGCTCTCCACCTGCACCCGCAAAGTACAATAACCGAATCGGCTATATATGCCCGTATAATAGTGCTGCACCTTTGCGGTAAACAATTTTAAAAGGTACATGGGCAATGTATTATCCGAGCGCACATAACGATACTGATAATACAGTCCTGCAAACTTACTGAATACCCAACTGTAAAGAAGTTCTGAAAGCGCAAAGAAAGGCATAGCAAGCCGTGTTTCGCCGCTGTCGCGTATATGGACTATCTCGCATAAATGCCGTGCATCCGCTCCCCAACTTTCCGGCCGTTGCTCGTCGGCTATAACACGCACAAACGAAAAATTATCGACCAAAGCGGAATGGCGCACCATTTTCAGCCAGCTGTTGAATAAATCGTTCTTTTGATTCGTAGTTTCGTCTTTCTTTTTCTTTTCCAGATTTTCAAGGTTGTTGCCGCGCTCTTTGCCGACTTCGGTAATTACAACAACGCCAAACTCAAACATATTTGCATTGCGATTATTTTCAATTACCTTTCTGCCAAGCCTCAGACTGTCAAAGTCCAATATGTGAGCGTGGCGGCTATAACTGTCTATAAGCCTGCTGTCGCGCTTGAAAAAGTCGCTGTCCCATGTAGGGAAATTGCCGAGATCAGAAAGCAGCCCGTCCACGCGAACGGAATAATTCGCCAAGAGCAGTGACGACCGAATTATATAGATGAAATATAACTGCGCATAATTTTCCACGACCTGCCATATATCGACAAGTTTTAACTTGTCGTCATAAGTCAGACCGTAACGCTCATAATCATAGTCAAACAACCGCTCGCGGCACGGACTTTTCTGCCAACGCGCATATTTTTTTGCGACAAACTTTCGCACCGTCGCAAGATTATATACTTCGTGATATTCCATTGCCCGCTTTAACTCGTTTTCCAGGTTTATCCATGGAAAAAACGGGAATTTAAGGTCATTTTCCAATATCTTTTCAAACGCCTTGTCCCTGAACATAGCTTCCTGCGAAAGCGCCATATCCGTTATGGCCGTAGTCTTTTTCTTGCCCATAGTGCCGCAGACCATATACACTATGGGTCGGGCATTGATAAAACCACGGTTACGGCGTTCATAATGATTAAGCCGCGCATAAGCTATCTTTTTTCTGAATCTATCGAACAGCACAAAAGCTATCACCGCCCAAACCCATAAGGGAATGAACGTTGCCGGGGCATACAGGTCTATTATGAGTTTATATACCTGCCTGAATATACTTGTAAAGTCGAACGAAACGACGAAATAAAAGTAAAACGCCAAAAATTCTAAGAATATTGTAAACAGATTAAAGTTATACGCCCATATAACAAGCCATGCGGTCAAATAATATTTTTGCTCGCGCACGAATCCGAAAAAATCTATAAGCCAAGCCTTAACCGGGTGATATGTATATTTTGATACTGTCTTGAATATCCGCAGCGGACGGCTGTCCTTATCATAATCGTTATTTTGCGTTTTAAAATAACGATTGAACAGCAGTACCGCTACTAAAAAGAATGGCAGAACCATAAGTATAAAAATACTTATTCTGTACAAAAAGTCGTTAAGGTAAGACAAATACCCGAGGAAATTATCTTTACTCGCCCATAGCTGCCAATAGGCAACGAAATCTGTTTTGAACTGTTCCCAATTATCCGCAAGGATAACGGTGGGGGATTGTCCGCCGTAATTATCGAAAAACGGAATCTTAGGCAATTCGTTGACCGTGGGCGTGATATCATTAGGAATACCAAAAAGCCTGCAAAAATAATACGCCACCGATAAACCTAAATCGCGCCCGCCCTCGATTATCCGGCCGAGAGCGGAGGGGAACACAAACACCGCACATATAATAAAACCTGCAGTTATTGCTATGCAAATATAGTGACGGTAATCTATTTTCTTCATAATGCCACCGCCGTATATATGAAATATCCTATAACTATTGCTATAACTACGCCCAACAATACCCACAATATCCGTTTAAACGTTTTCATTGCTTTCTTTTCCTTTCCGTGATATAATGAACCTATGAATTACGTTACAAAAGAAATTTTTACCACAAAACGCGATACTTCTCTTTTTTCATGGATAGAACAAGCACGCGATGAACAACGCCAAGCTAACGAATATATAATAAACAAACTTGGCAACAATTACAAAAGCGAAGAAGTCTATCCGCCTAAAAGAAAGAAATTCGATTGCCCCGCCGATTGTGGCAACACCTATGTATGGATAAACAAAATATGTTTTACTGCCGACAGGCAAAAACAAATTCTTTGCGTTCAATGCGCACACACAGGTTGTGGAGAGATGTTTTTTGTATATCAGGAAACCGTTCACGAATAGCAACGGCAATATAATGCCTGATATACGGCATTATAGCTTCACGCTCTTTTTGCGGCATATCCGCCAAGCCTTGTTTTAATTCCGATATCTGATTTTCCGATATCAAATCTTGAAATCCTATTTTTTGATTTTTCATTTTCTTACCGTCCTTTTTGAAAGTACACTTTCAATTTTTATTTGTCGTTTAAATTCGCTTGACTTTATAAGCTTAAATCCGTATACTATCAAATAGTAACGAACGCTTCTTTATGAAGTAGGGCTAATGGCATTGCAGGTTTGGCACGTCGTTACTTTTTTTTATTCTTTTTCTTTGCCAAATACTTTTGTTTAGCACGTTCCGCATAAATTTTTGCTTGTCCATAATCTTTTGCCGTCATGGAGCCTATTCGCTCTTGTGAATATTCTTTTGTTGGAGCAACTGTACCTTGTCGCCGCATATAAGAATTTTTACCGTCGTTAAGAGGGCTTTTTTCCAAAGCGTAATTCATTCCGCCCTTTTTACCTTTCTTCTTTCGAGTACTTAAACCAACGGAAACGTGATTATCCTCTATATCTTCAACTATAATGTGAGGATGTCCGCCATTTTTATCACCATGTTTTTTAATTGTTACAGGAATATACCCAGCCTCACTTTTTGCTCCGCCATTGCGGGGCGTTTTTCTTATGTTCTTTGCCATAATCACCTCATTTGTTTTAATGCCGAAAGGAGCTTTTCCGCCCC
>CAYURN010000004.1:0-89991 GCA_964447305.1 uncultured Clostridia bacterium
GGTGGGTATCGCCGTTGGTGGCAAGAACTTCGAACACGCCGTCGCCGATTTCGAGGATGGATACATCGAACGTGCCGCCGCCGAGGTCGTAAATCATGACCTTCTGGCTGCCCTCCTGCTTATCGAGACCATAGGCAAGCGCCGCCGCGGTAGGTTCGTTTATGATACGCAGGACGTTGAGGCCTGCGATTTTGCCCGCGTCCTTGGTTGCCTGGCGCTGGCTGTCGTTGAAGTATGCAGGGCAGGTGATGACCGCGTCGGTCACCTTTGTGCCGAGATAGCTTTCGGCGTCGGTCTTTAATTTTGAAAGTACCATCGCGGAAATTTCCTGAGGGGAATATCCTTTTTCGATGTTGACTTTGTAATTTTCGCCCATGTGGCGCTTGATCGAGATGACGGTTTTATCGGGCTGGGCGACTGCAAGACGCTTTGCCGCCTGACCGACGATACGCGTGCCGTCAGCTTTGAAAGACACCACCGAAGGGGTAGTCCTGTTGCCCTCGCTGTTGGGGATGACGACGGGTTCGCCGCCCTCCATGACAGCTACGCAAGAGTTTGTTGTTCCTAAGTCTATGCCTATAACCTTTCCCATATATTTTACAACTCCTTAAAATGAAGAAAATTTTAACTTTTATAAATACGCAATTTTGCAAGGGAAACACATTTTTCCGCTGCAAACATGCCGTGAAAAAGCAACGCCTGCGTTAAGCAGTAACTATTACCTGCGCAAAGCGGATGACTTTGTCGCCCTGCCTGTACCCCTTCTTTAACACTCTTTCTACCGTGTTGGGAGCCTGACCTTCGGCAGCCGGGACATTCATAATAGCTTCGGCTATGCTCTCATCGAAGGGGTCGCCTGCATTGATGACTATCTCCTCGACGCCGAGCGACGCGATTATTGTGTTGAAACTCTTAATTATTTTTTCGATACCCGTCCTGCTCTTTTCATCGGGTGCGGCCTCATAGGCGTAACCGAAGTTATCGGAAACGGGCAAGAGTTTTAAAATTGCCTCCGCCTTGCCATCGGCATAGGCCTGTGCGACAGACGCCTGATTGCGTTTGCGGAAGTTGTCGTATTCGGCGGAAACCGAATACCATTTGCGCTTGTAATCTTCAGCGGCGGCAAGGGCTTTTTCCAATTCGGAAGGTTCCTGCTCCTGCGCGGGAGCCTCCTCTGCGGAGGGCTGACCGGGGAGCGGAGTTTCTAAAAGCTCCTCCTCGTCGCTGTGTTTGAGTTCATCTTTTTTTGACATTTTTTTGTTCCTGCATTTGGTTTACAATTTAAATATAACTCGCAAGCGGGAACGTTAAACATTCTGACACAATTTTTTTGCGATTATTTTTTTATATTGCAAAAATTCCTGCGGCGGCAGAGCACGCGCGCGCAAACATAATTACTTAATGACATTGCTTAACCCATAATATCAGCGGCCATGCGTTGCGCGGCCGCAATATTTTAACTTGCAACGAGCAAGCAATCTTATTTACACTGTTGACTATTTAAACATACTGTGGTAGAATTGTATTATGTATATAATAAGAAAGCTGCAGCTTAGAAAGCTGTTCAATACCCGCGATTTAGGCGGTATGCCCGCCGGGGACGGAATGGCTATAAAGCACGGAAAGCTTATACGCAGCGGAAAGCTGTATAAACTACCCGATAAGACAATAACAAAACTTAAGAACAAGGGCTTAAACCTGGTAATTGACCTGAGGATATTTACCGAACGCGAAGAATACCCCGATACCGTAATAGACGGAGTGGAATACATTCACCTGCCCATACTATGCACTGCAACACCCGGGATAACGCGGGAAAAGAGCATGACAAAGACCATGGCTATAGAGGCAAGAAGATTAAAGGATGAATTCGGAACGGCGGACAATTACATGGTGGCCATGTACAAGATGGTGCTGTTTTCGGAAGAACCTGTAAATCTGTTGAAGGACTGCCTGCGGCTGATAATAGACAACGACGGCTGCGTGCTGTGGCATTGCAGCGGAGGCAAGGACAGGGCGGGGCTTGTGGCCATGCTTGTAGAAAGTCTTTTGGGTGTGGACGAAAAGCTGATAGTTGACGATTATGTGGCTTCGCACCGCTTTCAGCACAGAAAGTTTTTCTGGAACAAGGTGGGGCTTATGATAGCGCCGCTTGTGCCGAGGTTCAAACACATACTTATAGGCATGATGGCGGCAAAGCCGAGGTATATAACCGACACTATCAACGAAGTAAAAGCGCAGTACGGCAGCGTGCTGAATTACTGCAAGGAGAGGCTTGACATAACCGACGAGGACATTGCGCGCATGCGCAAAAAGTATCTGGAGCCGGCAAAAAAGGGAAACATATTTATAGGTTAACACAATAACATGAAAGCGCGCGGACGCATGCGTCCGCGCGCTCTTTTATGCAGTTCTGAATTTAATCTTTGTTGTACCCGTTGGGGTTGAGCGACTGCCACTTCCACTGCGAAGCGCACATATCCTCAAGGCTGTGCTTAGCCTTCCAGCCGAGTTCCTTTTCCGCCTTTTCCGACGAGGCGTAACAGGACGCGACATCCCCCGGCCTTCTGCCATCTATGACGTAGGGCAGGGTCTTGCCGCAGGCCTTTTCGAAGGCGTGAATCATGTCGAGCACGCTGTAACCTATGCCCGTGCCGAGATTATAGATGTGTACGCCCGGCTGTGAACACCCCTTAATGGCGGCGATGTGGCCCAGGGCAAGGTCGACGACGTGGATGTAGTCGCGCACGCCCGTACCGTCGGGAGTGGGATAGTCGTTGCCGAACACATGGATACACTTCAACTTGCCCGTGGCGACTTGGGCGACATAGGGCATGAGGTTGTTGGGAATACCCTTGGGGTCTTCGCCCATGAGGCCGCTTTCATGCGCGCCGACGGGGTTGAAGTAACGCAAAAGCACTACGTTCCACTCGTTATCCGCCTTCCAGATATCCGTCAGCATAATTTCCTGAAAGTACTTGCTTGTGCCGTAAGGGTTGGTAGTTCCGCCTATTTTACAGTTTTCGTCCAGCGGGAGTTTTTCGGGCGTGCCATATACCGTGGCCGACGATGAAAAGACAATCTTTTTGCAACCGTGGCGGCGCATTGAGTCGACCAGCACGAGCGTGCCGTTGAGGTTGTTGTCGTAATATTCTATGGGCTTTACGCACGATTCGCCAACGGCCTTGAGCCCTGCGAAGTGGATTACCCAATCTATATTATTTTCTTCGAAAATTTTATCGAGGAGCGCGCCGTCGCGCACGTCGCCGACATAAAATTTTACCTTTTTGCCCGTTATTTTTTCAACGCGGTTCATACTCTCCATGCTGGAATTTGAGAGATTATCTACGACGACCACGCCGTAGCCGCCGTTCAAGAGTTCAACCACCGTGTGACTGCCGATAAAACCGGCTCCGCCCGTAACCAAAACAACCTGCATGACAAGCTGCCCCCTCTTCTATCAGTATAGCATAATGATTATACAATACCGCATGTAAATTGTCAAATTATTCTTTGAATATTATTCCACGGTTACGCTCTTTGCAAGGTTGCGGGGCTTATCGGGATTCGTGCCCGAAAGCACGGCGGCGTGATAGGCAACGAGCTGCAGGGCCGTGGCCGACAGAAAGTGTGAAAGGTGGGCGGGCGCGGGCGGCAGAAGCCATGCCGAGTGTACCCTGTTCCTGAGTGATTGATACGCGCTGTTTAAGGTAGTGACAACGGCGACCCTGCCCCTGCGGGAGAGTATCTGCTCCACGGCGTTTTTGCACTTTTCTTCGAGCGACGGATCGGTTATCAGCACGACGGACAACACGCCGTGGTCTATAAGGGCGAGCGTGCCGTGTTTAAGCTCGCCCGCAGGATAGCCGTCCGAAAAAATATAAGAAACTTCCTTGAGTTTGAGGCTGCCCTCCACCGCCACTTCCACGTCGGCGCCTCTGCCGAGGAAGAATACCGCACGGCTGTTTACGCAAAGTTTTGCAATGACTGCGGCATATTCGCCGTCCGCCGCAAGTCTGCCTACGTCGTCGGCAACGGCCGACAGCTGCGCCGCGCGCAGTCTGACGGATTTGGGCGACGCCAGAAGATGAAAACATGCAAGCTGGCCGATATAGCTCTTTGTGGCGGCCACGCACACCTCGGCGCCGGCGCACACGGGAAGCACGCGGTCTGCAATGCGGGTTATGGCGGAGTAGCCGACGTTAGTCATGGCTATGAGCCATGCCCCCGCCTGGCGGCAGATATGCGCGGCCTTTAAAGTGTCGGCCGTTTCGCCGCTCTGGGTGACGGCAATGCACACGCTCCTGTCTGTCACGCGCGGAGGGTCGCAGCGCGCCTCGCTGGCGATATATGCGGCGACGGGGCAATCGTAAACGCCGCCCATAAGCCTGGCGCCTGCGAGAGCGGCATTATAGGCCGTGCCGCAGCCGACAAGCACGATTTTATCCGCCGACAGGAGCCGTTGGAACACCCCGCCCGTATCGGCCGACATGAACTTATCGCAAGTGGCGCGTATAGTGCGGGCGTTCTGGCGTATTTCCTTGAGCATATAGTGGGGGCAATCGCCCGTGCCGTATTCGCCGTCGTCCTCGCTCATGGGCATAAAGGGACGTTCGGCGGGGCGCATATCCCCGTCGAAAATTTTTATTTCTTCGGGCGTAACGAGGGCGGTATCGCCCTCTTCGAGAACGCAGTACGAGCGCGCCCTGCCTGCGAGGGCGGAAATGTCGCTGGCGGCAAAAAAGCCTTCGCCCTCGCCGAGTATGACGGGCGACGAACGGCGCGTGACGGCAAAGCCGTTGAAGTGCGCGCACAGCGCCGCTATTGCCCAACAACCGCTCAGGCGGGAACAGGTAAGGCGGAGCGCGGCGGCAAAATCGCCGTCGTAATAGTAGTCGAGAAGGTGAGCAATGACTTCGCTGTCCGTCTGCGAAGAGAAGCTATGACCGGCAGCAATGAGTTCCTCCCTGAGACGGGCATAATTTTCTATTATGCCGTTGTGAACGACAGAGAACGCGCCGCATGTATGCGGATGGGCGTTAACGTCGTTGGCCTCGCCATGCGTTGCCCAACGGGTATGGCCTATGCCGACGGCGCCGTGCAGACCGCCGAGGCCCTGCGCCAGCCTCTCCACCGTACCGCCGCGCTTCAATGTGAAAATTTTGCCGCGGTCGACCGTAGATATGCCCGCGGAATCGTAACCGCGGTACTCAAGCTTTTTTAATCCTGCGTACAGTTCGCCGGCCGCGCCCGCGCGGCCAGCGTATCCGACTATTCCGCACATATTCCTCCCCCCTTGACGGCGCGCGCTATGCGCGCGCATATATCCCTGCACATATCCCCGTCGGGACATTCCGCCATAACGCGGACGGCGGCCTCCGTACCCGACGGACGTACGAGAACGCGCCCTTCGCCGTTCAGCATAGCTTCGGCGGCGGCCACCTGCCGTCGGACTTCGGGCGCATTGACGCGCGATTTATCGGCAACAGGCACGGTTATGCAGACCTGCGGATAGAGCGTGAGGCCGCGCACGAGCGAGGAGAACGCACCGCCGCTTTCAACAAGGGCCTGCATTAGGTAGAGCGCGGTGACTATGCCGTCGCCAGTGTTTTCGACCTTGCCGACTATTATGTGGCCTGACTGTTCGCCGCCCAGCACGGCGCCGCAGTCGCACATGGTCTGATAGACGACGCGGTCGCCCACTCCGCAGATATCCGCGGCTATACCCTCCCTGCCGAGCGAGGCAATGAAACCCGAATTGCTCATCACCGTTGCCACTATTCTGTCGCCTATCAGGCCGCCGCATGAGTGAAGGTATTTGGCGAGAATGTACATTATGCCGTCGCCATCGACAATCTGACCGCGTTCGTCGACGCATATACAGCGGTCGCCGTCGCCATCGAAGGCAAAGCCTGCGTCCAGACCCTTTTCCCTGACGAGCGCCCTCAGGCGGGCGGGATGCGTGGAGCCGCAGCCGTCGTTTATGTTTGTGCCGTCCGGGCGGCAGCCTATTGCGGTCACGTTTGCGCCCAACGCACGGAATACCCTGCGCGCGAGGTTATAGGCCGCGCCGTTGGCGCAATCGAGGCCGACGCGGTAGCCGGACAGCGGGTGCGGCAAAAGCGAAATGAGGTGCGCGGCGTATTCGCTGCGGCCCGCGGAAAAGTCTACCACCGAACCGACGGCCCCGTCCGCCGCACAGGGTATGCCCGCGGCTCCGCCGCCCGATTTGAGCGTGCCGGAAAGGTACTCTTCGATCAGGCATATCACGCCGTCGGCAAGTTTTTCGCCCGAGCCGTTGAGTATCTTGATGCCGTTGTCGCCGAACCGGTTATGGCTTGCCGAAACGACTATGCCGCAATCGAAGTGGAATGCGCGCGCCGCATACGCCACGGACGGCGTTGTGGTGACGTGCATTATATAAGCGTCCGCACCCGAACACGTCAGCCCTGCGGCCAGCGCGTATTCCAGCATATATGACGACTTGCGGGTATCCTTGCCTATGACCGCCCTGCATTTTCCTGAGCGGGCCGCGCCGTAATACCAGCCGAGAAAGCGGCCGATTGCAAAGGCGTGTTCAGCCGTGAGATTTATGCCCGCCCTGCCGCGGAAGCCGTCGGTGCCGAAGAATTCAGACATTGAGATACCTCCCCGAAGCGCCGTTCTGTTTTATGGCAAGGGTCGGCCGACCCACGGCAAGGCTGTCGGCGGGGATGTCGCCGCAGACCTGCGTACCCGCGGCAATGTATGCACCTCTGCCTATATTGGCGGGAGCGATTATGTTGCTGTTACAGCCTATGAAGGCTCTGTCCCCGACGAACGAACGGCTCTTGCGCCTGCCGTCGTAGTTGGCGAACACTACGCCGCAGCCTATATTTACCTCTTCGCCGACGTCGGCGTCGCCTATATAGGCAAGGTGGGCCGCCTTGCATCCCCTGCCGAGAAAGGAATTTTTGAGTTCCACAAAGTCGCCCACACGGCAGTTTTCGCCAAGCTGTGTGCCTGCGCGGACATTGCAAAAGGGGCCGAGCGTGCAATTTTTGTCTATGACGGCGCCATCAACTATGCAGCCGGGCAACAGCTTTACCCCCTCCCCTATCACGGCCGCGCCGGATATGTGGCAGGGCGAGCAGAGCGTGACGCCCGCGGATATGCGGCAATCGCGCGTGACATAAATTTCGCGGCCCTCGGTATGCACTCCCGCCCGGCGGAGGCGGCGGAGCGTATAGTATTTTGATTTGCTGAAAATCTTCACCTCATATAATATGAAAGCTGAAAGCAAAATTGTGCAAAGCGGCCGCCGTCAGCATACAAAAAAAATGTGTATTTACACGCGTTACTGCGCTAAATTTCTCATTTGTTCTTGACAGGAATATAGTTATGTAGTACAATAACAAGTAATATATTCAGCGCATAAACGCGCATAAATGTATAAATGCTGTTAAATGGGAGGGCCTATCATGAAACTTACGGGGGCTGAAATACTTATCAATTGTCTTGTGGAGCAGGGCGTAGATACAATTTTTGGTTATCCCGGCGGAGCTGTGCTGGACATTTATGACGCACTTTACCGCAACGGGAAGATTAACCACATACTGACCGCGCACGAGCAGGGAGCCGCGCACGCCGCGGACGGTTATGCCCGCGCAACGGGCAAGGTGGGAGTATGTTTTGCCACTTCAGGACCGGGCGCAACCAATCTTGTAACGGGTATAGCCACGGCATTTATGGATTCCATTCCCATGGTGGCCATTACGGGCAACGTGGGGCTGACCATGCTGGGCAGAGATTCCTTTCAGGAGATAGATATTACGGGCGTGACCATGCCCATAACCAAACACAACTATATTGTAAAGGACGTAAACGAACTTGCGGACACGATAAGGCGGGCATTTTATATTGCCAATTCCGGCAGGAAAGGGCCTGTGCTGATAGACATACTAAAGAACGTGCAGATAGCCACATGCGAATATGAACCCGCCGAACCCGCCGCCATAAAGCAATTTGCCATAGACGAAGAGAAAGTAAAGCTGACGGCGGACATCATCAACGCGGCGAAAAAACCGCTGATAATAGCCGGCGGTGGCGTGATATCCTGCGCGGCTTCGCCCTACCTTAAACAATTTGCAAAAAAGCTGAACGCACCCGTTACATATACCCTTATGGGCAAGGGCGCAATGCCCGACAGCGACCCTGCATGTTTAGGCATGCTGGGCATGCACGGCACTTTTTCCGCGGCCAAGGCGCTTATTGCAAACGACGTGATAATTGCGCTCGGAACGAGATTTTCGGACAGAGTGGCGCTCAACCGCGACCTGTTTGCCAACGGCAAGAAGGTCATTCACGTCGATATCGACAACGCAGAATTTGACAAGAACGTGCGGACGACCGTGCGCGTGCTTGCAAGCGTGGACGCATATCTTAAAACCGTGCTCCCCCTGCTCAAAGACAAGAGCGAAGAGTGGATGGATGAAGTTAAAAAGTACGAAGAAGATGAAAAACTGAAAACCGACACTTCGATAATGGCCTATAAAATATTGAAAAAGGCGGGTGCGATTGCCCCTGCGGGCAACCCCATCATTGCAGACGTGGGACAGCATCAGATGTGGACGGCGCAGTTTTTTGCCGTTGACCGGCCGAGGCAGTTTCTGACATCGGGCGGGCTCGGAACGATGGGTTACAGCATGGGCGCGGCGATAGGCGCAAGTTTGGGCACGGGAAAGCTGTGTACCGTAGTTGTGGGCGACGGCTGTTTCAACATGAACATGAACGAACTTTCCACGGCGGTAACCAACGGCGTTCCGCTTGTGATACTGCTGATGAACAATTCCGTACTCGGCATGGTGCGCCAATGGCAGAAGATTTTTTACGGCAGAAGATTTTCGCAGACGACGCTTGACAAGCGGACGGACTATGTGAAATTTGCCGAAAGCTTCGGCGCTAAGGGACTGAGGATAACCGACGAGAGCCAGATAGACAAAGTTCTGAAGGAGGCCTACTCCTACGCGGCAAAAAACAGTGCGCCCGTACTTGTTGACTGCCACATATCATGCGACGAAAATGTATTGCCGATGATAAAGCCGGGGCAGACTTACGACACGCAGCTTGAAAAGATGGAGGAAAACTGAGATGAGCGATATGGAGATCAAAAAATATACTATAGGCGCGCTTGTAACCAACAAGAGCGGCGTACTGACGAGAATTTCGGGACTGTTCGCGCGCAGGGGATACAATATTGAAAGCCTTACCGTATGCGCGACCGAGGACCCTGAATTTTCGCGCATGACCATAGTATTGAAAGGCGACGAGTACATGCTCTATCAGATGATAAGGCAGATGGATAAGCTGGAGGACGTGAAAAAGATAGGCTGCGCCAACGAGCTGGACTGCGTGTATCGCGAGCTTATGTTGGTTAAAGTTTCGGCCGACGCACAGATGCGCAATCAGATAGTGCAGATAACAGAAATATATAAAGCCAAGGTTGTAGACCTTTCCATTGACTCAATGATACTTGAGCTGACGGGCGATCCCGAAAAACTTGACGCCTTTACCGCAGTGATAGAGCCTTACGGCATACTTGAAATGCAGCGCACAGGCGTGACCGTGCTTGCGCGCGGCCAGCACATACTCAAAGACAGGGACTGCTACGGCGACTTGATGGCCGAGTAAATAACACAAGCCGCGCATTGAACCGCGATGACCGTGCGGCGCATATCGGTTATTTGAATTTGTTGGAAAAACAAAAGGATTTTTTATGAAAAATATATTTTCAGACAGCAGGGACATGAGCCCGCAGAGGTCGCTTTTGAGGGCCTTGGGCTGGACAGACGATGAAATGGCAAAACCGCTTGTGGGCATAATCTGCGCCCAGAGCGAGATAATCCCCGGGCACATGCACTTGGACGACATAGCCAAGGCGGCCGCAGAGGGCGTTATAGCCGCGGGCGGCAAACCCGTGATAATGCCTTCCATTGGCGTGTGCGACGGCATAGCCATGGGACACGCAGGCATGAAATATTCGCTGCCTTCGCGCGAAATTATTGCCGACAGCGCGGAGATACTTCTGCGCGCGCACGCAATGCAGGCGGCAATATTTGTGGGCAACTGCGACAAGATAATCCCGGGCATGCTGATGGCGGCGGCGCGCGTGAATATTCCCTCCATCTTTGTTTCGGGCGGGCCGATGCTCGCAGGGCGTGTGCGCGGCAAGAAAACTTCGCTTTCGACCATGTTTGAACAGGTGGGCGCGTTTAACGCGGGCAAGATTGACGAGGGCGAGCTGAAAAATTATGAATGTAATGCCTGCCCGACATGCGGATCGTGTTCGGGCATGTTTACGGCAAACAGCCTGAACTGCCTGTGCGAAGCGCTTGGCATGGCTCTGCCGGGAAACGGAACAATACCCATGGTGTATTCGGCAAGACTTGCGCTGGCAAAGCGAGCGGGCGCCGCGGTTATGAAGCTTTTGAAAGACGATATACGGCCTTCGGACATTATGACGCCCGCCGCGTTCAGAAACGCCGAAGCGGTGGATATGGCGATAGGCGCTTCGACAAACACGGTACTGCACCTGATTGCCGTTGCGCGCGAGGCAGGACTGGACGCAAGCCGCGTTTCGATAGATTCGCTCAACGAAATTTCAGAGCGCACCCCCAACCTTTGCAGACTTGCGCCCGCAGGCGAACACTATATTGAAGAACTCAACGAGGCGGGCGGCATTTCCGCCGTGATGAAGGAGCTGCTGGACGCAGGTCTTTTGGACGGCAGCGTTATGACCGTTTCCGGAATGACGCTGGCCGAACTTGTGAAGGACGCAGTAAACCGCGACACCGAAGTACTGAGACCGATAGATTCCCCCTACTCCGCCCAGGGAGGTCTGACCATATTGAAGGGCAACCTTGCCGAGGACGGCAGCGTGGTGAAAAAGAGCGCCGTAGACCCCAAGATGCTAAAACACAGCGGCCCCGCGCGCTGTTTTGACAGCGAGGAGGACGCCATGGCGGCCATATCGTCAGGTAAAATTAAGGCCGGCGACGTTGTGGTCATACGCTATGAAGGGCCGGTCGGCGGCCCCGGCATGAGGGAGATGCTGACCCCCACTTCCGCCATTGTAGGCGCAGGACTGGGCGACACGGTGGCGCTGATAACAGACGGAAGGTTTTCCGGAGCCACGCGCGGCGCGGCGATAGGGCATGTTTGCCCCGAAGCCGCCATGGGAGGCACAATAGGAATATTGCGCGACGGTGATATAATAGATATAGATATACCCGCTTGCTCGCTTAACGTCAGGCTTTCCGACGAGGAAATAGCCGAGCGCAAGAGCAAATTTGTCAGACTTGAAAAGCCCGTGACGGGTTATCTGAGGAGATACAGGGCGAACGTGACTTCGGCCTCGGAAGGCGCGGTATTCGATAAAAAATAAACGAGAATTTTTACAGGAATATATGACGAAATCAAAGTTAAAGACCGACATTACCGCCATAGAGTGCGAAGCCGAGTGTTGCACGCTTGAAATTGCGCAGGCGGACGATAATTTTGCCGAAGTGCAACATGCGCGCGACATAAACGTATATTTTAAAAAGAGTGAATCAAAGCTCTACATAAAGCAGGAAGCCGGACTGCTTGCCAGAATATTCGGGGGAGAGAGCACAGTTAAAGTGCTTATACCCGCACATATTGTACCCGCAATTAAAATTTCCGGCGGGAAAACGGACTGCATTATATCCGGAGGGATATTCGGAGAGATTGAATTTTCCGCGTCGGGCGGAAGCCTGAAAGCTGAAAACACTGCAATGGAGTGCTGTACGATAAACGCGGACGAGTGTACCGTTCACTTTGCGCAATGCACGGTGCGGGGCAGCCTTATAAGCAGCACCAACAGCGGCGACGTGACGCTTGAATACACCTTTGCAAAGCACATAGCCTGCCGCATAAAGAGCGGAAACGTGGGCACCGTGCAGCTCAATTGCAGGGACACGACGTTTGAAGTTGCCGAAGGCAACGTTACGGCCACAGTACTTGGAGATGAAAGCACTTTCGACGTGCTTGTAAACTCCAAAGAGGGAACGTGCAACAAGGAGAGCATAAACATAGAGGACAACAGCTCGACGTTTAAGGCCTACGTTGTGAAGGGCAATATATTTGTTGATTTTACTGACGGTAAGGAGTGATGATATGGCAATGACGATGAGCCAGAAAATTCTGGCATACCACGCCGGCCTTGACAAAGTGGAAGCCGGACAGCTGATAATGGCCGAACTTGACCTTGTGCTTGCAAACGACATCACAGGGCCTGTAGCCATTAAGGAATTTAAAAAGTCAGGCGCGGAAAGCGTTAAGGACAGCTCGAAGATAGCGCTGGTTATGGATCATTTTGTTCCCAACAAGGACATAAAGAGCGCACAGCAGTGCAAAATCTGCCGTCAGTTTGCGGCAGAGCAGAACATTGAAAACTTTTTCGACGTTGGCAGAATGGGCATTGAACACGCACTTTTGCCCGAACAGGGCTTGGTTGGCGCAGGCGATCTTGTGATCGGCGCGGACAGCCACACCTGCACTTACGGGGCGCTGGGGGCGTTTTCGACGGGAGTCGGCTCGACCGATATGGCGGCGGGCATGATGAGCGGAAAGTGCTGGTTTAAAGTGCCTTCCGCCATTAAATTCGTACTCAAGGGCAAGCCCGCGGAATATATATGCGGAAAGGACATAATCCTGCACATAATAGGCATGATAGGCGTGGACGGCGCGCTGTATAAGTCCATGGAATTTACGGGCGACGGCATAAAATATCTTGACATAGACGATCGCTTTACGATATGCAACATGGCAATCGAGGCGGGCGCGAAGAACGGCATTTTCCCCGTGGACGAAGTTGCGCTCGAATATATGGCAAAACGCTTCAAGCGCGAGCCGAAGATATTTGAAGCCGACCCCGACGCGGAGTATGAAAGGGTAATTGAAATAGACCTGTCCGCACTGAAGCCCACGGTGTCATTCCCCCACCTGCCCGAAAACACGCGGACGCCTGAAAAGTGGGGCGACATTGCCATAGACCAGGTGGTGATAGGTTCGTGTACCAACGGGCATATATCCGATCTGCGCATCGCCGCAGGCATACTTAAGGGCAGAAAGGTGGCAAAAAACGTGCGCGCGATAATAATCCCCGCCACCAACGAAATTTATATGCAGGCCGTTCACGAAGGGCTTGTAGATATATTTATAGGAGCGGGCGCAATAGTTTCCACCCCCACCTGCGGACCCTGCCTGGGCGGTTACATGGGCATACTCGCCGAGGGCGAGAGAGCCGTTTCGACGACAAACCGCAACTTTGTGGGCAGAATGGGTCATGTGACGAGCGAGGTCTACCTTGCCTCACCCTATGTTGCGGCGGCTTCTGCCGTAACGGGTAAACTTACTTCGCCGGAGGAATTGCAATGAAAGTCAAGGGCAAAGTTTTTAAATACGGAAACGACGTTGATACCGACGTAATAATTCCGGCAAGATACCTGAACACTACCTCTGAAAGCGAGCTTGCAAGCCACTGCATGGAGGACATAGACAGTACATTCATAACCCGCGTCAAGCCCGGGGACATAATTGTTGCAGGCGACAACTTCGGGTGCGGGTCGTCGCGCGAACATGCGCCGATAGCCATAAAGGCGAGCGGAATCGGGCTGGTGATAGCCAATAGTTTCGCGAGAATATTCTACCGCAACTCCATAAATATCGGACTGCCCATACTTGAATGTCCCGAAGCGGCCGCGGCAATTTCCGAAGGCGACGAGGTTGAAATTGACCTTGCCGCAGGAAAAATTACGGACATTTCCACAGGAGCGACATTCGAAGCTCAACCCTTCCCCCCCTTCATTCAGCAGATAATTGAGGACGGCGGGCTTTTAAACAACCTTGCAAAGAAGGAAAAACAGTCATGAAATATAACATAGCCGTACTCGACGGCGACGGAATAGGCCCCGAAATTTGTGCGGGAGCAATTGAAGTGCTGGGCAGGATAGGCGAAAAATTCGGGCATGAATTTATCTTCGAACACTATCCGATAGGCGGATACGCGATAGATAAATGCGGCGACCCACTGCCGCAGGAGACGATAGACGGCTGCCTTGCCGCGGACAGCGTGCTTCTGGGCGCCGTGGGCGGATACAAGTGGGACGATATGCCCGTGGATAAACGTCCCGAAAAGGGACTTTTAAGAATACGCAAGGCCATGGGGCTGTATTCAAACATCCGCCCCGCAAAGCTGTGGCGTAACCTTGCAAAGGCTTCGCCCCTGAAGTTCGAATATGTAAAGGACGGCATAGAGATTATCATCGTGCGCGAACTTACAGGCGGGATATACTTTGGCGAAAGGGGCGTCGGCGCCGACGAGAACGGCGACTATGCCTGGGACACGGAGAAATATTCTGTAAAAGAGATAGAGCGCATAACGAGAATCGCATGCGAACTTGCCTCAAAGCGCAGCAAGAAACTTGTGTCCGTAGACAAGGCAAACGTGCTGGAGAGCAGCAGACTGTGGCGAAAGACCGTGCATGAGTTCTGCGCCAAAAACTATCCGCAGATAGAAGTTACCGACATGCTTGTCGACAATATGGCCATGCAGATAGTAAAAAACCCCGCGCAGTTTGACGTTGTGGTTACAAACAATATGTTCGGCGACATACTCTCCGACGAGGCCGCGCAGGTTACGGGGTCGATAGGCATGCTGGCCTCCTCCTCCCTCGGCGACACAAAGCGGGGACTGTACGAGCCTATTCACGGCTCGGCGCCCGACATAGCCGGGCAGGACGTTGCAAACCCCATAGCCACCATACTTGCCGCGGCAATGATGCTGAGGGACAGTTTTGACCTTACGGAAGAATATGCCGCAATAGAGATTGCCGTGCAAAAGGTTCTGGACAGCGGATACCGCACTGCGGACATTATGGAACAATACAAGATTAAAGTGGGCTGCAAGGAGATGGCCGCCTTAATCGCAAAAAATATATGATAGAAGACAACGTTAAAAATTTATTGGCCGAAGTGCCTGCAAAAAACGGCTTCGGCGAGAAGGTTACGCTTGTGGCCGCCGTAAAGACGCAGACGCCCGACGACATAAACCGCGCCATACGCGCAGGCATAACCGACATAGGCGATAATCACGTTCAGGAGTTCAGGGACAAGTACAGCCTTATAGAGGGCTGTCCGCAAAGGCATTTTATAGGCCATTTGCAGACCAACAAAGTCAAGTACCTGATAGGAAAAATCGACCTGTACCATTCATTGGACAGGTTCAATCTTGCCGAAGAAATTTCGCGGCGGAGCGCCGCCGCGGGCGTAGTGAGCAACGTGCTTGTTCAGATAAACATAGGCAATGAAGAAACTAAGGGCGGGTTTGAACTTGACGAGGCCGAAGATGCGTGCGCCAAAGTTGCGGCCATGCCGGCGCTGAATGTGCGCGGACTGATGGCCATGCTCCCGTTTATCGACGACGAGGCCGAGCTGCGGAGGCTGGCAACGCTGATGAGGGACAAGTACGACAGGCTGCATGCAATTTACCCGCAGTTTGAAGTGCTTTCCATGGGCATGAGCGGAGATTGGAAACTGTGCGTTGAATGTGGCAGCAACATGGTGCGCATTGGCACGGCTATATTCGGACAGAGACACTATAACTGAGAATTTTTATTTCACAGGGCCGCGGACGAAATTTGTATTTCGTCCGCGGCCCGTATTATACCGTAAATTCCCTTGACTGTAAATTTTTTTTATTTTACAATATTATTAAGTATAATTGCGGATTTTGTTACATTGCGCATGTATAATATTTATTGGAGAATTTAGCTATGCCATCGACATACGCACACTTTAAATTTGCAAACGAAGTGCTGCCGACCCTGCCCGACGAGGCGCAAAAGGCGATTAAGGACAACCTTACTCTTTACCTTATAGGTTGTCACGGGCCCGATATCTTATTTTATTACAGGGCCGTAAAGAGCAACCCCGTAAACAGGTTTGGCTATGCAATGCACAGAGAGAGCGCCCTGCCCTTCTTTGAGCGCGCAAAGGAGCTGATTTCAGAGGGCGGAGAGCCTTCGCTGGCATATACTATGGGGTTTATAACTCATTTTGCTTTGGACAGCACCTGCCACGGCTATGTGGAGAGCGAGCGCAAGGCACTGGGCATAACGCACACCAAACTTGAAGTGGAGTTTGACCGTTTTCTGCTGAACGCCGACGGCAAGAACGCCGTAAAGAGCAAGCTGTGCGGACATATAATACCCGACGGGAGCTGTGCAGAGGTGATAGCGCCATACTTCTCGCTCTCCTCGCGGGAGATTGTCCGCGCATTGAAGGATATGCGGACGATATGCAATCTGTTTGTCTGCCCGACCGGCGTCAAGCGCGGCATAGTGCGCGGGCTGTTAAAACTTGTAGGCGATGAGCTGCCCGACCAGGTTATGCTCCCCCTGCCCGACCCCGTATGCACTGAGAGCAACGAGCGCATGTTTGAGCTGTTCGGGAACGCAAAGGAGATTGCAACGCAGCTTGCCGAAAATTTTATTCAGAACCTGAACTGCGCGGGACTATGCGCAAGGTTTGACAGAAACTACGAATAATATTGCCGCCGCCATCGGCGCGCGGAAAATGAGGATGAATATATGCAAAAAACAAAAACAAAAAAACAGAGCAGGTTTACATCCATTGAGAAAAAATGGATAATGTACGACGTGGGCAATTCGGCTTTCACGCTTCTGTGTTCGGTGTTTATACCCATAATAGTTGAAGAACTATGTGCGGCACAGGGCATGTCCGGCACGGAGTACCAATCATTTTGGTCGGTTGTTACCTCGGTGATAACGCTGGCAGTTGCGGTAATAAGTCCGATAGTAGGCACCTTTGCCGACAGCGAGGGCATGAAACGACCGTTGTTTTTAGCTTCGGCACTGATAGGCATAGTCGGCTGCGCGCTGTTGGGCATGCCCCTTCCTCTTGCGGGATTTGTGGCAGTGTTCGTAATCACGCGCATGTCATACAACGTCAGTCTTGTATTTTACGACAGCATGCTGACCGACGTGACCGACATGGAGCGCGTGGACGTGATATCTTCGCACGGATACGCATGGGGATACATAGGCAGCTGCATACCTTTCATTATAAGCATAGGGCTGTACATTCTTTCCCTTTATGAAATGATCGGCGCTACAATAGCTTACATTGTGATTTTTATACTCAATGCCGTGTGGTGGCTGTGCTTTACTTTGCCGCTTTCAAAAAGCTTCAAGCAAGTTCATTATATAAAGCGCCAGCCAAAGGCGATAAGAAATTCTTTCAAAAGACTTTTTTCGATATTCAAAGAAAAACTGCCCAACAAAAAGGGCATACTTATATTCCTTGTGGCGTTCTTCCTGTATATCGACGGCGTATATACGATAATTGATTTGGCGACGACATACGGACTTGCGCTCGGCATAGACCAGATACAGCTTGTGCTTGCGCTGTTGCTGACGCAGATAATCGCCTTCCCCTGCGCGATAATTTCTGGCGTGCTGGCGAAAAAGTATGACAACGGCAAACTTATCATAGTATTCATTACAGGATATCTCGGCATAGCAATCTTTGCGATATGGCTGACACAGGCATGGCAATTCTGGTTTTTGGCAGTATGCGTAGGACTTTTGCAGGGCGGCGTTCAGGCACTTTCGCGCTCCTATTTTGCAAAGATAATACCTATTGAAAAGAGCGGCGAATTTTTCGGAATAATGGATATTTTCGGCAAGGGCGCTTCGTTTGTAGGCACTATGCTTGTGGCCATTGTGACGGCGGCGACGGGCAATGCCAACTACGGTGTAATACCTATCTCCTGCCTTATAGGCGCGGGACTTATTGTATTCATTATAGGATATATTGAAATACACAGATATGAAAGCGCAAACGGCAAAAACACGCATATAGCCGCTGACAGCGACGGCTCGCCCGACGGCAACGAAGAATAAGCCGCCTCCCCTGCAAGGACTTTTATCCACTTCTATCTTATGCAAATAATGCAAATCAAGAAAAAAGCCAACGACTCTTCGCACGGAGAGTCGTTGGCTTTTTTAATACAGATTTACATAATTAAGTATGTGCATTACAGAAGAAGCTGTTTATATAATGCACGATTATTGTAATAACGGCAAATGTACTTCCGACAGCAATAACACAAATTACGCCAGCACCTACACTAATAAAATTGTTGTAATCAATAATTGAGCCGGTATCGACATTGAGCGAGGAAATTTCATTGTTTATCAATACTGCCATTAAACAGCCTGTAATAACTTCAGCAACCATAAGTAATATCTCTAAAATAGTAACTTTGTTATTTATCCTTACTACACGCCTGCTTGATACATTATATTGCGACACATTAAATGCCATATATAAGAAATGTAAAAGACCAACTATTAAAACGGCTATTGCGATCAATAAAAGTGCAATAGCATATATCCGATCTGTTCCTTCGCTGTCAAGTACCTCATAACAACTCATTCTGAGAGTCAGGGTTATATCATTGACGGATGTTGAAATCAAATCTAAGTTAAGGAAAACAAGAAGAGTAAGTGCGCCATATATGACTGCAAACAAAGGCACTACCTTAACTATGAGCATTTTTAAGGTCTTGCCGCCATTGGGAGCAGGTTTATAACTCATAGCGTCGTCTTCGTCTTGGTAAACCACTTCAACACTTTCCGATACACGCACGCCGCATTGCTTGCAGAACTTCTGCCCCTCTTCCATAGGCACACCACAATTAGAGCAATAGATTGCTTTTGTGCCACAGTACGGACAATAGTTGCCTTCAAATTCCTTGCCGCACTTACTGCATTTTTTCATAATTCTCCTCCTTAAAGATTATTTACAGGACAAATAAAAAAGCGTATCTCCAACCGAAGACACGCCCTGCATTAGTATCCCCGATTGTTACCACACAAATTCTCCTACATAACGGAAAATAGAGATACGAAATGCCTATTCGTATCCGTTATATAGAATATTGAATTTGTGTGGTGACTGCATTATAACATAAGCAGAGAACTTTTGCAAGGACATTCTGTAAAAACACAAAACAAAAAGCGGACTGATAAGTCCGCTTTTTGTTTTATTATAAAGTTCAATTTCCTGCGATTATTCGCCCTTGAAAGGCAGAAGAGCGGCTATTCTTGCGCGCTTGATTGCCTTGGAAAGCTCCCTTTGATGCTTTGCGCAGGTGCCGCTCATGCGGCGGGGAAGCATCTTGCCCGATTCGGTTACGAATTTCTTTAAACGGTTTACGTCCTTATAGTCGATAAGTTCTACCTTTTCCTGGCAGAAAACGCAGACCTTTTTGCGGGGCATTTTTTTATAGCTCTTCTTAACGGGTTTTTCTTCCATTTTAATTCTCCTTTTAGAATGTTACACGCTTAAAAAGGAATGTCGCCGTCATCATCGAAAGATTGAAGCGAGGGCTTGCGTTTTTCTGACGCAGGCTGTGCGGGGGCGAAATCGCTTTCGTAGCCGCTGTCCGCAGCGCCGCCGGATGAGCGGGGAGTTAAGAACTCGACATCGTTGCAGATGATATCTACCGCCGTGCGCCTTACGCCCTGGCTGTCTTCATAATTGCGAAGCTCGACCGAGCCCATTACCGCGACTTTATTACCCTTTTTTGCGTATCTGGCAACATTTTCGCCCAAGCCGCGCCATGCCGTGCAATTGAAAAAGTCGGTCTGGCGTTCGCCGCCCGAAGTATAATTGCGGTTTACGGCAATTGAAAAGCGGCATACTGCTACGCCCGAAGAAGTTTCAGTCAGTTCGGGATCGCGGGTGAGATTGCCAATTAAAAAAACTCTGTTCATGATAATTATCCTTTAGTTTACGCTTTTACGGTAATTACTCTTCTCAAAACTTCGGAAGAGAGGCCTGCAACGCGGTCAAGCTCCTTTACTACACCGCTTTCGGCTTCAAAGGTCATAAGAACGTAATAGCCTTCGGACTTATACTTGATGGGATAAGCCAGCTTTTTCACGCCCCACTTGTCAGTGGAAACGACCTTACCGTTGAAGCTTGCGATGATAGAAGAGAACTTCGCTTCGAAAGCGTCCTTTGCTTCGTCTGCGAGCGCGCTGTCTAACACGTAGAGCATCTCGTAAGTTTTCATAGATTCACCTCCCGGTCATATTCGGCGTATTGACGGGCAATACGCAAGGTGTATGCGCGGCGATTTGCGCCGCTATTGCGGAATACCGCAAATACTTTATTATAATACCTCAATTTTATTTGCTTGTCAACTTATTTAATGCGGGACGGCGGAACTTGCGTGCATTTTAATTTTCGATAAAATCGGATGCAAGCGCGATCAGTTTTTCCCGACAGTTGAGTTCGGGGCGGTCTGCACAGACTTTGAGCAGGTAACCGAGCGCACTGCCGATCATTGCGGGGGGTATGCCCGCAAGGCGCAGTTGGTCACCGCGGACATTGAGATCAGAAAGTTTTAAGGGCGCGCCCTCCGCCTGCATTGCGGCGTATTCGGCCAGCCATGCAGAGACGTCCTCCCCCACGGCCGCGGCGAGCGCGCAGAGTTCGGCCATGCAGTCGGCATTTTGCTGTATGACGTGGCGGAGAGGCAAAGACGGATGCTGTAACCTGCGGAGCGAGGATATCAGCCCGACGCAGCGATGAAGTTCGGCCTTGGGAACGGGATAGGGGCGCAGCGCCTCCTCTGCCCCGCGGCCGCCCAAAGAGTACAGCAAGGCGGCGAGACGAATTTTTTCAGGCGCGGCGCCGGCGGCGGCAATTGCCGAAGACGGCGCCGCGCCGTCCGCGCAGAGCGCGGGAAAGAGTTTATTCAGCGCGCCCACCGAGTGCAACAGGCCAAGCGCCCTGCCGCATCCCCCCGCCGCTGCATATTTTTCGTCGGCGGCGAGTATGCCGGAAAACTCGCGCCACAGCCACGACGGCGGAATCCCTGACAGCAACGGCGAAGCGAGGCGGGCCGCCGCAACGCATTCATCATCGACGCCGAAGCCAAGTTCGCCGTAAAAACGGGCAAGGCGCAGAATACGCACGGCGTCCTCCGCAAAGAGCGCGGAAGGCGGCGCGCACGGCCTGAGGAATTTTGCGGCTATATCGGCCGCGCCGCCGAGCGGGTCGACGATTTTACCCGACGATATATCGAAATAGACGGCGTTGCATGTAAAATCACGCCGCCCTGCGTCAAGCTTGATATCGTCGGTAAAGCTGACCGAGCGGGGCCTGTGTCCGCACGACGAATAGCTGTCCGTGCGGAAGGAAGTAAATTCATAGTCCGCACCGTCATGGCGCAGTTTTAAACTGCCGGTGGCGGGGTAACTTGCAACGACAGTAAAACCGAGCGCGGCGGCTATGCGCGCCGCCTCCTCTGCCCGAACGGGGGAACATATATCCCAATCGATTCTTTCAGGAGAAAGACCCGCGAGGTGATCGCGCACGGCTCCGCCCACGATATACAGCTTGCGCGGAAATGCCGCGGCCAGGGCAATTAAAATCTGAGGTACGATATCCAACATAATTGTTTAAATAATTGTAGCACATTTTTATTTTGTTTGCAATTATTACAAATATAATGTATAATTATTGTAATCTGGTACAAAAGCGACGCAAATGCAGAGAGTTGCGTGCAAATATGGGGCAAAATAATGTATCATTTAATAGTAAATTCTACGCGGCTTAACGGCAAAAACGCGGACGATCTGGATATAATAAAGAGCGTGTTCGACAGGGCGGGCAAACAGTATGCCATACACATGACCGAATATGCGGGACATGCCGCAAAGATTGCGGGCGAACTGACGCAGGACGGACAGACAACAAGACTGATTGCCATGGGCGGCGACGGCACTCTGCACGAGGTTTTAAACGGCATAAAGTACCCTGACAGGTGCAGGCTGGGCATAATACCCATAGGCAGCGGCAACGACTTTGCAGCCGCGATAGGCCTGCCCGAAAACAACGTGAAGTATGCCGCGCAGATAATAGCCTTCCGCTCGCCCGAATTTATTGACTACATACAGCTTTCAAACGGATTGCGTTCGCTGAACGCCGTGGGCTACGGCATGGACGTTGACGTGCTTAAACGCACATACGCCGCCAACCACAAGGGCAAGAGCAAATATATTTACGGATTTTTCAAGAGCCTGCTGTTATACAGGGCAAATTCCTTTTCGGTTGAAGTGGACGGCGGCGAGAGAAAGCATTACAAAGGCCTTATAGCCTGCCTGGGCAACGGCAGACAGATAGGCGGCGGAATAAAACTTTTCCCCGACGCAAAGGTTGACGACGGATATATGGACATTCTGATAGTAGACTATCTGTCGGTATTCAAGACTTTTTTTGCCTTTGCAAAACTCATGTTCGGCAAACTCGGCGGGATTAAGGAAATAACCCAACTGCGTTGCAAAAGGGCAGCCATCTATCCGGACGCACCGGATATTACCATTCAGGCCGAAGGCGAACTTTATGATTTAAAGGACTGCAAGAGCATAAACGCTGAGCTAGTGAGCGGCAAGCTGAGATTTTATATGCCGCACGCCGACTGACAGACGGCCGCATAAATTGACATGCAATGATTGAAAGATATTACAGGCGACTGCTCGACGAGATACCTTCGGGACTGGTCGTTACCGACAAAAAACTTCAAGTCGTATATACCAACGCCGCTTTCAGGGCGCTGTTCCCCGCTCAGGCGCAAAAGGGCAGTTTGGGCAAGGTTGTGGGCTGCACGGGCAACATTAAGCGGTGCGGCGCGGCGGACTGCGTTAAAAATTGCATGCTTGTTCATGCCTTTGAAGATTCGCTGTATTCCGACCGCCCGACCATGCAGCGCGTGCAGGTGAAGGTTAACGGAGCAGACGGCGCGGGGCAGATTTCGTTTGTGCTGACCGTAAAGCCGATAGGCGACGGGCTGTGCATGGGAATTATAGACGACGCGCTTCAATCAGAGATAGCCAGCGAGCTGCACTCGGCCAGAAGTATTCAGCAGAAACTTTTACCCGCGGGCAAGTGGGTGGCGGGAAAGAGATATTCTTACATGTATATACCCTGCCGCGATATAGGCGGCGACCTGCCCGAAGTGTTTGAAGTTGACGGCTCGGCATGCGGCGTGATAGCCGATGTTTCGGGCAAGGGCATATCCGCAGGAATGTTGACGGCGTTTGTTAAGGCGGCTTATGACAAGGACATACATTCGCCCGCAAAGGCGATAAGCGCGCTTTCGGAAAAATTCAGGGAACTCAACCTTGACGAAAAGAATTATGTGACCGTTGCCGCCGCAAGGATTGACGAAAACAGCATAACCTACTCCATGGCGGGGCACAATGTACCCATATTGTTAAAGTCGGGCGGGGGCATAACGCGCATAATGCTGAACTCCCCCCCGGTATCGAACTGGTTCGACAGTCCGAGGTATTTTGAGGACACTATACCCTACAAAAAAGGGGATATACTTGTACTGCTGACCGACGGCGTGACGGAGTGCCGCAATAAGAGCGGTGAAATGTTCGGCGTTGAGGGGGCCATGCGCACACTGTCCTATGCGCGCACGGGCGAGGAGTTCATTAAAGATCTGGAATATAACCTGCGCGCCTTCGGGACGGAACTTGAGGACGATATTACGGCAATAGCCTTTGATTTATGATACTGTAAAGACAAGCGTGCGGTGACGAAAACGTCACCGCACGCTGTCTGTATTATACTAAATTTACTTTTCCGACGTCTGCGCGAGAAGCACGTCTTCGAACTGCACGCCGTAATCGTGCCAATCCTGCGTGGCTTTCAGGCAGTCGGCAACGAGTTTGCCCGCCGTTGCACAGGACTGCGCAAGCGACGCGCCGTTGATATATTTGGCCGTGAAGGCCGCGGCGAAGATGTCGCCCGTGCCGTGGGAGAATTTGGGGAGTTTTTCCAAAAGGACGTATTCACAGTTCTCCCCGTCGCTTATGAGTTCGCCGATCAGTCCGTCCTGCTCCACTCCCGTTATGACGACGGTCGCGCCCGTGGCGGCATGGAGCTTTTTGGCTATGCCTTCCACATAAGCTTTGTCGTACTGAGTTTTATATTCCTCGCCGAGGAGGAAAGTTGCCTCGGTGAGGTTGGGCAGAATGATATCCGCGCTCTTTAAAAGGTCGAGCATAGCGGCGACGTAGGCGCCGTCGAATCCGCCGTACAGCTTGCCGTTGTCGCCAAAGGCGGGGTCGATTATGACGGGCGCGCCATCTTCGGAAAATTCGTTAAAGGCGCGTTTGCACAGCTCCATTATGGACAGCTTACCGAGATAGCCCAAAAGGAAGGCGGAAAACTTTATGCCGTTATCCCTCCACTTTTCAAAGATATTCGGGATTTCGTCCGTGAGGTCAAGGTAAGACCAGCTTTTGAACATGGTGTGGTTGGAAAGCACCGCCGTGGGCAGAATGGCCGCCTCCACGCCGTAATGCGAAAGCACGGGCAGCGCTACGGTCAGCGAACACTGACCAACGCAGGACAGATCCTGCACAGTTAAAATTTTTTTTCCGTTCATTATATTCACACTCCGCAAGAGTAATTTTGCAATTATTATACCACTATATATGCCATGCGTGAAATAAAATAAATAATCAATTCGATAAAATTTTATATACCCAGAATGTTCGGAAGAATATTAAAAGGCACCCGGCAAATTGCCGGATGCCTTTTAATATGGAGAGAAAAATATTGAAAACTCATTATTGTATGTGTATACTGCAGAATGAGCGCGCTTTACAAGGTTCCCCCTCTGCTATTTTACCCGGCCTGTACCGGCCGCGCAACATATCCGCGCTCTGTAGCAGACGAATTTTCCCTTCCGTCTACACCTATAATATACCCTGTTTTTATTAAGGATAAACAATAATCTTGTGAAAATATTGTAATATATTCAAGAAAAAGAGTAAAAATATACAATATTGCTGCACAGGGAGCGTAAATATTGACTGAGGGGCGGATATTACAGCTTTTGTCTGAAGAAGTATGAGGCGGAATATTCGTAGGCAATTTTATCGAGGCGGTTGGACATGAAATAACTGAAAATGCCGTCGGGGGCGCAGATGCAGTGGTCGATAAGACGGACGTTGTTCATACTGCAGATGAGCTGTATCTTTTTGGTCATGTCGTCATCGGAGGGCGACGGATCGCACGGACAGTCGACGTGATTGTGCGCGACATAAATGGCGTGCGGATGGTAAGCGGAAATAATCTTTACCAAATCCTCCGGCTGGACGGATACGCGGGAGGGATGTTTGTCCGTAAACGAACACACTCTGCACACCCTGCCGCTTCTGTCTACCAGATAAAATTCGAGCACTTCCGCCGCCTTTCCGCTCAGGCGCATGGAGGCAAAACGGGTAAAATCGGCGTTGTTCTTTATTACGGCAAAGCTCTGGCAATCGTTTTTGAACTTCATGCACTCGCCTATGCACTTGAGGTACATGGCTACGTTTTCGCCCACGCCGTCCACAAGCATAAGCTCCTCCATGCTTGCGTTGATTACCTCGCTTATGCTGGCAAAACGCTGCAGGAGGTTATGGGCGATGGGATTGACGTTTACGCGGGGATAGGCGTTGTAGAGAAGTATTTCCAACAGTTCGTGTTCAAAGAGATTGTCGCCGTTTTTTAGTTTTTCCAAGAGCCGCTTGCGATGTCCCTCGTGCATAATAAAAAACCCCGTGTGCAAATTTTATAAAACCACTTTAAAACATTTTACCATAAATTTAAAAAAGTGTATAATGATTTATAGTTAAAATATAATAAAGGACAAAAATATGGCTGATTATTTTGACGATATAGTTAAAAACATTTCACAGGCGGTGACGTATAATTCTGCCATGGCGCCCGCAAAAGAGGGTATGCCCTTTGGCGAGGACACGGCAAAGTGCCTCGATTTCTACCTTTCCCTGGCAGAATTTATGGGATTTGAAACGCATAATTACGACAATTATGTAGGAGAGATAGTTTGGGGAAAGGGCAAAGATTTTGCCGTGCTTGCACATATAGACGTTGTTCCCGCGGGCAACGGCTGGACGCACGATCCCTTCGGCGGTGAGATTGACGAAGTCAACTCCCGGATATGGGGACGCGGCACGATGGACGACAAGGGGCCGGCAATGATAGCGTTGTACGCCATGTATGCCCTTAAAGAGGAGGGCTTTAAGCCCAACCGCACGATAAAGCTGATACTCGGCTGCAACGAGGAGGCGGGCTGGGCGTGCATAGACCATTATAACAAAGTGGCAACCATGCCCGAAGAGGGCATTTCGCCCGACGCCGACTTCCCCGTAATCTATGCAGAAAAGGGCGCACTTAAAGTACAGTTTATCTTCAACTGCGCGGACGCCGATTTTACAGGGCTGAAGGGCGGAAACATACCCAACATGGTATGCGACTACTGCGAGGCCGTTGCGCCGCTTGACAGCAAAAAGCTGGCTAAGCTGAACATAATTTCTGCGCACGACCTTAAACACGACGGGGAAAAGATAATTTCCCGCGGGAAGAGCGCGCACGGCTCCACGCCCGACAAGGGAATCAACGCCATACCCGCCATGCTTGAATACCTGGGGCTGAAGGATATTGAATTTGCGCTGTTCACAAAAAATATGGGACTGAAGGAACTGAAGGACGAAACGGGACCTTTGACTTTTTCGCCCAACATTATAGAGCAGTCGGGCGAAAATATCCTTGTAACATGCGATATACGTTACCCCGCCACTTACAGGCTCGAACAGATAACAGAGATACTCGACGCGCAGGGCGTTGCGTACAACATTATTCATGACCAGGCGCCGCTGTTCAACGACAAGAACAGCCATCTTATACAGACTCTGCTGTCCGTATATAACGAAGTTACGGGCAAACAGGCCAGCCCCATTGCAATAGGCGGCGGAACGTATGCGCGGGCGCTGAAATACGGCGCGGCGTTCGGCCCCGAGGAAGAGGGCGAAGAAAGCACCATACATCAGCCCAACGAATATATAACCTTTGAAAAGATAAGAAAGTGCTTTGACATATATAAACTTGCATTGAAAAAGCTGTGTTCCTGAGAACACAACTTCTGTAAATACAGACGACGCGGAGCGGAAACAAACTGTTTCCGCTCCGCGTCGTTCAATGTCAATTTTTGTCGTTAAAAGTTCTGCGCCTCACCTTATCCATGTAATACAGTTCGCCGATAATGGGGAAGCAGGCAGAAATGCCTGTGACAAAGGCGATTATTCCAAATTCCCAGCCCATGTCTGTGAGCAGGGCGCCGACAAAGGCCAAGACAAGGACTGCCGCAAGCATGACCTTGAGCCGTTGCTTAACCGAATGATAATTATCATACATTGCAGACTGCGACCCCGTTACATCAGATGTCTGCGAATGGCCTTAATGGCCGTGTTTGCAATTATGTCCGACCCTTCAAACAGGGGATGAACGCCGTCGGCCGAGAATAATGTGTAGGGCGTACTTTCGCACAGGCCGTTGAACATTTCGTCATAGGCGACGAACTCATCGCACATCTCTACACAGATGCGGTTGATGATTTCAAGCTCCTTGTTAAAGAGAGGGCGCATACGCTTTTTATCGGGGGCGGGCAAAAGGAAAGGTTCAAGGAAAATGACGACTATGCCCGCGTCCTTGAGTTTTTTGATGAGTAACTTTAAATCGCTTTCCAACTTGGTAAGGTCAAGTTCTTTGCCGAGCGAAAATTTATGCAGGACGTCGTTTATGCCTATCATTATGACCACGGCGTCGGGCTTGCCGGCGATTACGTCGCTATCGACGCGATCGAGAAGATCGCTTATCCTGTTGCCCGTTATACCCTTATTGATAAGCTCGATATCCATATCGGGATATATGGGACGGAGCTTATCTGCGAGAATTTTTACATATCCGTTGCCGAGAGAAGTTTCGTCCGCTCTGTCCCTGCCGCAGTCTGTTATAGAGTCACCAAAAAATACTATTTTCATTTATATCCTCTCTTGATCCCCACTCTTGCTGTATATTATATTCCGACACACTAATTCTAACACACTAATAATGACTTTGCAAGCAACGGAAGATAATTAAATATTATTATTTTTGATATAAGCATGTTGCCGCTCTTATAGTTTTACTTATTAAGAGTAAAAAGACAGGACAGCCGCAAAGGACCATCCTGTCTTTTACGTATTGAAGAAGTGGCGCGGATGGCGAGATTTGAACTCGCGCTGCGGTTTCCCGCACTACTCCCTTAGCAGGGGAGCCCCTTGAGCCACTTGGGTACATCCGCAGGCCTGAAAAAATTTCAACGCCTAAATAATATAACATAATTTAAGCGCTTTGTCAAAACATTATCTTATTTTTTAAAAAATTTGCGAAAAAATTTATTTTAATTTTCTATGACTGCCCGCCGGCTCTTCTCCGCCGATTTTATCTTTTTGACAGAGCTGTCGTACACGCAGACAATATAGACGAGGACAACAACGGTGACGATACCGTACCATGACTGCAAAAACAGTATTGCCGCGCCGAGGCCGGGTATTTTTGCGCCGCAGTATTTGCCGATTACGGCTTCGTAGCTGATGGCCGTTCCGTCCGCGGCGGTATTGGCGTCGCCGCGCATAACGTAGTACGTGCGCCCGCCCAGCTGCGTGATGTCGACAATACGGTGGATGATTATTGCGCCTTCCGCCGACCGATAGGCGACAATATCGTAGAGCGCCAGCTGACTTTCGTCTGCGCTGACAATGAAGATGAGGTCGAGCGCGTCGAAGCCCGAAAGCGCGTCGTCGGGCAGGTCGTTTGTCTGCGACACATAGCTCATTGACCCTGAGGCTACGGCAAGCGCGGCGAAGCCTAAATACTTTCTGCCACCAGACAGCCTGAACACTACCGCATTGACAGCAAAAAAGAGCGCAGCGGCGGCAAGTATGATAAACAACGACTTTTTAACGACTGAAAATGCGCGGCTGCGACGTTTGCGCGGCAACATGAGCCGCCCGTCCTCGGCGCCGTCGGCTATGCGCCGGCAGGTCTGTTTAACGCAGACCCGACAGAGCGCGGTGACAAAGACGAGTGTGAGCATGCCGAACAGCGCGGCAAGGGCTATGAGAATTATGGCTGTATCAGACATTGCTGACAGGCGTAAACACTATGCTGTAACTGACGCCGCTAAGGCAGGCCGCAATGTAAGCAAGGGTATCCGCCGCCTTTATGCGAGCATCCTCGTCAGTAAGATCTTTGTATGTGTAGTAGGGATTTTCGCCGTCGAAAGATGAACCCCAGGAAAATTTGAATGTGACATGTGCGGTACATGTAGAGAGGTCGCCCGTGAACTTGAAAGTTTTGGTTGACGTATCATAGGATATGCCGCTGTTCACGCCCGAAGACGTATAAGTGATCGCCACATCTTCGGCAGAGGCGATATATCCATTATTAACCGCCATAAGATAACTTGCCGTTTTGTTATAGCTGCTGCCGAACTGCGAGGTGTACTGTATGCCGCCCGCGTTGGAATCGGACGCGGTGACGGTAAGAGCGAACGCCGAGGCAGCAGTTACGCCGTCGAAAGTGAAATCGTACTCAAGAGTGAGATTTTCGGTAGAGAGGCCGTCGGAATACAGCCATGTAGAGGCGTTTACCGCATCGTCAGGCGCGCCGTAAATGACAGACTGGTCGCCCTGCCCGGAACCGATAGTCACCGAGGCAGTACTGCCGATGATATCTTCCACCGTAACATTGCCGCCGAAAGAATACTGTGTAGTACCCGACATATACCACGCCGAAAAACCTACTCCGACAAAGGCAAGCGCACACAGCACGGCGCCGATGGCAAGTAACTTTTTGCTGAGTTTTCCTTCCATGTTTTTCCTCCGTAACATGCTGTCATTTGTAATATTTTACATTAAAGGCGCAGAATATGTCAATTATAATTGGTCAAATAATGTCAATATTTTTAACATTATGGTAATTTTTTACAATCGGTGGTGCCTGCGCGCCCTGCGCACGACCCGCGCGGCGAATTTATACAATTCGCCGAAGGCGACGACCGACAGCGACAGAATAAACACCGCCGCCCACTGTGCAGGCGTAAGCCCGGCTATGCCGAATGCCGAAGCTAACGGCGAAAGGCAAAGAACAACATTGGCGACAACGCCCGCGGCGACCGTGACAAGCAGTACCTTGTTTGACAGCGCGCCGCTGCCGAATGCCGAAAGGCGTTCGCGCCTGACGTTGAAGGCGTGGAACAGTTCCGCAAACGACACGGTAAGAAAGGCCATTGTTGTGGCCGTTGAGTTGCCGTAATTGAACAGGGCGAAAGCGAACACGCCCAAAGTTATGCCGCATATATAGACCGCCGAACATACTATCGAAAGCAGCGACGACCTGCTTAAAATGGCCTTTTCGGCGCGTTCGGGCGGGCGGGACATAGCATCGCTGTCCCCCTTTTCCACGCCGAGGGCGAGCACTGGAAACGAGTCGGTTATGAGGTTTATCCACAACAGCTGCGTAGACAAAAGGAAGTCGCTGCCGACGAATGCCAGCGTGGCAATGAGAATGGCCAATACTTCGGCAAGGTTTGTGGAGAGGTAAAAATTTATGGTCTTTTTGATATTTGCGGAGATACGGCGGCCTTCGCGCACGGCGGCGACAATTGTAGTGAAACAGTCGTCGGCAATGACCATGTCGGCGACGCTTTTGGTAACGTCGGTGCCGCTTACCCCCATTGCCACGCCTATATCGGCAGATTTTATTGATGGAGCGTCGTTTACCCCGTCGCCCGTCATGGCGACGACTTCGCCCCCGCTCTTCTTTATTTTGACGATAAGGTTTTTATGGGCGGGCGTTACGCGCGCAAATACCCTGCCGCGGCGGATGGCGGCGGCGCGGTCGCGCTTTGACATGCCGTCGAGCTGGTCGCCCGAATACACGAGCGCGGGGTCGCTGCATATACCCGCCTGTTTTGCCACAGCAAGAGCCGTGCGGGCATGGTCGCCCGTTATCATGACAGTTGTAATGCCTGCGCGGCGGCACTCCTCCACCGCCTCCCTTACGCCGCTCTTCAAGCCGTCGGCAAGCCCCACAAGGCCGATAAAGGTGAGGTCGTTTTCGCCGGCGCCCTGCCTGTAAGCAAAGGCGAGGACGCGCATTGCTCCGTCCGACATGGAAGCATTGCGGGCGAGAACGGCCGATTTATCGCTTTCGGTCATGGGCCGCGACGAACTGCCGTCCGCCATGCGCGTACAAACTTTAAGCAATATGTCGGGCGCGCCCTTGACGTATGTGACGCCGCCTTCGACGGTGACGCTCATCATCTTTCTTTCGGATGAGAAAGGGTTTTCCGCCGTGCGGGTAAAGGTGCGGGAAAATGAGCGCGAGCGGGCGTAGTTTATGAGGGCGACTTCGGTGGGATCGCCCACGGAGCCGCGGGCGTTATTGCAGGCCGTCATGCAGGAGAGCAACTCTTCCTCTTCCCCGCACAGCCAGACAGACTTTACTTCCATCTGATTGCGGGTGAGAGTACCCGTCTTATCCGTACATATACATGTACAGCCGCCGAGCGTTTCAACGGCCTTGAGCTTGCGGATAACGACGTTTTTACGGCTCATGCGGGTGACGCCCAGCGCCATTATTATGGTGACGACGGCGGGCAGGCCTTCGGGAATGGCCGCGACAGCTATCGCCACGGAGGTCATGAAAGAGCGCAGCAATTCGCCGCCGGCAAAGGCGGAAAAGATGAAGATGACGGCCGCCACGGCGAGCACGAATGCTGAGATGACCTTGCCGAGCTTGTCAAGAGTGCGCTCAAGCGAGGTCTTGCCCTTGGTTTCGCCTTCAAGCATGTCGGCTATGGCGCCCATCTGCGTGTTGCGCCCGACGCCCGTGACCAATGCCGAGGCATTGCCGCTGACGACAAAAGTAGACGAAAAGAGCATGTTGAAAGTTGCTCCGAGCGGTTTTATATCGGTGATGACGCCGTCGTGCTTTTCAACGGCCGCCGATTCGCCCGTGAGGGACGATTCGTCCGCACTGAGGCGCACGGACGTGAGTATGCGGCAGTCCGCAGGCACGAGGTCGCCCTCCTCCAGCATTATGACGTCGCCGACGGTCAGTTCTGCCGCGGGGAGCCTGACGGCCTTGCCGTCGCGCAGGACCGTGGCGGCAGGCGCCGACAGCTTTTTAAGGCTTTCAATCGCCTTGTCCGCCCTGTACTGCTGCACGGTGCCGACGACGGCGTTGAGCGCGATAATGGCGATTATTATCAGCGTGTCGGTCAGGTCGGCAGAGTCGCGCGAGATGAAAGCTATCACGCCCGAAACGGCGGCCGCCGCCACGAGCAAGAGCGTCATTACGTCGCCAAACTGCGACAGAAAGAGCGTGAAAATATTTGTCTTTTTTGTCTTTTGTATGACATTGGGGCCGTTTTTTTGAAGGCGGGCGGCGGCCTCGGAGGCAGTAAGACCCTGCTCGTCCGTTCTTAAACTTTCCAGCGCGGCCTGCGCCGTCATGCGCGAATATTTTAACATGTCCTCTCCAAAAGTGCTTTTTTGATATTGTATTAAGCATGGCGGGCAAATATGAATATTCACCTTGGACAAAGCGATTGGGCAGGACAAAAAATATCAGCCGCGGCGGCATATATGTGCCGCCGCGGCTGATATTGCCGGGGCATAACGCCTGTATCCGAATTATATGCGGGAGCGCACAGATGTGCGTAACCGCAAACAATTCATTCACATATCCGTTCAAGCGCATGTTACAGCTTTTTGGCTATTCTTTCCACCCACGAGGGATTGGGATTTTCGAGATAATTTAAAAGGGTGAGGAAATTTGTTGATGGTTTGACCTTATAATCGCGGCTGAGCGGTTCAAGATTTTGCTTCATGACAAAATAATTCTGCCTTGTTATCTGACTGTTTATGTGCCTGCGCTGTTCATCGCGGGCGCGGTAATTATCAACGCCCGTCAGCTGTTTTATAATAGGAGCGTTGCGGTGTTTGGAGTTGCTTTCAAGCGCGACATTGCCGAAATGCGAAAGCTGCACCTGCATGGTACAGGGGTTGGAAAAAAAGACTATATTGCTCCAGACGTGCCTGGCGTGAAAGCGGTCTAACTTTTCGCACACGGATCTGAACTGTTCGTAGGGGGTCAGCTCGGTATCGCAGAACACGACAATGAGGTCGGCATTGTCGTTCTGATACTCGCTCTGATAGACGGGAGGAATGTTTGTGAGCGACTTCGCGTTCTTTATGCGCACGCTGTACAGCTCGTTCCACAGGCCGAGATGAAGCAGGGACATGAGATAATCGAATTCTTCATACCCTTCGCAGATGATAGTTATGCGCCTAATTCTCCTCTTCATCTTCCTCCCTCCTGAGAAGCACGGCTATTAAATCAGGTTCGGGCAGAGCGCCGAGGGCGCCCGACTTGTAGCGTTCGATTATGTCGGTATCGCTGCGGATGTTATCGCTGCGCGCCGTGAACGAGGCAAGAGAATAGAGCTTTACCCCGCAATCGTCCTTGGAGGCAAACCATACCTGGTCCTTTCTGAACAGGCGGCGGCAGTCGAGGAGGGTGACGTCGTGAACGGTGAAGATGAGCTGGGCGCAGGTATTCAGCTCGTTATTGAACAGCGAAACTATGGCGCGGGTCAGCTTGAAGTGCAGGGAAGAATCCATTTCGTCGACGACAAGTATTCGGCCTTCGGTGAGAGCCTCGATGATATAGCTGGCTATGGCTACCATCTTTTTTGTGCCGGTGGAGTCGAATGTAAGGCTTCTTACGGGTTTGCCGCGGTGAACGGACGTCAGGCGGTACATGTCCTCAGAGCAGTCGGGGAAGGACAGCACGTCCTCCTGCGGGCGGAGGGAAACGGGCCGTGAAAGACCTTCGGAATAGATGTAGTCGTCGATATCGAGGTCGGCAAGCTTTATGAGTTCGACAGTGCGTTCGCGTATGGACAGGTTATTTTTCAGGACGGAAACCGTCTTATCTATCGGTATGTTGTTCATGTCCAGCACTTCTATCGAGCGGGCGAACGCGGTGAGTACGGACTTGCACTCCGCAACGGCAGGGTAACGCTTATCGTTGACGGTATATATTAGGATATTGCTAAGCGAAACGAGGCTGAGCAGATTGCTTATTTCGGCGTCGCCATCAAAAAAATACCTGCCGCCAAGCACGTCGCGCACGAAAATTTCGCGTTCGGACATGTTGCCGTGCCTGTCGGCCGTAAGTTCGGCAAAGCGCTCGAACACAAAGCCGCGGTCGTGACCGCTGCCGTCGTCGGCGGCGTCGTAAGTAAATTCATAGGAGTACGCCCGCCCGCCGCTCAGAAACGACACGCCGAGGGAACAGGCCGTTTTGCCCGTGAAGATATTGACGGGCATTGCGCAGTCGGAATCGGACAGCACGGCTTTGATTGTTGAAACAGCCCTGAGCATGCAGGTCTTGCCCACATTGTTGCCGCCGTATATGCACGCCGATTTAAGCACGTTGTATGCGCCCTGAGTATGAACGTTGGAATAGAATTTTTTTATGCGCATGTCGGCAATGAGGGACAGCTGCGCCTGCCCGCCGAACACGAGAAAATTATCTACTTTGACACTTAAAATCATACCGTATGCCCCCTTTTGGTTTTATTTTAGCATATTATTATTTTTTGTGCAATAGGACGGTATAAAAAATATTACACACGGCGGGCGGGCAGGTCATACAATAAAATAACGCTTTACTTTGCAGGCGGCGCGTGATACAATATGATGAACACATTAAAGGCAGGATATATGAGCGAACTTTTGCTTAAGCTGTTTGTGCCTGAGGGCGGCGCGCAGGACCCGGACGTGCGGACGGCGTGCGGAAAACTTTCAGGCATTACGGGAATAATATTGAATATTTTGCTTGTTGCGGGAAAACTTGCGGCGGGACTGATTGTCGGTTCGGTGGCGGTGATAGGCGACGCGCTGAACAATCTTTCGGACGCGGCGTCATCCGTGATAACGCTGGCGGGGTTCAGGCTGGCAGAGAAAAAGCCTGACAAGGAACATCCGTTCGGGCATGGCAGGATCGAATACATTGCAGGGCTGATAATTTCCGTTGTGATAATATTTATGGCTCTGGAGCTGGGCAAATCTTCGATAGAGAAGATAATATCGCCCGACGAAACGACATTTTCGTGGTGGACGACGGGCATACTCGGGGCGGCGATAGTCATAAAGCTGTGGATGTTCTACTTCAACCGCAAGATCGCAAAGCGGATAGACTCCCCCTCCATTGCCGCTACGGCCGCCGACAGCCTTTCCGACACGGCCGCGACGGCGGTTGTAATAATAGCGGCGGTATGCGGACAGTACACTGACTTTCCCGTGGACGGAGCGGCAGGGCTGCTTGTTGCGCTGTTCATATTAAAGACGGGCATAGGCGCGCTCAAACTTACTCAGGCGCCGCTGCTGGGCAGGCCGATAAGCCGCGAACTGGCCGACAAAATAGACGCGCTTGCAAAAGAACATGAAAATATTTTGGGCGTACACGACCTGATATACCACGATTACGGTCACGGACGGGCTATTGTAAGCTTTCACGTAGAGGTGCCGCAGGACAGCAATCTTGTGGAGATACACGCCATGATAGACCACATTGAGCGCGAGATAGACGAAAAGTTCGGCATTGAGGCCGTGATACACATGGACCCCGTCTGCCCCGACGCAATATGCGACGAAATACGCAGCATTGCAGAGCAGGCCGCAATGAGCATTGACCCTTCCGCCACCATTCACGACTTGCAGGTGGAGAGCGGAACGGACGGGCGAAAGGCATACTTTGATATTGTAATACCGTTCGGACTGAAACTGAGCGACGACGAGGCCAAAGAGAGGGCGCGGACATTTATGGCGGAAAACGGCATAGAGGCGCAGATAAATATAGACCACCCGCTGATAGAGAGCTGACCGAACGCACGTTAAGATCATATAAAGCAAGGCCGCGGCGGCGAACATAAATGTTCGCCGCCGCGGCCACTTTGTAAAGATATTATTGCGACGACAGAGCCTTTATAAACTGTCTGTCGGCGGGGCAGAAGTTGTAAGATTCCAGCTCTGAGGGAGCAACCCATGCTATTGCACTATGTTCTGCCGCCACAGGCATACGCCCGTCAAGCAAACATTCGTAGAAAGTTATATCCACCGAATACCCGCCGTAATCGTGAACGGCAGAGCCTATCGGCGCTCCGACGATGATTGAGGCAGCAAGTTCTTCGCGACATTCGCGCGCGAGGGCAGAAGGCTTGCTTTCACCCGCCTCCACCTTGCCGCCGGGAAATTCCCAACAGCCAGCGAGATTTTTGCCCTGCGGCCTTTGACAGATGAGTATTTTGCCCTGATGGCGGATGACCGCCGCAACGACCTGTATCAATTTTATCCTCCTATGCGGCCGCCGCGGCATAGCCGCGGCGCATTTGCCGTATATCAGCTTATTATTATGTAATAGAGATTGAGGCTTGTATCCTTTGTGATTTCGTGCGTACCTTCGCCGAGGCCTTCGATGGTGACAAGCCCGTTGTCATCTGATGAATAAGACACGCCGTCAATCTTTATCTTGCCCGATCCGCTGAGCTGGAGATACACGGTTTTACCCTCGCCCACCGTGATTGTGATCTGTGTTTTACTTTCGATTTTCAACGGCTCATTGTAGGTCTGGCCGTCATAGGTGTAGCTTTCACCGCTCTTGTAGCTGCCGTTTGCTATAGTCACGCCGAGTTCGGAGTAATAGCTGTCGGAATTGCTCTTTTGGAAGAGAATGACCACTGTTTTTGCCATCTCCTCGTCATAATAGGCGATAGCCGTTTCAAGCTTGGTTATCTGCGCCTGCGTAAGGACGGCTTTCTGTTCGGCCGTGAGCGAATTGTAAAGAGTTTTTGCGGCGGCTATTGCAGAGTTGTCGGCAGCCGTCCAGCCGCTGTCGGGCAGGCTGTCAATCATGTCTGACAGCGTATAGGGTTTGATCATTTCATCAAGCCGGGCTATGCCTTCGGTTACAGCCGAATACCCGTTTACGGACGACTGCTGCGAGGAGCTTAAAGCTTCATACATGGTCTTTACGGTATTATATTCTTCGAGCAGCGACTCTATCTGACTGCGGCTTTCGGCGGACGACGGCGGGGCCAGACTGTCTATACGGTTCTGCACAATCTGTACCGCCAGACTTTCGTACTGCGATTCTGCCGCGGTGAGCGCGCCGGAATTTGTGACTTTTGCCTGATTTTCAGCAGAGAGCGCGTCGTATGCGGCGCGGGCCGCAGATATTTCGCTGCTGTAATCGTTATCCACGGAAACCGTACCTATCTTGTTGATAAGCGCAATTACATTTTCTACACGGAGAGTATCGAGCTGTGCGACGGCCTCGCTGAGCGCAGCCGCATTTGAAACCTGCGATTTCAGCTCGGAGGACAGGCTGTTGTATGCGGCGCTTGCGTACTCTATTGCAGATATGCAGGACTGGTCGAGCGTGACGGTTGACGGAATGGCGGCTATTGCCTGTTCCACGGCTTCAATCTTTTGTTCGGCGGTCGCCCCCTCCTTGAACGTCAGCGAGGAGATAGTAGCCTCCTTATCCTTGGAGCCTGAAGCAATGAAGTATGTGCCGGCAGGAAGAGTTATTTCAAGCGAGGTAAACTTGTTTGCATACACCGTGCCGTCCGAGCCGACAAGTTCGGGATAATAGTCTTCGGAACTGGCGGTAGCCGTAACCGATATGACCGTGTCGCGGAGCAGAGTGAACGTTATTATCTGTCCCTTGCCCGCAATTGTGCCGGAGGAGGATTTGGTTATGTTTGTGAACACAACGCCGCTGAGCGTGGTTGTGGAGCCCTTTACCACTTGGGAGAGATCGACGCTGAGCGTATCTGAACCGGAGGGATATTCTATGGCCGAGGAGGGCGTAGTCTGATTGGCGGACGTATCTATATTATAGTCAGCTTTGAGCACGCCCGCGTATTTGATAACTTCCGCCCTTGCGTCCACAGCCGAAGTGAGATAGCAGTCGCTCTTTTTATTTACGGAATCGTAATAGAAAAGCGTGGAATCGGTATCGAACGACGAATAGTCTATTCCGCGGTAGATAAATTGACAGCTGTTTTCAACCTGTTCTTCGCGGTCGGTAACATGAGTGGAATCGTCGTCGTTGAAGCACGCATAATACGTATTGTTGTATGCCTTGACCACGCCGCCCGACTGCGTTTGCACAACCGACTTGCAGCCGTCGTAATAGTTGGCTTCCTGGAAGATATATGTGTTTGCCCTTGCCGAGGTGACATAGCTCAGACTTACATCGGAGTCGCTGATGTCGCCCGAAATATAGTTGTTATAGAAATGAATATTTGCACGGCGGGCGAGCGGAATGCGCGAACCGCAGTTGTTCCACCAATTGTGGTGAATGGAAATGTTATAGCTGAGAGAGCTATCGGATGAACCTATCAGATTTGTCTTGTGACAGCCTTCGAAATAGTTATATGAAAGGGTATAATACTGCCCGCGTTTGAAGTCGCAGCTGCCGTCGCCTTCGGCCTTGTCGCTTTCGGCAGGCTCGGCGCAGTAGCCGGGCAGGAATGTGTTGTGGTGTATCCAGCAGCGCTCCACGGGGGAGATGAGGTCGGCGTCCGCCGAGGACGAGCCTGAAGTTATGCTGCCTGCAGAATCCACATTTGTACCCTGGGTGCCTTCCATGCCGATGGCGTCTTCGGGATAATTTGCAAATGTTAAGTTGCGCACTTCAAAACTTTCGCCCGCGCCTTCGTACTGGTTGAGGTTGTCGTTGGATATAAAATGTATGCCCCAACCGTAAATACATGCGTCGGTACCTATGCCCTCTATGGTGAGATTTTTGGCGTTGACTATGCGCGCCATTCTGCCGTTATCACCCTCGGAACCGCCGTTATCGGTTGAATCGTATGCAGTAAGACCCTCTATAAGGCTGTTGGTGCAGTCGGACGAATCTTCGGCATTTACCGTGCCGATTACGCGGATGACTACGGCGCCGTAGTCAAAGCAGAGCGCCTGTATGCCGTACACCTCCCTTTCGGAAGAGGAATACTGCCTGTTATTAAGGAGGTAGCCTATGCTCTTTGAAGTGTCTGACTTGAAGTATTTGCTGATATCGACGGCCGTGCCGTTGACGTAAGCCGCTCCCGTCAGGTCGTTTTTGTTATCTTCGGTCAGGTATATGACTAAAGTATTGTCCTTTATTGTGCCGTCGTCGTTATAAGCCCCTACGCCGTCCGTGTAATTGAAATGGGCATAGCCGGAGCGGTCGTAAGCCGAGATATGTATACCCGACACGTTGACGATTGCGCCCGATGAAGTTGTGATTCTGAAATCGTATGAGGAATTGCCCTTCAGGCCGACAACGTCTACCCTTGCAGTACCGCTGCCCGTAGCGCGGATGAGCATACTGTCGGCAACGGTATATTCCGACTGCGTGGACAGTTTGTATTCCACCTTTGACCCTGAGGGATTTGTATCTGTCCATTCGAACGCAGCGCTCTCGTTGCCGGCGTAGCTGTAAGTTATGATTGAGTTAAGCTCTATCCACTTGGCATAAAGAGTGGTATCCTGAGTGAATACTGAAGAGAAGTCGTAAGCCTCGCCCGAAAAATCGGCGTTAAGATACCAACCTGCAAAGTAATAGCCGTCCTTTGTTATAACGGGCGGTTCATCTACCGAACCTGAGGAGAGCTGTTTGGTGGTGTAAACGCTGTCGCCGTCCATATACGTTATAGTTATGGTCTGCTGATCGTCGTCGGTTGTATCGTCGGTTGTGTCGCCTGTTGAGTCATCAGTCGAACCGCCTGTCGAGCCGCCTGTTGAGCCGCCTGTCGAGTCATCGGTCGAGCCGCCTGTTGAGTCATCAGTCGAGCCGCCTGTTGAGTCACCAGTCGAACCGCCCGTCGAGCCGCCTGTTGAGTCACCAGTCGAACCGCCCGTCGAGCCGCCTGTTGAGCCGCCAGTCGAACCGCCCGTCGAGCCGCCTGTTGAGTCATCAGCCTCGTCATCATCGGGAGTGGGGTCAACAGTACTTCCCCCTTCGTCCCCGTCGGAATCCGAGCCTGTAGAATCCTCATCGGTCGAATCGCCTGTTGAGTCGTCGGTTGAACCATTCTGCGTTGTGCCGCCGTTGCCCGTATCGGTAGTCTGGTCGGTACCTGACGTGCAGGCCGACACGCACAATGAAAAGCACAAGATCAGCGACAAAATCAATACAAAAACTCTCTTTTTCATAAATCTGAATCCTTAAATATAAAGTATAAAAAAAGACTTAAAGCAATGAATGCTAAAAGTCTTGTTTCCGAAGTTTGCCCTTGCGGAGGCGCAACCGGACGGTCAGTCGTGATGACGGCTACGCGCTTGTAACTACTCCCTTTTAATAGTTTTAAGTTGCTACAATGATATATTAGCACACGATTTTGTGCCTGTCAAGCATTTTTTTGTGAAAAATAAACTCCGCCCGCACGGGCGCGCATAGCATTGCCGTGGCGCGATAAACGGCCTGCCATGCCTGTTAATACTATATAAAATTTGCCTTGACCAAGGCGGCGGCGCGCATGAAAATGTTCATGCGCGCCGCTTGTTGATAACATTGTTTTATGCAAATGTTGATAACTTTATTCATGATTTTGCTAAAAATGCCAAATAATAGTTTGATTTAACTTGAAATTTATACAAATTGCCATAAAATTGTTGATAACTTTTTGTTTAAACACACTTTAAAGATTTAAACAAAGATATTTGTGGATAACTTTTTGTGCATAAACTGCCGATTTTTAGTTTTATAAAACTATTATATACAGAGTTATCAACAATTGTTCAGTGAGTTATGCAGATAGCATTGTTCAAAATTCGTTTATGCACGGGGTTTTTTGACATAATCCGAGGCAAAAAATACTATACAATGATATTGACGGAACTGCCGCCCGTTCTGTTCTTTGTGACGACAATCTGCCTGTCTATGCGCTCTTTGAGTTCGCCGACGTGAGAGATTATGCCGACGAGCCTGTTGCCTTCCGCCAGGGAAGAGAGCGCGTCGATGGCCTGACCGAGCGACGTTTCGTCGAGGGAGCCGAAGCCTTCGTCGACGAACATGGTATCCAGCCGTATGCCGCCCGCCGCGGCCTGAACGACATCTGACAGGCCGAGCGCAAGCGAGAGCGAAGCCTTGAAAGATTCGCCGCCGGAAAGCGATTTTACGCTGCGAACGGTGCAGTTGTAGCGGTCGTAAACTTCAAGCTCGAGGCCGCTTTGACTGCGCAGGTCTTCCGCCGACTTTGCGCGCATAAGTTCGTACTGCCCGCCGCTCATTTTAGTCAGCCTGATATTGGCTTTGGCGATTATGCGGTCAAAGTAAAAGGTCTGCACATAGGTTTCGAGCATGACCTTTTCCCTGCCCTGAACGTTACCGTTTGCGGTATTCGACAGCGAGCGCAAAAGGACATACCCGGCCTCGGCGGAGGCAAGCTGCTCGCGTATATCAGACAGCTCTTTGCGCGTGCGCTCATTGATATTGAGTCGGGATATCACCTGCCGAACGGCCGCTTCAACCTCGTCGCTTTCGGACTTGGCCGCTCCGTACTTAAGACGACAGTCCTCTATATCGCAGTCGCGGCCTTTGGCGAGCTGTGAAGTAAGGTTGTTGATTTCGCCCCTGCATTGATTGAGCTTTGCCGAAAGTTTTTCAAGCTCCTCCTGCGCGCCCTTTACGGCGGCGTCGTAGGTTTCGCGCCCGCGCTTTAACGCGGCTATGCGCTCACGAAGCTGATTGCCGTCCGCAAACGGCAGGTCGGCAGACAGTTCTTCAACACGGCGGCGAGCCGATTTAAGTTCAGCCTCAAGGGCGGACAATGCGTTTTCCGCAAGGCTTTTATCGGACGCGAGCTGTTTTTCCTGCCGCTCATAATTTTCTATTTCCTCCTGCACGCTCCCTTTCTGCTTGACGTCGGCCGAGGCGGCGGAGATATTTTTTTGCTCCGCAACGAGCTGTTCCCGCGCGGCGGAGAGCCGTTCTGACAGGGCGGACGCAAGCTGACTGCGTTCGGCAGGAAGGCCGAGAGATTGCGCCGCCGAGGACAGTTCAAGGGCGGCCGATTGCAGAGCCGCGTTTGCGCTGCCTGCGGCAGAGCTTGCATCTTCACGCTCGCGCAGAACGCGCTCGTAGTCGGTCTTGAGCTTTTCAAGCTCGCTTTGAGATATCATTTGTTGGGGGATATGTGCGGGCGAAGGGTGCGTGAGCGAGCCGCACACGGGGCAGGGATGGCCCTCTTCGAGCGCAGAGGCGAGTATGCCCGCCTGGTTTTCAAGGAACAGGTCGTAGGCGCCGTTGTATTGTTCGCGCCTGCGCACGGTAAGGTCATTGAGCTCTTTGAATTTTTTGGTACAGTCCGCATACTTGCGTTCAAGCGACTGCACTCTGTCAAGACGGACTGACAGCTGTTCGAGCGACTTTATGACCGACGATATATTTTCAAATGCGTTCTTTGCGCTCTCCAACCTGACGGGCGCGTTGTCGAGGGCGGCAAGGCGCGCCTTGGCAGTTGCAAGAGAGCGGGAAAGTTCGGCGAGCTTATGATTGCAGCCGTCTATGGCAGTCTTTTGGGCGGCGATACCCGCTTCTGCCACGGCGACAGCCGAAACGGCCTCTTGCAGAGCCGCATATTTGGGTTCAAGGCCGCTGAGCCTGGCGGCTTCGGCCGACATTGCGTCATATTCGGCGGCCCGTGCGGCGAGTGCGGCGCTGCGGTTTTTAGCTTCGCCCACGAGCGCTTCCTGCCTGTCGCGCTCCGTTTCGGCGGCAGCAAGCTGCGCCTTGAGGCGGCCGCGCGATTCGGCCTCGGTCAAGGCGGTCTGAAGCGCCGCAAGCCGTTCAGTTAAGTCTTTCTTTCTGTTCTCAAGGGCGGTTTTTTCGCGTTGGTCGGCACATATCAGGCCATCAAGCAGTTCTGAAGCCTGCTCGGCAGAGGGCAGGGCGCCGTCGGGACGGATATATTCTTCATAGAAGGGCGACTGTCGGGGGCAGTCTATGCGGCGGATACAGTCGGACATGCGGTCGCGCACGCTTTTGCAGTTAGCCATGGCGGCGGAAGCCTGTGTGCGCAGCCTGTCCTGCAAATCCTTAAAGTAGCCCGTTTTGAATATGTCGCGGAAAATCTTCTGGCGTTCCTCCGTGCCGGCATTGAGCAGGCGCAGAAAGTCGCCCTGAGCAATCATGGCTATCTGCCTGAACTGGTCGCCGTTGATACCCAATATCTCGCATATCCGCCTGTCTACATCGGAACGGCGGACGATTATATCGCCTTCCGGCAGGGTGAGTTGAGCTTCGGCCTTTTGTTCGGTAAAACCTTCGCCCTTCTTTGCCGGGCGCATATATGCGGGGTTACGCCTGACCTTGTACACCTTTCCGCCGTTTGAAAACGTCAGTTCCACAAATGTGGGAGTATTGGGGAGGGCGTACTTGGAACGCAGACCGTCTACCTCCCTTATTCCGCCGCTGGGCTGGCCATAGAGTGCAAAAGTTATGGCGTCGAAGATGGTCGTCTTGCCCGCGCCGGTATCGCCCGTAATGAGATAAAGACCGCTTGCGCCGAGTTTTGACATATCTATATGCACTTCGCCGGCATAGGGACCGAAGGCCGAAATTTTTAAGTTTAACGGTCGCATGATTCCCCTCCCTCCCAAATTTCTTCTATCATGCCCGAAACGACTTTGATCATGTCCTCCGTCATCGGGCGGCCGTTCTGCCTTTCATACAGTTCTGAAAAGAGTTCGAGGGGAGTTTTGCTGCGCACGTCGCCCGCTTCGCCGACGTCGGCAGTGGCGCGAGTGCGGGAGTTATCATATTCCATGACCATCAGGTTGGGGAAATATGCGCGCAGTTTAGACACGCCTTCAGGCACGTCCTCCTCGTCGGTGAGAGTTATCCTGAAATAGTCGTCGGGGTTGAGTTTTCCGAGTGTGGTATTTGAAGTGATCTGAGCATAAGTGCCGCGCAAATGCACCCAATCGCGGCGGGGAACGAGGGCGATCTGACTGACTTCAAGCCCGCCCTTTTGCCGCAGTTCGACGACGGTGACGCTCTTCTGATGCTTTGCTTCAGAAAAAGAATACTTTAAAGGCGTGCCGCAGTAGCGGACGGCGGGCGAGCCGATATTCTGCGGCCCGTGGATGTGGCCGAGGGCGACATAGTCGAAGCCGCTGAACACGGAGGCGTCGATATTATCCGCCCCGCCCACGGATATCTCCTCGCTTTCGGAGCGCTCTGCCCCTGTGACGTACTGATGAGTTATAAGCACGTTGCGGGCGGAGAAGTCAATGTTCGTATAGGCGATGGCGGCCCTGACGGCCGAGGTGTAGCTGTCCACTCCGTCGTCGGGATAGCGGCGCGCAACGTGCGCGGGCTTGACAAAGGGCAGCATATAGAAATTGACCTGCCCCCACTCGTCCGATAAAGTCACAGGGCGGACGGAGCCGTCGTAAGCGGGAGCGATGAACACGCCGCTGCCGCCGAGTATTTCCGAGGCAAACGACAACCGTTCGGGACTGTCGTGATTGCCGCTGATTACAAGCACTTTTACGGACATTGCCGTCAGAGCGCTTAAAAACCTGTCGAACAGACGGACAGCTTCGATAGGGGGAACGGGTTTATCGTACACGTCGCCGGCGATGATGACGGCGGCGGGCGACTGCTCGCCGACAATGCCGACTATTTTATCCAATATGTATTCCTGTTCCTCAAGCATGGAAAATTCGTTGACCCTTTTGCCGAGATGCAGATCGGAAAGATGTATAAACTTCATAAAACTCCTTTTGCCATGATTATAACACATGACGGGCGGCATTTCAACCATGATGTACACATAAAAAAAGACTTTTTGCACCCATGTTTTTGTGTATTAAATGTATTAACTGAATTAACTGTATTATAATAATTGAAAGAAAAAATAAAGTCAGCGCGCGGACGTTGACAACGGGGCAGAGGGCGATTATAATATTGCAGGAAACATCGAGAGGTGAAAAATGCAATCGCTCAAAGAACTGTATAAGATAGGGCGCGGGCCTTCAAGCTCCCACACCATGGGGCCGGAGAGGGCCGCCAATCTGATGAAGGGGCGCTGGCACAGCGCCGATAAATTTATCGTTACGCTGTACGGCTCGCTGGCCTCGACGGGCAGGGGACACAACACCGACGACGTGCTTAAAAGGACTTTTGCACCCACCGCATGCGAGGTGAAGTTTGACGAAACTTCGCCCTGCCCCGTACACCCGAACACGCTGGATATACGCGCAATGCAGGGAACGAAAGAGCTGGCATGCACGCGCTTTTACAGCGTTGGCGGCGGCACGCTGAAAATCGAGGGGGAACCCGACTCAAACACCGGCATAGACAACAACGTGTATCCCCTGAGTACATACAACGCCATATCGGAATACTGCCGCAGTAAGAACATAAGGTTGTGGCAGTATGTTCAGGAGTGCGAGGGCGAAGATATTTTTATATACCTTGAAGTGATATGGGAAACAATGAAGTCCGCCATTCATGACGGACTGACGACCGACGGCATACTGCCCGGATGTTTAGGCACACAGCGGCGCGCACAGCAGCTGTACAATCAACGGCACATAGACGAATCGGCGCAGACGAGGGAAAACAGACTCGTGTGTTCCTATGCGTTTGCCGTGAGCGAACAGAACGCTTCGGGCGGGACGATAGTCACCGCGCCGACGTGCGGCAGCTGCGGCGTTGTGCCGAGCGTGCTTAAATATATGCAGGAGGCGCGGGGGTTCAGCGACGAACAGATTGTGCGCGCTCTGGCTACGGGCGGACTGATCGGCAATATAATAAAGACAAACGCTTCGATAAGCGGCGCGGAGTGCGGCTGTCAGGCAGAGATAGGTGCGGCCTGTTCCATGGCGGCGGCAGCGCTTGCCGAACTGTTTGAAATGGGATTAGGACAGATAGAGTACGCGGCCGAAGTTGCCATGGAGCATCATCTGGGACTGACGTGCGACCCCATTGCCGGGCTTGTGCAGATACCGTGCATAGAGCGCAACGCCGTTGCCGCCATGAGAGCGATAAACGCGCTGTCGCTGGCGAACTTTTTGGCCGATTCCCGAAAGATAAGTTTTGACCTGATAGTCAAAACGATGTACAACACGGGGTGCGATCTTTTGGGGAGCTACAGGGAAACTTCTTCCGGCGGGCTGGCAAAGTACTATCCCGTGGATAAACTTCACTTTGAGTAAGATACATATAAGCGGAGCGGACATGTTTCCGCTCCGCTTATGCAATTACGGCCGTTATATATTAAAGAGAGCGCAGGCGGACGCCGCGGGATATATGCGTTCAGCCCAAAGCGACGTCGAGCGCCATCATTATCGCAAAGCCGAGCATGACTCCCCACGTACCGAAATGGGGATGAGTTTCGAGCTTGGCTTCAGGTATAAGGTCCTCGACCACGACGAATATCATCGCGCCTGCGGCAAACGCCAACAGCCACGGCTGGGCAACGGAGAGGTTTGCGGCAAGGAAATAGCCCGCGACGGCAAAAACAGGCTCCACCACGCCGCTGCCCGCGCCGTACAAAAAGGCCTTGGCGCGGCTGCCGAGAGCCTCCTTCATGGGGAGCGACACGGCGGCGCCTTCGGGAAAGTTCTGAATGGCCATACCTATAGCTAAGCCGAGGGCGGAAATTAACGAGGCATATTCGCCCGAGGCAGCGGCCGCGCCGAATGCAAGACCGACAGCAAGACCTTCAGGCACGTTGTGAATGGTGACGGCCAAAAAGAGTTTTGTAGTCTTTTTTAAGTTGCTGTGCAGACCCTCCTCCTCGTTTGTGCCGCCGTGTATATGGGGTACCAACTTATCGACGGCGACAAGAAAGGCGCCGCCGAGCAATAGCCCGACGACAGCGGGCAGGAACGAAAGAGAGCCGTAATCTGACTGAGCCTGCTCGATGGACGGAATGAGAAGCGACCAGACAGACGCGGCCGTCATAACGCCCGCAGCAAAGCCCAAAATAAATGTGTTAAGTTTATCGGACAGAGTTCTGAAGGCAAACACGAGCGCCGCCCCCGCCGCCGTTGCCGCAAAAATTATAACAAAACCGAGGACGGTAAGAGCTGTTCCGCTCATTCAATGCCTCCTCCGGCACAGACCATGACTGCGCCGATTTTTTTAGTATTGTATCACCAATACCGCCAAAAATCAAACATCTGACGCAAGGCCGGCCGAGTGGGCGCAGAGCGCGCCGCACGGCGCGCTCTGCGCCCCTCCCCCGCTTGACCGCAAAAAAATTTTAAAAAATTGCGCGGCAACGCTTGACAAGCGCACTGCACAGGCATATAATGTAATTGAACATTTGAAAAACTATTCAACTATCAGGAGGGCAACAGACATGCAATATGCGGATAAAGACATGTTAACGGCGCTGCCCGACGACGATACGCTTTATGAATTGGCAAACCTGTTCAAGATGTTCGGCGACCCTACGCGGGCAAAAATACTCAGCTGTCTGCAGATACGCGACATGTATGTGGGCGAACTTGCGGAGGCGCTTGGAATGAGCGATTCCGCCGTCAGCCACCAGCTGCGCGTTCTGCGCGGGGCAAAACTTGTAAAGGGGACAAAGGAGGGCAAGGAAGTCAAATACTCGCTCGACGACGACCATGTAACAAAGATAATGGAATGTGGTCTTGCCCATGTAAACGAGCACTGACTCCACCGCCGCTAAAAATCAATTCAGGGTGATACCCTGTTTTTTAAACGAAATCAATTGAATAATTACTCAAAAAAGCAATTATTCAGTTTATTTAATAAATCAGAATAAAAAAGAATTTTTCGGAGGATTAAAGAGATGAAAAAGACGTACAAACTTGAGGATCTGGACTGCGCAAACTGCGCCGCAAAGATGGAGCGCTCGATTGCGAAGATCGACGGCGTACAGTCGGTAAACGTAAGCTTTATTGCACAGAAGCTGACAATCGAGGCAGACGACGACAAGTTTGAAGAGATCATGGACCAAGTGGTAAAGACCTGCAAAAAAGTTGAGCCCGACTGTGTTATTTTGCGTTAACCGGCACATATATTGCCGCTAAACCATTCGGCCGCCGATTTTTACGGCGGCTTTAAAAACACCATTCAAAAATAAAAGGACTTTATTATGAAAGGATATAAACTATCGCGGAAGGAGAGAAAGAACCTTATCCGTATTCTGATTGCCCTTGCAATGTTTGCAGCGATATTTATCACCGATAAAATAATTGTTTTGGGCGAAGTTTTTTCGGGCGGAGCGGCCTGGGTGTTCCCCTTCTGCCTGTACCTTGTTGTATATCTTCTGATAGGCTACGACGTGCTGTGGAGGGCGATACGAAACATTGCCCACGGACAGGTGTTTGACGAAAACTTTTTGATGTGCATTGCCACCTTGGGCGCGTTTGCACTTGCCATTTACCGCGGCGTTACGGGACAGGAGATCGAGGGCTTTGACGAAGCATGCGCCGTGCTCTTATTCTACCAGGTGGGCGAATGGTTCCAAAGTTACGCCACGGGCAGGTCGAGAAAGTCGATTTCAGCCCTGATGGATATACGCCCCGACTATGCAAATATTGTCCGCGCCGACGGCACAACGGAGAGGATTGACCCTTCCGAAGTCAATATCGGCGACACGATTTTAATCAACCCCGGCGAAAAGGTTCCCCTTGACGGCGTGATAACAAAAGGAGCTTCCACGCTGGACACAAAGGCGCTGACGGGCGAAAGTTTGCCGCGCGACGTTGAAGCAGGCGGCGAGGTCATAAGCGGAAGCGTAAACCTTACCTCGCAGCTTGAAGTAAAAGTAAACAGGGAATTTTACGATTCGACCGTTTCCAAGATACTTGAACTTGTGGAGAGCGCCGCCGAACAGAAGTCCAAGGCAGAAAACTTTATAACCAAGTTTGCAAAATACTATACCCCCACCGTTGTTATAGTGGCGTTGCTGCTGGTGATAGTCCCCGGAGCAATCACCGCCGACTGGTCGACGTGGATTTACAGAGCTTTAAGCTTCCTTGTAGTATCCTGCCCCTGCGCGCTGGTCATATCCATACCCCTGTCCTTCTTTGCGGGCATAGGCGCGGCGTCACGGTACGGCATACTTATAAAGGGTTCCAATTACCTTGAAAAATTCAACAAGGCCAACACGTTTGTCTTTGACAAGACGGGTACTTTGACAAAGGGCAACTTTGTCGTGGCAAAGATAGTGCCCGAAGATAAATCGGAAGAAATTCTGCGCCTTGCGGCCATTGCCGAAAAGGATTCAAACCACCCCATAGCGCAATCCATAGCGGCGCGCTGCGGCGGGGAGATCGAGGGCGGATATACGCTGACAAACATTGCCGGCAAGGGCATAATGGCAGAAAAAGGCAGCCATACAATCTTGTGCGGCAACCAGAAACTGATGCAGGCATATAACATTGAATATGCCGAGCAGGACGGCATAGGCACGGTGGTATATGTGGCGGAGAACGGAAAGTTTGTAGGTTCGCTGCTGATATCCGACCAGCTTAAACCTGAATCGGAAAAGGTTATCGGCGAACTGAACGCAATGGGCTGCAAGACCATAATGCTGACGGGCGACAACGAGAAGATAGCCGCAAGCGTAGCCGCAGATTTGGGACTTACGGGATACAAGGCCTCGCTCCTGCCCCAAAACAAGGTTGAAGAAGTGGAAAAAATGCTTGCCGCAAAGAACACGGGCGACGTGCTGTGCTTTGTGGGCGACGGAATAAACGACGCGCCCGTGCTTATGCGTTCGGACATAGGCATTGCAATGGGCGGCGTGGGCAGCGACGCGGCCATAGAGGCCAGCGACATAGTGCTGATGAAGGACGACCTTAAGGGTATTCCGCTTGCAAAACGCATTGCCCGAAAGACGATGGCGATAGTGTATCAGAACATAATCTTTTCGCTTGTGATAAAGGTTGCAATACTCATACTCTCCGCATTCGGCATAACAAATATGTGGGTGGCTGTATTCGGCGACGTCGGCGTTGCAGTGCTTGCAATACTCAACGCCATGCGCGTAAACTCAAAATATAAAACCTGACAAAGATAAAAGCGTGCAGGCAACGCAACTTGCCTGCACGCTTTTATAAAATTTAACCAAAATGAACGACGTAAAAATAAGCAATATCAAGGTTAAAACCATACTCACCAAATCTAACCTGCCCATTGCGGGGTATTCGGTAAACCCGTATGTAGGCTGTACGCACGCCTGCAAATACTGCTATGCCTGCTTTATGAAGAGGTTTACGGGACACAGCGAAGATTGGGGAACGTTCCTTGACGTAAAGTATTGGGACAGAATAAACAACCCGCACAGATATGCGGGACAGACCATGATTATAGGCTCGGTGACGGACGCATACAACCCGCAGGAGGAGATTTACGGCCGCACGCGCGCATTTTTAGAACAGATGCAGGGCAGCGCAATAAACCTTATAATAACAACAAAATCGGACATTGTGTTGCGCGATCTTGACATCATTAAGACATTCCCCTCTCCCCTTATAAGCTGGTCGGTGAACACGCTTGACGAAAACTTTAAAGACGATATGGACAGAGCCGTTTCGATTGAGCGGAGAATTGCGGCCATGAAAAAGTGCCATGAGGAGGGCTTGCGCACGACCTGCTTTATTTCGCCCATATTCCCAGAAATAACCGATGTGTTTGAAATAATTGAAAAAATCAAGGACTTCTGCGACTATATCTGGCTGGAAAACCTCAATCTCCGCGGCAACTTCAAGGCGCAGATAATGGAATATATCCAACAAAAACACCCTGCGCTTTTGCCGCTATATCAACAGATATACAGTAAAAAAGACATGACATATTGGCAGGTTTTAAACGAAAAAGCGGCCGCTTATGCCGCAGCCAACGGCTTTATGTATGTGATTGACGAAGAACCGTTTTTGCACAATCCCACGGGCAAGCCGATAATAATAAACTATTTTTACCATTCGCAGATAACGCAATCGGCAAAAACAAAGAACTGCCGCACATAACAAAAACTCCGCGTCATGCGGAGTTTTGTTATTTTTAAATGTCAGCTATGTACGACGACAATCTTTCCGTCGGAAAGGCCGCCGTCGAGATCTATACACGCGCTGCGGATATCGTCAAAGGTATAGACGGCGCCTGTCACAGGGCGGATATCATGCCCCGCAATAAAGGCGAACAGCGCGTCAATCGTCGCCTGTGCGGGCGAATTTGAAAAGAAACCCGTCAGATATACGCCGTTCGGGATTTGCTTTATGGGGTCAAACCTGTCGAGGTAATATTCTCCGCCGAGTATGCCCGTGTTGCACACTATGCCGCCGCGCGTGACGCAGCACAGGGTATCGCCGAGCGTTTTGGGGCCGACGAGTTCAAGGGCCTTGCCGGCTTTGACCTTGCCGCGCAGAGTGCCGCCGTCCAACACACATTCGTCCGCGCCGACGCGCTTTAATGCCGGCAGTTTGTTGATGTTGCGCGCGGAGGCCGTGATATGACAGCCGCAGGCCTTGGCAAGCTGTATTGCCGCATAGCCGAGCGAGCATGTTCCTCCCCTGATGAACAGGCTGTCACCCGAACGGAGGAGCAGACTTTCAAAGAGCGAACCCCACGCCGTGAAATAAGTTTCGGGTATGGCGGCGAGCTGTTCCCACGGCAGGGAGCAGTCGACGGTAAAGACATGGCTTGCGGGCAGCAATGCGTATTCGGCATAACTGCCGTTGAAGCTCCTGCCCATGCCGCCCATGAGCGCAACTACGCGCTGACCGACCTTAAACTGCGTATCGGACGCGTCATGAATATACCCGACGCACTCTATGCCGGGTATTATGGGCTTTTGAATGTAGTCGGCACGGATTTCATCCAGCCGCAAAATCTTTTCGGAATGGTTGAGGCCAAAGGCCATGACTTTTACCACTACCCACCCAGGTATGGCGACAGGCATTTCGACTTCAGAGATACTGACGTCCTGCGCGCGCGTTACTCCGTTCAATACTACAGCTTTCATATATTGTCCCTCACAGCACGGCTACCGCCTGTACGGGGCATTTTTCGCAGCAGTTGCCGCAGTGCAGGCAGTGGCGGGGGTCTATGGTGAACGGCTTGCCGCGCGTTATGCAATTTTGCGGGCAATTCTTTGCGCACATGCCGCAGCCAATGCACTTTTCCGTTATGCGGTAGCCCTTCGGCTCTATTACACCCTTCCCTATGGTGTACATCTCGCGGAAAATGGGGTTTACTCCGAGGTTGAAGTACTCTATCTGCGCATCTTTTACCTCGAAGACTATGCCTATCTCGTTGGTGTTGTTTGGATATACGTTGTAAAGGTATGGCTGTTCCTCAAAAATTTTTTCTATACATTGCCTCTGCCGCTCTTTGCTCACGGGCAGCGCTCTGCCCGAAAGGCGTATCATCTCTTTATATTTGGTGTAGACGATGGTCTGTATGCGCCCGTCGCGCAGAAGCTGTTTTGTAAACTCCTTTCCGCGCGCCGTAAAAAAGTAAAAACTTTGCTCGTCGTAGTGTACGGCGCTTATGTTCCGCACCTGCGGCGCGCCGTGTTCGTCTACGGTTGCCACGGCAAGCACACCTACGTAGTACATTTTCTTTAAACAAGTCTGTGCGTCCATAACTCAAATCTCCTTCCAGCACTGCGGGTCGGCGGCGTACATATTGTGAGTATAGCCATACGTCACCGAAGGGCATCCGCGGCACACGCCTTTCAGCCCGCACTTGCTGCACTTGACAAAATTGTCGTACTGCCTGTAACTATCCATTGCCGCGCCCGTCCATACAGAATACAGATCTGTTTCGTTGACGTTGCCCACCTTACTCTCCATGCGGCGGCAGGCGTAAATATCGCCGTCGGGTAAAATGGTTATGTGGTTTCTGCCGCAGTTGCAGCCGTCGGTAATCTCGCTGCCGGCAGGCACTTTCAGCAGTCCCTTTTCCCAGAGGAACAGGCTCCACAGGTGGTCTTTAAGCTGAAACGTGGTGGCAGAGTCCTTGTGCTGTTCATACTTATCCCAACACCTCTGCAAAAATTCGCGGTATTCCAAAGGAGGTATATGAATGTCCTTATCGTAAGCCTTGTCAGTACTCGTGGGGCAATATCTGCCCACGGCGTACACATCTACGCCAAGCTCGTCGGCAAGGTCAATAAGCTGAGGTATTTCGGCCATATTCACCTTTGATACGGTACTCATGACGGCGCACCACATACCCGCGCGCTTTATAGTGCCTATCGCCTCTATGGTGGCGGCAAAAGAGCCCGGCTTGCGGAACGAATCGTGCGTTGCCTCCAACCCGTCGAGCGAAAGCTGGTACTTGACACAGCCGCACTCCCTCATGCGGCGGCAGACTTCATCGGTCAGATGAAAGGGATTGCCCATTATGCAGAACCGCGTGCCGTCCGCCTTGAAAGTTTGCAAAAGCTCCCAGAAGTTCGGATGCAGTATGGGGTCGCCGCCTGTAAGATAAATGTACGGCGTTCTGCCGATCCGGGCGCACATATCCTTGATCTGTGTGTATGTTGTTTTAAGTTTTTCGGGGGGAGTGGAAATAAGTTCGGGGTGACCCTCCGAAAATATATAGCAATGTTTGCACCGCTGGTCGCATACGTCGGTTATATGCCATTGAATTGCAAAATACGGCTTCATTCTATCACCTATAATTATTATAAAAAAGTGCCATATCGTGCCGACCGCCCCGCAAATAGATCGCGGAGCGGTCGTGTTGTGTTACTTATCCTGAGTGCCGCAGGCGGGAGCAGGATCTTTTGCGCCGCAGGCGGGAGCAGGATCCTTTGTGCCGCAGGCAGGAGCAGGATCTTTTGTGCCGCAGGCGGGAGCAGGGTCTTTGCTGCCGCAGGCCGTGCCGAATATTTCGTTAGCAGTCATCACTTTTTACCTCCTTGATATGTTTGACGCTTTGATTATAAAGCATTTGCGCCCGAAAGTTGTAAAAGTTACAAATCTATATGCCTGTAATAAAAAAGTAACTTAAAGGCCGCTAAGTTTAATTGAGATACCAATATGCCATTTGGGTTGCAATATACATTTTTGCGTGTTATACTGTATGTATATTCTGCACAGGAGGATATAAAATGCTCACCAAAGAAGAACTGCCCGAATGTCCCGTTGCCACATGTATACAGCTTATAGGCAACAAGTGGAAGCTGTTTATCATCCGCAATCTTTTGGCCTGCCCGCAGCGCTTTACCGAATTGAAGAGAACCATCCCCGGCATAAGCCAGAAAGTGCTGACGGATAATCTCCGCGCGCTTGAAGACGACGGCCTTGTAGACCGCGAAGTCTTTGCCGAAGTTCCGCCCAAGGTGGTGTATTCTTTGAGCGAGCTCGGCAATACCCTGCGCCCCATACTCGACGCCATGCAGGCATGGGGAACAGAGTACAAAAAAAGCCTTTGAAAAGGCAATCACAGACGTTGTTAAGACAAAAGCAAAAGCAAGCGCGAACGCTTTCAAGCGTTCGCGCTTGCTTTATTATAGCGAATTACCGCGCCGAAACGGCGCCGCGGTCGCACTTGTTGCCCCAGGAATCTATGAGTTCGCCTTCGCGGTACACGCATATTATTTCACAGTGGTTTGCGCACCTGCCGCACTCCACGCCGCGAGTGGTGAACGTTATATCGGCAGTTTCAAACGTAAAGGGACGCTCCTTGCCGCTCCTCTTTGCGAGAATGGCCGCGCCGTATGCGCCCATGAGGTGGCCGTTTTCATCGACGATGACCTCGTGGCCGACGGCGTCTTCAAAGGCCTTTTTAACGCCCACATTTTTGCTGACGCCGCCCTGAAAAACAATGGGCGGGGTTATGCGCTTGCCTTTGCCTATGTTATTGAGATAGTTGGCGACGACCGCCCTGCACAGCCCGGCGATTATGTCCTGCTTGCTGTGGCCTATCTGCGCCTTGTGAACGAGGTCGCTTTCGGCAAACACCGTACAGCGGGCGGCTATGGGCGTGGGGTGTTTGGATGTGAGGGCGATTTCGCCGAACTGTTCTACCGAAACGCCCAGCCTGTGGGCCTGGCTGGAAAGAAAGCTGCCCGTGCCGGCCGCACACAGCGTGTTCATGGCATAGTCGGTGACGTAACCGTTTTCAATTATAATTATCTTGGAGTCCTGCCCGCCGATTTCGAATATGGTATTTACGCCGGGGTGGATAGTTGTAGTGCCGACGGCGTGCGCGGTTATTTCGTTCTTTATAACCGAAGCGCCCGTGATAACACCCACAAGTTTGCGGGCGCTGCCCGTTGTTCCCACAGAAACTACCTGCGCCTGCTTGCCGACGAGTTGGGAGGCGAGCGCTTTAAGCAACCGCTTTACCGCGCCTATGGGGTCGCCCTCCGTCCACAGATATTCCTTGGCGAGTATTGCGCCGTCGCCGTCTATTACCACTCCCTTTGTGGATATCGAACCTATATCTATACCTAAGTAAGCCTTCATTTAATATCGCTCCTTGCCTCTACCATATCGTAAAATGCCTCTAATCTTGTGCGCACGCCCGTTTCGCTCGTTTGCGAATCAAAACTGAAATGAAGTATGGGGATGCCGTAGTCCCTGCTGACATTCTGCAATATGGGCATGGCGTCTATTTCGGGCGTACAGCCAAACGATTTTACATGCAGTATGCCCGCACAGCCGCGCTTGGCAAACGTAATTGCCTCGGCAATGGTGCTGTTTGCCGTGGCGCCCAGGTTATATTTTGCATACTTTTTGGCGATTTTGCACTTCTTTTTGCCCTTCTTTTTGATGACCGAACAGGTGAAGTTCATCTCGCGGAAAACTTCCATGCCGAACCGCGCCAACTCCCGCTCCATAAAATAGTTGGAAAACGGCTCCTGCACGGTGAAATAGTCGCCCACCATGCCCACCTTGATGGTCTTTGACGGCTTGTTCAGGGGAACGGAATGTAATTTTGCGCGGTATTCATTCGCCAACTTTTTCAGCTCGCGGCCGTCGGACAGGTTTTCAAGCCCTGAGAGAAATTCGCCGTAAACCTTATCGAACTGCCCGCGCTCTGCCTCGAAACCGACATTGTGGCGGATATAGTCCTCGAACTCATCCAAAAGCTCGACTATCTTTACCGTGACAGGCAGAGCCTTTGCCACCTTGACAAGGCTCATTTCGGGGTTTATTATGCGGAAATGCTCGACTATGGACTTGGGGGAATGCCAGTCCACCGAGGCCATATCGAAGAACTTGAACTCGTAACCCATATCCTTGAGTATGCGTTCATTGAGTTCGCCGTAAAAATTCAGGCGGCAGGCGCCGTAAATCTGCATCAGGCAATTGGCGCCCAGCTCCAACGCCTCAAGATAACAGCCCATGCAGTATTTGAATGGCGAACACACATAGTCGGGACTGTTCTTTACACCCAGTTCAAGCGTGCGCTTGGTTATGGGCGGAGGAATGAGATATTTGACCCCGAAACCCTTTTCGCAGATATATTTAAAGGCGTAAGCGTAATTTGCCAGATGGGGAAAGCACGCCACTATTTCGTTGTCGATCATATCCCCCGCCTCCTCAACATTATTATATCCACAAAACTTTCCAGCCGCGTTTCAAGACCTGCGGTACCATTCTGGGAATCTGCGGTTATTACAATCATGGGTTTTTCTTTGAACTTGCGCACGGCAAGCTCGTTGACCATGCTGTCCGTTCCGCACGGGAAGGTTGTGAAGAGTATCACGCCGTCCACCTTGTCCTTATAAAGTTCTATAGCGCCGATCAGATGCCTGTTGTAAAGCCAGGGCATATTTGCCGACACGTTGAACGAGGCGCGCACGCAATCGCTTTCATCGACATATTCCGCAATGACCGGCAGGCAGCCGAGCGATTTAAGCGCGTCGGTCACGGGTCTGCCAACATAGCCGTCCTCTATGTTATAGGCATGAGCCACAACAAGTATCTTGGGCTTGTCGCTATGTTCCATAGCTTCGTCCTGACGGTCGGAACGGAACCGTTCGAAAAAGCCCTGCGCCTGCCGCGCGGTGTTGTATGCCGACCTAATGTTAGAACGCTTTATGCCGAGATATGCGCCCATCTTGCGCACGGCATTCCATTCGCTGGCGCGCCCGCGCTCGCCGTCGTTGTAAAACAATATTTTCAGTCCCCTGCCGCGGTAGGTGTTTGCCACAAGGTCGGGCAGTACCATGAAGCGGGTACACATTTCGAACCCGCCGCGATATGCCACACGCGGCACGAATATGCAGTCGCACCTGCCGATAAGCCAATCAACATGCCCCAAAAACAGCTTTACGGGCAGGCAGGTTTCGTCCACGGCGAGATTTTCGCCGCGCGCAAGAATATCCCTGTCCGTTTCGGGACTGATTATATATTCAACGCCTATTTCGCTGAAAAAAGTTGTCCAGAACTTCTCGTTCTTGTAATAGAGAAGCGCACGAGGAATTCCTATCTTCATTATTCAGCAAAGAATGCCACCGCAATTGCGCCGGGGCCGACGTGAGTGCCTATTGTACTGCCTATCATATATATGGGCAGGTTGTCTGCCTTACCCTTCCATAAACGCTCGCTGTCGTACATGTATTTTTTGAGAAGACTGTCGGAAAGTCCAGAATATGCAAGGGCGTAAGGCATTGTAAAGTCTATACCACCGCACTTTTCGATGAGCTGTGTGAGCAGGTTGTTGCCCTTTTTAGAGCCCATGGCCTTGCCCACGAGCTTGACCTCGCCTTCCACTATCGAGATGACGGGCTTTACAGACAGCACTTCACCCGCGATGGCGGTGACTGAAGATATGCGGCCGCCCTTTCTGAGAAATTTAAGGGTATCGAGCATGGCTAAAAGCTCGATCTTGCCCTTCTTGTCGTTGAGCTCGGCAGCGATCTGAGCGGCGCTCATGCCGCCCTTTGCCACAAGGCGCATGGCGTACTGTATGAGCAGTCTTTCGCCTATACATGCGTTCAGGCTGTCCACAACGTGGACCTTGCCTTTGTACTTTGCCGCCGCCTTTACCGCGCACGAATAAGTACCGGACAGTTTGGACGATATGGTTATTACCACCACTTCGCTGCCGTCGGCCGTGAGCTTGTTGAGTTCCTCTCCAAAGCGGAATTCATTTATCTGACTTGTCTGGGGGAATTCATTTGTTTCGATGAGTTTTTCAAAAAACTGTCTGTGACTGAGAGTAACGCCGTCGAGGAACTCCTCGTTGCCTATGCGTATCTGCATGGGGATTACGGTAATACCCAGCTTCTTTGCCTCTTCCGCCACTATATCCGAACCTGAATCTGCAAGAATTTTAATCATAAAATCTCTCCCGCCGCGCGCCCGTTATGGCGGCGCGGCATTATTTTTTTGTTTGTTGACAAATCAACAACGTAGCTATTATATAATTTTATTGAAACGAGGTCAAGCAATTACGGGCAAAAAATTTTTCGACTGTGCGCCAAAGAAGGTATTGAGCATATACGCTATAAAAACTGCGGCCGGGGACATAGACCATCCAACGCTACCTTTATTCAAAACGTCGCTGTATTTTACATGGGCATACTCAATATCCGCGGGTTGTTTTGTTTGCCCTGTATTTGCCGTAATTATTTTTGTTTTTGCGGCGGGCGTTGGCACTTTTAGCATTCTCAGCTATCCCCATACACAGCCATACTAAAATAGCCGCCCACCAGAAAAGGACTAAAAGTATAATACGCCCCCACCTCGGATTTGATTTTTTCGGTGACTTATCGCTCAGGTTATTATTCATCCCCCACCCATTTAATCCTTTTTCTTTACATAAAATTCGCAGTCGCCGTTTAAGCGCACGGCTTCGGGTTTGCAATGTATATAAATCTTACATTTGCCTTTAAAATAGTGCGATTGATTCTGAAAGGCGCAATCTTTGCATTTTAAACAAGTATTTAAGAAATCATTTGTCGTTAATTCGTCATCCATAAATATTCTCCTGATTTTATAAAAACAGTCACGTTCTTGACTTATTTTTATTTTAGCATATAATAAGTACCATAAACGGGACGGCCTGTATGCTATACTATAAAAAAAAGAGGATATTAAAATGATACACGAAGCCATAGAATTTGCCGCAATCAAACACCGCAACCAGACGAGAAAGGGTACCAACATACCCTACATAGTCCACCCCATGGAGGTTATGCAGATACTCACCGCCAACGGCTGCGACGAAAAGACGATTGTTGCGGGTATTCTGCACGACACGCTTGAAGACACTTCCGCCACTCACGAGGAGATAAGCGAACACTTCGGCGAGGACGTGGCCGACATTGTGGGCGGCGTTACCGAGGACAAGGCCAAGAGCTGGAAGATACGAAAACTGCACACCATAACCAATCTGCCCGACGAGAGCTTTGAAAGTCAGCTTGTGTGCTGTGCCGACAAAGTGGCGAATCTGCGCAGCATGCTTGCCGACTACGAAAGTCAGGGCGAAAACCTTTGGAGCAGATTCAACGCGCCCAAGGGCGAGATTGCGTGGTATTACCGCGGAGTGCGCGACGCGCTTTGCATGCTTGAAGATTACGAAATGTACCATGAACTTGAAAAGTTAATTAAAATAATTTTTGAATAAGTTAATGGGCACAAAAAAATCATTTTATTAAAAAAACATAACCGCGCCCATACAATAATTTCAGCAGGAGGTAAATTTTATGATAGGTGCAATTATCGGCGATATCGTCGGAAGCAGGTTTGAATTCAACAATTACAGGCGCAAAGACTTTGAGCTGTTCACAGACGACTGTTTCCCCACGGACGACTCCATTATGACGGTTGCCATTGGCAAAGCCATTTTGGAGTGCAACGGCGACTATACCCACCTTTCCGAGCGCGCCGTTGAATGTATGCAGGAGCTAGGACGACCGTACCCCGACTGCGGCTTCGGCGGAAGTTTTTATCATTGGATATACTCCGAAAATCCGCAGCCTTACAACAGTTTCGGCAACGGAGCCGCCATGCGCGTGAGCGGAGCGGGCTTTGCGGCAAAATCGCTTGACGAGGCCAAGGAACTTGCATACAAAGTGACTGCCGTCAGCCACAACCACCCTGAAGGGTTAAAGGGTGCGGAGTCGGTTGCCGTTGCAATTTACCTCGCCCGCCGCGGCAAAACAAAGGACGAGATCAAGGCATATATCGAGAACAATTATTATAAAACAGACTTCACGCTAGATGAGATACGCCCGACTTATGAATTCAACGAAACCTGCCAGAACACCGTGCCGCAGGCGTTTGCGGCGTTTTTTGAAGCGAACGATTTTGAAGACGCAATACGCAACGCAATATCGGTCGGGGGCGATTCGGACACGCTCGCCGCGATAGCGGGCGGCATAGCCGAGGCATATTACAGCGTACCCCTTCCCCTGCGCGAAAAAGCCGAAAGCTACCTGACCACGAACAGATACCGCATGATTTACGACTGGCTGAAAAATTTTGAAGATAGATTTCCTTAAAAAAGCAAACGGCGCGGGGCGAAAAAATTTGCACCCCGCGTCTGCCATTCCATAACCCGTCCCAAAAACGGGACAGCTGTTTTGTTATAATATAAATAGAAAAAGGAGGTGCAGATATGAATATAAAGAAGTTGAAAAAAAGGGCAAAGCACGGGGATATAAAAAGCATGCTTTTGCTCGGCAATGCTTACCGATTCGGCAACGGAGTTGAAGCAAATAGCAAAAAGGCGTTTGAACTCTATAAAAGGGCTGCCGATAACGGCAGCGCGGCAGGCTGGCTGCTCCTCGGCGGAATGTACGAAAACGGAGAGGGCATAGACATGGACTACAAAAAAGCTTTTATGTGCTACTTCACCTCCTCCGCAAAGGGCGAAACCGAGGCGCTTTGGCGCATGGGGACTATGTTCCTTGACGGACGAGGCACGGAAAAGAGCGAAGCCACGGCGTACAAAATTTTCATGCGCGCGGCCCAAAGGGGCAATTCTTATGGCTACCTGTACCTTGGACATATATACGAGGAGGGCATATATGTTGAGGAGAACATTGAATTTGCCGCCAAATGCTACGAGAAGGCGGCAGAACTTGGCAACATGCACGCACAGTTTCAGATAGGGCTTATGTACGAGGCGGGCGTAGGCACGGACGGGGACATTTTGAAGGCGATAAAGTGGTACACCCTTGCCGCAAAACAGCGCAACAAGCACGCCGAACGCAGGTTGTATGAACTTTTAAATGAATAGTATTTTAAGCGGGAGAGGCGTCCCCTGCTCAGGGGACGCCTCTCCCGCCTTTATATTGACAGACTGACTTATTTGCATTAAAATATATTTAACAAACACAGGCGGTGAAAGCATGGCGGAATCAAAAAAACTTGCGCTGTTGCGCATAGTACAGATACTGCACGATTACAGCGACGAAAAACACCCTCTTTCGCAGGAGGAGATAGCGAACATACTTGAACGCGACTACGCCTTGACGGTGGAACGCAAGGCGGTCGGCAGAAATTTAGCTCTTCTGAAAGAGGCGGGAATTGATATCGTATCCGCGACGCGCGGATGCTATTTAGTGTGCCGGCAATTTGAAGATTCCGAACTAAAACTTTTGATTGACGGCGTACTATGTTCAAAACATATCACGGTTGAACATTCCAGACAGCTCATAGAAAAGCTGGCGAAACAATCGAATATCTACTTCAAAAAGCACATAAAAAATGTGTACTCCGTAGGCGAACGCAACAAGTCGGAAAACAGCCAGCTGTTTCTGAATATCGAGCTTGCCGACGAAGCTATCGACAAAGGGCGGCAGATATGCTTTGACTACAACAAATACGGTGCCGATAAAAAGCTGCACAAGTCCGCCCAGCACACGACAAGCCCCTATCAGATGATACTGCACAACCAACACTACTATCTTATGGCATATAACGAAAAGTGGCGCAACATGGGATATTTCCGCATGGATAAGATTACGGAAATGACTATAACTGACAAGCCTTTAACGCCGCTGACATCAATTGACGGCTACAAGAACGGTTTGAATTACAGGGAACTTTCCTCCGTCATGCCGTATATGTACGCCGACACGCCCGAACATATTGAACTGCTTGCGGACGAGAAAATTTTAGACCAGATAATAGATTGGTTCGGCTACGACATTGCAATTGAGCCAAACGGCGAAAGATATAAAATAACGCTAAAAGCCAGCCCTTCCGCAATGGAGTTCTGGGCGCTGCAATATATTAAATATGCAGAGGTGATATTCCCCTCCTCCCTCCGCGAGCGCATTGCGCAGACTTTGAAAGACGGCGCACATAAATACAATTAAAACAAAAAAGCCGCGTGCGGAGAAAATTATTTTTCTCCGCACGCGGCAATTATTCGGTTAATATTTATTAAAGAGTGGTTTCCGACCCATTTTCGGCACACAATCTTTTCCCCACAATTTTATATGCAAGCGCGGCAACGACGAGCAAGACCCCGAAAAATATCGCGACTATGGGCGAAGAAAGGGTTAGCGAATATCCATCGCCAATCCATGAGATGTACACGTTTGTGCATACAATCATCATTACGCCGTAAATTATGGCAAAAACACCGGCAACGACAGCCGTCCTGATTGTTTTATCGGATATGCCGCGCAGACCGTCGGCAAATAACCGCGACAGAACGACAATGCTCAGCACACAGAATATTATAACTGCAATGACGAGTACCGCCGTGAGCGCGAGTTCTGTATTGCACATACTAGCATAATCGGTATAATAAGTTGAGGACGACGCAAGAAGGGTACAGAACCAATACAGTCCATATACATACGACATATCAACGCCAAGCGTTTCACCGCTATAAAAGACGACGCCCGAACCTGCAAATCCAAGCGTGACGAGAACAAACACCGCTGCGAGCATGACGAATACGCCGTTGACTATCAGCGAACGCACGGAGCCCGAAATTCCCTTTGCGATAAAATCCGTTGCAACGGCGGCGACGAGCAATATTGCACCTATTACTATCCCCGCAACCGTTGCGCCGTTGAGTGAATAAAGGGTAGATATGCTGCTCACGGTTGTCTTATACGACATACACAAGGCAAACAATACGCTGCCGCACACAAACGAGAAAAATGTTGCAATACAAGGCACCAAAACCCCTTTATTAGTCTTATGCGTGCAGACCTTTACCACCCTGACAATTGCCCATAAAAAGCAGACTACCGTGGCGGCAATTGCCATTATACTGCATATAGTACCGAAAGCTGAACCGTATGTGACAAGTGTTGCCAAATCATCACTGACAACAGTGCTTTGGTAAGCCTCCCCGAAAAAGAAGAAGATACTGAAGCCATACGCTATCGTATCTCCCGAAACATTCCCTGCGGTTACTTTTGCCGTACAACCGATAAGAAACACAAATATCAGACCTATGACAGCCAAAGCTGCGGCAAATGCCAACGAAAGCTTTTGCAGTATGGCGGTGACTCTTTCAGAAACTATCGGGGACGCCGTCTGCGAAATATAATCTGTGCCGGCCAACGGCACAGGCGCGTCGTTTCCCTCCGCACGAGGTACAGCAGACGACGTTGCCGGGGCTTTTACCGAATATGAAATTTTACTTTTATGCTCTACAGGGGCATATACAGGAGCGTTTCTGTTCGCACCGCAATTTATGCAAAATTCGCCGTCGGCCGGGGTAAGTTTGCCGCACGCGGCACACAGCCCCATACCGTCCAATCTTCTGCCGCATTTTTTACAGAACACGGCGTTATCGGGATTTTCTGTCCCGCAATAAATACACTCCATAATCTCCTCCTTAGAATTTTAATGCCTGTCTGCGGTCTTCTATGCCGTAGAAATTTTACAAGCTTATAAGAATTATAGCACCCCCCCCCAGAAAATGTCAATATTATTCATCAAAAATGTTAATATTATTCAACAAATACGTCTATCGTGACACAAATTAAATCATTTGGTGTGCATATCATATTTTTACAGGCGGCGTGCATTAAAACAAAACTAAAACAAACCCAATGCCGAACAAAGAAAAATTATTGCAAACAGGCTGAACGCCGAAAATAGTGTTGACCACACGACGAGCTGACCCGCAAGTTCGCCGTCCTGCTTCATCTGCACGGCCATGGGTGCGCTTGACACCGCGACGGGCGTGGCAAACAGCGAGATGATAATTGCCAGCTCTGCTGGGGAATTCATTCCGAGCGCATACGCAACGGCCAACGCTATTGCAGGATAGACGGCCAGCCTCATTGAAACGGCAAGCGTTATCTGCTTCCACATATACCCTGCCGAGCTGAATTTAAAACCCGCGCCCAGCACGACGAGGGATAGCGGCATTGCCGCATTGGAGAGGTTTTGCAGCGTTGTGACGATAAAATTATCTTCTGACAGCGATATGGGCGCGCCTGCACTCTGACAGCACCACCTTATCAGAACAAATATCAGCCCGGCAAAAACTGCAATTATGAGAGGATTTGTTACAATCTTTTTTAACGTCATTTTCAAGACACCATGCACTTCACCCCCATCATGAATGGAGAGAGAAATAACCGACAGAAGGTTTGCCGAGGGGACGATTACCACCGCCATGATGCTCGCCAGCGACGCCGCGTCGCTGCCCGCAAGCATTACGGAGAGCGACAGCCCTATTACAGAATAATTGGTATTGACCGCCGACTGTTGTATTACGCCGCGCTGTTTTTTATCGGAAAACGGCAGACACACAAGCCAGCCTATAAAAAATGAAACTATCGTGCCGCCAAAGGCAAAGAGAGCAAGATACCAATTTACCTGCGCAATATCGGCAAGATAGACGTTATTGAAGATGAGAAGCGGAATAAAAACCGTGAACACGAGCTTGTTTGCCTGTTCAAGAAAGGCTTCGCCTATCAGCCCCGTGCGACTGATTATATATCCTAAAAGTATGGGCAGAATGAGCGGAAGCACTGCATTTAACGTAAAAGATAAATGTTCCATTCAACACCTCGAAAACGTTCTCCCACGGGCGGTGCAGACGTTATTTACCGCTCCACGGCATTGGCTGAGGGCGCACCTCCTCCCACGGGCATTTTACCGCCTTTTGCATGAGCAGCCAGAAGTATGCGTCGTCCAGCGCGCGTTTAAGGGGATAAATCTCCGCCCCGCCCGCTATATACGCGGGCATATCCCAAAGGACGGACGCGACGGCAAATTCGTCCTGCACGGCGTCGAGGGCGAACGACCCCGACCCCGGCAGACCGCCGCCGAAGACAATTTGCGCAAGCGGTGCATGTCTTTGCGGGATATGCGGCCTGATATTCCGCCTTTGCGGTTCATTATTGCGGGCGAGAGTATAGAGGACATTGTTGTCCCACTCTCCGCGCTCGCCGCGGACAATGAGCCTGCGCGACCTTATGAAAGACCTGTACTGCACGCCTGAAAAGTCATACACGGCCTCCTTGCCGGAGGCGAAGCCGATAAACAGAATATCCCTGCGCTTTTCCGCAATCCGACCGTCGGTTATGGCGCCCTCACGCGAGTCTGTTTCGACCACGCGGTGCGTAAAGCTCTGGCCGCGCAGCGTAAAATCTTCATTATCAACAAGCAACATGTCTTTAAGCAGACTTGCGGCATGGTAATCGTGCGCCAGCGAGATATATGCGGAATAAGGCCTGCCTATCCGCCCTTCCGACACTGCTTTAAGCCCTGCCGCTATGCAGGGGAATCTGCGGTACTGTTCGCAGACGGTTATGCGCGCACCGTTTTCCCTGAGCTTCCACATTTCAAGCAGTTGGCGTTCGGAAGCGCCCGCCGGCGTTTCGGCAACGACGGGATAGCCATACCCCGCCCATTCCGCGCACACCTCGGCTATGTTTTCTTTATTTACGGCCACCACGACAAACTGTGCGCCGAAATTAAGACATTCGTCAAGGGATACTGTGGCGGCAATGCCCGTTTCGGCGGTGACAAGTTTTGCCTTTTCTTCGCTTCTGCACAGCATTATCGCCCTGAAATACATGGGCATTTTTACGGCAATGCGGGCATACAGCTTGGCCCTGTAACCCGAACCGACTATGACATACGATATTTTATCCATAATTACATCTCGAACGAAAACTTCATGCCCCACGAGGCGCGGATTTCGTCCACAAGAGCAATCGTAGCCACACTGTCCGCGGGGGTAAAAATATCGCTGTTTAACTTGCCGGCGCGCACACAGCGCGAAACTTCGCGTATCTGATACTCGAAGCCGTTGATTTCGGCAGGGAAATCAAGCTCTTCCTCCCCCGCGCCGTCGATGACCGTCATGCGGTAAGCGCCCTGAAAGTCGGGCAGGTAAATGGTTGCGCTGTCGAAAAACAGCGCGGCACGGCGCTCTATCTGCATGCCTATGGTCTGTACGCTGTGCGCCGTCATGCCGTTCGGATAGCGCAGCTGAATGGCGCTGAATTCGTCCGTGCCGTACTCATTGAGGCGCATATATGACGTAAACTCTTCGGGATTGGCGCCCGCGAGCATACGCAGAAAGCCGAGGTTGTAAATGCCGATATCGAGCAACGCTCCCCCGCCGAGTTCGGATAAGAACTTGCGCTCCCTGCGTGCGCCCTGAGCAATAAAGCCGTATTCGCAGCGGACATGCCTGAGCGCGCCGTACCTGCCGGAATTTACAATCTCCTTCAATTTACCATAGAGCGGCAGAAAGGCCGTCCAGAACGCTTCCATTATAAAAAGACCTCTTTCCTTTGCCGCGGCGTACAGGTTTTGCGCGTCGGCGGCGCAGGTGGTGAAAGGCTTTTCGCAGAGCACATGTTTGCCTGCGTTCAGGCACGCAAGCGCGTTTGAATAGTGCATATTGTTGGGCGTAGCGATATAGACGGCGTCAACATCTTCATCGGCCAACAGCTCTGCATAAGAGCCATATACCTTGGGCACGCCGTGGGCGGCGGCAAATTCTTTTGCCCGCGAAAGATTACGCGAACCTACGGCGACCAGCCTTTCGCCTTCTTCATTCATGGCAATCACCGTCTTTGCGAATTTTGCGGCTATGGAGCCTGTGGCAAGTATTCCCCAGTTCATCTTATACCTCCCTCTGCATTTTCTCTGTTTTTAAGTTCGGCGGCATATATATCGCCGTCTACGGGCAGACACACCCTTTTGCCCGTCCACGCCGAAAGATACGCCGCGTTGGTTATTTCAAGCGCCGCGGCGCTGTCCCTGCCGTCGGCTATAAGTTTTTCGCCGCGCAATATGGCGGCGGCAAAGTTTGCGAGCATTATTTCGTATGCCCGTCCGCCGTCGGTAAAGGTGTACTCCTGTACGGTCTGTGCAAGGTTCTGCCGTGAAGTCACTTTTGCCGTGCGCAGATACTCGCGCACGTCGCAACCGAACAGAGTCAGCGTGAGCTTATCGCCTTCGAGCAATGCCCTGCCCTGCGTTCCGCAGATTTCCAGCCGCTCGCACGGCGCGCCCTCGCCCGTAGTTATTATGAACGTACCCGTCATATCTTCGGGGTAGCGCATAACTATTGTCGCCTCGTCGTCCACGGCAAAGGGATTATACTTCCCGAAAGGAATTTCGGCATAGACCGAACGGGGCAGTCCGAACAGATAGTTCCACATATCTATAAGGTGGTAGCCCTGATTTATGAGCGCGCCGCCCCCTTCGCCCGTCCAGCTGCTGCGCCAGCCGCCCGAAAGGTGATAGGCACGCGTGCGCATAAAATTACTGCTCTCCATCAGAACGCGTTCGACCTTGCCGATAGTTCCGCCGATTAAAAGGTTTTTTATTTTTATATACTTTTCATACGCGCGCTGGTGGCACATCATGGCGTAAATCTTTTTCGCGCCGTCGGCCACGGCGTTTACCGACTCTGCGTCCGCCGCGGTGACCCCGGCGGGCTTGTCGCACAGGACGTGTTTGCCGGCTTTTAAAGCGCGTATGCTCATATCGGGGTGAAGTTTGTGCGGCGTTACTATTATCACCGCGTCAAAGAGGTCGGAATTTTTATACAGCTCGTCCTCGCTGCGGAACACGGCGACATTGCCTGAGAGATTTTGCGCGACCCATTCCGCGCTCTCGTCGCCGCGGCAGCATACGGCCGAAAGCGACAGATCTTCGATATTTCCGCCATCGAGCATGGCGGCGTACTTTTTTCCCATAGCGCCCACGCCGATTATGGCGCAACGCACTTTATCAGCGTTAAAACTGTCGTATGCCTGCATAAGCCCCTCCGAAAGATTTTATTTTGCATTATTATTTTACTATATATTTTTCAGCTTTTCCATATATTTAAATATTTTAATTATATAAAAATACAGTTTTTTCAACAACCTTCACCACTGCAAGGCAAACACAAACGGCGGGGCGGCAAAATTGCCGCCCCGCCGCAGATTTCGCAATTAAATGCGCCGTGCTTATGCACGGAATTATTCATAGTTACACCGCTCACCTGCCACAAGGACGGGGACCGCCCGGACGAGGACCGCCGGGGCGGGGTGCCGGGTGGGGATGAGGATGGGGGTGCGGATGAGGCGCAGGCCCGGGGTGGGGTCTTTTACCACTGTATACTGAAAAGTATCTCATAAGTTCCTCCTTTCTGCGGCATATCGCCGCACTTTTGTAAATTTTTTTTACTTGAATTTATATTCATACACATACGAGCTGCCCTCCTCGCCGAAGGAAAAGGGCTTTTCCCATATACGCATAAAACCGTGTTTTTCGTAGAAAGTGTACGTTGCGGAAGTATTGGTGAACAGCCTGACGGTCTTTGCGCCGTCCCGCCTGCACCGCTCGGCAAAGGCGTTCCAAAGGGCAGTCCCCAGCCCCTTGCGGTAGTCTTTGCACGAACAGAGAGCCACCAGCTCGCAGTCGCAATCAAGCGGCGTATCTTTTCCGTTTTCTTTAGCCTGCCTGAAAAAGGCGGCGAACTGCTCTTTGAACGGCGCAGACAGCTTATAACCGCCGAACGCAAATTTCAAAAAGCATTTTATCCATACGCCGTAATGCGGCTTTACGTCGCGACTTTTGGCAAGGGCTTTATTAAAGCTCTTTTTGTAATGACCGCTAATAAACCCGACGACCTGCCCGTCCTGCTCCGCCACATATGTAAACGAACACTTTTCGGCGAGAACCCGCGCATAGTCGCGCAATAATTGCCTGTCATTTTCCGTCAGCGGGCAATCGAAAAAACTATCATACAGACTGCGGCCGCAACCGTCGATATCGCACGGCATAAATTTACGCACGTTGAACATGGTTACATTACTCCTTTTATCCTATCCGCCTCAAACGATTTTTCGCCTGCGGCCGATTTCACGACATTTAAGTCATCAAAAGTTATACAACATTTATTATATCATCGAAAAGTCCGCATTTTAATTTTTCTGCTCTTCCGACGGAGCATATTGAAATTTCGGAATTATCGAGATATCTTCCGTATGCTTTTAAGTGTTCGGGCGAGAATGCCAATACCTCTTCAAAAGCTTTCAATGCCGCATCCGCGGGTATCCCGCAAAGCGCGTCTTCCTCGTTTCTTATACTCTCGTCTTCCGCCCTGCTCGGCCTGAGTAATTCCGCGGCAACGCTGAGCACGGCGCCCTCCGTTTCGGCCTTATCGGCGCCATATCTTTCGATAAATGCGGGAAGCTCGTCGAAAACCGAATAAGTTTCTTCGACCCGCGGATCATTAACGGAATACACGAGTGCCATTGCGTTGCGGAAAAACCTGATACCCGTGCCATACGCGCCACCCTTTTCGCGTACATTTTTCCAGAGATAGCCGAGCGACAGCAACCTGCCTGCCACAATATGCCCGCCGCCGTAGGGAACATCTTCTTTGAAATTATAGACCCTGACGTTGCAGTTGACGGGCGATGGTACCGCATACGCACGCTTTTCAGATAAAAGCTCCGCCCGTACCGCCTTTACGGGTTCGCCGCCCTTAGGGAGTTGTAATTTATATGAGGGCGACCAACTGCCCGTTACGCCATAAATAAGGCGGGACGACACGAAAATACGGGGAACAATATCCCTTAAAAAAGCCGCTATTTCTTCCTCATTGCCCTGCGCGCTCTTTAAAAAATTGTAGTAATCGTAACCCGACGCCGCGTCCGTTAACCGCGATGCCGCATTGAATTTTGAAAGCGCGCCCATGCTTGCCAGAACATAGCCGTTTGTAAGCAGGCGCATCCGCGTTTCGTCCAGCTGCCGCCTGACGGCCCCGACCACATCGCTCTCCGATATGACATTTTCGGTAAGAAGTTCGTTTAAAATACCCGCCGCCGCGGCCGCCTTTTCTTTGGCGACGGCAAGATTGACGCGCATATATGGCTTAGCCACCTGCTTTGAGGGGGCAAGTATGCACACGCCTGCATTCAGCCTGCCGGTATTGAGGCGGATTTCGTCTGCAATTTCCGCCGCGCTCCTTTTTGCTGTTGAAAGTTCGGTAAGCATGGACGAAAAAAGACTGACTGCCGAAATTTCACGGGAGGTAAGACCTTCCAGAGAAAAGTAATATCTGAGATAAACTATGTCGTCAGAGTCGGAATCGGTCTGCATGATATTGTCTTCACGGCGGAAACCCCTGCGAGAAATGCCTTTGCGTATATCAGACCTTTTTACGCAAGGCATGTACTTTGACGCTTCTTCCTCCGTCCATAGTTTCACCTTATCGACACAGGGCGCCGAGGGCGAAACTTCCCTTTCGCACGTCTTTACCCCGCCGGGATTGAATACAGATACCGCCGTATGCGGATTGGTTATGAACAGTCGCCGTGACAGGTCTTCAAAAAAACCTTTATCTATGCCTTCGGCAATCTTTTTCATCGTGTTCCTGATATTGAGATATCTGTCTGACGGTACGCCGTTGAGAACATTATCCACGATATTGAGGGCGCGATTTATGCCGCCGCTGTTGATGTTGGCAAGTTCTTCCCTGAGCCCGAATTCGAGCCTGGACAAAATGGCTTTTAGCGCCTTTTTATTGAAACCTTCTTCAATATGGGCATTGACTGCCCGCTGTATTTCGCAAGGAAGGGCTGCCGCGTCGGTTGCGCCGCGGCACATTATGCAGAATGCCTGCTGATTTTCAGCTATAAAAAACACCTCTGCATTTTTTGCAAGCTTATTGTCTTTTATATGCTTTTTTAAAAAGGAGCTGTCCTTATCCAGAAGATAGTCGGCAAGAATCATCGCTCCGTAAAAACTCTCTTCGTCGCCGTAATCGCATATATTATATGCACACACAACAACCGATTCGCCGCCGCACAGTTCTTCGGCGAGCCGATGTTCCTTTATGACCTTGACCGGCTTTTGCACGGGGTACGGTTTTTCTTCCCCCCTAAAACATGCGCCGTTAAGGCAGCTATCTATTTTGTCCATAGCGCCTTTAAAATCGGCGCCGCCGCACAAAAAGAACACACAATTTTCGGGAGTATAAAATTCAGAATAAGTTTGCAGATATTTTTCGTAAGTCAGGCCGGGGATTTCGGAAGGCAGTCCGCCCGCGGAAAAACAGAGGTGGCTATCTGGGTACATATCGGCGCACACCGCCGTATATATAACGCTCATTTCGGAAGACATATTGCCCTGCATTTCGCTGTAAACCACGCCCGCAGGGACATATATGCCGCCTTTTTTTTCGGCGTGCCAGCCTTCGCGCCTGAAAGTCGTTTCCGAGAGCAGGGGATGAAACGCCGCGTCCAGCAATACGTCCATTAGGTTTGAAAAATCCTTTTCGTTGCAACTCGAACACATGTAAGCCGTTTTGCCGGGGAATGTGATGGCGTTTATGTAGGTGCGCATAGAATGCTTCATCATATACTGCACAGGCGATAGCAGCGGATATTTTTCAGAGCCGCAAGCTATGGAATGTTCGATGATATGGAACACGCCCGTGGAATCGTACGGTACGGTTTTGAACACAACCCCGAATGATAACTCTGTGCCTGTATTTTCAAATACGATAAGTTTTGCGCCGCTTTCGTGGACATACTCGCATATCGCAGCATGCGAACCCTCGACGGGCGTTCTTTTTTTAAGTCTGAATGTAGAAAGTCCCATTTGTATATCTTATAATTTAACAATCTTTGCCGAGCGCTTCGCACATGCCCAGCATGTAGAGATGTTCTATGCTGTCCCAACACTCTGTGCGGGGCATTTTATCTTCGGGAATGAGCCGCGCGCACGCCTTTTCGTACTCATCCACTGCGGCGCCGTCCTTTGCTCCGACGAAAATTATCCTTTCGGGCGAGAGCAGAATGGCCGAACCCGCGGCGAGGGAAACCTCTGCGGGAACATTGGGAAAAGCAAACCTGCCGAAGTCGCTTCCGCTGCCCGCTATTTTGCCTTCGAAAATGTGAATTGCCACGGGGATATTGCCCGATGAATCTATTACCGTTATAAGGTTTTTATTTTTTGTTGCAAGCGCAATGAAATCGTAGTCGCGCGCGACAATTACCGGCACAGATACAACAGCGGAAAGATAATTTTTAAGGGAGGGAATCCGGTAACTCTCTTCAAACGGCAGCCCTATTGCTGCCTTTACAATGCCGCCGTATTTATTAAGCACGCGGTTTATAAAATCACCCGCCATTTCATCGCTGAAAACTTCGCAGTCCTCATATTCGAACACTCTGGCGCCGCCGTAAGAATAGACTACGGACGCCAGAAATTCCTTTTTGCCGCCGCTTGTGCGGTACCAGACGAGCAACGAACTTTCGTACTCTTCGTTTATTTTATATACAGTGGAATACCGCCCTACTTCGTTGAGCTGCCGTTTGCTGCCGATAATCTTTCCGCTGCGGCAGAGCTCGTTGAGGATTGTATTACAGGTGGCTACGCTGAGCCCCGTCCTTTCGGCTACGGTGCGCACGGTATGCTCTTTGCCGTCCCTCATTATCTGCAATATATGCGACATATTCTGTCTTCGTATTTCCGCCGTATTCTTCATGATATTCCCTCGCGTGTATAATTTACACCCTTAATTATAACCATAACTGCGGGATATGTCAATGCCGATTAAAAAAATTGCGGACTTTAAAATTGCCCGCAATTTTATTATTCTGTTGACGTTTTTGCACCTGAATAGGCGGATGGGAACGCGTAGAACGCGTCGTAAACTGCCTGTTCGTCACCATCGAAGTTATTGTTCAAGAAAATGGCAAAGGGACCGTTTACCGTAAGCATATATACATAAGAGCCTGAGTACATTATATAAAGGTTATCGTTTTCCTGCAATTCGTACCAATAATCGTACGCTTCGGTACCCTCTACGAGGTTATCCACATCCCACCAGATCATTTCCACACCGTCACATATCCAGTTTTCGGTGCCGACCGTTGACATGAGGACTTTATTTTCTTTGTTTATTATGCCGAGTTCATCGAAGTAATCCAGAAGGTCGTCCATAGTGTAGTTCCATACGTCGTCGTCTATTTCCACGGCGACCTCTTCGGGTTTTTCGAAGTCATCGACGGCGGCGACATATATGAACGCCATTATAAGCAGCACTACAAGGAGGATGATAAAAGCTACCGTAAAAATTTTGCTGCCCAAAGAATTTTTAGATAATTTTGTCATTTAGTGCCCTCCTTTTTGCGGTAAAGTTCGATGTATCCGCGGTACACCTCGCTCTTTTCCAGCAGTTCGCTGTGAGTACCCACTGCCTCTATTCTGCCGTCCTTCATGACTACTATGTTGTCGGCGGTGACTACGGCGCCCATATCGTGGGCGATGAGTATTGTCGTCCTGCCCTCCATCAGTCTGCACATTGCCTCCCATACGAGTCTGTCTGACTCGTAGTCGAGGGAAGCCGTGGCTTCGTCCATGAGCATGACGCGGGGATTGGTAATGACCGCCCTAGCTATGGCGATACGCTGCCGCTGGCCGCCCGAAAGATAGGCGCCGCCCTCGCCAACGTCTTTATCGAAACCTTCGGGGAAGTTCATTATAAAGTCGTAAGCGTTGGCGGTTTTTGCCGCCGATATGAGCTCTGCCTCAGATACCTCTCTGTCGAGTCCGTAGCAGATATTTTCCTTTATGGTTCCGGCAAGCAGGGGCGAGTTCTGCAGAACGTAGCCGAAAGACGTTCTCCATTCGGCGAGCCCGAACTCTTCGGCGGGCTTATCGCCGTAATAAATGGTTCCGCTTGTGGGGCTGTAGAAGCGCATAATCAGCTTGAACAGCGTAGACTTGCCGCAGCCGTTATCGCCGACTATGGCCGTCTTTTTGCCCGCGGGGATGACGAGGGAGATATTGTGCAGAACCTCGGTATCTTCGCTGTAACCGAAAGATACGTCCTGCAGCCTGATATCTGCCTGCGGAAGGCTTAAAGCCTTTCTTTCGCCGCCGTCCTCAACCTCGGTTTCGGCGAGGTCGGCTACCCTGCCCAGCACCGCCTGCACTCCCTTTATCGTCTGGTACTGCGTGAGAATTTCAGCAAGATACTGCTGTACGTTTTCCAGATAGGTATAGCCTGCCGCGATGGAATCTATATTGCCTTTATTTATTTCGCGCCTGCCCGCAAACACGAGGATAAGGAAAGACGTGCGGGTATATACAAGGTTTGCGGCTACCTGAACGGACGTCATGAAAGAGTTCAGCACGTCCGCCTTGAACCTTGCCTCTATTGCCTCGAACCCGGCGCGGATTTCTTCCTCTTCCATGACCTGCGCCTTGCTGTGCTTGATGGCGGCAAGGTGTTCTGAAAAGAAAGCCATCATTCTGTTGATTGCGGCATATATGCGCTTGTACGCTATATACTGCACTCTGCCGCACACCCAGAAGTCGGTAACGGCTATGGGAATTACGAACAGCAGCCACAGCGATACGTTTACAGAGAAATCGGTAAACAGAATTATAAACGTGCGCGCAAACCCGTACAGCGAGGATACGAACAGGCAGATATACGTTATTGTTGTGCTTGCCTGCGGGATATCGGAAGTTATCCTTGAAATGAATGTGGACGGCTGTTCCTTATCGAATATGTTGGCGGGAAGCCGTATTATTTTGCGCCATATAAAGCTGCGTGCGCGCAGCGTGACTTTGCCGTCGCCGTAATAGCTGAGCATATTGTAGGCTATGGTAACCAGCGCCATGCCCAACGTTACGCCCGCATACCCTAAAATATTGCTGTTGTACAGTTCGCCCGTGTTGAAAGCTATGGTAAACTGCGAAAGGGCGGATACTCTGAGTTCGGCGTATATTATAGAGCCTGCCGCCGAAAGCACGAACAGCCACCACGGGATTTTGAACCTTGTATAGAACCTTACAAAGGGACCCCATATCGCCGACTTGTTTTTGCGGTTTCTTACTTTTTCAGCTTTTGCGCTCATACCGTCACCTCCTGCATATCCACGAATTTTCTGAAATATTCGTTGCGCTCGTACAGTTCGGCCTGCGTACCCGTATCGGCTATCTTGCCCTTATCCACTATTACTATATAGTCGGCATGGCTGGCGGTGAGGTAGTCGTGGGCTATCATTACGGTAGTTTTGCCGCGCATGAGGTTTTCAAGCCCGTACCATACCTCTTGCCTGGTCTTGGCGTCCATGGCCGCCGTGGCTTCGTCGAGGAACATGTACTTAGGATTTTTGAGCATTGCGCGGGCTATGGCTATGCGCTGCTTCTGCCCGCCGGAGAGCCTGCCTCCGCCTTCGCCCACTTCTGTTTCATACTTTTCGGGGAAGGACATTATGAAGTCGTAGGCGTTGGCCGCCCTGCACGCTTCGTCTATCTCTTCATCGCTGACTTCGCGCATTACGCCGTATAACAGGTTTTGCTTTATAGTACCCGAAAGCAGGAAACTTTCCTGCGTGATATAGGCGATAGAACTGCGGTAGCTCTTCATGTTATAGCTGTTTATATCCTCTCCGCCCACGGTTATGGAACCTTCCTGCGGGACGTAGAAACGCTCTAAAAGGTTCATCATGGTGGTTTTGCCGCCGCCGGACATGCCTATAAACGCCGTGATTTTACCTTCGGGAATGGTGAGCGAAACGTTATCTATAACCTTGTTGTCGCCATAGGAGAAAGAAACGTTGTTGAAGGAAAAACCGCCCTTCATGTCGTCCGCCGACCTGTCGGGGCCGAGGGTTTCGTTTATTTCGTCCATTATATAGGTGACGCGGCGGGTTGCACCCTGCGAAGATTTGAAACTTGCCCAGTAACCGGCGTAAGCCTGCAATTGGTTTGCGACCTGCTGTGCAAAGGCAAAGTATGCCACCCACTGCGCAAGCGTAATACTGCCGTTCTGGTAAAAAGTTCTGCCCACAAGCACGATCACTATTATCTGCAATACGCCTATTATGGTATATATGGGATTGGAAAGGTAGGTGATCCACGAAGACTTAATGCTCGTTTTGTAGTATTCGAACATCTTCTTGATGCCGCTCTTGCTCTCCTTTTCCTCCGTGGCGAACGCCTTTACAAGGGGAATATTGTTCACCTTTTCAGAAACTTCAGCAGTCATATCGGCGCGCCTTTGGTTTACCTTGTCGTTTACGCCGAACCTTAATCGGCCCATCATAAACGCCGTGGCAAACACGAAGGGCACGACGATGAGGAGCGACCACATTAAGGACGAATCGTAATTCCCGACCTTCTGGAAGATGATAAAAAGGTTTGCAAGACCGGTGAATACGGGAATTATTACCGTAATTATGAGCGAACTTATGGTGCTTACGTCCGAAGTTATGCGGGTAATCAGTTCTTTGGGTCTGTTATTATCAAAGTAACTCATGGGCAGGCGCACAATTTTAGCCCAGACCATGCGCCTTAAATTTCTGTCTATCCTCGCCTGGCACAGGTATGAAAGACAGGTGCTTATGGCCGAGGTAAAAATATTTATAATGGTGTACCCGATAAACGGCAGTATTACGCCGACAAAGCTGAGGTTGCCCGCAATCATCTCTGACGTGTATTCTGTAACGCTTACGCCCACATACGAAATACCTATAGACAGGGCTATATAAGCCGCAATCCACAGCCACGGAAGGCGGGACTTCCACAGCATTTTGAAGAAGCGCTTCCATATACCCCTGTCGGTGATAAGAATTTCGTCGAGCGTTTCCTTTATCTTTTCGCCGGCGTTGATTTTTGCATATTTCTTTTCGGCTCTGTTTTCAGAACTGTCCTTTTTCATAGAAATACTCCGTTAAAACAAGCCCCTCCGTCATTTTAAGGCGGAAGGGCTTACGTCCGTAAATCAGCTTTCGTCTACAACGATTGCAAAGTTTCCTACAACGAGGTCTACAGTGAGTATAAGCTGTTCGCCGTTTTCGTCATATTCTGTTCCGGTATATGTGTATATATTGTCTGTACCGAAACAATAGTACGAGTTACCGTAAGCGGTATCGTAATATATAGGCGATGAACCGCTCGCTTCAAGGTTTGCAAGTATTGTGGGGAATGAAGTAAAGGAATACCAGCTATAAGACGTATCGTAGTAATAGATAGAGATATTGCCGTACTTCATAGCCGAGCTTGCAAAATATACATAGCAGGTTGTGCCGTTATAGTCGTAAGTATATACAGCGTTGAGGTCGGTGCCGTTTACAACGTCGAGAGCAGTTAAATAGCCCGCGCTGCGGAGCGCCGTAACAAGGTCGCTCAGCGAATAGTATTCAATGGAATTGGGGGTGGAGTCTATGGAATTGAACACAGAAATCGCGGTGGCGTTCTTTTCTTCCGCAGCAGCTACAAGACTATTCTGATATTCCGTCCAAGCAGTGTAATCGGAATATAAATCAGGGTCGCGGTCGGTCGCATACGCCTCGACAACATCTGCAAAGGCAAGAGCATACGCGCCGCTGACGGCAGAGCAAGTAAGAGTATATTCGCCGCCGCCAATCTGAATTGTAGTACCCGTGGAGAAAGTGCGGTATGAAGTGTAGCTGCCGCTTAAATCCCACCAGATGAGATATACGCCGCCAAAGTCATACGCTTCATCTGCAAACTGAACGGCTTCTGTATTGGTATAGGATGTGTAACCTGTATAATCATCGTTCCATGTTTTGCCTACAAAGTATCCTGCGGTGGTATTCATATCTACGGCTTCTTCGTCGGATACGGTGATGACGCCCTGTTCGCGAAGGTATGCAACCATGTCATCATAGTTTGTGGCATAGGTGTTGACCCCGTCAATCTCTAAATTGTTGAGCGAAGAGATATAGTCGAGAATTTCCTGTTTTGTTACAGTACTTTCTTCACTGTCGTCACTTTCGCTGTCGTCGCCGGTCGTATCTTCAGGCGTGTCGACAACAGTAGCAGGGTCTTCTTCCTCGGTTTCGGAATTGGTGTTGCAGCCCATAAACGTGAACAGCGAAGCGGCAACCGTAACCGATACCGCAAACATAATGAGCTTTGTAAGTTTGTTTTTCATAAAAACCTCCTTTTGCTATTATTCAGCAAATTTTATTATTATACTAAAAAATTTAACGGTGCTTTAACAGCCGTATAAATACTTTCCCGCTTTTTCTTTGATTTGGTCGAGCGACACAAATCCCGTCAGGCGTTCGCATAATTCGCCGTCGTTCATGATAAGGAGCGTGGGCGTGGCGTGGATCTGGTACTTTTCGGCATAGTGCGGAAGATTTGTTATATTGACCGGCACTATGTTTATAAACGGCATTTGGCTATCAAGCCTTTCCAATACGTCGGCAAGCATTTTGCAGGGTGCGCATGTTTCGGAATAGAACTCTACTATGCAAAAGTCTTTTGAAATGACCTCTTCCATTTTATTTTCGTCTATAGAGCTATACACTTTTACACCTCCGCGCACATATATTTAAATGCAAGCTGTGCCGCCGCGCGCTGCATGAGCACAGAAAATTCGTTTACGTTTTCATAAGTAAGTTGTCTGTCACATTCTGCGCCCTGCGCATAGACGAGAGCTATCCTGAGATTTTCGTTGTAGAATTTTTGCAATTTTTCGTGAAATTCGGGGATACTTCTGCACCCCACGGCGCCCGTAAGCTGGTCGGGAGTCATCTCGTCAAAGACCATAGACATATCCGCCGAAACCTTTCTGCACCGTTCGAGCTCGCGCCTGCACAGTTCGTCTATATCGCACTGCTTTATATCGAACGAGCATTTTTTTATATAACCGAGCAAAAAATCCTTCGCCTCAAACGAGAGTGATTTTTGCAGGCTTTGCTCTGAAAAATATTTGTACAGACCGCTTGCCGTGGTTATACCCTCTATTTTCTGCTCGCTTGCCATCCGGTCCGTAAGTGCGGGAACGACCAGCCGTTCAACCTTTATTATGCGGCAGCTCACCGATACGCCGTTTTTTATGTAGCAGAAGCTTTGACCTGCTTTTTTGCCGAGGAGGAAATCTTCAAGCTCTTTATCGAACAGCCCGTCGCCCACGCGCACGTTTACCGTGCGGTTGTATTTGGGGAGTTCGCTGTTTAAGCAAATCTTTACGATATCCTCTTTTTCAATTACGTCTTCGGCGACATACGACCTGTAAGCAAGCTCTATTGAATAAATTTTTTGCTGTACGCCCGCCTCGTCTGCGTTGCTCTTCCACTCCCATTCATGCACGGCACGATTTATATCGTACACGGCCAATACTTCAGATAACATACTTTTACATTACTCTCTCTTTTCATTACTTTTTGAATTGTCGCGCATTGCTGTTGAAAGGTTTTTAGTGCGCTGTGCGCATTCTGTGTACAGCGCACAGGGGTACCCCTGTGAAAAATTATGATAATTATTTTAACACTTAAAATAATTCCTTTTGCATAATTATACATTATAACTTTTAAATTTACAAGGGAATCAGTATAGAATATTTTTAGCGCTTATATAAATATAACTTATATGTTTTAACAAACACAGAGCTGCCTGCCGCAAAATTGTCCGCGGCAGGCACAATCATTTTGCACAAAGATTTTCCGTGAATTTGCCCTTATCTGCAAAAGAGCCGCCGCGCGACGCAGTCGCGCGGCGGCCACAGGGCTTACCTTATTAAAATATATCTGCGCGCCAATACGGACTTCCACCGTCACAAGACTGCGGCGGGCAAAGAAAAAGCAGGACGTTATGACCTTTGGCCATGCCGTCCTGCGCAATCAAATTGTTTTTTTATGCGGGGTTGTTATCCGAACCCCTTATCCAAATATCAGCCTTTGAGAATCTCGATAGCTTCGTCACGATAGCAGTCCATGAGATAGGGAATACCGGTGACTTTGACGCATTCTTCGGTGAGACTCATCAGTTCTTTACGGGAAATGGCGGGGACGCTGAAGCAGCGGGCACCGGCCATAAGCTGCTGAAGACCGACCTTGAGTTTATCGGCGTAGCTGTAGATACCGATGGCGCCCAGCGGAATCTTGCCGATCTCATCGGCACCCACCAGATCCTTCACCCGCTCGTAACTCACAAAGATTTCTTCGGGCGTGGAGCCGTACTCAGAGATGGACTTGGGCAGGTTGCCCTCCTTGAGCCACTGGGCACAGTTCTTGCCCACCATGCCGGGGATCATCAGGGCGCGGCCCATGCACACAGCCTTGGTATAAGGAGCGCCCAGCGCCAAAGCCTTGAATATGCCGTCCTCTGAACTGAAACCACCGCCAAAAGCAAGATCGGGTACGCGCTCGCCCTGTTGGGTCAGAATCTCCGCAAACTGATAAGCAGCGCTGTGGAGATACAGGCTGGGTATGCCCCACTCTTCCATCATACGCCAGGGGCTCATACCGGTACCGCCGGAGGCGCCGTCTATGGTCAGCAAATCAATATGGTACTTGGAGCACCACTTGAGGGCCTGAGCTAGTTCCTTGAGGCTGTAGGCGCCGGTCTTCAGGGTGATACGCTTAAAGCCCAGCTTGCGGAGCCGCTCTACTTCAGAGGCAAAGCTTTCTTCAGAAATGAAGCCCAGACGGCTGTGACGCTCAAATTCCTTGATTGCTCCTTTCCGGAATGCCTTCTGGTTGATAGGATCAGAGGGATCAGGGGTGACAATATAGCCGCGCTTCTGCAACTCCAAAGCACGCTCCAGAGAGCTGATCTTGATCTCGCCGCCAATGCACTTGGCGCCCTGGCCCCATTTGAGCTCGATCGTTTCAATGCCATGCTTGTCAAGGATGTATTCTGCCACGCCCAGACGGGTGTCTTCCACATTCATCTGAACAAGAAGTTCGCCGTAACCGCGATGGTAGCGGCGATAGGTTTCGATGCGGCGGTCCATATCGGGAGCTTTGGTAATCAGCCCGGTTTTGGCGTCACGCTCCAGCTGGGGGTCAATGCCACAGACGTTTTCGCCGCAGACGATAGTGACACCGGAAATGGCGGCGCCTACGGCAAAATGCTCCCAGTTTTTCCGGGCAATCTCGGTGGAGCCCAGAGCACCGGTAAATACAGGCACAGACATCTTGACTTTCTGATCCCAGCCGTATTCCGTTTCCGTGGAAACATTGGAGAACAGCGCCGTATCAGGGCTGGCTTCCACGCCCTCGGGCATCCCACGACCGCCCTGGGCATAACCTTGAATGTTCAGATGAGAATAATCTACTGGATAGTCCTTGTCGCCACCGGCAGTGATATTGCCAAAGGGACTGGGATAAATGAGCTCCCGTCCACGGAAAGTGGCCTTAAAGACTTCGCACCCGCCCTTACAGCCGTCGATGCAGCGAGAGCACAGGCCGCTGGACGGAACTACATTGCGGGAGCGGTTGACGCTTCTGGTCGCGTCGTTAGCATTTGGTGTTTGCAGATTCATAGATCTATCCTCCTTTTCATTATGGTTACATTATATCAAAGAAATTGATAAATGTAAACAAAAAATGATTGATTGTAAAATTAATTAGAACACCTGACAAAAAAGTCCATAATAACATTCTTCCCGCGGCAGAATGGTGCGAGATAGTCAAGTCTATGCAGAAGAATAGAAGATGAGAGATATAGATGATAATAAACGGATTGCACAATCAGGCAATCATGAGCGCGGCAGTGTTAAGTACGCCAAAGGTTTTATGTGCGCCATGCGTGATTGTGCGGCGGGGCGGCAAAATTTGCCGCCCCGCCGCTACTTTTTAGTTGTTTTTAAGTTCTTTCCTCGCTAACATAACACCGTTCACTCATCCGCACCTATGCCGCAGAGCGCGGAGTATTTTTTCTTTAAATAGTCTATATAGTAGCGCGCGTCGAATTGGCCGCCGACGGCGCCTTCGAAAACTTCCGCGGGGGACTTGGAAGATCCGTATTTATGGATATGCTCTTTGAGCCACGCGGCAATTTTTGCTACATTTTCGTCGCCCATGGCTGAATGGACATCAAAGTCCTTACCCATGGCCGCCAATATCTGCGCCGCGTACGCCGAGCCGAGCGCATACGTGGGGAAATACCCTATACTGCCGCCGTACCAATGCATGTCCTGAACGACACCCCTGCCTGCGTCGGGCACGTCTATGCCGAGATACTCTTTATACTTTTCGTTCCATACCTGCTCTACGTTTTTTTCGGTTACGGTACCGGCCATCATATCCTTTTCAATTTCGTAGCGGATGAGTACGTGCAACGGATATGTGAGCTCGTCGGCGTCGGTACGCACAAGGCTTGCCTGCGCATGGTTTACATAGTTGAAGAAGTCCTGCTCTTCCACGCCCTCGAGCTCCTCCTTGAAAATTTCCTTTAACACAGGGAAGTGGCGGTGCCAGAACTGCTTGCTCCTGCCCACATAATTTTCAAAGAAGCGCGACTGACTTTCGTGCAGAGCCATTGAAGCTCCGCCACCCGACATTGTTTGCTGTAAACTATCGTCTACCTGTAGTTCATAAAGGCCGTGGCCCATTTCGTGAATAGCGCTGAATATTGCGCTTGAAAGGTCGTTTTCGTAGTAGTGGTTGGTGATTCGCACATCGCAGTTGCCGTTGTTGCTGGTATAGGGGTGCTCGCTCTCCCCCATCATCGTCTTGTCTTTATCGAACAGCATTACGCCGCCTAAATATTCGCAGAATTTTTTCTGCTTTTCCACGGGAAATCTGCGCGTTGTAAATGCGGGATGCACGGGTTTCTGCAGCGGCAGGACTTTCTTTATGAACGGCACGAGCTCGCTCTTTATAAGCCCGAAAAATTGGTCGTACTTTTCCATGGTCATCCCGCGCTCGTATTCGTCCAAAAGCACGTCGTAACCTTTAAGTTCATCCGTCTGTTGCCACTTGACATAGTCGAGTTTGTAGCTCAAAATTTTACCGAGGCTTGCCTTTACCAGGCTGAAATCGGCGATATTTTTTGCTTCTACAAACTGCGGGTAACTCTCTAAAAGTACTTTCTGGTAGTACAGATACTTATCTTTGGGAACTTTTGCAAGCTTGTCGCAGTCGTGCTTGACCTGCTCTATCTCGTGTCGCAATACGGAATCGAGCTCGTCGCGGGCAGAATACAGCGTTTCTATGGCGCGCATGTACCCCTTGCCGGTGCGCATTGCATATCCCATGGCGGAGAGCTCTACAAGCTGTCCGTTGCGGTAAGGTTTTGACATCTTGGGCGTTCGCTCCTCCTCCCAGCCGTTCAGAAAGAACGGAAGGGCTAGCGCACGCAGGCGACGGTTGGTCTTTTCATAGAGCGCCTTGGCGCGCTTTGTTTTGTCATCCATGTAAATTCCTCCCTTAAAGATGCAGCGGCAATTGCCGCATTTTTTATAACAAGTATACAACTCCCGACACATAAAAGCAAGCATGCGTGCGCTGTTATTTTCGCGAAAATAGTGTACGATTGAATTGCTTAAGCGGGCGGGGCGATACCCGCCCGCCGATAAACTTTTTTAATCATAGTCTGCATTCATATCAAAATAATGCTTGGAAGAATCTTCAAAGAGTTCTTTGAGTGAAATTATTCCTTTGGACTCCTCCGACTCATATAACGACATTTGGCGCATTTTAAGCGGTACGATTCGCCCTTAGAAAAAGCCCTACCCTACGCTAAATCTTCTTTCGATTGATTAGAATTTTTGTAGAAAATTATAAATTTTTTATTCTGCCATTAAAATATCATGGCGGGATGTTTGCCCACCCCGCCATGATATATTTTTTTGAGTTTTGTTCGCAACATACCTCAGTTAACGGAATTATCCACTGATAGACCTTAAGGTAATTCCGCCATTCACATCATCGAATTGCCATACGTTTTCAAGGTCGAATCCGAGGGCCAACCATGTGTTTATATCCTTAATGGTGTCGGCGTTAATGGTTACGTCACTATTGGAAGAATAATATGTAACGGAACCGTTAGTGCTTCTTATAATCACACCTGCACAGTTGGTAATGCTGTGGCTGCCCGTACCGCGGTATCCGCCGAGGATAGCCGATGTTGTGTTAAGCACACTTTCGGTATAGCAATTTGTAATTTCAAGGTAGTCAAGCTCGTTTCTGTCGTCATAGTTGCCGGCTATTCCGCCCACACTGCTTCCGCCATATACAATAACCTTTGTATAGACATTGGAAATATGTACATCCATATGCCTGTCTGCCGAACCGGTCTGGATATAACCGACAAGTCCGCCTACTCGCTGGGAAGCCATAGCTCCGCCGATCTGAGCCGTGTATGTGCCGTCCGCGTTGGGAGAAACATCGTTGACGATAGATATATGATCGATATAGACGGGCATATTGTCGCTGGTTATTGCACCCGAAAGACCGCCTACGCGGGCCGCCTGTGCGGAACCTGTGACCAAAACGGTAATGTTGGTTATTTCTATGTTATATACATTGCCGTAGTAAATAGTGCCGAATATACCGCCTATCTTTTCCTGTTCGCCGGATACGTTGATGTTGTTGAACTTGACGTTAGTGACTGTGCCGCCGCCGAGCGAACGGAACACGCCGGTATACTGGATGCCGGTAGACGCTATTGTAATATTGCTGATGGTGTAGCCGTTACCGTTGAAGAATCCCTTGAAGCCCATGGTAAGAGGGTCATATCCGCTGGGATTATACATTTCATACGCATAACCTGTGAAGTCAAGGTCTGTGGTAAGCGCGTAGACGGTAGAAGCCGCCTCCTCATCAGAAATATTCATAGGATACTGGGCTAAAGTATAGAAGGCGTCATTATCGGAAATGAGAACGACGTTTATCTTATCCTCATAAATATCTGACGTGATTTCGCCATTGCCGTTGGTGAACAGCGTGTAAATGTAGTATTCACCGAGGTTATCGTTTGCAAAGTCAAACGAAATACGCGTTGTCCTGAACGACAAGGAATCGCCATTTGCCATTACCTCTTCCGCAGTTATATCTGTAAGCTGCGTGGAAGAAGCATAGCTGTATATGGTACCTATTGCGCTTGTAAGGTCACCGGAGATGTTGTAACCTTGCGAATTAACCACAACGGTACGTTCGCCGTTAAGGAAATCGACGTTAGCCGTATTGGACGCTACAAGCACATAGTAGACGAACTCAACGCTCTCGCCTGCATTTTCGCCGACAATGATAGTTATATCTATCGTAATCTTGAACGCGCCGTCCTGCGCCGTAGTGAAACCGCTCACTAACGTTGAATCACCGCTGTTGAGCGCGGCTATGTCTTCACCGAATTCGTAAGTGAAATTGAACTCTGCCTCATCTTCGGTAATTGTCTTGCCGCTGTAATCGGCAGCATTGAGAACTATTACCTGAGGATCTGAGAGCGCAGTATATTTATCGACAATTATCGATTCTCCGTTTGTAAGCTCGTTGCCGTCGGGGCCGATAACCGTTATGTCACCGATCTTAGGGCTCTTTGCCTTGACATTCAGAACAAATTCCTTCTGAATGGAATAGCCGTAATACCAGATAGTAGCGGTAAGCGTAACTTCGGTATCCTCGTCGGGACGGTTGACAATTATGGGGATATACTCGCTCTCCGATACGGAAGTGACATAGGTTTTTGATACTTCAAGGATACTGCTGTCGCTCGACTCCCACATTACCACGCAGCCAAAGATTTTGCCGACAGCTTCAAAATCCTGATATACAGCATTCTCATCTGTCTGAACATAAAGTATATCTTTAGCCGATTGGAGGATAACCTGTACTTCGCTTTCAAATTCAGTGAAGTCGCTCATGTAGAAGTGAGTATATTCATCATAACTTTCCTTGGTCAGATCCGAACCTATAGGATTATTTTCGCCGAGAAGAATAGACTGATCCTTTATTTTAAAGTAATCGCCCATATTTATGGAACCATCGGCATTGCGCAGCGCATCGTTTATGTCCGACTGCCCCTCGTAGCCGCTTTCCCTTCCTTCATGGCCTGTAATATTATGCGTGTACTCACCCGTAACGCTGTCCAGCGTGGTTGCTATCTTAACAAAAACATCGTCGGCCGAAAGCAAACCGTCCATTTCAACGCCCGTTATACTGTTTCTTACGTCTGCATCCATCGAGCCTTCGATTATGATATTGAGGTCTTCAGAACCGCTTGAGCCGCCCTGATTGGTGAACAATATGCTGTCCTGAACCGAACCTTTGATATAGTCCATATCAAGACCATCCCTTATATCTGTCTTTATAGAAAGATTGTGGTCCATGTGGTTATAGCTGGCGTCGGAACGGGCAAGGTCGAAGTTGGACTGCGTTGCCGATATCCCTGAAACAACTTTGCCGTGGTTGACGCTGTCAGGATCGTCGTCTATATCAGCGCTGTTATCAACGGCGGTGCAGTATCTTACAGACATGAAGCCCGGATTCGAGTTATCGGTAAAGCCGTGCATTTTATTTGCAAACGACAGGCAGTTGTAGACGAATACGTCGCCTTCCATAGCTTCGCCGCCAAGTTTGAAACCGTTGCCGTCGCCGTCGGCCGTTCTGTAAGACTGTTCGGCGCCTTCGATGAGATACGCTGAATTATCCTCTGTATATCTGGCAAGGCACTCTTCCTGCGTATATTCGAGATATCCGTTTTCAAAAGCGACGCTGTTATAGATATAGACCGCGCCTATGTTGCCGCTGCTGTGTCTTGCATACAAATCCCAACCATCGTCAGAATTGCGGTATGCTATACAGCCGTCAAACACGTTGCCGTAACCGAGGGTAAGTTTAGCCGCAAAGCCGTCTGCGTCCTCACCGTTGCCCCTATAGTCATAGTTATTGTGCGACGTACAGTTTTTGATAAGGTTATACCCAGGCCAATCGTCTATGGTGCTTCCGCTTGTTCTGGTTATCTGGATACCCGTGTTGCGGTTATCGTAACTTTCGCAATTTTCAACAAGATTATAATTGCCGCGCACCCTTATTCCGTTAGCGCCGGCGCCGCATTGCTTGATGCCTATAAGATTTACAAAATCGGCGTCGATAGATATGCCCGCGCTGCCATAGCTCTGTCCGTAGAACGATATTATAGCTTCCCCGGTATTTTCTGCCATAATGGTTATGGGCTTATCATAAGTGCCGCTTTTGCTTATAGTCAACGTGCTCGTAAGCGCATATTCGCCGTCCTTTATGATAACGACGTCGCCTTCCTGAACCAAGGCGCTGCTGCCTGACAATACCGAAGTCAGGCTGGCCGGGTCATCTTCGGTACCGCTTCCGCTGCCGTCAGGAGATACATACAATATTCTGTCTGCGGTGACGGTTTTTGAACCGAAAACGGTACTTACAGTATATGTGGTCATGCCGTCATAAACATCAATTTCGGTTGTTCCGTTATTCATGCCGAAATATTCTGTATTATATGTACCGGCCGACAAAGACAACGCTCCGAATACTACTGTAGCCAATAATGCAACAGTTATGAGAACGGAGACAACTTTTATTTTAATACTCTTCATTTTAAGCCCCCCCGTAGCTGATAATTATTCTATAGATGTTAATGCCGCTGTTCTGCGAACCCATATAATATGTACCAGCATCAGTAATCACATAATGCACTACAGAACCGGATGCGTCCACATCGGCACTCATAATATAGTTACTGCTGCCATAACCATCTGCGTATAAACCGAGATGTCTTGCATTTTCTGCGCCTGAACTTCCGCCGTGATTGGCATAGACCGTAAGTATGACATATCCCTCGCTGAGCATTTCATCTGTAATTTCGAATTTTATAGAACGCGCATTAGTGCTGTCTGCACGCTTGCTTCCGCCGAGGTTTATACCCTGAACAAATTCTATACCGCCTACAGTTACGGGCGCGGCACTGTTGTCTGCCAAAGTAACATTGTTGCTTGACATAACGGTGAATGTTCCGTCCAACTCTGTATCCGTCGTGAAGTCAGTCCCTTCGTATGAATTGACGTCGAAAGTAATCTGTGCGGGTACAATCGTGCCTTCAATTTCGATTCTGAAGGTGTTGAGCGAACCTGTTGATGTAAATAAGGTGTAGACGCCTGCGTACGGAACAGTTATCGTTACAATTTCATACATGCTTGTCTGCGTGATCATTGCAGATTCATACACAAGATTTCCAAGCGAATCGTAGAGTACATACGTGGAACCTGAACCGCTGGATGAGCCGTAACGCGCATAAAGCGTTATAGTGGCCGGTCCCGCCATATAGAGTGTAACGCCTCTGGATTCACCGAACTGCGCTCTGCCGCTAAGCTGTCCGCCGCCTTCATAGCCGCTTCTGTTCTCGCTGGTTATACCCGACAAGCCGTTGGAAACTACCATGTAAGCAACCATTTCGTCCCCGTCTGCAACGCTTGTAATTACGGTTGCTCCGTCGGGGAGCTCTACCGCGTCTGACGTACCTGCGTCAAAGTCAATGACGGCAGAAAAGCTTCCTGAGGTCGTGGCGTTCAATATGGCATAAGGCACCTGACATTCCGCAGAGGCGACTTCATCGCCGAGAGCGTAATAATATGTGACTATTGCCGTACCGCCGCCCACAACGGCAGGTGTTATGCCGCTTATCGTGTACTGTCCGACGCCTGTACCTATTGTTGCCTGACTTAAGTCTATATAATCAATGCCGGTAAGGCTGTAATCGGCCATAATTACCCACGTGGAAGACATTGAATCCGTATAGCTTTGTTCCTGACTGTTGGTACCTGAATAGAACGTAAGGCTGTCGATGACGTTGCCTATAATCTCTACAAGAACGAAATCGGACATCGTATATGTTTCGTTGCCTTCCGTGTAATCAACATATACCCAGATCTGGAAAGTTCTTACGTTGAGATTTGTCATATCTTCGGCGTTAATTTCCTGATCGCCGAGGAAATATTTATAGGTAATGCCCGTTGTAATCTCTTCGCCAAGTTCGCCGTTTTCGTTTACGGAATAGACCTTGACGTCGCTGATGTCTATCTGCGTTGCCTCTTCGTCGATTGCAACATTATATTCCGTAACTTCCTTAACAAGCTCTATACCATGAACGCCGCTGATTACAGAAGATACCGTTACTTCATAGTTGTCCCAGTAAGTAATTGCATCAAAAGTATAACCGACGTAAATGGTATATGTGCCCGCCGCAGATGAATCGAACGCGGAATAATCGACTGTTACATTTTCATCCGTCAACTCGATGCCTGTCGTATATTCATTTCCCGACGCCTTGATGCGGAATGTTGCCGAAATAACGATGTTGGCGCCATCGAATTCATCGCCTATAACGTATTCCTTTTTAACGTCGTCGGTGGCGATTTCTACCGCAATCAACATTTCGGTAACTTCAGTCCATTGTGCAACAAGGGTTATATCGCCCGAAACGATTGTATCAAAATCATATATTGCTGAATCAAGATACCAGCCGTCAAAATAATAGCCTTCGCGAGTGGGATCGTTAGGCTTGGTTGCCGTGTCGCCGTCGGTGACGGTCTGACTTGCAACTGCCGTGCCTCCATTGGAATCAAACGTTACCGTATATGTTACCTCAGGTTCGGGCTCGGCTGTTGTTATCGCTTCCCACTGTGCCACGAGCGTTATATCCGACGTTACGGGAGTTGAGAAGTCATACTCCGCACCGTCAAGATACCACGCGATAAACTCATAGCCGTCGCGAGTGGGATCGTTAGGCTTGGTTGCCGTGTCGCCGTCGGTGACGGTCTGAC
>CAYURN010000004.1:90091-105475 GCA_964447305.1 uncultured Clostridia bacterium
TTGCAACTGCCGTGCCTCCATTGGAATCAAACGTTACCGTGTACTTATCTTCAACCTCATTTCCGGTGCATGCAACGACAAAAGAAAGTGCCAATGCTATCACAAAACCGAGAAATAAGGGAAGTAACCATCTTGCTCTACTCATTGTCCCTCCTTAAAAGATGTGTTGTTTTGTCGTGCGGGTTATTCCGCGGTTGCCTTCGGAAGACTGAACTCTTCCGATCCTCCCTATAAAAAGCACTTAATAATCGGATAGTTCTAAATAAAAAACCATTATAAAACTTTTTTATAGGGATAACATTGAAATTGAACGTTTCAGTTACTGCCTTTACACCACCCCCATCGCATAATATGGTTACTTGAGCTTACTTAGGTTTATCCCCTTGACTTTTGCATCAGAACTTACAAAAAAATAGCTACAAAAACAAAATACCTACCTGTTTAAAACGCACATTTTTTGCAAGTATTTATCATTTGTTTATTATAGACTAACACACAAAAATCATTTTGTCAACATATATCACTCATTTTGTTGTAATGAATAATTAAATAAATACAGACATCCCCGAAAACATTGAATATCATAAAAAACACGCACGCCGAAAGGGCATTTTACGGTAATTTTTTAAATTTTTTGCTCCTTGCAACCACGTTCAACAGGGCCTTTCTACCGCTGATCCCCCGCCGTGTCCAGCACAACATTGAACCCGTGACGATAATGGGAATGAAATGAAAGTTACGACAAAAATATTTGAGCAAAGAAATTATGTTGGGACACTCCCGTATCTCATCATGTCAAGAAATTTATAATTATATCCACAAAAAAATCTCCCCCAGCGGAAATTTGACCCGCAAGAGGAGATTTGTGAAATGGAGAAAAATATGAACACACGGCAACTTTTGCCAAAATATTATACTAATTTAATGTCGTTTTTCATATCAATGATGCCGACCTTATTATAATCGAGCGATACATGTACATCTCCCGATATGGGCGAAGATATTGCAATAGTAACAGTGTTTTCGCCAACCTTTACGGAAGCGAATTTTTCAGAGCCATAATCGAGTATGCTTTCTACCGAACCGACAACGCCTTCTTCGGAAATTTTTGCAGCTTCTGGCGAGAAAACTATTTTATACTGACGCTTGAGAGCTTCCCGCTTGGTGTAATTCGTCGTAATCTTATTTCCGACATCTTCGGGCAATTCGGCTATTACGCCCTCTACCGACATATAGCATTTGGCGTCTGCCTTTTTAGCGCTTTTTACTGTATTTGTCGCCTCGTCGTATCGGCCGATGAGGAGTTTGCCGATCAGTTCCGACTGCGTTTGAAGGGCAGGTATATGGTTGCCCCCTATTTCAAAAGAGACCTTTTTTATATCAATAAAAATGCTTCTGTCGCAATTTTCTAATGCTTTATTGCTTGCACAATAAATTCTCTTACCACTCACATCAAGCCCGACAAGATATTTTTTATTGATTTCCTCACACTCGACAACCTTAGCCGGAATACCGCCTAAACCAATGGTAACGGCATCTGAAGGAACGGTCATATATCCTTTGCCGTCGGGACAGATAATTGCGGGAGGCAACTCTATTTCCTGACCGAGAAATCTGAGCGTATTATCAGACACTTCACAGGCTATATCATTATATTCGACCAAATGGGGAATAAGTGTTCTCTCGGTTTCCTCATCGAATATATGAAGCTTGGCGGTATTGAAAGCTGCTTCGATTATCTCACCGGGATTGAACACGATTCCGCTCTCAGCCTTGATTATTATACGGGTGGGACTGTCACCTATGGCGTCTACATCCGGATTTATGTCGCCATAGACAAGCGTTTCGCTGCCCATCTGCTCCACATTGGAAACAAGTAATTTAACTTTTGAAATACTGTTTTTAACCACTGCGGGATTGACGCTGATGTTTTCGGCTCGGATTCCGACCACAAGACGCGTCGTTCCGTTCATATACTTTTCGCGCACTTTATACAGATGTTCTGCGGGAATTTTTACAGCAAGATCTGCATCTGCAAACTTCATTTCTGCGCCGTCCGCAGTCTTTGCGAGCGTGACGTTGAAGAAATTCATCTGAGGAGTACCTATGAAGCCTGCAACAAACTTATTGAGAGGATAATTATATAGATTCTGCGGTCTGTCAATCTGCTGAACGAAGCCGTCTTTCATGACGACTATTACCGTTCCCATCGTCATGGCTTCCACCTGGTCGTGAGTGACATATATAAAGGTGGTGTTTAAATTTTTGTGCAGTTTTGAAATTTCGGCGCGCATAGATGTACGCAACTTAGCATCAAGATTGGACAGAGGCTCATCAAGAAGCATGACTTTAGGTTCGCGTACTATAGCTCTGCCCAGCGCCACCCTCTGGCGCTGACCGCCCGACATCTGCTTGGGTTTGCGCTTTAAATATTCGGTTATACCAAGAATTTTGGCCGCGTTCTGTACCCTGCGGTCTATCTCCTCTTTAGGCATTTTGCGAATCTTCAACCCAAAGGCGATATTATCGTAAATTGTCATATGAGGGTAGAGTGCATAGTTCTGGAAAACCATCGCCATATCGCGATCGGCGGGTTGCAGGTTATTGGCGTACACGCCGTCAACATAAAGTTCACCCGCGGAAATTTCTTCAAGCCCGGCAATCATACGTAAAGTTGTGGACTTTCCGCAACCAGAGGGACCTACCAGCACGACAAATTCCTTATCGGGAATTTCCATATTGAAATCATTTACAGCCTTTGCGCCGTTAGAATAGACCTTATATATATGTTTCAGGTTTAAACTTGCCATATTTTCTCCCCTTTTTTTAATAGTTTTTAAGTTGTTTCCCCTTCAACAAAGGAAGAAGGAACTACTATTTTTTGTTCAAACGGTCTGCCGTTTATTTTATTTAAGAGTTGTTCGACGATTGCCTTTGCAATTTCTTCAAGATTTTGTTTTACAGATGTAAAGGTCGGCTTGGGCTGCCAGTCGTAGAGAACGCCGTCGTACGAGATTATTTTTAAATCTTCGGGAACCTTTTTGCCCGCATTGAACGCAGTGGTAAAGAAGGACAGCGCGAGCAAATCGCCAGAGACAAGCATGCCGTCTACATCGCCGTACATATCGAAATACTTCTGCGCATAGCCCCTCTCGTCGCCGTGGCGCACCTCTTCAAACAGAGAGCGGTCGTCCATCCCGTGGTCGCGCATAACATCACGGTATGCAAAAAGCCTTTCCGAAACTTCTGAATCCACACCGGGCTTGCCGCCGAGATAGCCTATTTTTTTACAGCCGCGAGAAATTAAATATTCTACCGCACTGTAAGAACTTTGATAATTGTCGCTGGTAATGCACGGGATATGTTCGCCCAAATGCCTGTCCATTGTAACTATGGGGTATTCGGGCGAAATATCGTCATGCTTCTGGTGGGTGAAGAATATTGCGCCGTCCATTCTGTTCTGGGCAACCAGGTTTATTACACTGTTTTCCTTTTCCACGCTGTCCTGCGAACACACCAGCATCAACTTGTACCCCTCTTTATCGAGAAGACTTTCAAGCTGTTGCGCGATTGCACAAAAGAACGGATGATATATTGTAGGAACAAACAAACCGATAAGTTTTGTCTTTTGAGTCTTTAAACTGCGCGCGCTGAAATTGGGAGTATATTTGAGCTCCTTCATTGCCTGATTGACACGCTCAATCACGGGTTCGGAAACATAGCCGCTTTTGTTGAGCACGCGGGAAACCGTTCCCACGCCTACGCCCGCAAGTTTTGCAACATCCTTTATACCTGCCATATTTTCATCCTCTCCTTGCTGCATGAATCACATTGATTATATATAAAATATATGAAGTATCTATAAATATTTTATATCACACGAACATAAAAATCAAACGACATTACATTTTAAATTCATTCGCCCGTCTGTTCGTCAAGACTGTTGGTTGCAAGTATCCAGGGGAACTGCACGGTTTCAGGCGTCTGACCGGATGAATTCTGAACGGTATCGTAACAGTTTTCAACGTCGGGAGCAGTTTCGTAATAGGTTATAACCTCATCAAAGAATGCGTGCGCCCAGGTTGACACCTCTACATCGCAAAGTTCTATATAGAGTTCCTGTCCTATATAGTCGCTCAGATCAATGGCGTAGGTGTGCATATCTGCCCAATGGCCGACAGAAACGTTGGGATAGCCACTATCTGAAAACTGAGTTTGATAATATACGCCGATCAGAGTGCCGTCGGCCGTGTAAACCTTTACGGCGGCGGCATTGCCGCCCATTTTAACAGTTATCCAGCCGCTGCCTGCAAGCGTGAACGTTGTGGAGCGGATAGACCATGTGGCGCTTTCGTCGATGCCTGTGTTCCAGCCGTCGAGGTGGTAATTGCCGCTCTGGTTATAGGGGAGAGCTTCGTCCCAGTATGTTTCTGCCGAGATTACCCCGCCATAGGAGCCCATACTGTAAGTCCAGCCTTCGGTGAGTACCGTCCAGCCCGTGAGATCGCCCGTTTCAAAGCCGCCGTTTGCCACCTGATTTGTGGTATCCTGCGAAAGGATGATGAAAGTTGCCGTCCTTTGTGAATCGACGTAAGACGCCGCATAGGTGACGGTGTAGACGCCCTCCTCGCTCATATCTACCGAATCGAATCCTTCGGTTATGACTCTGTCGCCGAATGTTATCTGCACAATCGAGAAGTTGTCCACAGCAAAATCGCCGTATGACGCTTTAGCTTCTTCAAGGAATGCCGTAACATCCACCGATTGCGACGGGGAAACCACCTTATTATCTATATAGTTATCTATCGTGACAACTGACATGGGTACAGGATAGTCGTAATTTTCATAGTATTCCATGAGGTATGCCCACTTGCCGTCCCTTTCACTTTCCGACATATTGCTTATTTTGTTATATTGCTCTATTTCGAGCGCGAGTACTTCCTCTTCGGTGAGCGAGCAACGGAAGTCGTCTAAGTTTATAAACCCGAAATCGGTTGTAGCGTTGTCAACCACCTTGATGTACAGCACCTGACCGATATATTCGGACGCGTCCACATATACGCGGCGCAAGGTGTTGGGGAGGTTGGGGTCGTTGAACGTATCGTTGTAGACCGTAATGAGTTCTTCACCCGTCTCGCCGTCGCATATCGCCACATAAGTGGACCTATTTTTAGCCGCGCCTATCATAAACGTGATGTATCCGTCTCCGGCAAGAGTAAACTTGGTGGAACGCATTGAGCCTGTAGCTGTTTCTGCAACCTCGCCGTTGTTTACGCCGTCAAAGTAATAGTCGCCCTCGCCATAGGAGAGAAATTCGCCCCAATATGTCTGCGACGTAGAAACAATGCTGTTCTTTGTAAAGGCTGTACCTTCAAGAATGAGCCAATTAGTCAGTCCGTCCTCGAACGAACCGTTGCGGACGGTCGTTTCAGTTTCATCCTCTTCAAATGAAGGTGCGGCGTATTCTTCAAGCTGTGCCGCGCGCTCTGCCTCATATTTTGCCACGTCTTCCTGCGTTGCGCACATTACAAAGTCATCGAGATTTACATAGCCGTAGTTATATTCGCGAGAAGTATCGTTATCTGTAACTTTTATGTAAATATCTTCGCCGATATAGTCGGACAAATCGACTGTCTTCCTTATCAGCTGGTCGGTTATGAATATGCCGTCGAAGTCGGTATTGGTAACTTTTTCCAGAACCGTTCCGTCTGCTTTGCAAAACTCAATATATATGTTTTCGCCGTCGGCGGCGGCGCCCATTTTGAAGGCAATTACACCCGTACCCGACAGGGTGAACGTATTCGATTGCAACGTGCCTGTGAATGAAGACGTTCCGCCGCTGAGACCGCTGAACCAATAGTCGCCTGTCTTATCCACAACAACGTCGTTGACGCTGTCATCTGACACTACACCCCTTGCACTGAAAGCGCTGCCTGTGTTCGTCCAGCCTACCCATTCATCGCCTGCCGTTTCAAAGTCGCCGTTGATGATATCGGTGTAAACCTGATCGCTGCCCCCGCTGTCCGCACAGCCGATCGCTGCCGCAAGCGACAGGCATGTCGCAGCCGCCAACGCGGCAAGCAACACCTTTTTTGTTTTGCTCATTTTGACTCCCTCCTATAGTTTACATATTTTTAAATTTTAATTTTATATTTTCTTGCATTTGTTATGCGGGCGGTGCCGCTGTCTGCAAAGAATGCCACTCCTTCGTCGCTTTCGTCGGCATATATATTTGCCGTAAGCGTTTCAGCCGTCCCTTCTATAAACACTTCAATACTTGTGTTGTCGAGAAGTATTCTGAACGTTATACTGTCGCCTTTCGGTGCATTTGCACTGCGCTGCCAATAAATTTCCTCGCCCTCTTTACCCCTTATGTCTACGCCGGAACGCACTCTGTCTAAAGTTATTCTATCGGAATGTGCATGATAATAGAGGTAAGTGCAGTGAACGGGGCCTTTAAAAAGTTCTATACCCGCGCGGTTGGCGGTCCCCTTGTGCAGGGTAAAGATTATCTCGGAGCAATCTCCGGCAAATTCTTCCACATCTATCACGCAGTTGCAGAGTTCCAATTCGTCAAGTTTGCTCTCATCTGCACGGTATTTTTCAATTTCACGCACGGGGGACTGACAAAGTTTGCCGTTTTTTAAGGTAAGTTCGCGCGTAAAAATCATTTCACCCGACCAGCCGTCCTGCGCGGTGGGGATATTTCTGTCCCACATCTGCATCCATGCGGTCATTGCCGTTCTGCCGTCGGGAAGGCTTATTACCTGCGGCGCATAAAAATCAAATCCCGAATCAATTTCATTCAGCGGCCCGCCGATAAATTTGCCCGTCTGATAATCAAAATGTCCGATAATATATGCCGCCGAATGAATATTCCGGAACTTAGAGCCCGTGTACGGCATAAACTGCGGGCTGTAAAAGAGAACTTCTTTACCGCCTATAACCGCGCGGGACGGACATTCGCACACACCTTTAGAAGTATATTCATTGCCGCCCTCCTCAAAGGCGTAGCCAACGAACTGCCAGCTTTTTAAATCGGGTGAGGTGAACATTGCAATATTGCCGTACTCACCTGTTCTTGTACCTACGAGGCAATAGAACCTGCCGTCATGCTCATAAACATACGGATCGCGAAAATCGTCGATCGACTCACCCCCCGGCATTTGCGCGGGGCATATTACGGGATTATTTTCATATTTTATGAAATTTTCCCCGTCGACGGAATACGCAAGGCACTGCTGCTGTTTTTTATCTTTTCCGACGCCGGTGTACATCAGCCAGAACTTGCCGTCAGCGGCTATTGACGAACCGCTGAAACAACCCAGATCGTCGTCATAGCTTTCGCTGGGGGCGAGCGCGACGGGTAAAATTTTCCATTTTACCATATCGTCAGACATGGCGTGCCCCCAATGCATCGGTCCCCACACCGAACCGTACGGATTATATTGGAAAAACAAGTGATATTTTCCGTTAAAATACCCAAAACCGTTGGGGTCGTTTATCCAGCCGATCTTTGCCGCAAGATGATAGTGCGGACGGAAACGGTCGTTCACGATTTTGCATTCGGTGCTGTATTTATCAATATAGCTGTTTGCCCTGTCAAGAGCAATACGATGAATTTTGTTATTTTCCATAATATATCAGATGTATATCGACTGCATTCTGCTCACCGAAAGACTGACAATCTCCACCTCGCCGCCCTCCGCGAATACAGAAATACCCGTGGAGTCGTAGTCGGCGTATGAACGTATTGAAAGCGCCTTTGCGTCATTGAAGAAAGCTTCGACGAGCGAACGGTCGATATAAATTTGCATTGTAAGGGTTCCGTCGGCGTTCAACGCAAGAGAACCCGAAGTTGACGCGCTGGCACAGGTACTGCCCTTATTGAGCGTAGCTCCTGTGATAGTCGAACTTGCAACGTCGTAAGTATATATGGTATTATCGGTGCCGCTGTTGCCCGTTTTTACGTTTATGCCGAACGCTGTCGCCGATATATTTTTAAACGTTATGTCTATGCGGAGCATATCCTCGTCCACATCAGCAAGCAACGCGTTGGCGCCGTCGAGCGACAGGTTGCTGCCCGAAACCAATTCGGTAGCGTAATTGTCGAGATTATCGGTAGCCTCTATACACACGTCAGTTCCGTCGTCGTTGAGCCATATGCGCCGTGCAAGACCTGCACAGTTCGCCCAACCGGAGTCGGCAACCTGCTGCGTACTGCGGTAATCCTGCATTACGCTGAACAGGTAAATTTCTCCGTCGGTAGGATTGATAAACGCGCTGGGGCCTGTGAATACGTTGCTACCGTAATCGAAAATATGCGGCGTTTCAAATCCTTCATCGGGAATGAATTTGTAAGTTGTTTTATCGAACGTGCCAAGGAAATAGTAAATTTTGTTGTCGGCGGTAGACGCCGGAGCCGGACTGATTATGAATATATATTTTGTTATCGTCCCCGCCTCGTTGCTGATGGGCAGGAGTACGGGCAGCTCCCATGACGTACCGTAAGTTGCCGACTGGTTTTCCATCGTATAAAGCTCGCCGCGGTATATCCAATTCATCTCAGCACTGTTTGTGGAATAGTCGACGGTCAGAGTGTCGCTTGTAAACAGGAGCGCTGTGCCGCCGGAAGAAGTGGAAGAGCCGCTTCCCACGACCATATACCAGATGCCGTCCTCCTGCCAGACGTGCATATCGCGGAATTCACCCGTGCGACCCTGTCCGGCTTCCTGCTTTATGGCAAGTTCTTCGCCGACTATCCAGTCTTTAAGATAGGGGTCGTCAGGGTCGGCAGGGAAAGCATAACCGCAGTTCTGGTTGGAAATCAGATCACTCGTTTTATAATAGCTGTCGTTGCCCGCCGTGAAAAAGATCACCGGCACTCCGTTGCTGTCGTATGTGGAACCGCCCGACCACACGCCGTCGGGGACTACGCTGTCCTCCATAGGCGTTATGATCTCCGGCTGCGGCGTCCAATTGACCATATCTGTCGACGTTAAATGACCCCAACAAATCTGTTTCCAATAGGGACCCGTTATGTTTAGCTGGAAGAATAGGTGATAAACGCCCTTATAGTATATAGGTGCATGAGGTTCATTCATCCAGTTCTGATAGGGGCCGCCATGGTACTGCGTCTTGTAAATATCGTCCGTAAGAATATTTTGCAAAGTGATGTCGGAATATTCTATTTCGGGAAGGCCGTTGGTTTCGTAATATTCCTGTATGTAAGTTTCGTCGAGAATGGTATTGTAAATTTTGATTTCGTCCAGCATGCCGCTGACCATCCCTTCAGCCGCCGTGGAATTTGTCGTGGGATAATTATTGCGGCCTATGTAAAGATACTCATCAACAGCGCGGGCTATCTGCGCACCTTCAAAAAAGGTTTCCTGTGCCACAAGTTCACCGTTCAAGTACAGCCTCATTTCGCCGTTTTCGCCGTCGAATTGGGCGACGACATAGTTCCACTCATACTTGGAAAGTTTAGCGTCACCACTCCATATAGAAATCCACCTGTCGCCGAGCCCTACCTGAAAACTCAGCTCGCCATATCGCCAATACCCGAGTACGAACCCCATATTGTCGGCTTTATAGCACTGCGAAACTATCGTGGTAAGATTATCGGTACCGTTCTCCTTAGCGTCGGGGTCATCCCACTCGAATACGCGTGGGGCAACATAACAGCTGATTGTAAGGCTGCTCTGACTGACCTTATAATCGCTGTAATCATACCGGATATACTGCGAATAGCCATCGAAAAGCAAACTGCCGTTGACTACGCCCGAATCCCGCCATTGGGGGTCTTCCGACTCTTTATACAACGCATTAGTGAACACATAATTTATTTCGGCATCCGGCAAGTTTCCCGAAGAATCATGCGCTATGTTGCCCGACCCCTCATCAAAAGAAAGGTAAAGCTGCAAATAATCCGCATATTTATCGTCTGAAGAACAGCCGCTCATAAGTGCAACCGCCGTGCTTGCCGTGCAGACAAAGAGCACCGCAAATACGATTATAAATATTTTTCTTAAATTTATGGCTCTCAATTTCATAAGTCTTACCTCAGTATTATTTAAGCATGGATATGAACTTATTTACTTCTTCGCGGGCGGGGAATGCGTCAATCGCCCCCTTGCCCAACGTAGTGAGCGAACCGCAGATACTGCCCGTCTTTGCCGCATCATGCGCCGCCTTTAAGCCTTTTTTATCGAGGACTGACAGCACTCCCGCGAAATAGGCGTCTCCCGCGCCGGTGGTATCTACAGGATGCAGGCTTACGGCGCCCACCCTCTGTATCTGCCCGCCGAGACAATACAAGCTGCCCCTTCCGCCGAGAGTTACAAACACAAGTTTATCTTTACCCGCAAGTTCTTTTACCGCTTCTTCGATATTCTCTTTCTCTGAAAACAGCCCAACTTCCTCTTCGGAGAGTTTGACTATGTCCGCCGCCCCGATATACTTTGCATATATCTTTTTGGCGCTTTGGGCATCGGGGAAGATGTCGTCACGGTAATTCACGTCGTAACAAATCTTTTTACCCGCTGACTTTGCGGCAGCAATGAGCTTATCGAAGAAGCTCCTTCCCCGCTCTTCGCTGAGAGCGAGCGAGCCGACATAAATTATATTCGCCTTGCCGACTATTTCGGGAATATCAGCCTCGTCAAAGCAATAATCGGCGGTATGTTTTCTGTAAAAACAGAAGTGTCTGTCGCCATCCTTATCGAGTTCGACAAAGGCAAGGGTAGTATTTCGGTCGGATATTTTTTTTATATTACAGTATGCAAGATTTTTTCCTGCGGCAAAGCCGATAAGGAAGTCGCCTATCAGGTCGTTGCCTACCCTGCCGTAAAATCCTGCTTCTCCGCCCAGTTTTGCTATGCCGCACGCCACATTGAACGGTGCGCCACCCGCATACCTGCCATAGGTTAAAATACCGTCGGCTGGCTGCGCTATCATATCGGCAAGAATCTCTCCCACACATATAACCATAGTCCGCTCCTTTATTTAAGTCCGCTGAACGCAACGCCTTCCACTATATAGCGCTGACAGAAAATATACACGAGCGCAATGGGAATGGTGCTGAATGTCAGCGACGCCATTACCATGGATATATCCTTCGGGTTGAAGTTGTTTATGAGTTGCAGATAAACCTGCAAGGGCTGCAACGAAGGATCTGAAAACATGAGTTGTGCGAAGACGTATTCGTTCCACTGTCCCATGAATGCAAATATAGCTACGGTTGCAAACACGGGTTTGCAGCAGGGAACTATTACCGTGAAGTATGCTTTAAGTTTGCCGCAACCATCCATGTATGCCGCTTCCTCAAGCTCTTTGGGGATACCAAGGAAATATGCGCGGAACATGAATATGTACATGGGACTGACGAGTCCCGGCAGAAGGTAGCCTATTACCCTTGTTTCTGTGCGTAAGAGTCCGAGCTTCTGCAATATTATGTATGTCGGCACGATAGAAGTTTCTACCGGCACAATAAGAAGCAGAATTATGACCGTTACGAGCACTTTATGCCCCGGAAAGACAAATCTTGCAAGAGCATATCCTGCAAACGAGTTTATGATCAGTATGCCCGTTATGGTAATCGCACAATATACAATGCTGTTTATTATCGAACGTCCAAAGTTATCGAACGCACTGAAAAGATTTACATACGAATCGAACCACTCGGTTATATTCCATGAGCCGGGTAAAAAGGTCAGCCAAGAGCTCATTGTTGCGTACACCTCTTCCTGCGACTTGAAAGAGTTCATGACCATCCAGACCACCGGGAAGAGGAAAAGAATACACAACGACGCAAGGAAGAGATAAAAGAATATGTGAAGTATACGGTGAAACACAGCTTCCTTGCGGTTGATAACCTTTTCTTTAAATGCAATCATAATTATTTCCCCCCAGTGTTATCTCCGCCGGTGACCTTACGCAAGGTCAGCGCGACTATAGCCATTATAATCGTATAGAAAAGTGCGATCGCGCTTGAATAGCCTACATCCCAATACTGAACACCCTGAATGTATATATAGTATGACATCGTCATCGTTGAATTGAGCGGACCGCCGCCAGTCATGATCATCGGCTGGGTGATCAGGCGGAACGCAGCGATAAGCGTTGTTACCATTACATACGAAAATGTGGGCTTTATGGAGGGCAGAGTTATGCTCCAGAACTGCCTTACTTTTGTAGCGCCGTCCATGGCAGCCGCCTCATAGAGTTCGGACGGGATATTTTTTAATCCCGAAAGGAATATCAGCATCTGATAACCTGCACCCTGCCATACAGAGATAAATATGATTACGCCGAGAGCCTGCGTTTCTGAATTTAAAAACAGCTGTCTTCCCAAGCCTATAGATTCGAGAAGAGTGTTTATAAGACCATCGTTGTAGTCCATAAGGTTCATCCACAACATGGAAGTTACAGCGAGCGACAACATTACGGGGCAGAAGAATGCCCAGCGGAAGAACGTGTTGCAGCGCAACGTTTTTATGTTGAGGATGAGCGCCAGACCGAGCGCTATGCCGAGCTGAACGGGTACGGCGACAACTACGAATATCATCGTATTACCAAACGCTTTCCACAAGACGGGGTCGCTGAACAACCTAATAAAGTTTTCAAAATTATTCCATTTTGCTTCCGTCAAGTCGAGCATATATGCGTCGGTAAACGCATACGCAAGCGATATAACCATTGGAAGGATAGTAAAAATTATGCCGAGCACTACGGCGGGCGTTATAAAAGCTATGCCTATAACCGATTCGCTCTTATTGTAACTTTTACCGAAGAGTTTGAAATAAGCCTTCTTGTCCTTCCTTTTAAGTAGTCGCTTTTTCCTCGCCTCGGAAACATCGCCTATCTTCTTTGAAAATATCATATTCGCCCCCTAAGGCATAAGCCTTTGATAGATTATGCATCGGCAGTTGCCGCCTGCTGGTCGATATACGCCTGAAGGTCATAATCATCCCTGCCGTAGCGCACCTGGATATATTCGATTATGCTGGCAAACGCCGTGGTAATTTTTGCGTAGTTGGAAGTCTTGGGACGGGGAGTAGCCGCCTCCTCCATTATTGCGGCGAGACTTGCAAGCGGCCCGTCTGAAAAATCTTCAATAGTTTCATAGGATGACTTGTGCGTGGGGAAAGTTCCGATCGCGCTGTACATCATCTCACTTGCCGCAGCGCTTGTGAAGTATTCCACAACGGTGGCGGCAGCCTGCACATCCTTTGCATTTTTTGTAACTCCAAATCCCCAGCTTCCGCAGCCTGCAGCTAATGTTCCTACCGTTGTTCCGTCGGAATATACGGGCATGGGCATTATGCCGTAGCTATCGGCAAACGAGGAATATGTCGAATTGATATTTTCTATCTCCCAAGGGCCGTAAACTTCGAATGCAACCAATCCCTGAGGGAATGCGTCGGCATTGCTTCCGCTGTAATACCACGGCTCGTCGTCGCTGCCGCTGAAGAACCATTCAAGGCATTTTATGCCGTTTACCGACGCTTCGCTGTTGAGATAGCCTGTGGCGTTGCCGTCGTCGTCACAGAAACTGCCGCCCGCCGAATAAACGAGGGAAGAATACAGATACATATTGCCCTCATCGCCGCCAAAGCCAGTACGGAGGTTGATTTGGTATGTGAGTCCCGCGTCCTTCAGTTTTTGCATAGCTTCGTAAACATCATCCCATGTCCAGGGGTTTTCAAGCGTGCCGTAGTCTTCGTCGGTGTAGCCCACCTGTGCAAGCAAATCCTTATTATAATATAGTCCGACGGGGGCGTCCTGGCCGGAAAGAGCGTAAAGCCCCTCTTCGCCGTCTATCGTTATCGTACTCTGCTCTATTACGCTGTCTACATAGTCGCTGAGGCTTTCTTCAGAGATATAATCGGATATATCAACGAGAATACCCGACTCCGCATAGGCAGCAATATTAGGAGCGTCTACCGCAACAATGTCGGGCAAACTGCCTGCGACCACTTCGGCATTGATAGAGTTCTGCAAAACTTCTGAACTGTTCTTAAATTCTATTCTGACCTGAATATCTCTGCCGTCCTCAGTTTTAAAATCCTCAGCGTTAAACTGGTCGGCAAGAGCCTGATAAACCATGCCCTCATCCTCTGCGGCAGACTTATGTACCCAAATTTTAACCACTTTTACTTCATCGGTGTCTTCATCGGCACTGCTACCGCAACCCGCAAAGGCAAACGCGCTCCCCGCCACCGCCAGCGACAGAACAGTTGCCGCAATCTTTTTATAGGCTTTCATGATCGCCCTCCATTAAATATTTTATTATTCTACGGAAACGTTTCCATTTTTCTTTAAAAAAATATTACTGCTATAAAGTCGCTCAGAACGTCTTAGCAATAACATAAAATGGAACCGTTTCCATATTGCATAACCATAATACACTATGTTTTTATATATGTCAAGTGAATTTTAAAAATTTTTTCATTATTTTTTAATAATTTTCACGTGGGCTTATACTATTTGTGCTACTTGCACAATCGAAACAAAAATATCGGATTGATTGCGCCCTTAGAGCGAATACTTTCATCGGGTATAGGAAGGTATCTTTCTATATACGATTGGAAATCCAAACGGCATTGGATTATCATTTTCTGAGGGAAAAGTTTCATCCCCGTTAAGATATGTTGAATATAATGGTATCTTAATGACGGTTATACAAACTTCTATAGTTATTAATGAGGGCAATAGCGGAGGTCCTTTATTCGATGACGAAGGTGAATTGATTGGGTTAATAAGTTTCAGATTATGAAACAGTTCAGGCGAAATCATTCAAGGAGCTTCATTCGCTATACACTATTCTATTATAAGTCAGTTTTTAAATGAATAAGCATTATACTACTAACAATATCACATAAAAGAATGTAAGTACACAAAACAACAGGGAAATGTTTTTATTAAGACATATCCCTGCTTTTTTGTATACCCCCCAAACCGACCCAATTTATCAGTTATATCTACCCTACCACCATTGCCATTGTTTAGCACAGCGTAAACCATAATGATATTAGAACAAAATACCACAAACAAATGTTTGTATTTTTATTGACTTATGGCGATAGATATGATATAATGCAAGGGTACAGGCGTGAAAGTTGCCTGTGCTGTTTTGCCGTACAATGAAGTTGAAGTGCGGCAGTACTCCCTTTGCAGGAGAGTGGGGCGCGTAACAAGATTGCGCCACGGAGTTGTATGCTCCGAAGTTGCCGCGCGGAAAGAAGCGCGGCGAAAACCAACCCAAGCCGTTTGAAAGACGAGCCAAGACAGGGCTTTAAGATACCATAAACTTTTGCCAAGCGGCGCGAAGCGACATTTGAGCAAAAGTTGCCGGTATCGCAATCGCAAAATTAGTTTTGCGAT
>CAYURN010000005.1:0-94058 GCA_964447305.1 uncultured Clostridia bacterium
TTCCGACGACGAGGCGTAGCGCAGTTGGTAGCGCGCATGGTTCGGGACCATGAGGACGAGCAACGCTTTCTGCGGACAGCACACACGCGCTGTTCGCGCGTTGCGAGATGAGCGAGCACATTTTTTCCGTGCGAGCGGTGACCGAAAACGGCGTTGCCCTTACGCCGTTTGAGAACGTGGGTGTAACCCACGACCTCCACAATTACTTAAACTTAATATCTTTACGAGGCGTAGCGCAGTTGGTAGCGCGCATGGTTCGGGACCATGAGGTCGTGGGTTCAAATCCCGTCGCCTCGACCAAAGAACACCTGAGCAGGATATCCTGTTCAGGTGTTCTTCTTTAAATATTCTTAGTTGCCGCCGACCGCTCCCTTGCAACTGATATAAACGTGGCTTATGCCGAACAGAACGGCAAGCACAATCAAAGGGATGTTTGCCGCCACTATTCCGCTGAACAGAAATAAAATTGACGGAATGACGGAAAGAGTCAATGCCTTAACAATGCCCTGCCTGTTCCAAAATATTACCCAACACAGCAGATACATTATACACAGTCCGCCGTTTACGGACAGATAGACGATCATTGCGCCGCCAAACCAGAAACCAAAACAGGTATAGGGAATATTGAAAATCATAAAAACAAAACAGCCGTACCTGCCGATTTGCTCTGAAATTTCAGCCGCCTTATTGCCGTGCTTGTTTTCAATATTTTTATGTTTTATGGCATAGACGATATTTGGCGCCATGATAATTGCCATGATTGCAAGGCCGTAATAATTGAACCAATTCATAGTCTGATTATATCACTGCAAACGAAACTATTCAAGCGAAAATAACTGCACAGACAGACGCCCGCCCGAACCGCATTTTTGCGGTTCGGGCGGGCGATTAAATATTTTCAGTTAAAAACTTTGCGTTTAATTTCCGTCATCGTCGGAGGAGTCCTCCTCCCCGTCGCCGCCGCGCGTTCTTAAATATGCGGGGAGATCAATCACGCATATTACAATGCTCACGACGACAAATCCTGCAATGGCGCCGACGAGCGCCGCGAAAACGAGATTGAAGCCGCCTTCAACCGTTATCTTATTCGCCGAATATGTGACATCGCACATGTTTTCGAAATAGTCGGCGTATATAGTTTTAAATATCTGCGTAGCTTCGTAAAGTTCACTGCGGTAGCCGTTGAGCAGGGATAAGAAATTTTCGAGATCTTCGTCGTGCGAATCGCTTTCTATCCATTCAAGCGTTTTGTATATATCCTCAAGCTGGCTACTGAGTTCAACATTTTCCGTAGTGAGTTCGGCTATCAGAGTATTGAAAGCTTCCTGATAATAGCTGCTCGAATTTTCGCGCTGTTCAATGAGCGCCTCTATCTTGGCCAGATTGGTTTCGATCTGTTTTTCAATAGTGTTAATCTGTGCCTGAGCATTGGCGGAATACTCTTCATCGTTCAGAACGTAATATTGTGTAGAAAGAACGTAATACAGATACTGCTGATCAGCAGAGTCAAAAATCTGCTCAAGTTCTGCCCTGTATTTTGTAAGAGTGCTGCCGTTGAACATATATTCGCCTGAGATGGCATCTATTATCTCGTCATACTTGGCAAGAATGTAATCGCGCTGGGAAACGAGCGCGCTTATCTTTGCTTCAAACGAATCAGCCGAATCGAAGATACTGAGGTAAGCGGCGACATCAATTTCATCAACAAGCTGTTTTGCCAGCTTCACGGGGTATTCTGCAACAGCGCGCAGGAATGCAACCGCCTGCTCGTTGTCGGAAAAGTATTTTGCACTGACGGTGAGGACATAGTTGTTCTGCTCGACGCCGCTTATGCTGTCATCTGCCGAAACATAAGAAACGGACAGCTGAATGTTGTCGTTGGCGACCATATCGTCCACATCTATATCGGCAAGTTCTTCATTGTTGCTGACTATTGTATTGAGCGTGTCCGCCGAGATAATTACGCTGTATCTGAACTGACTGCCATCGGGATAGATATTATTTTCCACGCCGGGGAAATCTATCGTATAGGTTACGGTGTAGACGCGGTTTTCCCTGTTATACCAAAACTGTACAACAATTACAAACACGAATAAAAAAGCCAGGGTTACGCCCACTACCCACCATACTCTATTGAAAACAACCTTGAATATTTCCGCTACAGATATTCCCTTTTCCTTATTTTCCATTTATTTCCGCTGTAATCTTAAAAAACTATGCGCTTTAATGAAATTAAGGCGATAAGACGGACGTCTTAATGCCTTTAAGCGCTTTATTATAAATAAAACGTGACAGACAAAAACTGACGCCACATATAAAAATTTTTTACTTAAAAATATATATTTCAATAATATGCCGCCGACTGAAAATCACGACCAATTCGGAGTCAACATTTTATTGCCCGCCGATTGTGTGCCTGAACTTTCTGAATTGACCAAAAGAGCGGTCATAAAACTGTAAACAAGCGTGGGCAATATGTAGAAAATATGATTGTCGAGCAGGCTTAAAATGAGAAGCGCGCCTATGGTAAGCGCGACATAGAACCTGTCGTGAGTGGGCCGTTTGACGAAAGATATCACCGTTTGCGTGCGGTGAATGACATACGGAATGAACGCGACAAGTCCGCCGACCGCAAGCAACTCAAAAACGGTATTGTGATACATATCCGGCATGATAGGCAGACCTATAAAGCCGGGGTCGCCGGAAAGATCGCGGTAGAAACCTTCGCCGAAAACAGGATTTTCCAGAAATACCTGCCAAGCCTGAGCATACAACGCGGCTCTTCCGCTGCCGCTGGTGAAATTTTCGAGCAGCTTAGCCAAGACGCTGTAGATCAGTTCGCGCTTGGCGACGAGTATGCCGATACCCGCCAGCGCGGCGACGGCAAATATGCCGATATTCACCGCCCTACCGGGGCGCTTCATTAGTATCCATACGACGCAAATTATAAATATAAATGTGCCGCACAACATTGCCTGACGGCTTAAACTGAGCAGGGTAGCACCTTCGAGAATGATGAGATAGACAGTGAACAGCCAGCCGGTCTTGTTAACGCGCGCAAGGTATGCCGCCGCAGGCATGGATATTGTAAGGAGCATACCCATGGTATTGTACATGCCCCAGCCGTAATAAAGGACGGTTCTGTTTAAGCTACCGTCCGCCGTCCACAGATTATCGTAAGTGCAATAGGCGACGGCCAGTTCAATTATCATGCAGACAGAGAGCGCGATAAAGGACAGCGCAACTTGACTGAACGTTTGCTCGTTTACCCGAATACCGCCGCTGCATATTATGAATACACCCAAAAACAGAAAGGCCATGAAGAAGCCATACACGGCGTTCATCGGGGTATATCCCTCGCTGAATATGCCGTTGAACATTATGGCCACAGCAAACAGACAAAGGCCGAAGAACGTAGGAGAACACTTGAACCGTCCGTTCCTTATGTCCAACACCATGCGGAGTATGCCCGCACTGGCGAACAGGCCTATTGCAACGCCTATCTGCGCGAGTATATGTACCTGAAAATAATAATCCGAAGGATCGTTGCCGCCCGCGAGCGTGGGGCTGTTTTCCATGGATATCATTATGTTCATGAACAGGAAAAGCGTTATGAGCGGCGTGATATCTTTTGAAAACAACAAAATAAACGTGCCGCATATTGCCATGTACCAGATTATCACCATGTCAAGGGCAAGATAATAGCACACGAGCGTGACGGCCGCCGTAACAAACGGAAAAAAGGCCGAGGCCACAGCCGAACGCAGTATATCCAGAATGGTACTTACATTATTAAGTTTTCCCTTTCGCTTATCCGTATTCATATTCTGCCGAAAAAAACTTTACACCTGCCTAATTATAACAAAGGCAGGCGGCTAAGTCAAGCGCAAATGGCGCACTTACAGTATCTCCTCCACTTCGCGCGTGCGGTTGACGGGATACGGAGCAGTCTGTTTTGTGACGTACTCCACCCTTATCACCTCGCCTTCTGCCCACGCGCGGCCGGACGGCACTTTTACCCTGTCGCCTTCCTTTATGAGCGGAAAGGGACTGATAAACCATGCTTTGGCGCCGCCGTCGACGGCGACAAAGACGTAAATCAGATTTTCATAGTCGGCAATAATGCCGCCGCTGAGTGAATGAATCATACTGTTACCATTAAATCTGCAAACGGCAAATCTTAGCTCTGCCGTATGCTGTACAATTATATAATAACATATACGCGCAAATAATACAAGCGTTTGGCGGCAACAAAAGCTCAGCGGGCGGCCTTAACGGCCGCCCGCTGAGCTTTGTTAAAATTATGCCAACAGCAACAGCATGACGCTTACAAACTGACAGACAGAACCTGCAAGGACGAATATGTGCCATACGCAGTGCATGTATTTATGATTTTTGCCGAGCGCAAAAAAGATTATGCCCACCGTATAGGCGACGCCGCCGACAAGCAGCCACACAAAACATGCCGTGGTCACCGATTGCAACAGGAGCGGAATTACGGGGATGATCATCCAACCCATTATTACATAAGCTATCATGGACAGCACCTTTACCGCCTTCCAGCGCATGTTTATGCTGTTGAATGTTATGCCGAGAATTGCCAACCCCCACTCCACGCCCAGCATTACATACCCCGTTGTCGTTCCCCAGAAGGCGAGCAGACAGAAAGGCGTGTAACAGCCGGCAATCAACACAAAGATAGTGCAGTGGTCGAACACCCTGAATACGCGCTTGACCTTTCCCTGGGGAAAGAAGTGATAGAGCGCGCTCATGGTGTAAAGCGTTATGATTGAAAATGAATAGACGGCCGCCGCAATAAATTTGTTGGCCGTTGCCTCATACGAAGCCGTTATCATCAGAATTATGAAGAACACCACTCCGAGTCCGCCGCCGACGATGTGGCTGATGGCGTTGAACAGGTCCTCACCCCTGCCGTAAACGGGATCGTGCGGGCGAACCTTTTTACTGTGCGCGCTATTTGCGATCAATGTCTGTTCCATATATGTCACTCCTTATAAGATTTATTACAGGATTTACGGCGTGCGGGCCTGCGCCTGCGCGCCTACAATTTAATTATACCCGGTTACAGATAAAAAAGCCACCTACTTTAAAAATATGCGCTCTCCGTTTATTTTGCCGCCTCAACTGTTTATTCTGCTCACTCTACCGCGCATATAGCCGACTCTACTGCAAGTAGAGTTTCCCTGACAGATGTTTAAATTCAGAACAACGGTGTTATAAAATAATCGAACGAAGAAACACGCCGCAGGGATTTTTGCGGCAAGGGAGGCAAAGAAATGGATGGAAACCGCTTTACGCAGAGCAGCATACAGGCGCTGAACCGCTGTGAGCAGACTGCCGCAGAGCAGGGCAACAGCGCAATAGCCCCGCTGCATGTTTTATATTCTCTGACAGACAAGGACTGCATAGTCCCGCGCATACTTACCCGCGCGGGAACGGACGCCGACGGGCTTTCCCGCGCGGCGCTGGATGAAATTGAAAGACTGCCCAAAGTTTCGGGTGCGGGCCGCAGGGAGGTCTACATTTCCTCCGAAGCGAACGCCGTTCTTGCCGCCGCCGACAAGATTGCTTCGGGTATGAAGGACCAATATATTTCGGTAGAACACCTCTTCCTTGCGCTCATCGACTGCGAGGACGGCAAAGTACAGCAACTGTTCAAGCGTTTCGGCATTACAAAAAATGTATTTTTGCAGGGACTGAAACAGGTGCGCGGAAACACTCAGGTGACCAACGACAATCCCGAAGAAACATACGAAGCGCTTGAAAAGTATGGTTCGGACCTGACCGCGGCGGCGCGCAGGCACAAACTTGAACCCGTGATAGGGCGCGACGAGGAGATAAGAAACGTCATACGCATACTGTCGCGCAAGACAAAGAACAACCCCGTGCTGATAGGCGAACCGGGTGTGGGCAAGACGGCCATAGCCGAGGGGCTGGCACAGCGCATAGTAAAGGGCGACGTTCCCGAAGGGTTGAAGGATAAAACTCTGTTCGCTTTGGACATGGGCGCGCTGATAGCGGGCGCCAAGTACCGCGGCGAATTTGAAGAAAGGCTGAAGGCCGTTCTGGGCGAAGTTGCCAAGTCGGAAGGCAAGATACTGCTGTTCATAGACGAACTTCACACCGTGGTCGGCGCAGGCAAGACGGACGGAGCCATGGACGCAGGCAACCTTTTAAAGCCGTTGCTGGCACGCGGCGAACTGCACTGCATAGGCGCGACGACGTTGGACGAATACAGAAAATATATTGAAAAAGACGCCGCGCTGGCGCGCAGGTTTCAACCCGTAACGGTGGACGAGCCGACCGTGGAGGATACGATTTCCATACTCCGCGGGCTTAAGGAAAGGTTTGAAATTTTCCACGGCGTGCGCATACATGACGACGCGCTTGTAGCCGCGGCAACGCTTTCAAACAGGTATATTACCGATCGTTTCCTGCCCGACAAGGCCATTGACCTTGTGGACGAGGCGGCGGCGATGATAAGAACGGAGATTGACTCCATGCCGTCGGACATGGACGCGCTCAACCGCAGAATATTGCAACTTGAAGTTGAGGAAAAGGCGCTTTCAAAGGAAAAGGACAATCTTTCGGCGGCGAGGCTGGAAACGCTACGCAAACAGCTTGCCGACGACAAGGAGACCTTTGCCGCAATGAAGACGCGGTGGGACGACGAAAAGCAGGCCATTCACGACGAAAAGAACCTGAAAGAGAGCATAGACGCCATGAAGGCGGACATAGATTCCGCCATGGGGCGCGGCGACTTCGAGCGGGCGGCAAGGCTGCAATACGGCGAATTGCCCGGACTTGAAAAGCAACTTGAACAGGCAAAGGCAAAGTCGGCAGGCGGCGAAGCGCTGTTGCAGGACGAAGTTACCGAAGAACAGATAAACCAGATTGTTTCGCGCTGGACGGGCATACCCGTGGCGCGGCTTAAAGAGGGCGAGCGCGAAAAGATACTGCACCTGCCCGACGATTTGCACAGGCGCGTTGTGGGACAGGACGAGGCCGTGAAAAAGGTTTCGGAAGCGATACTGCGTTCGCGCGCGGGTATTTCCGACCCGGCCAGACCTATAGGCTCCTTCCTCTTCCTCGGCCCGACGGGCGTGGGAAAGACGGAGCTTGCCAAGGCGCTTGCCGAAAATCTGTTCGACGACGAAAAGAACATTATAAGAATAGATATGTCCGAATACATGGAAAAGTTTTCGGTTTCGCGGCTTGTGGGCGCGCCTCCCGGATATGTAGGATACGAGGAGGGCGGCACTCTGACCGAGGCCGTGAGGAGAAAGCCTTACTCCATTGTGCTGTTTGACGAGATTGAAAAGGCGCACCCCGACGTGTTCAACATTCTGTTGCAGATACTCGACGACGGAAGAGTGACCGATTCGCAGGGGCGCACCGTGGACTTCAAGAACACGATAATAATTCTGACTTCCAACCTCGGCTCTGCCGATATTATCGAGGGCATAGAGGGCGGCGAAATTTCCAGGGAGGCGCAGGCAAAGGTCAACGCCATACTGAGGCAGTCGTTCCGACCCGAGTTCCTGAACAGGCTGGATGAAATTATAATGTTCAAGCCGCTGACAAAGGACAACATTGCGGGCATTGTGGAAATACTGCTGAACAGGCTGGCAAAGCGGCTCGGCGAAGAGAACCTGAGGCTTGAAGTGACTGACGCGGCAAAGGAATACATTGCCGACAACGGTTACGACAACGTTTACGGCGCGCGGCCGCTAAAGAGATTTATACAGACCCACGCCGAAACGCCGATAGCCAAATATATAATCGGCAGCAACCCCGCCGCCGGGTCGGTAATAACCATTGACTCAGACGGCAGCGGCATAACCATTAAATAAACAAAAAGACGGGAGGCGTCTGCGAAAATTTTCGCAGGCGCCTCCCTCCACTGTTATTCAGGCATATTAAAAGGCAGAGCGGGAGATAATCCCGCTCTGCCTGCTCTTATGGAATATTTTCCGAAAGGGAATATTCCGCAAACAAATTACTGGGGCTGTTTGCCGATATAGGCAAGTATGCCGCCGTCCACATACAGAATGTGGCCGTTTACGGCGTTGGACGCGTCAGACGCAAGGAACACTGCGGGGCCGGCAAGCTCGTCTGCTTCCAGCCAACGGCCTGCGGGGGTCTTTGCGCAGATGAAAGAATCGAAGGGATGACGGGAACCGTCGGGCTGACGCTCACGGAGGGGCGCAGTCTGGGGAGTAGCTATATAGCCGGGGCCGATGGCGTTGCACTGAATGTTGTAGCCGCCGTACTCCGAGCATATATTGCGGGTGAGCATCTTGAGGCCGCCCTTTGCCGCAGCATAGGCCGAAACGGTTTCACGGCCGAGTTCGCTCATCATGGAGCAGATGTTGATTATCTTGCCGTGACCCTTATTTATCATTGCGGGGATAACAGCCTTTGCAACGATAAAGGGAGCGTTGAGGTCTACGTCGATTACCTGGCGGAATTCTTCCGCGGTCATCTCGGTCATGGGTATTCTCTTGATGATGCCTGCGTTGTTGACGAGGATATCAATTACGCCCACTTCCTTTTCGATTTTAGCCACCATTTCCTGAACGGCAGGTTCATCGCATACGTTGCAGACATAGCCGTGAGCTTCGATACCGTCGGCCTTGTATGAGGCAACGCCTTTTTCAACAAGTTCGGGTTTGATATCGCAGAACGTGATGGTTGCGCCGGCTGCGGCAAGGCCCTTGGCAATGGCATAACCTATGCCGTATGTGCCGCCGGTTACCAATGCAACTTTACCGTCGAGCCTGAAATCTTCCATTTTCATAGTTAAAATTCTCCTTATATAGTAAATTTTGCTGAACACTTTAATTATAGCACATTACGCACAAAAATACAATGAAAAACACTTATATTTTTTTGTGCGGCTTTTGCAGGTTTACTGTGACAGGCCGAATTGCCCCGCGGCATAAAACAGCGGGGCGCAGATTTTATCTGCGCCCCGCCCGCCGGTATTGCGGAGTTAAGCTGTCACTTTACGGCAAATTACTGATCTTTCCATTCTATGCTGATGCTGCCGATATAGGTGGCGTTGTCGCCGACGGTACCTGTGTAAAGCAGGCAGAAACCACCGTAAGAGTTTGAAGTGATAGTGGCTTCAAGGTCGACCGTTGCGGCATAGCCGTTTTCGGCCGCAGTGCTTGACTGCTCCTGGCTGCTTTCCACATGGGCATAGAGCTTGTCGCCCTCCGTCCATATACGTATTGTACATTCGGTGAGGTAGCAGGACGATCTTATGGGTTCGCATATCTCCTTGCTCTTGCCGTCGGCATACTGCATGAGGACAAATTCGCAGCTGTCGCCGCTTGTTCTGTAAATTCTTATGCCGTAGCCCGTGAGCGTGGTGGTGTCGAACTTAATCATTATATCCATATACTGATAGTCCGAGCCAAAGCCCTGGGAAGCCGTTTTGCCGGGAGCGACTTTTACGGTCACATCCATATCGCCATAGCTGTCGCCAATGGGCGTGTACATGAGTCTTGCGCCGCGCGCCGTCTGATACAGACCGGTATAGTCGAGGTAGCCGTTCCTGTTTCCCGTGCCGTAAGCCCATGAGTCGTTGGTTACACTTGCAGAAGTCCAACCGCCCGCAACCGTTGACGAGTACTTGGTATCAACTTCGGTACCGTCGAGGGGAATGTACCCTTCCTGGGTATCGGCGGGACAATAGCCGTCTAACGTCCAAAGCCCGGGAATAATTTCAGGCTGAGCTTCAGTTGAGAAAGTTGAAAAATCTGTGTAGAGACTGTTCTTGACCGTAATACCCGTCTGGGCAACGGGCTCAGAACTGATAAATGTTTCAGCAGAGGCATAGTCCGAACGAATATGCTTTCTTTCGATTGTGACCATAAGGTATTTACCGACATAGGCCTGTTCCAGGGTTATGCTCTTGAGTGGCGTATCGCCGCGGCCCACGGCCACCTGTATGGGGTTGGAGCCTTCAGCATCGTCGCATATATACCATATTATTCTGGACATATCCGACCTTTCGCCGAGGTCAAGTTCGTAGTCTACCTGAGCGGTGCCGTCGTCATTCTGTGTTATAACGGGCTCTGAAGTAAACTCAGGCGCGGGAAGTATTGTCGGCCTGACTGTGATGGCGACAACGCCGACAAGTCCCGTTTTATCCTTTGCGGTAATTATTACGAGCGCCGACTCCTCCTCTGTATTTATGCCTTCTACAAGACATGTTTTGCCGTCCTCCGACGGAGTGATGGTTACATACTGTTCATCCGCTTCTGATATAGTCCACTCTACTTCGCCGGCTGCGGTGTAATCAGTTGACTGCGGACCGGAGATACTGTAGCTGAGGGTGACAGTATCCACACCCGATTCTATTGTGGCTTCCGATCCGGATGTACCGCTTACATAAGCCGTCATGGAAGTAGGAATATCTGTTGCGCCGAGGGAAGTTATTATATCCTTCTGTCCGAGAGGATCCCAATCGTCGCTGCCGCGGAGAAGATTATATACATTGTAGATTATATTACCGTTGTTATCGACCACTTTGTACGCCTTGAGAGCGTCAGTGCCGGTAATATCGACGCCGGTGTCGGGACTCGTTCCGCCGTTATCAAACGTCACGGGTTCGCCGTTGTGCGTTACGTTGGAATAGTAACTGCGATAGGTGTCGCTGAGTATATCCGACCAGCCGATAGTAACGGTGACGTCGTCGCCATATTCGCTTATGAACTGACTGTCTATGACGGTAAAGGGACCTGCGCTCTTGGCAAGATATTGCTGAACGGTATTCCCCGATACATTGATGTGGACAATCTTCATCGTACAGTCGAGAAGCGTGACGCCGCTTGAACTGGCCCAGGGTTTGCTGCTGTAGAATTCAAAATCACAGCCGATGTAAACGGCCTGGGAGGAACCGTTGAGAGAGTCGTCCGTACTCTCCATGTGGCAATTGACATAGAGCGCACGCTGGCTGTTGTTGAAAGGCATCATGTTGAGGCGGCTGATGAAATTGCAGTTTTCAGCATACAGTTTATCGCCGCTGTAAGACGCTATCTGACCCTGCGTTACGTTGTTTGTTCTCTTGGAAACATTGAGCGAAGGATCGAGAGGATACTCAAGGTCAATGTTGCAATAGTTGCCGATAGTAAGATTTTTTAATGTAAGACCGTCGCCCGAAATGCTGAACATTGTCCAGTTGCCGCCGTCGTAACCCTCATTATGACCGTAGTTGCCGGCAATTACCACGTTGTAAGGATCGTCGGTGAGGCCTGTTATGGACAGATAGTTGCAATTGATATACATGCCGTAGGGGTCGTCTGTAGATGTCGAGTTGGGGTTATGTATCCAATAGACATAGGGCGCAATGTAGACTTCCATGGGGTCGGTTTCGGTGCCGTCCACAAGGTGGTCCATGGCCTGTTTGAATGAATTATACACATAGTCGTAGCCCTCTATCTGTTCGTCAGAAAGTCTGCCGTCTATATAGATGGACTTTTCGCCGAGGTCGATCGTCTTCTCCTCTCCTTCAAAACCATAAGTGACCTGAAGTCCGTCCGCAGACAGAGTTACAGGGTATTGAAGGTCGGCAGGATCGGCAGTCGCGACCGTGAACGCCGCATACAGACTGATATTTGCGTAGACAGCCGTGTTGAAGTTATATGCTATCATGGCAGAGCTGTCAGTATACCATGCGTCAAAATCATAGCCCGATTTTTCAGGCGACCAGTCGAACGCAGTGTCGCCCTCCTTTACCGTCTGTGTGCGCAGGACTGAACCGTCGACATCATAGAAAGTGACTGTGTAGTAATTAGTCTGCTCGCTGCCCTGATTGAATTTTGCGTACAAACTCAAATTTGAAGTCACCGCCGTGTCGAAATCGTATGCCTGAGTACGGGCGCTGTCCGAATACCATTTATCGAATTCGTAGCCCGATTTTTCCGGCGTCCATTCGAACGCCTTGTCGCCCGATTTTACAGAGAGAACCTGAAGCTGTTCATCACTTTCATCATAGTAGGTGACAGAATAATACACGGACACTTCGTCGTCCTCCCCGCCACTTTGCGGCGCGCAGGCCGCAAAAAATGACATACTGAAAACAATTGCCAGCAATATGCTTAGCCATTTCAGCTTTCTCTTTGTTTTGCTTCTCATCCATTTTCTCCTAAGATAAATTGATCGGGAAAGCTGCCCCGCTCTCTTGCCGGCTGAACGGAATTTGCTCCCTCAACCTAATCACTATTTTACTCATAAATATTGTTTTGTCAAGGGGTTTTAAAATTATTTTCATTTTTTGTTATCTATTATAATTTTTACTGTTTCATTTTACCATTTTTACTCGATTGACAGGGCGGGTTCAGTTTTTAATCGTGCGCACAATCTTATAAAAATATTAAATTTTGCTTTGCTTTGGGACGCGTCTTATATACTGAAAAACGGGGCTATCCGTTGAAACGAGGGACGGCGAAACTAAAAATAATGACATGGCGATGCGCAGATAATAAATGTGGGCAGGGCGGGATAAAATCCCGCCCTGCCCACATTTATTCAGATTTTATGGTGGAGATGATCAGACTCGAACTGACTACCTATACGTTGCGAACGTATCGCTCTACCGGGTGAGCTACATCCCCCTGATTCGGCCGCAAGAGGCCGAATATGGTGCTGACAACAGGATTTGAACCTGCACGAGATAATCACAGGATTCTAAGTCCTGCGCGTCTGCCAATTTCGCCATGTCAGCATTGATTACAATATATATGCGTATCAACCGCGCCGTAAAGAATGTTTTGAATATAATAAAACAATAATTGACGGATGTCAATCAATTTGACTGCGGCGGGAATTTTTAACGGCGTATATAATGAGCTGAACGGCAGAAACGAGAATGACGGAAAGGGTTATGCCTATGCAGTCGATAAGAACATCGCGCACGGTGGCCGTGCGGCCGGGGACGTAGTACTGATGCCATTCGTCCGTGCAGGCATACAACAGGCTTACGCCGAACGCGCAGAGCGCTGAAAAGAGCACGCGCGAAGGCTTTAAGCTGATCTTTATACCCCACAGCGACGACGCCAGAAGATGGCAGGACACACCGAGGCAGAAATAAAGGAACATGTGCGCAAAATTGCGTATTTTGAAGCCTGCAAAAATTTCCACATCCGACGCGGTTTGTCCGGCAGGCACTTCTATATCCAACACGTCCAACACCCATTCCCCGAAGCCATCGCTGGCCGACGACGAGCTGTCGCCGTTCTGCGAGGAAAATATGAAGATGGTCACCATTACGGCAACTACCAGGATTGAGGACAGGATGATTTTGATATTCTGTTTAATGGCCGGCACCTCCTTTTATGCTTCTTATAGTATATGTATAGGCGGCAGAAAAATTGTGTAAAATATGATAGCGGGCAATTATCAGGACTTGTTCAATTGCGCAACTATCAGCTCGTCGCACTTCAGCATAATTTGTAGACATTCGAAAAGCAGCTGACTGCCCTCGGCGTCGAGCGATTTTCTTTTGAGCGCGTCGTTAATTATGACAGCGGCATAGTTGAAAGATGAAAAGAGATTTTTGAGATATGTTTCTATAACTTTAAAGTCGTCCTTGGCGGTCAGGTAAAAGTTGTACACGTCCTGCAATTTTTTGCTTGCGTCGTGAAAGACGGACAGATTTTTATTGTGATAGACGTCTTCGATATCCGTGTTGAATTTATTTACAAGGTCAACCAAGCGAAGCTGTTCAAAGGTCATGTTGCCCTCCGATTCTTAAAATATTGCAAAAATGATAAAGGCGCGCCGCAGGGTAATCTGCGGCGCGCCGATAACAATCAGTTTGTACGCGGGTGAAACGCTTATTGCAGTTCCTCATCTTCGGGAGCTGCCGCGCCCGCATAAGCCGCATTGATAACGGGGGACATATTCTTGTATTCCTTTACGCCTGTACCCGCAGGAATGAGCTTGCCGATGATGACATTTTCCTTGAGGCCCATAAGGGGATCGACCTTGTTTTTGATGGCCGCGTCGGTAAGAACCCTTGCAGTTTCCTGGAAGGACGCCGCCGAAAGGAAAGATTCCGTGGAGAGCGCGGCCTTGGTAATGCCGAGGAGTACGCGCTTTTGCAGGGCGGGCGTGCCGCCTTTTTCGATGGCTTTCTGGTTTTCGGCTTCAACCGTGAACATATCTACCGTTTCGCCGGGGAGAAGGTCGGTGGAGCCTGCGGATTCTATCCTTACCTTTCTGAGCATCTGGCGGACGATTATTTCAACGTGCTTGTCGTTGATGTCAACGCCCTGTGAGCGGTAGACGGACTGAACCTGTTCGAGGAGGTAGTCCTGAACGCCCTTGATGCCCTGTACCCTTAAAATATCCTGAGGATAGACCGAGCCGGTATTGAGTACCGTGCCGGGTTCTACGGCGTCGCCGTCCTTGACCTTGAGTTCGGCGTTGAAAGGCAGCTGGTAATTTTTCTTGACTTCGCCCGTGACGGGGTCCTTGACTATGACATGCTTCAGGTTGTCGCTGTCGTCGATGGTCACCCTGCCCGAAACTTCGCAGAGCGTTGCACAGCCCTTGGGTTTGCGCGCTTCGAAAAGTTCCTCTACGCGGGGAAGACCCTGGGTGATGTCGCCAGTGGCGGCGATACCGCCCGTATGGAAAGTACGCATGGTGAGCTGGGTGCCGGGTTCGCCGATGGACTGTGCGGCTATTACGCCGACGGCCTCGCCGGGCATGACGGGCGTGTTGGTGGACATGTTCTTGCCATAGCACTTGGCGCACACGCCATAGCGGGAGTTGCAGGTGAATACCGAGCGGATGGACACCTGCTCTATGCCGGCTTTGATTATCTTTTTGGCGAGTTCGTCGTCGACAAAACCGTTCATGGGAACGATTACTTCGCCCGTGGCGGGGTCGACAACGTCCTCGGCGACAAATCTGCCCTGAATTCTGTCCTCAAGGCCTTCGATAACTTCGCCGTTGGGGCCGATTATCGCCTTGACGACTATGCCGCGGGGCTTTTTGCTGCCGGCCATGCAGTCGTCTTCACGGACGATGACGTCCTGGGCTACGTCTACAAGACGGCGGGTGAGATAGCCGGAGTCGGCCGTTTTGAGCGCCGTATCCGTAAGGCCCTTGCGCGCGCCGTGCGAGGAGATGAAGTATTCGAGAACGGACAGACCCTGTCTGAAACAGGACTTGACGGGAACTTCTATCTTCTTACCCTGGGGGTTAACCATCAGGCCGCGCATACCGGAGAGCTGTTTCATCTGGTCGATAGAGCCGCGGGCGCCCGAATTTGCCATCATCCAGATGTGGTTGAACTTATCGAGCGACTTCTTTAACGCCTCGGTAACAGAGTCGGTGGCGTCGTCCCATGCCTTGATGACGGCATTGTAACGCTCCTCCTCCCTGAGGAGGCCGCGCTGGAACTTGCGCTCGATTTGGGTAACCTTCTTTTCGGTTTCCTCCACGATCTGCTTTTTGGCGTCGGGGATGTGCATATCGAATACCGACGTGGTGATTGCGCCTATAGTGGAATACCTGTACCCGAGCGCCTTGACTTTATCGAGTACGTCTGCCGCCTTGGGAGCGCCGCCCGTCTTGAACGAACGGTCGACGATAGTGCCGAGGTGCTTTTTGCCGACGGCGACTGCGCTGCCGAGGAATTCGTAAGATATTTCATATTTGAGATAGTCTTCAGGCTTTTCACGCTTGACAAAGCCGAGGTCCTGAGGCATCTCGTTGTTGAATATGATTCTGCCGACGGTAGTCTTTACGGTACCCTGCACGGTCTGGCCGTAGTAGGGGGAATTTTTATCGTTAATGGTTACAGAGCGGCGGACATAGATTTCGTCCTGCATGTGAATGTGCTTGGTCTGATATGCCATCATGACCTCGTCTTCCGAGATATAGATGCCGGGGACGTATTTTTCAGCACCTTCGTCGCCCTCGTTGCATTCGTAGTACCTGTCGCCGCTCCAGCGGTAGTACTTGCCCTCCTCTCTCCTTATAATGGTGAGGTAGTATGCTCCGAGAACCATGTCCTGCGCGGGCTGCATGACGGGCTTGCCGTCAGAAAGTTTTAAGATATTGTTGGACGAGAGCATCAAAAATCTTGCCTCGGCCTGAGCTTCGATGGACAGAGGGACATGAACGGCCATCTGGTCGCCGTCGAAGTCGGCGTTGAACGCGGTACATACGAGGGGATGGATTTTGATTGCCCTGCCTTCGATAAGGACGGGTTCAAAGGCCTGAATGGACAGGCGGTGAAGCGTGGGCGCGCGGTTCAACAGCACAGGGTGGTCTTTGATGACCTCCTCCAACACATCCCATACAAAGGGTTTGGCCTTTTCCACCGTGCGCTTTGCGCTCTTGATATTGTGGCACTGGCCGCTTTCGACCAGCTTTTTCATTACAAAGGGTTTGAACAGCTCTATGGCCATCTCTTTGGGAAGACCGCACTGATAGAGCTTGAGTTCGGGGCCGACGACTATGACCGAACGGCCGGAATAGTCGACGCGCTTGCCCAGAAGGTTCTGACGGAAACGACCCTGCTTGCCGCGGAGCATGCCTGAGAGCGATTTGAGTTCGCGGTTGGAGGGACCTGAAAGCGCCCTGCCCCTTCTGCCGTTATCTATGAGGGCGTCTACCGCCTCCTGAAGCATACGCTTTTCGTTCTTGACGATCATGTCGGGAGCGCCGAGCTCCATCATGCGCTTCAAACGGTTGTTGCGGTTTATAACTCTGCGGTACAGGTCGTTGAGGTCGGACGAGGCAAATCTGCCGCCGTCGAGTTGAACCATGGGTCTGAGTTCGGGAGGAAGGACGGGAAGAACGGTGAGTACCATCCATTCGGGGCGGTTGCCGCTCTTGCGGAAGGCTTCGAGAATTTCTATCCTCTTTATCGCCTTTACCTTCTTCTGGCTGGCGGCATTTTTTTCTATGGTGGCGCGGGTAGCTTCGCACTCTTTGTCGAGGTCGACAGCCATGAGCAATTCGCGTATTGCCTCCGCACCCATGCCGACTTTAAGACCCGTTTTGGAGCTGTCGCCGTACTGTTCCTCTATGTCGCGCAGTTCCTTGTCGTTGATGACCTGCTTGTATTCGACCGTGGGGACTGTGCCGGGGTCGATGACGACATACGCGGCGAAGTAGATTACCTGCTCAAGCGCCTTGGGGGACATGTCGAGTATGAGGCCTATCCTTGAAGGAACGCCGCGGAAATACCATATATGCGATACAGGGGCGGCGAGCTCAATGTGACCCATGCGCTCCCTTCTTACCTTGGCGCGGGTGACTTCAACGCCGCACTTTTCGCAGATGACGCCCTTATAGCGGATGCGCTTGTACTTGCCGCAATGGCACTCCCAATCCTTCATGGGGCCGAAGATGCGTTCGCAGAAAAGGCCGTCGCGTTCGGGCTTCTGCGTTCTGTAGTTTATAGTTTCGGGCTTTGTGACCTCGCCCTTGGAAAGACTTCTTATCTTTTCGGGAGAGGCAACGCTAATTTTGATGGAACAAAAATCGTTTAATTCAAACATTCTTTCAACCTCCCATTACTCTTCGTCGTCATCTTCAAATGAGTCTGCGCTGTCCTCGTCGGCGTCTTCATCTGCGTCGAAGAGGGTATATCTGTCGCCCAAATCGTCATCATCGCCGAAGTCGTCCATATCGTCGCCGGAGAACAGTTCCTTGGAGGAGAATTCCTCGTCCTCGTCGGTATCGAAGAGCTGGAAGCCGTCGAGTTCGACTTCGTCCGGTTCGACAGTGCCGCCGGCAAGTTCGAATTCTTCGTCGGGAATGGCGTTTTCGCGTTCCTCTTCCTCGCGGGCGTGAGCAGTGGGAATGGCTTCATCCTCGTCGTCGAGTTCGCGGATGATGAGTTCTTCGCCGCTCTCAGTAAGCACTTTGACGTCGAGCGCGAGCGACTGGAGTTCCTTGAGCAATACCTTGAATGCTTCGGGGATTCCGGGTTCGGAGATGTTGTTGCCCTTTACTATAGATTCATAAGTCTTGACGCGGCCGACGATATCGTCCGACTTGACAGTAAGAATTTCCTGAAGAATGTGGGCAGCGCCGTAGGCTTCGAGCGCCCACACTTCCATTTCGCCGAAACGCTGGCCGCCGAACTGCGCCTTGCCGCCGAGGGGCTGCTGAGTGACGAGAGAGTAGGGGCCGATTGAACGGGCATGGATTTTGTCGTCGACGAGGTGGACGAGCTTGATCATGTACTGCACGCCGACGGTGACTCTGTTTTCAAAAGGTTCGCCCGTGCGGCCGTCATAGACCTGAATTTTACCGTCTACCTTGCCTTCGGGGTTGACTATATTGTTTTCAAGGAAGAGCTGTTTGATATCCTGCTCGGTGGCGCCGTCGAATACGGGGGTGGCTATCTTCCAGCCGAGCTGCTTGCAGACCAAGCCCAGATGCACTTCGAGAACCTGACCTATGTTCATTCGCGAAGGCACGCCGAGGGGGTTGAGCACGATCTGCAGGGGGGTGCCGTCCGCAAGGAAAGGCATGTCGGCCTGGGGCAGAACGCGGGAAATGACGCCCTTGTTGCCGTGGCGGCCGGCCATCTTGTCGCCGACCTGAATTTTACGCTTCTGCGCGATATATACGCGCACCAATTTGTTTACGCCGGGCGAAAGTTCGTCCTTGTTTTCACGCGTGAATATCTTTACGTCGACGACGATACCGCCCTCGCCGTGAGGGACTTTGAGGGAAGTATCCCTTACCTCCCTTGCCTTTTCGCCGAAGATGGCGCGGAGCAATCTCTCCTCCGGCGTAAGTTCGGTTTCGCCCTTGGGCGTGACCTTGCCGACGAGTATGTCGCCCGTGGTTACTTCTGCGCCGATACGGATGATGCCGTTTTCATCGAGGTCTTTGAGAGCGTCCTCGGAAACGTTGGGGATATCGCGGGTGATTTCCTCTTCGCCGAGTTTTGTGTCGCGGGCTTCGATTTCGTGTTCTTCTATATGAATGGACGTGAACACGTCGTCCTGAACTATCTTTTCGGAGATGAGAATGGCGTCCTCATAGTTGTAGCCTTCCCACTCCATATAGCCGATGAGTATGTTCTTGCCAAGGGCAAGTTCGCCGTTGTTGGTCGAAGGGCCGTCGGCGATAATTTCGCCCTCCTCCACCCTGTCGCCCGTGTTGACTATGGGACGCTGGTTGAGGCAGGTGTTCTGGTTTGAACGTTCGAACTTCTTGAGCTTATATTCGGCGACGAAGCCGTCCTCCTCCCTGATTTTGATGAGGTCGGACGAGCAGCCGACGACTACGCCCGCACGCTTTGCGCGGACCATGACGCCCGAATCGCGGGCAATGGCTGCCTCGATACCCGTTGCGACGATAGCGCTCTCCGTCTTCATGAGGGGAACGGCCTGACGCTGCATGTTCGAACCCATGAGCGCACGGTTGGTATCGTCGTTTTCAAGGAAAGGAATGAGGGCTGTTGCGACGGATACGAGCTGCTTGGGCGAAACGTCCATGTAGTCTATCCTGTCGGGGGGAAGTTCGGTGATGAGATCCTGATGGCGGCAGCCGACATGGGCGTTGACAAAGTGATTGTTTTCGTCCAAAGGCTCGTTGGCCTGCGCCACGGTGTGCTTATCTTCCTCGTCCGCGGTCATGTAATCGACGATATCGGTTACGGTGGGTACGCCGTTTTCATCCTTGATGACCCTGCGGTAGGGCGACATGATAAAGCCGTACTCGTTTACTTTTGAGAAGGTTGCGAGCGAGGATATGAGGCCGATGTTCTGTCCTTCGGGAGTTTCTATGGGGCAGAGTCTGCCGTAGTGCGAATAGTGAACGTCGCGCACTTCGAATGTGGCTCTGTCGCGGTTGAGGCCGCCGGGACCGAGCGCGGAGAGCTTGCGCTTGTGCGTAAGTTCGGCCGCAGGGTTTGTCTGGTCCATGAACTGCGACAGCTGCGAAGAACCGAAAAATTCGCGTATGACGGCCGATACGGGGCGGACGTTGACCAGACCGGAGGGGGTAACTTCCATTGCGTCCTGAGTGGCCATGCGTTCCTTGATAAGTTTTTCAAGGCGGGATATACCTATGCGAAGCTGATTTGTGAGCAGTTCGCCGACCGAGCGGACGCGGCGGTTGCCGAGGTGGTCGATGTTATCTATAGTACCTATACCGTACTGTAAGTCTATGTTGGTAGATATGGAAGCGACGATATCGTCGACGGTTATATGTTTGTGGTTGAGCTTTTCCACAACGGGCTTTATAGCCTTTCTTTCATCGGCGGCGAGCTGGGTTTTGTCGCTTTCTAAGAGCATGTTGAAGACCTTGCAGGCTTCTACAAACTTGATGCGCTGTTCGCGGCGGCGCTCCCTGTTCTTCTTCTCTTCGGGCTTTTCGTCGTCGGAGGCGGGAATTTCTTCGCAATAGAATACGGAGTTTATGCGGTCGAGGTATTTTTCGGCAACCTGTTCGCACGTCTGGGTTTTGCACGCCTCGGCAAGTTCCTTCATGAAGAGGAAGTTGGGGAAATATATGGTGGCCAACAGGCCGAACATTTTGGGATTTTTATCCGATACGGCGCTGAAATTTATGGTGTTGTTGGCGATTATCTTGTGCTTTATCTGACCCTGAACGGGATCATCCACCCACACGAATACTTCATTGACGCCCGCGTCCTGTATTTCGACGGCGAGCTGTTCGCCGATAATGTCGCCAGCGTGAGCCATGGCCTCGCCCGTCTGGGGGTTGAATATGTCCTCTGCAATTTTGCAGCCGGGCAGGCGGTATGCAAGGTTGAGCTTTTTGTTGAACTTATATCTGCCGACCTTGACTACGTCGTACCTGCGGGGGTCGAAGAACAGATTGTTGAGGTGCTGCCTGACGGAGGCCTCGGTGGGGACTTCGCCGGGGCGAAGGCGGCGATAGAGTTCGATAAGACCGTCGCTTTCGGACTTGGTGGTGTCCTTGGCTATGGTGTTTTCAATCATCTTGTCGTCGGCGAAAAGATTGAGAATGGCCCTGTCCGAACCAAAGCCGAGGGCGCGCAAAAGGACTGTGGCGCAGATTTTACGCTTTCTGTCCACATGTACCCAAAGGACGCCCTGTGCGTCCTGCACAAATTCAAGCCATGCACCGCGGTTGGGGATTACGGTAGTGCCGAACATCTCCTTACCCGTCTTGTCCACTTCCTTGGCGTTGTAAACGCCGGGCGAACGGACGAGCTGGGATACGATTACACGCTCGGCGCCGTTGATAATGAACGAGCCGGACTCGGTCATCAAAGGGAATTCGCCCATAAATACGTCTTGGTCGATAACTTCGTCCTTGACCTTATTTACGAGCCTGACCTTAACGTGCATGGGCAGCGCATAGGTTGCATCGCGATTGCGGCACTCTTTTTCATCGTACTTGGGTTTGTCGTCAAACCAATGGTTGAGAAAATAGAGTTCGTAGTGGTCGGAATAGTCGGTTATCGGCGAAAAATCTTCAAAAACTTCGGCTATGCCCTCGTTGATAAACGAGGCATAACTCGATTTCTGAATTTCAACGAGGTCGGGGATTTCAACAACCTCGTTAATCTTACCGAATTTGCGCCTTTCCGTTTTGCCATACTTGTGAACGGGTAAATTCATTAAAGATTGATACTCCTTTAAATTTTTTCTATTTCACAATCGGCGATTATGCGTATATATCTTTTCACCGCAAACAATCACAAAAGTTTTAATGTAAAATATGCACCGTGGCCCTGCGCGGAGCGCGGCGGAACAGGGCATAAAAAATATTTATATCAGGCTGCTTGACAAATTTTTGCAGACAAGACCCGATGTTTACGCATTTTTTTGTATCAAGAACTTTACAAATGACGAACAATAGTATATAATTTAGAAAGTATCTGACATTTTGTTCCTCTTCGGCTTTCATTTTTAATATGTAAAATTGTCAAAAAATAGCAGAAGAGGCTAAAATGCGCATTGTAATACAGTATAATATTATATTCTTCTTGGAAATAAAGTCAAGCGCTTTTTTCAGATTTATATAAAAAAAGCCCGGGGAATTTCGCTGACGGAGTTTTAAAGAAGGCAGGAACAACATTATATTACTATGGTATCTATGAGAGTTGACAAATTTTTGAAAGTTTCGCGCATTTTAAAGCGCCGCACCGTAGCGCAGGAGGCTTGCACGGGCGGTAAGGTTGCCGTGAACGGCAGGGAGGCAAAACCTTCGCACCACGTAAAGCCGGGGGACATTGTTGAAATAAGCTACGCCACAGGAACGCTGAAATTCAGAGTGCTGGACGTAAAGCAGACGACAAAGAAGGACGAAGCCGCCGCCCTGTACGAAATTATTTAGCGGGCGCATGCGTCGCAAGCGAAAACAAACGATAACAAACTCTTATAAAGGATGATAATATAATATGTTGAAAATTTTACTTTCCAAACTCAAAGAGGCCGTAACGTCGGTCCTGCCGGTGACGCTGATCGTACTGATAGTGTCCCTTACCCCCGCGGTAGATTTGTCAGGCACCGAAACAGCGGCCTTTATCATTTCCGCGATAGGTCTGATTGTGGGCATAGCCCTCTTCAACCTCGGCGCAGACCTTGCCATGACGCCCATGGGCGAACACATGGGCGCCGGACTGACGAAGAAAAAGAAGGTATGGCTGATTGTTGTAGTGTGCTTTGTGATGGGCGTATTCATAACTATAGCCGAACCCGACCTTACGGTATTGGCAACGCAGGTAAAGGACATACTGCCCTTTGGCGGTTCGGTGGGCGAATGGCTGCTTATATGCACCGTCGGACTGGGCGTGGGCGTGTTCCTGGTCATTGCCGTGTTGAAGATTGTTTTCCACAAAGATCTTTCAATAATGATAATGTTCTTCTACCTCATGCTGTTTGCCGTGTGCGCGCTGATGGCCGAACAGGGAGTGTTCGGGCTTGTACCCCTGTCCTTCGATTCGGGCGGCGTGACGACAGGCCCCATAACCGTACCGTTTATTATGGCGCTGGGCGTGGGCATTGCGGCGACGGTTGGCGGAAAGAATTCGAGCGAGAACTCATTCGGACTTGTGGCGCTGTGTTCTATCGGCCCCATAATTGCCGTTATGGTTTTATCGCTGCTGTCCAACGGCGACCTCACGGAATACGACACAAGCATATATGAAATTGAAAACATACTCTCAGCCGAAGGATTTACGGAGCTTATAACAGGCAAGTTGGGCGACGTGGCGCTTGCGCTCGGACTGATAGTCGCGTTCTTCCTCATATTGCAGTTTACGGTACTTAAACTGCCCAAGCAGAAACTGATACAGATTGCCATAGGCATAGGCTATACATATCTGGGGCTGGTAATCTTCCTTACTTCTGTAGAGGCAGGATTCATGCCCATAGGCTTCAAGATAGGCAAAGAGTTAGCCTCCTTCAGCGAGCCATTGCTTGCCGTGTTCGGATTTATAATAGGTCTTGTCGTAGTTCTGGCAGAGCCTGCCGTACACGTCCTCAATAAACAGGTTGAAGAAATTACGGGCGGCGGCGTAAAGAAAACGGAGATGATGATTGCGCTGTCCCTTGCCATAGGTATTTCGATATGCCTTGCGATAATAAGGATCATATTCGAATTCTCCATACTCTACTATCTGATACCCGGCTATCTGATATCTTTGGGACTTTCGTTCTTTGTTCCCAAGATATACACGGCAATCGCATTCGATTCGGGCGGCGTGGCAAGCGGGCCGCTGACCTCCTCCTTTATACTGCCGATGGCCGTAGGCGCGTGCGTAAGTCTGTGCCTGACGGGCGGGGACAGCTCGGCGATATACAGCTTTGCATACGGCATAGTGGCGATGGTGGCAATGACGCCGCTTATCACCATTCAGCTGCTCGGCTTCAAGGCGGTCATGGCAAAACGCGTGCGCGAGAGAATTGCGCTCAAGCGCATAATTGCCGCCGACGACGAACAGATAATATACTTTAAACAATGAGGAGGCACGCAATGGCCGACAGAAATAGAAAACTGAGCATAAAGAGGCGCAAGATAAGCAAAAGCGAAAAGACTGCGGGAACGTCGCCCGTTCCCACCAACGTAGTCGTTACCAATCCGCTTAAGCTGTTAGTTACGATAGTAAACAGAAGCAAGACGGAATTTTACGCCGACCTGATACAGTCGTTTGACGTAAATTTACAGAGCATTGTGCTGGCACAGGGTACGGCGGACGCAAATATGCTGAGATACCTTGGCCTGACGAACACGGAAAAGAGCGTGATTCTGAGCGTGGTGCAGACCGAAAAACTGCCAGACGCGCTTGACACGCTCGACGAAAAGTTCAAGACGGTCAAGGACGGCAAAGGAATTGCCTTTACCATGCCGCTGACAAGCGTGATAGGCAAGCTGCTGTTCGGATTTTTAAGCAATAACAGATCGGTATTAAAGGAGGAAAAATAAATGGCGGGATATGAAGCTGTATTTTGTATAGTAAACGACGGGTTTTCCGACGTGGTTATGGACGCCGCAAAAGAGGCGGGCGCGCGCGGAGGAACGGTAATTCATGCGCGGGGCACGGCCAACAAGGATGCGGAGAACTTTTTCCACATAACCATTCAGCCTGAAAAGGAGATAGTGATGATACTCGTCCCCACGGAAATAAAGGACGACGTGTTGCACGCACTGTACCGCAAAGCCGGGCTGAAGTCTGAGGGGCAGGGCATAGCCTTCTCTATGCCCGTAGACGACGTTGTGGGACTGAACGGAACGTCCTCCGGCGCGGCCGAAAAGACCGGAAGCGAGGAAACTGCGCAGGACGTACAATGAAGATAAGTGCAATTATTTGCGCGGCGGGCCGCGGGGACAGAGCGGGTTTCGGAAGAAACAAACTGCTCGTTCCCCTGCATGGCGCCCCCGCGCTATTTCATACTCTTGAAAAATTCGACATACCGCAGATAGACGAGGTGATAGTAACCTGCTCGCCTGCCGACAGGGAGGAAATCGCGGCGCTGTGCGCGCCGTTCGGCTACAACATAACCGAGGGCGGGGCAACAAGAACTGAGAGCGTTTACAACGCTCTGAAATGCTGCACGGGCGACATAGTACTCATACACGACGGCGCGCGGCCGTACGTCGCGCGGGACGCAATAGAAAACTGCATAGAGTGCGTTAAAGCCAACCGTTCGGGTATATGCGCCGTACCCGTCACGGACACCATCGCCATATCTGAGGACGGAAAAATACGCGACGTACCCGACCGCTCCTCCCTCTTCTCTTTGCAGACGCCGCAGGGATTTTTTGCGGCCGACATCAAGCGGGCATACGAGCTTGCGATAAACGACGGAAAATCTTACACGGACGACAGCGCGGTATTCCGCGCATATATCGGCGCTCCGACGCTGTGCGAGGGCAGCCGCGACAATATAAAACTTACATTCAGAAGCGACTTTGCGCGGGAATATCCCGCAATAAACGCGGCCGCGGGACAGGCGATAGGCATAGGCGTGGACGTACACGCCTTTGGCAGGGAACAGAATTTTGTAACTCTGTGCGGCGTTAAGGTGCCGCACAGCTGCGGACTGATAGCGCACAGCGACGGCGACGCGCCCGTACACGCCGTAATGGACGCTCTGCTTTCGGCGGCGGGGTTGAAGGATATAGGACACCACTTCCCCGACAGCGACAAACGATACAGCGGCGCGGACAGCATGGAACTGTTGAAGAGGGTTGTAGCACTGATAGGCGAAAGGGGGTTTAAACCGCTTGACATAAGCGTGACGCTGCGCGCGGAGGCGCCGAGGCTGGCTCCCCACATAGCGGAGATGAAGGCCAACCTTGCCGCCGCCACGGGACTGAATGAGAGCGACGTGGGCGTATCCGCGGGAACGACGGAAAAGCTTGGATTTGTAGGCAGGGGTCTGGGCATAGAGGCGGCGGCCGTTGCGCTTCTGGAGAGAACTTATGGCAAAAAGTAATACAGTATTTGTATGCGCGGAGTGCGGGGCGACAAGTCCGAGGTGGCTGGGGCGCTGCCCTTCGTGCGGAAAATTCAATACCATGGCCGAGGAGGCCGTTAAGGACAGCAAGCCAGCAGCGCGAGGCGCGGCGCGGGGCGCGGCGCATGCCGCGCCCCGCGCACAGAAACTTTCGCGCGTGACCTATGAAAAATTTGACCGCACGCCGAGCGGCATATCCGAATTTGACAATGTTTTGGGGGGCGGCATAGTGACGGGTTCGCTCGTACTGCTCGGCGGCGATCCGGGCATAGGCAAGTCTACCCTGCTCACACAGATAGCCGCGCACCTTTCGCTTAAACACCGCGTTCTGTACTTTTCCGCCGAGGAGAGCTGTTCGCAGGTAAAGATGCGCGCGGAGCGGCTGAATTTAGAGTGCGACGATTTTCTGATAGTAAACGATACATGTATAGACAATCTGGACGGCGAACTCGACAGCGTAGAGTTCTGCATAATTGACTCCATTCAGGCCGTATATACCGACGATTTGACATCTTCCGCCGGCTCTGTGGGGCAGGTGCGCGAGTGCGCGACGAAGCTGATGCGCATCGCCAAGAGCCGCGGCATAACCTTTTTTATTGTAGGACATGTTACAAAGGAGGGCGCGCTGGCGGGGCCGAAAGTGCTGGAACATATAATGGACACCGTGCTGTACTTTGAGGGCGAAAACCAGGAAAATTACCGCATACTGCGCGCGGTGAAGAACAGGTTCGGCAACGTTGCCGAAGTGGGCGTATTCGAGATGACGGGCGAGGGCATAGTTGCCGTGACCGACTATTCGGGCATATTCCTTTCCGAAAGCCGCGGGCAGGAGGCCGGTTGCGCCGTCACGCCCGCGCAGACGGGCAACAGGTGCATGAACGTTGAAATTCAGACGCTGATAGCCAAGACCTCGTTCGGACAGCCGAGGCGCATGCCGCTGGGCGTGGACTACAACAAACTTGTGCTGTTGCTGGCCGTACTTGAAAAGAGGTGTTCCCTCCCCTTCTTCGGTTACGACGTTTACATAAACGCCATGGGGGGCATAAAACTGAACGAACCTGCCTGCGACCTGGCGATATGCGCCGCGCTGGCTTCCGCACAGCTGGATATACCCATAGACAAATATACCGCCGTGTTCGGCGAAGTGGGCCTGACGGGCGAAGTGCGGGCGGTATCTTACGCTGAAAAGCGCGTGCAGGAGTGCGTGAAGATGGGTTTCAAGCGCGTAATCCTGCCCGCAAAAAACATGAAGTCCGTGGCAAAATACGCCGACAGGATAAGCATAGTACCCGTGCTGTACACGGGTTCCATGATAAAGACGCTGTTTAAAAATTGACCCTTGACTTATGGCAAATTAGTGATATAATATAATTGATAAGTCAGTTATCCGCTTACATAAGGAGGGACAGAGATGATTATAACAGTTTCGCGACAATTCGGAAGCGGCGGCAGGGAAGTCGGAAAGCGCCTTGCAGACGAGCTTGGCCTGCAATATTACGACAAGGAACTTGTCAACAAAATAGCCGAACACACAGATTTAACCGAAAGCTATGTAAATTCCGTGCTGGAAAACGGCGGGTTCAGAAATTACGCCTATACATTCGGCAGATCCATGCCCTTTGTCTATTCGACGACTGAGCCCGTGACCGACGTGTTGGTTGCACAACAGAAGATAATAAAGGCCATAGGTCAGAAGGGCAACTGCGTAATAGTGGGTCGGTCCGCCGACGTGATTTTAAAAAATTTTAAACCTTTCCGCCTGTATGTATATGCCGACAACGCAAGCAAGATAGCGCGTTGCCGCGCCCGCGCGCCCGAACATGAGAACTATACAGACAAGCAGATGATAAAGATGTTCAAGTCGATAGACGATGGCAGAAAAAAACTGCACGACCTGTTGGGTACGCACCGCTGGGGCGACAAAGCGGGATACGAGCTTATGCTGAACACTTCTAACGTCGACATAAAGCAGATCATTCCCGCGCTGGCGGAATACATTAAAAATGCAGTAAAGTGACAATCAAAGACAAATACAGACGGCCCCGTCTGGTATGCAGACGGGGCGCTTTTAAACGCGGCAGGCGCCGCGCGATAATTCGCGCGGCGCCTGTCGCACTTTTTTATTACAAAAAAATAAAAGGATATTACTTCTTCTTTTTCTTCTTTTTCTTTTTATCCTTATCGGACTTATCAGACTTATCAGACTTATCGGACTTGTCCGACTTTTTGGGTTTTTCCTCACCGCTGTAAGTTTCGGCTGCCGCGGGGCGGGGCGCGTCTGCGCGCGCGGCGTCAAGTTCTTTTACATAGATTTCGGTTTCGGCGGCGGGGATATCGAAGCTGTCGCCGTTGCAGATGAGGTAACCTTGCTCACATTTTATAAAAATCAGCTTGTCGCCCGTGTCGACGCCGAGTTCCGTGCGCACGGCCTTGGGTATGGTTATCTGACCCTTAGAGGTCAATTTTGCAATTTCCATATTTACTTCCTTGAATATAATAAATTCCTTACTTTTCTTACATTATAGCATAAATAAAAAGTTTGTCAAGCAATGGAAAACATTTCATATTGGGGTGCGCCGCATAATTTTTTGCGTTTGGGACACCCTAACTGTTACGGAGGATGAATATGCAATTTGAACAGACCAAGACCTACCTTAACTTAGCGAGAAGTTTTGCGGGCGAGAGCCAGGCGGGCATGCGCTATCAGCTGATAGCGAGGGCCGCCATGAAGCAGGGCTACGTTGAGCTTGCGAACGTTATTAAGACGATTGCAAAGAACGAAACTGTACACGCGCGCAGATTTTTTGAAGAACTGACAAAACACGGAGGCAATTGCATCGACAATATCGACATAGACGCGGGATATCCTTTCCACACGGGCGATATTGCCAGAGCGCTTAAGCTTGCCGCAAAAGATGAACGCGAGGAACACGAAAGAATATATTCGACCTTTGCAGCCGAGGCAAAAGAGGAAGGTTTCAACGAAGTGGCGGCGCTGTATAACCTTGTCGCCAATGTTGAAAAGAGACACGAACAAATTTTTAATTATCTTTCCAATGCCTTTGAAACGGGAACACTCTATAAAAACGAAAGCCCTATTCTTTATATTTGCGCCGAATGCGGTTATATGCACACCGCAACCGAGGCATGGGACGTATGTCCCCTGTGCAAGTCAAGTCAGGGCGAAGTTTATTTGCATATTCCCTACGAAAAGGAGAAGTTATGAAAAAAGGAGAAAATTCCAAAGGGAAGAACTGTCAGGGCAAAAAGGCTTCAAATTGCAGTAATTCCAAAAGCACTAAGGACTGCAAATAATAAAATGAGTTCAAAGTGTTTTGACCCTCTCGGCAGTTACACGGGCGTGTGCGGCGACCCCGCCGACTTGCCCGTGCAGGACGCCGACGATCTTTGATTGCCTACCGCAGGAAATTGCAACAATCGACCTTATAAATTTAAGCGGGCAATTCGAGATCCAAGGGTCGGGGGCGGCGGCAAAAATAAATTTTTGCCGCCGCCTTACTTATACCCCCCTATCCTTACTATGCACTTTTTCTTACACAGATAGCAACATAACAATAGCCGCCGCGCGGAATTTTTCCGCGCGGCGGCCTTACAGCATACATTGCAAGCATTACTTAGGCAGTAAAAACTTACTTATCATATTTTTCTTGATTTTGATTATCAGCTTTAAACTTATTACTGATAGCTATAAGCTTTTCAAACATAAACACAAGCATTACCATAATGCAGGGAAAACCAAAAACACACAAGAGATTTAATACATATTTTAAGCTGTTTATGTCGTCTAAAAATATCATTGCCACAGCAATCGGCATCAGCGCTATAAATATTATTGCTGCCGCCACTGTGTTATTTTTTATAAACTTAATGCGTCTGGTTTTTGCATTAAAAATAAGTAAAGCGGTAAATACTACGGCGAAAATAATAGAAATTGCACATAAAATATCTTGAACTGTCATATTTTCCCCGTTTATAAATAATTATCCAAAACAAATATCCTTATAGTTACCGGCCGGAAAAATCAAAATGACGTTAGTGCATTCTTTTCCGCTCGCTTTAAAATATTACCCGCTCAACCTTTTTCAAGTTTTAGTTCAAAAAACATACCGTCATTTCAGACGTTTGATTATACGGGCGGGGTTGCCCGCAATGACGACGTTGGACGGGAACGACTTTGTTACCACCGCCCCGCTGCCGACGATTACGTTGTCGCCCAAGGTTACGCCGGGGTTGATTACGGCATGGCCGCCTATCCAGCAGTTGTCGCCTATGGTTATGGGTTTGCCCATCTCCAGCCCTGAAATTCTTGTCTGCTCGTCGAGCGGGTGACAGGCGGTGTAAATACCCGCCTGCGGCGCAATGAGGCAATTTTTGCCTATGGTCACTTTGCAGACATCCAGAATCACCACATCGTAATTGGTATAAAAATTTTCGCCGACTTCGATATTGCAGCCGTAGTCGCACCAGAAGCCCCTGCCCAGCACGGCGTTATTGCCGCACTTGCCCAAAAGCTGTTTTGTAGTTTTATAGCGCTCGTCCTCGGTCAGGCCGCCGAAATTCAATTTTTCGCACAGTTCCACCGCACGGGCGTGCATTGCAGAAAGTTCGGGGTCGTTTGCCCTATACAGCTCGCCCGCGAGCATTTTTTCCTTTTGGGTCATAAATTTTCCGCGCACCTCTCAAAATTCAAATAACGGGTACCCTGGAATGTAAGCCTGCCGCTGTCGCCTTCGGCGATCATTCCGTATTCGGAACCGTTCACGGCAAGTTCCATTCTGTCGCCGCTTTCAAACTGAAAAGTGGCGTAATAATTTGTGCTGACAACGTGGTTGTGATGGTGATGATGGTGAGCCGTACTAGCGCGCTTGGCAACGACGACCGCCGGCACGGTAAGCCGCGGGCTTTTATTATTTTTATGCCAACCAGCAATGCCTTTGAAGAGAATTACAAAAAATATGCAGAAAAATAATACAAAAAAAGCGCCAAAAAATATTTCCATAATAGCTTATAACAACTATAAAATATTATCTATGAAATCTTCGGGGTTGAAAAGCTCGATATCTTCAAGTTTTTCGCCCACGCCCGCGAACATTACGGGTATGCCCAGCTCTGAACAGAGCGAGATGACAAAGCCGCCTTTGGCGGTGCCGTCGAGCTTGGTTATAACTATGCCGTCCAGCTCGATTGCTTCGTCGAATACGCGGGCCTGGTTGACGGCGTTGTGACCCGTGGTTGCGTCGAGCACTAATAATTTATAAAAATGCGCCGAGGGATATTCGCGCCTGACCACCCTGTCCATCTTTTTCAGTTCCTCCATGAGGTTGGACTTGACGTGCAGGCGGCCTGCGGTATCGACTATCACCACGTCCGTCCCGCGGGCCTTGGCAGAGGACAGCGCGTCGAACACCACAGCGGAGGGGTCCGAGCCCTCCTCATGCTTGACTATGCGCACATTTGCGCGCTCCGCCCAGACGGTCAGCTGGTCGCTTGCCGCCGCGCGGAAGGTGTCTGCCGCGGCGACAGTGACGGACTTGCGCTGTCTTAAAAAGTAATTGGCGAGCTTGCCCACGGTAGTCGTCTTGCCCACGCCGTTGACGCCGACAAGCATGATGACGGCGGGATATTTAAGTGCAGGCACTTCCGCCTCGGTCAGTTTTTCTTCAAGCACGTCCTTTAACAGGTCGACGATAAAGTCCTTATCTTTAAGCTTTTCCTGCTTAACCTCGGCGCGGATTTCTTCGACGACTTCTTCCGCCGTGGAAAGCGACATATCGGAGGCGATCAAAATTTCCTCCAGCTCCTCATAAAACTCGTCGCCTATTTTATTTTTTGCAAACAGGGCGCCAAGAGCGCCGCCGAGAGCTTCACGGGTCTTTTTTAAAGCTCCGGCTATTTTACTGAATATACCCAAAATCAATACTCCTTTTCAGCGCAAGAGCAGGCACGCCCCTGCGTCAATTTGAAATTGTATCTCCGCCGAGGCGGCTTTCGACTTCGGAAAGTTTGACCGAAACGATCTTTGAAACACCCTTCTCCTCCATGGTGACGCCGAAGAGAACGTCGGCGTTTTCCATTGTGGGTTTGCGGTGGGTGATGACGATGAACTGAGTTTTTTCGGCAAAGCGCTTTAAATAGCGCGCGTATCTGCCGACGTTGGCTTCGTCGAGAGCGGCCTCGATTTCATCGAGCACGCAGAAAGGCATGGGGCGCATGGCAATGATCGCAAAGAGTATGGCAATGGCCGTGAGCGCCTGTTCGCCGCCCGAAAGGAGGGAAATTTTTGAAAGTTTTTTGCCGGGGGGCGAAGCAATAATTTCCACGCCGGCGTTAAGGGGGTCTTCGCAGTCGGTGTAGTCGAGCTGAAGCTCGGCACGGCCGCCGCCGAACAATTCCCTGAATGTGCGCTGGAAATTTTCGTTTATGGTGTTGAAGCCTTCGTTGAATATTTTGAGCATTTCATCGCGGATATCGTTGAGCGCGATGGTGAGGTCTTCTATGCCCTTTTCGAGGTCGGCCTTGTCCTGACACATCCTAGTGTAGCGCGCGGAAACTTCATCGTATTCTTCCACGGCGTTGTGGTTTACGGGGCCGAGCATGGTGAGCTGGCGCTTGTAGTTGGCTATTGCATTGGCGGAGACGGAGATGTCGTACCCCTCCTCCTTATATTCAAGGCAGCCCTCGTAGTCGAGCTGATATTCTTCCGAAATGCGCGCCTGAAGATTTTCGAGGTCGGAATCTATTTTTTGCAGATTGAGTTCGGCCGCGTGCAGTTTTTCCTTGAGTTTTTCGCTGTCCTCGAAGGCCTGTAAGCGGGCAGAATTGACTGCCTCGGTACGCTCGTTGAGGGTGCGCTTTACCCCCTCCAGCTCCTCTATCTGCTTTAAAACCTTGTCGAGTTCGGCCTGGTCGTTCTTGGAGAGGGCGGCGCGGGCGGCTCTGTCGGTAAAGTCCTCAAATTCGGACTGCATCTGCGGCAGCAGCGCCTGCAGGGACGCCACCCTGTTGATAAGCTCGCCGCGCTCGCTGCCGAGGCGGGAAATGCTTTCGTTGTTGCTCTTTACGGCAGTTTCAAGGGAGGCGGCCTCCATCTGATAGCCGTTGAGCTGTTCGAGTTTGGCGTTGCGCTCGCCGAGGAGTTCTTCGTACTTTAAGGACATGTCGTCCATCTCCGAAGAGGCTTTGTCCGACTGTTCGGTGAGCGAACTTGCGCCAAGGGACGTGGACGAAAACTGATCGTCGAGCTGGGAAAGTTTGCTTTCAAGTTCGCGCCTTGACTGCGAGTATGCGGCGTATTCGCTCTCCTTGTCGGTGACGTTGGCGAGCAGACCGGAGGCCCTTTGCACACATGCGGCAAGTTCGTTGCCCGCGCTCTGAAGGCGTTCGCGCAGCTGTTCCCTGGCGTCTGCGGCGGCCTGCCTGTCGCTTTCGGCCGTCTGTTTTTTACTCTCCGCACGGGCAAGCGCGGATTTTTTCTGCTCTATCTGCTCCTCTATCTCCTTTAAGTTGCGCTCGTTAGCGAGGAGGTTTGCAGAATTTTCCCTGCGCGAGCCGCCCGTCATGGAGCCCGTGGTGCTTATTATGTCGCCGTCGAGCGTGACGATTTTGAACGCGCGGGGATATTTTTTTGAAATGGCCGTGGCCGAGCGGATGTCGTCGCAGATAAGCGTGTTGCCCAGGAGGTTATGTATTACGTTTTCGAACTTCTTGTCGTAGGTTACAAGGTCGATGGCAAAGCCCACGGCGCCCGGTTCGCGGCGGGCGGACTTAATCTGCTCGTTTTCATAGCGGGGGCGCATGGCGTCCGTCGGCAGGAATGTAACCTGACCGGCACGGTTGTTTTTCAGATACAGAATAAGCGACTGCGCGTCCTCGCGCGTGGCGGTGATTACATTCTGCATGGCGCCGCCGAAGGCCGTTTCGATGGCGACTTCGTATTCGCGCTTGGTGGACACGACGTCGGCGATCAGTCCCATTATTTTGCTGTTTAAAGAGGGGTTGTTGCGCGCGTCCGACATCAGGCGCTTGACGGAATATATGTAGCCTTCGAAGCGGTCGCGCAGGGCCTGATAGGTCTTTAACGTTTCGCCCAGCGAATTTATTTCCGCACGCACCGAATAAATTTCCGAGATACAGTTTTGCAGGCGGGTTTCAGTCTCAGCCAATTTGCCGTCGGCGTCGGAAACGAGGGTGTTTTCGCTGCCGAGGAGGCCGTTGAGCCGCTCCTGCTCGGCAAGGCTCTGGTCGTACTGCGCTTTCAGGGCGGCGTGCTCAGCCTTTATGCGCTCCATTTCGGAGGACACTTCGGCTATGCGCTCGTTGATGAGTTCTTTTTTTGCCGAGAGAGAACCCATGCTCTCCTTTATATCCGAAAGGTCTTTAAAGGTATCCATTACCTTTTTGCGGTGCTCGCCCGTCATGTATTCGTACTTGGCAATGCTTTCGGACAGTTCTGAAATCTGGGCGCGCAGCTCTTCGCATACAGACTGCAAATTGCCGAGGCGGGCGGAATTTTTACCCGCGTAATCTTCGGCACGCTTGATATCCCTGTCTATTTCGCCTATGCGCTTGGTGGAGTAAGCAACCTCCTCCTGCGCCTGTTGAAGCTTAGCCTTTACGGCATTGGCCTTTTCCTTGAAAACCTTGCTTTCGCCGGAGGTCTGGGCGATGCCCACGGAGTAGCTGACGCGCTTGTCGTTAAGCGCTTTGAGCTTTTCGTCTGCCGAGGCAAGGAGGGAACGACATTCGTCATATTCCTTTAAGAACTGCGAGAACTGTTCGGCAAGGCGGTTGATTTCGGCGGTATAGCCGGATATTTTCTGGTTGATTTTGTTGCGCTCGCCTTCGGCGGTGTCGTGGCGGTATATGTAGGTGTTTACTTCGTGATGGCGGAGCTGGGAGTACAGTTCGCGGTACTTGCGGGCGTTTTCAGCCGCCTTGGAGAGGGGCGCGAGCTGGCGTTCGACTTCCTGCATCCTCTGCACGAACACAAACAGATTGTCGCGCGCGGAGGAAAGCTTTCTTTCGGCGTCGGCCTTTCTGTCCTTGAACACTATTATGCCCGTGGCTTCCTCAAATATAGAGCGGCGCTCTTCGGGGCGGGAGTTCATTATCTGGGCGATACGGCCCTGGCCGATTATGGAATAGCCCTCCTTGGCGGCGCCGGCGCCATGCAAAAGAGCCGTCAGGATCTTCATTCTTGAAGGCTGGCGGTTGAGAATATATTCGCTTTCGCCGTCGCGGTAAAGGCGGCGGGTCATTTCAACTTCGTCGCAGTCGATATCGAATATGCGGTTGGTGTTGTCGAATGTGAGAGTGACTTCGCAAAAGGACATCTTTTTGCGCTTTTCGGTGCCGCTGAAGATGACGTCCATCATCTGCGTGCCGCGCATCTGCTTTGCCGACTGTTCGCCGAGAACCCAGCGAATGGCGTCGGCAACATTGCTCTTGCCGCAGCCGTTGGGGCCGACGATACAAGTTACTCCATCCGAAAGGTTGATTTCGGTGGGGTCGGCAAAGGACTTGAAGCCGACGAGTTTGATACTTTTGAATTGAATCATGAAAGACCTCCTGACACAAGATGGCCGCCGCAATGCGCACGGCACGGGGTTGGTCAATCTGCGGCGCATTGACCGAGCAATCGGTATGCCGCTTTATCTTTGATTTATGTGTTTTTACTGAACAGATCGAGGTAGGCCGCCCTTGCCGCCGCGCGCTTGGCCGAAGCGGTATTGCCGCCCCTGCCGACGTATTCGGCGCCCTGAACGCTGACCGTTACGGAAAAGTCGTGCGCGGCGGGCGTGCCGCAGTCTGTGCCGTGGCTGTAGACGGGCAGCGGCCTCTTTTCGGCCTGAAGCGCCTCCTGCAGGAGGGCTATGTAGTCGCGCTCATCACGGCTGAAATCAAGGGTGCGGAGTATAAAATTTTTGGCCGCCTCCATTCCCCCGTCGAGATAGACGGCGGCGGCCACGGCCTCGTATGCGGAGGGGACGGCCTTTTTGTTGCCGCCGCCGTCGCGAGGTCTGATCAAGGCCGAGTCAAGGCCGAGCGAGCGGGATACTTCGGCAAGCGCCCTGTCGCCGACGACCGACTTTTTGCGGGCGGTGATACCGCCCTCGTCAAGGCCGTCAAGAAAGAACTTTTCGGCGACGACGAAGCCTATCAGGGAGTCGCCGAGACACTCTAAACTTTCATTATTGAAATGCTCGTCCACACCTTTGAGGGTGAGCGCCCTCCTCAGGAGGGTGACGTCCCTGAAAGTGTAGCCGAGCGCGCGTTCGATATCAGTCATCTTCGCCGACGATGACGGAGTTCAGGTCGGCCTGCTGCAACAGGCTTTCAACCTTGCCGATAAGCCCGGAGCGGTAGAGTTCGGCCGCCTTGTGAATGGCATTGCATATAGATATGGGCGTGGACGAGCCGTGGTTTTTGACGACAACCTTTTTTACGCCCAACAGCATTGCGCCGCCCGCGGCCTCGAAATCGAGGTCGGCACGCATACGCTTGATCGCGCTTTTGCAGAGGAGAGCGCCTATCTTTGACTTTAAGTCGGCGGTGAGCTGCTTTTTCATGGTCTTTAATATCATCTTGGCCGTGCCTTCCATCGTCTTTAATGCGATGTTGCCCGAAAAACCGTCGCTGACGACAACGTCTATATCGGCGGTGTTGATATCGCGGCCCTCGATATTGCCCACGAAGTTGATACCCTTCATCTGGGTGAGATATTTATATGCACGCTGATGGACGGGATCGCCCTTGTGTTCTTCAGTGCCGTTGTTGAGGAGGCCGACTTTGGGGTTGCTTACGCCCAGGCCGACGGTTGAATACGCCGAACCGAGCAGGGCAAACTGGCAGAGCATGGAGGGTTTACATTCGGCATTGGCGCCGCAGTCGCACAGCACGACCATTTTGCCGTTTACATTGGGTACTGCGGGGGTGAGGGCGGGGCGCTTTATGCCCTTGATTCTGCCGAGGATGAGCTGGCCGCCGACAATTGTGGCGCCCGTGGAGCCGGCGGTGACAAGACCGCAGATGTCCTCCCTCTTTTTGAGCTGCCAGAAGGCCTGCATGAGAGAAGAGTCCTTTTTCTTGACGGCCTCGGTAGGGATATCGTTCATGCCGACGACGTCGGGACAGTCGATTATTTCCAACCTGTCCTTGGGGTAGGACGCGGCCTTGAGGCAGTTTTCAAGTTCAGCCTTGCGGCCTGTGAGGATGACGTATAAATTTTTATCCTCGTTGAGAGCGCGGGCCACACCCATACATGTGCTTGCGGGGGCGTTGTCGCCGCCCATTCCGTCGACTATGATTTTATACATGGTCATTTCCCCTTATTGTGTTTGTATTTTGCAGACGCGCGCCATAGCGGCGCAACATCCCACATATATGAGTATAGCATAATATTTGCCAAAACACAATAAATTTACCGCAAATAAATTTCATTGATGGGGGCGGTAAAGCCTTAAAAATCGGGCGGGACGGCGGGCTGACGCCTGACCGTTGCCGCCGCGGCGTACCTGTCGCGGCGGATGAGCCGCTCGGTGCGGACTCCGTTGTGTTCCTCCACGAGGTAACCTTCGCTCACCGCGCCCTGCGTGCCGCGCGAAACTATGCACTCCTCCCCCTCCTCCACGATATCTTCGGGCTGGGGAATGACCGCCGTCGTGCGCGAGATGAACGAGCGTTTTACGCCGTCGGACAGGCCGTAGAGCGTGCAGGTGACGGCTCCGTCCGAACAGTCCATGCGCACATAAAGGGACGTTTTTAATATGTTTTTAAACTTCAGATCGAAGTTTGAGCCGCTGACCATAGCGTCGCGCGAGGGATCGACATAGCTGACCCTGAGCGAGTGCGGGTGATATTCGGTTATTTCCAGCCCTGAAAGGAGCGCCGCGTTGTAGAGCGTGGTCGATACCTGACAGACTCCGCCGCCGACGCCCTGCACAAAGCGGCCGCCCGAAATTATTTTGGCGGACAGAAAGCCGTTTGCCGACGTGCGCTCGCCCACGGCGGCATTGAAAGAAAAAATCTGACCGGGAGCGAGAATGAGGCCGTTCAGCTTTGAACAGGCGAGGCGGATATTGGACGAGCGGGCGGCGTTGGAGTTGTCGAAATATGTTGTGAAGGAATACAGCGGGGACGTTTCACGTTTTACGTCATCCATCGACTTTTTCCGCAAAAGGGCGCAGGTTCGGACATGCACGGTATCGAAGGATGAATTGAGCGAGGCCGAAATGTCGCCGAGCAGGGCGGCGCAGTCTGCCATTGTGCCGTCGCGGCCCTCGAAATAGGTAAACGGCTGACCCGTGCCGTTGAACACGGCATAAGGTTCGACGACGGCGCGGTCAAGGCCGTCGCAGATACTGCGCGCAAGCAGCTGCGCGCCGTTCAAGTACACGTTTGTGCCGGAGGAATAGCTGCCGCCGCGCTTTATGCCGCGCACTGTATCTTCAAGACAGTCGGTAAAATTAAATTCGGGATAGGTGAAGAAGTACTCGGTCCGGCCTGCGCGTATCACGAGCCGCGACGACCGCAGTTTTTCGAGCGTGCGGCCGCGCACTGCGGCAATTGCCGCAGTGCGCGGCATGCCGCTTACGTCTACGCCGTCGATATATGTTCCGCGCGGCAGGCCGCAGAGCCAGCCGCCGAAAATTAAAAAGGCACTCACGGCGAGCGTGAATACCGCAAGTGCTTTGCATATTTTTTTCAAAATTTTGCCAGCGCGCCGAGGAGGGCTTCGTCGGGGTAAAATCCGGGCGTTCCGACGGTGCGCGGGCCCGTGGTAAAATGCGTATCCGAGCCGCCCGTGACCAAGAGATCAGCCCTCTGCGCTATCTCCTTGTAGTAAGCCGTTTCTATTTCAGTATGCCCGGAATAGACGGCCTCTATGCCGTCGAGGCCGAGATCTTTGAGGCGGAAGATGAGTTTTTCCTTTGCGTCGCGCTGCATGGATATGCGGCCGGGGTGGGCGACCGAGGAAATTCCGCCGCACTCCTTTATTACGGCCACGGCCTGTTCGGGGGACAGCCTGCCCACGCGGGAGTGGGCGCACTTGCCGTCGGCAATGTAGGACAGGTAAAAATTGCCGGCGCTGTCCGCATAGCCGAGTCTGGCTGCCGCACGGCAGATGAACATGGAGTGTACGGGAGTACCCTGAACGGTGCGTTCGGCAAGCACGGCGTCCATAGGCACAATAATGCCGCGCGCTTTCAGTCTGTTCAGAGTATCTTCGCAGCGGGCGAAAGAGCCCTCCACCGCCTCCCTGTAATACCTTCTGAACGCGGCGCAGTTTTTATCCAGCCCGTAGCCGAGCGTATGCACTTTGACGTCGCCGTAGGCGGAAATTTCTATGCCGTCGACCGCCCGTATGCCCGCCTCCGCGGCGAGCGATTTCACCTCGTCCGAAGCGGCCATTGTGTCGTGGTCGGTGACGCAAATAAGCCCGACTCCGCAACGCTTTGCCGCGGCAACTACGTCCGCGGGGGACTGGGTTCCGTCCGAATAATATGTGTGTATGTGCATATCGGCACGAATCATCTCTTTATGGCACCTCCCTCAATTCTGATTTTGTTTGCCGCCTTGCCTGTAAGGACGCGCTCGGCATGGGTGCAGGTGAGTATGGTCTGCAAGCCCTCTGTACGGGCGACGAGTTTTTTGCGGCGGGCGAGGTCGAGTTCGGACAGCACGTCGTCGAGAATGAGGACGGGATATTCGCCGCTGACCGATTTGAAAATTTCGAGTTCGGCAAGTTTGATTGCCAGCGCCGCAGTGCGCGTCTGACCCTGCGAGGCATAAGTTTTGGCGTCCTCGCCGTTTATTTTTATATCTATATCATCGCGGTGCGGCCCCGAACCCGTGAAACCGAGGCGGATGTCGCGGTCGTAATTATTTTCAAGTTCGGCATACAATCTTGATTTAAGCTGAGCTTCGTCGCCCTTATACTTTTTTTCGGGCGAAATTTCAAGAATTTCCCTGCCGTCGGTAAGAAAGGAATGGGCCTCGGCGGCAAGCGGGGCAAGCTGAAGCAAATAATCTGTTCTGCGCCGCGCGACCGTGGCGGCATATATGCACAACTGCTCATCCCAGACGGGGAGAGTTTCGGACACGAGCTGCAAATCCTTGTTCTTCAACAGATTGTTGCGCTGTTCGAGTATTCTGTTGTAGCGGGACAGAGCCGTGTAATAGGAGCGCGAGAGCTGTGAAAGAGAGATATTCAGAAACCTGCGCCGCTCGTCGGGGCCGTCCTGAATGAGGCGCAGTTCCTGCGGGGAGAAAAACACGGCGTAGAGATTGCCCAAAAGGTCGGCATTGCGCGTTATTTTGTTGCCGTTGACGTTTATTTCGCGGCCGTTTTCGCCGATTGTTGCCGAAAGGGATATTTCGCCGTAGACGCCTTCGCACAGGGCGGAGATGTGCGCTTCGCCGCAGCCGTAGCGGATGAGCTGTCTGTCGCGGCGGGCGCGCGGAGATGTGCCTGTGCAGAGATAGAACACGGCCTCGGCGCAGTTTGTCTTGCCCTGGGCATTGCGGCCGGTGAGAATGTTCAGGCCCCCGCCAAATTCAAAGCGCTCCTCGCAATAATTTCTGAAATTTTTTAACAACAAATTTTTTATGCGCATTTTTTGTGCCAAATTACTGTACTTTGCAGATAAATTGTAATATAATGTTAGAAAAATTACTCCAATATTTTACCACATAATCAGACAAAATACAAAGGGAATTTATTAAAATTATGTCCGACAGTACGAACTTTGATTTTATTTACGACCCCATCAAGGAAAAGATGAGAGAAACGCTCAGCCACATATCCTACATCACCTATATCGAAAAACTTAAACCTGTGGATGTGGACGGGCGTTTTATCGTGCTTCAGACGCCGAACGAAAATTTTGCGCAGTACATTACAGGCACGCTGGCCGAAAAGATGCGCGAGGCGATAATCAGGGCCGACGTAGGCGTTTCGGACTTCAGGCTTGTGGTGGAGGGCAGCGACGAATACGCATACAATCCCCCCGCCGCGGACGAAAGTTATGTGCCGCCTTCCAACCTTGACAAGAGATATACGTTCGATTCCTTTGTTGTGGGCAAAAACAACGAGTTTGTGTATGCGGCGGCGCTGAACGTGGCGGAAGACCCCGCAGGCACATATAACCCGCTGTTCATATACGGCGGGACGGGTCTGGGCAAGACCCACCTTATGCAGGCAATAGCCAACAAGATACTTGCCGACAAGCCCAACATGAAGGTCATTTACATAACGTGCGAACAGTTTGTAAATGAGATTATAGACACAATGTTCACAAGCCGCGGCCCCGAAGCGCGCGACAGGGGAAACAAGCTGAGGCAGCACTACCGCTCTGCCGACGTGCTGATAATAGACGACATTCAGTTCATCGCCGGCAAAAAGTCCGTTCAGGAGGAATTCTTCCACACCTTTAACGAACTCGTTTCCAAGGGCAAGCAGATAGTCATATCCTCCGACCAGCCTCCCAAAGAGCTGACGGCGCTTGAAGAGAGGTTGAAGACGCGCTTTTCGGGCGGACTTGTGTTTGACATTATTCCGCCGAACCTTGAAACGAAGATTGCCATTTTAAAGCGCAAGGCGTTTGAAAAGAAGTGCATCATTCCCGACGAAGTGCTGAGCTTTCTGGCGCAGGATTCGGGCGACGACATAAGGACGCTGGAGGGCAGGCTGACAAAGGTCATATTCGCCAGCAAGCTGCACGAAGAAGCGATAACCGTGACGCTGGCGGCGAGCGCGCTGAACGAGGCCGTTTCAGAGGACGGCAGGGAAGAGATAACGCCCGATTCGATAATAAACGCCGTATGCTCGTTCTACCGCGTGAAGAGGGACGATCTGGTGGGCAAATGTAAAAAGAAAGAGCTTGTTCAGCCGAGGCAGGTATGCTGCTACCTGATGTGCGAACTGCTGTCTTTGCCGCTGATGGCGATAGGCAAGGCGCTCGGCAACCGCAACCATACCACTATACTCTATTCGCGCAATAAAGTTGACGAGTTGTGCCAGGTAAACGACAAGATAGCCAAGGACATAGACGACATTAAAAATATTATTTTAAAAAAGTAAAATATGTCAATTGCCCGTTCAACGGGCAATTATTTTTAAGAGATGAAAACTTTCAGCGAAGGAATTTACGACATTGTAGTAATAGGCGCGGGGCATGCCGGCTGCGAAGCGGCGCTTGCCGCCGCGCGCACGGGACTTAAAACGGCCATGCTGACCCTGAACCTGGACAGCATAGCCTTTATGGCGTGCAATCCGTCGATAGGCGGAACGGCCAAGGGACACCTTGTGCGGGAGATAGACGCGCTGGGCGGCGAGATGGGCGTAAACGCCGACCTTACGGCCATGCAGTTCAAGATGCTCAACGTGGGCAAGGGCGCGGCCGTGCAGTCGCTGCGCTGCCAATGCGACAAGAACGCCTACCACAGGCGCATGAAAGCCGTACTCGAACACACGCAGAACCTGCGCATAGTGCAGGGCGAAGCCGCAAGGATACTTGTAAAGGACGGCGGCGTCTGCGGCGTGGAAACGACCTACGGGGGAGTATTCGAATGCCGCGCCGCCATAATCGCGACGGGCGTGTACCTGAATGCACAAACCATAACGGGCGAGGTTGTAAAGAGCAGCGGGCCGAACGGATTTGCGCCCGCCACCGAACTTACAGCCAACCTGATCGAGTTGGGATTTAACGTGAGGAGATTCAAGACGGGCACTCCGGCGAGAATCGACTTCCGCACGATAGACGCAGACAAGTGCGACGTGCAGAGGGGCGACAGCACTGTATATCCCTTTTCCTTTATGCACGACGGCGTGCCTGCCGAACAGACAGACTGTTACCTGACCCACACCAACACGGCCACGCACGAAATTATACTTTCCAACCTTGACCGCTCGCCACTGTACAACGGCACGATAGAGAGCACGGGGCCGAGGTACTGCCCCTCAATCGAAACCAAAGTGGTGCGCTTTGCCGACAAGGACAGACACCAGATATTCATCGAACCGGAGGGCGCGGATACGCTTGAGGCGTATATTCAGGGCATGTCCTCCTCCCTCCCCCACGACATTCAGGTGGAGATGTACCGCTCGGTTGCGGGGCTGGAACACTGCGAGATAATGCGCTATGCCTACGCCATAGAGTACGACTGCATTGACACGCTGGACGTACTGCCCACGCTTGAATTTAAAAAGGTCAAGAATTTATACACGGCGGGGCAGATAAACGGCACTTCGGGCTATGAGGAGGCCGCCGCGCAGGGGTTGATTGCAGGGCTGAACGCTTCGCTTAAACTGCGCGGCAAGGAACCGCTTGTGCTGAGGCGGGACGAGGCGTACATCGGAGTGCTTATTGACGACCTTGTGACCAAAGGCACGGAGGAACCGTACCGCATGATGACGTCGCGCGCGGAACACCGCATAGAGTTGCGGCAGGACAACGCCGACCTGCGGCTGACGCAAAAGGGCTATGACTGCGGGCTGGTTACCAAGGAGAGGTACGAGCGCTATTTAAAGCGCAAGAGCGATTGCGAAAGGGCGCTGAAAGAGCTTGACGAGCGGCTGCCTGCAGACGTAGCCGACGGCATATTGCGGGAACAGGGCATGCAGGAGGCCGGGCGGCCGCTTTCACCCGCAGAACTGATAAGGCGTGGCGCCGCGCTGAACGCGATATGCGACAGGTGCGGAGCGCTGAGCTGGGCGGACAAGTCCGTGAAAGAGAGCGCGGAGATAGAGATAAAATACGAGGGGTATTTGAAAAAGGGGCGCGAACAGATAGCCAAGGCCAAAAAGCTGGAGGACAGATTGCTGCCCGACAGCATCGATTACGCAAAGATAGACGGGCTGAGGCTGGAGGCGCGCGAAAAACTTGCCAAAGTGAAACCGAGGTCGCTGGGGCAGGCGGCGAGGATATCGGGAGTAAATCCCGCCGATATCGCCGTGCTGATGGTGTATCTTGCGCTGAATGAACGATAAAACACGGGGCGGCCCGCGCGCATGCGCGGGCCGCCCTCCTTTTTGCCCCGCCGCGGCGGGGCAAAAGCACGCAAATTATGTAAATTGCGACACAAAAAGATTTAATGAGCGCGTATTTTTGCCTTAAAATGTGACCATGCAAGTCAGAATCAAGGCAAAAAATATACTGCTGTACGCCCTGTATGCGGCGGGCGTTATATGTATAAATTACTCGGCGGGCGGAGCGCCGCTTGCGCTGGGGTTGTGCTTTGCCATGCTTGCATGCGGCGCGAATATTGCGGCGGCGCCCATAATATATGTACTCGCCTCCATACCGTCGCTCAATTGGATCGTTATGTTGATAGCGCTGTTCGAGGGGGCGTTCGTGTGCGCAATCACGGTCATATACCGCCGCGCGCACAGGAAAATAAGATATGAATATATTGCATTCATGGTAATCGCCATGGCGCCGTTTATAGCCTTTTCGCCATGGAACGGACTTGACAGTCTGTACTTTACCGACAATGTCTACGCCATAAAGGCGGCAGCCGCCGCGGCCGTGGTAATATTTTCGGTATTCTGCCTGAAAGGCATATATGCGCTGTTCTACCGCCTGTGCAGGTGCAGACTGCGCAGCGAAGAAGTTATATGCCTTGTACTGATGTTCACCGTGGCGGGCATAGGGCTGTATAACCTGTGCGGACTGACGGCCTGCCTGTGCATGGGCGCGGGACTGACTGTATTTGCCGCAAGGCTGTACCGCGACGCGACGGCGCTTGCCGCGGGCTGTGCGGCGGGTCTGCCCCTCGCCTGCACTACATTTTCGGGCGAATACATAGCCGCGTTCACCGTTCTTGCCGCGATTTGTCTGTTGTTTATGCGCGCGGGCAAGGCGGCGCCGAGCGCCGCCGCAGTCGCGTGCGGCACGCTGTATCTGTTTTTCAAGGGCGCATTGACGGGCAGTGCGGCCGACGCCGCCATATATGCCATTCTGCTCTTCCTGTGCTGCGTTCTGCCTGCATTGCCTTCCGACCGGACAATGGAAGGACTTTTGAACCGACTGCTCGTAAAGAGCGCATTGCCTGAGGTATTTGAGGACAGACTGCTCAACAGGACGAGCCGAAAACTGTTTGCGACCGGACAGGTATTCAGGGAGATTGAGAGTGCGTTCAACACGCTTGACGAAACTCCGGGCGACGAGGCCATGCAAAAGCGCGTGCTGGGAGAAATAAGGGCGAGGCTGTGCGCCCAATGCGACCAAAGGAACAGATGCGAACTGACCGACGTATATGAAGGGTTTGCAAGGCTGCTGCACAGCGGAGCATTGAAGGGAAAGGTCAACCTTGTAGACCTGCCCGCGGAGATTACGGCAAACTGCGTTCACCCCGGCGACGTCATGACCGAGATGAACAACGCGCTGTTACAGCTGAGGCGGTTGGAGGCCGAGGCCGAAAATGCGCTGAGCGGCAGGAGGCTTCTGGCAAACCAGGCAAGGGGCATTTCAGAAGTTCTGAAGAGCGCCGCCATACAGATATCGCGCAAAGGCGAAAGAGCCGACGACAGGAAACGGCGGGTAGAAACGGCGCTTACCGCCGCAGGAATAATGTGCGCCGAAACAATGATTATCGGTGAGGACGGCGGCGAGATCTACCTGACCGTGATTGGCAAGGTAAAGTCGCAATCGCTGAGGCAGGGGCTGGCGGAAGCGCTCGGCAAGCAGTATGTTCTAAAAGATAAAATAGTTTACGACGGCGAGCGGACGTGCTATATATTTGTGCGGCCGCCCGACTACGACGCGGCATTCGGCGTGGCTTCGGCCGTCAAGGACGGCGAGAGGGCGTCCGGCGACACACATTCGGTGATAAATATAAACGAACACTGTTTTCTGATGGCGCTGTGCGACGGCATGGGCAGCGGCGAGGCGGCAAAGAAAGTTTCCACCACCACTATTTCGCTGATTGAGGCCTTTTTCAGGGCCGAAATGCCTTACGACACGGTGTTGGAAACGATAAACAAACTGATGTCGTTCAACCGCGACGAAAGTTTTACCTGCATAGATATAGCCGCGATCGACCTGAACGACCTGAGGACGGCGTTTATAAAGATAGGATCGCCCGCAAGCCTGATAATTAAAAGGGACGGCATAAAGATTTTTGAAAGCGACTCTCTGCCGCTGGGCATACTTGAGAGTATTCACCCCACGGTATGCGAGGAAAAGCTCGACGGCGACGATATTGTAGTGTTCATGAGCGACGGGATAACCTCCTCCTTTCCCTCCGCCACCGACCTGTACGCCTTTATTGAAAGACTGAAACCGCTCAATCCCCAAAAACTTGCCGACGAAATACTTTCAGGGGCAAAAAAAGCCGCCCGCGGCAGAGCCGTGGACGACATGACTGTTCTTTGCGTGAGGGTGTTTGCGCGCGGCGCATGAACGCCGCGGCTGCGGCGGGGCTATCTTCCCGCACGCTTTATTGCATTTTTGAAGTTGGCCATTGTATTGCGGTCGGGCAGGCAGGTAAGACGGAATGTCCAATTGCCTTCCGCCGTGGACGGCATGTTCATGCGCGACCAATTGTCAAGACAGAGAATGTCCTGCACGGGGATGACGGCTATGGACGAGCGCGTATTGAGCGCGCACAGCACAAGCCCCCTGACGGCGTCCGCACGGTCGACGACGGGCGTGTAAGCGCCCTCGTAGCTGAGCGCCGCGCGCAGGCCTTTTTTGAACACGGCAAACTGTTCATCCGTCTGTTTGAGCAAGAAGCCGAGGGCCGTGTCGTTGTCGTGCGTACCCGTGTAGACGACTGAATGTTCGCCGATATTCTGGGGAAGATAGGCGTTTGTCGGCTCGCCGTCGAACGCGAACAACATGACCTTCATGGAGGGGAAGCCGCAATCTTCAAGCAGCTTTACAACGCCTTCGTCGATAACGCCGAGGTCTTCGGCGATTATATTCAGCCTGCCCAGACGGCGCTGAGCTTCCTCGAAGAGTTCTACGCCGGGGCCTTTGACCCAATGGCCCTGTTTGGCTGTTTTTGCGTCTGCGGGAATGGAATAGTACCTATCCATGCCGCGGAAATGGTCTATGCGCACGATATCGTACATGCGGTGAGCATGGGCTATGCGCCTTACCCACCAATCGTAGCCCGTGGCCTTGAGAACATCCCAATTATAGAGGGGATTGCCCCAAAGCTGGCCTTCCTCCGAAAAATAGTCCGGGGGAACGCCGGCGACCTCGGTGGGATTGAGGTCTTCATCGAGCCTGAACAGTTCGGGATGCGACCAGACGTCGGCCGAGTCGTAGGCCATGTACAGGGGGATATCGCCGATTATGGCAATACCCTTTGAGTTGGCATAGGCCTTGAGAGCCGCCCACTGTTTGTTGAATATATATTGCAGGAACACCCAGAAACAAAACTCTTCGCGGTAGACAGAATTTCTGAATTCGTATATGGCAAGGTGTTCCTTGTATTTGTAAGATTCGGGGAAAGTGTTGAACACGCCGTTGTAGCGCGATTTAAGCGACATGAACAGCGCGTAGTCCTCGGCTTCGCCGCTTTCAATAAAGGCGATGAAGTCGGGGTTTTTAATATTGAAGCGCGCATACGCGCGGCGCAACAGTTTGTAACGGTTTACATACAGATCGCCGTAGTCGATGTCGTTTTTCAGTTTGCGCTCGGCGCCGCGAAGCTCCTCGTCGTCAAGAAGTCCGCGGGAACGAAGGTCGACGATATCAATAAAATAGGGATTGCCCGACATGCAGGAAACGGACTGATAAGGCGAATTGCCGTAGCCCGTCTGTTGGAGGGGAAGAATCTGCCAATACCTGACCCCGTATTTGGCGAGGAGATCGACAAAGTCGTATGCCTCTTTACCGAGCGAACCTATGCCGTATTTGTTCGGGAGAGAAGAGATGTGGCAGAGTACGCCCGCGCCACGCCCGGGAAGAAATTTTTCCATAAGTACCCCTTATCACTTGAGCGGGCCGCGCGGTTGCGCGGCCCGCTGCAAATAATTACTTGGAGAGCAATTTTTTTATGCGTTCCACCGCTGCCGCCGTAACTTCACGGCTGCCGAAAGCGGTGAGGCGGAAGAAACCTTCGCCATTGACGCCGAAACCTGCGCCGGGCGTGCCGACGACCTGAATTTCGTTGAGAAGATAATCGAAGAACTGCCAGCTGTCCATGCCGCCGGGGCATTTGAGCCAGATATAGGGCGAGTTTTTGCCGCCCGTGTACCATATTCCGAGGTCATCCATGCAGTCGGCGATGAGCTTTGCGTTTTCCTGATAGACGGCTATGTTCTGCCTGATCTGGCTTTGACCTTCAGTGGTGAATACGGCCGCCGCGCCGCGCTGGACTATGTAAGGCACGCCGTTGAATTTTGTAGTCTGGCGACGGAGCCACATTTTGTTTGCAGACATTCCGCCGCGTTCGAGCGCCATGGGAACAACGGTGTAGCCGCAGCGCGTACCCGTGAAGCCCGCCGTCTTTGAGAAGGAACAGAACTCTATGGCGCAAGTCTTTGCGCCCTCTATCTGAAAGATCGAGCGGGCAAGCTCATCTTCAGTTATGAAACATTCGTAGGCGGCGTCGTAGAGAATGACGGCGCCCTTTGCGTTGGCGTAGTCCACCCACTCCTTGAGCTGAGCCTTGGAATATGCCGCGCCCGTGGGATTGTTGGGCGAACAGAGATAGATGATATCGGCCTCAACCGAATAGTCGGGCATGGGCAGAAAGCCGTTCTGCGCCGTAGCGTTCATAAATGTCACTTTGCGCCCCGCCATAACGTTGGTATCCACATATACGGGATATACGGGGTCGGGGACGAGTACAGTGTTGTTGCCCGCGAAGATATCGAGGATATTGCCGAGGTCGGACTTGGCTCCGTCGGAAATAAAGATTTCGTCGGCGGAGAGTTCGACGCCGTTGGAGGCATAGTAGCCGCGGATGGACTCCTTTAAAAAGTCGTAGCCCTGTTCGGGGCCGTAGCCGCGGAAAGTTTCCCTGCGGGACATGTCGTCCACGGCGGAATGAAGCGCCGCGATGACTGCCGGGACGAGGGGCAAAGTTACGTCGCCTATGCCGAGGCGCAATATTTCCTTATCGGGGTGGGCGGCCGAATATTCGGCTACCTTTTTAGCTATTGTGGAAAAGAGATAGCTGGGAGCTATATCGTTGAAATGTGCATTGAAATACATATATAATCCTACTTATTCTGCGAATATTTTACCGCATATTTTATAAATTCTCTGAACACGGGATGGGCGTTTTGAGGTCTGGATTTAAATTCCGGGTGGAACTGAACGCCGAGATAGAAGTCGTTTGCGGGGACTTCCACGGCCTCGACCAACAGTCCGTCGGGCGAGGTTCCGGCAACGAGCAGACCGGCCTGCTCAAGTTCGTCGCGGAATTGGTTGTTGAATTCGTATCTGTGGCGGTGACGTTCGGAGATGTTGTCCGTGCCGTAGGCCTCCTTCATTCTGGGGCCGATGACCGTGCAGGGATATGCGCCGAGGCGCATTGTTCCGCCCATCTTTACGCCGTGCTGGTCGGGCATGAGGTCGATTACCGCATGTTTGCTTTGGGGGTCGAATTCGGACGAGTTGGCGTCCGCATAGCCCAAAACGTTGCGGGCGTATTCTATTACGGCCGTCTGCATGCCGAGGCATATACCAAGGTAGGGTATGTTGTGTTCGCGCGCGTAGCGGGCGCAGAGTACTTTTCCTTCGATGCCGCGGGTGCCGAAGCCGCCGGGGACAAGTATGCCGTCTGACCCGGAGAGAACGGAGTCGACATTTTCAGGGGTAAGACTTTCGGTGTCGACCCAATTGATATCTATCTTTGCGCCGTTTTCGTATCCGGCATGGGCGAGCGCTTCCGCAACCGAAAGATATGCGTCGTGCAGCTGCACATATTTGCCGCAGAGTGCGATTTTAACTCTCTTGTCGCGGGCGGCAATGCGGCTGAGCATATTCTTCCACTCCGTAAGGTCTATCTGACGGGGGTCGAGATTGAGTATTTTGCAGACTATTGCAGAGAAGTTGCTTTCTTCAAGCATAATGGGGCACTGATACAGGACGGGGAGGGTCATATTCTCAATGCAACACTCAGGTTCAACATTGCAGAACATGGCTATTTTGTCCTTTACGTCCTTGGGCATGTGAGCGTCCACGCGGGCTATTATTATGTCGGGAGTTATGCCCATGCCCTGCAATTCCTTGACGGAATGTTGCGTGGGCTTGGATTTGAATTCCTCCGAACCGGAGATATAGGGAACGAGAGAAACGTGGATGAAACAGCAGTTTTCCCTGCCCACTTCGCGAGCGACCTGACGGATAGCTTCGATAAAGGGCTGACTTTCGATATCGCCTATAGTGCCGCCTATTTCGGTGATGACTACGTCGGCCGAGGTTGTGCTGGCCACCGTGTATATAAAAGATTTGATTTCGTTGGTTATATGGGGTATGACCTGAACGGTCTGGCCGAGATATTCGCCGTTACGCTCTTTGTTGAGTACGTTCCAATACACCTTGCCCGTGGTCAGGTTGGAGTATTTGTTGAGATTTTCGTCGATGAAGCGTTCGTAATGACCTAAATCGAGGTCGGTTTCAGCGCCGTCGTCGGTGACAAAGACTTCGCCGTGCTGATAGGGGCTCATTGTGCCGGGGTCGATATTGATATAGGGGTCGAGCTTTTGCGAAGCCACCTTATACCCCCTGCACTTTAAGAGTCTGCCGAGCGAAGCCGCTGTAATGCCCTTGCCCAGCCCTGAAACTACACCGCCTGTAACGAAAATGTACTTGGTCATTTTTATATATTCTCCTGAGTGATTGCGGCTTAGCCGCTTTTTATGGTCAGCCGCGCAATTTGCGCGGGTATATTATTCAATCAAATGTGTAAAGGTATCTGCGCTGCGGTCTGTCGGCAATCAGATTTCTATCTGTCCGACAAACACAAGCGTAGCTCCGCCTTCCATGAAAACCGTGTCCTTAGTGTAGGTGACGGTAAGGTCGCCGCCGCGGAGATGGATTATAATGGGAGTGTCCATATCGGCATAGCCGTTGAGCACGGCCGCAACCGCAACGGCGCAGGCGCCCGTTCCGCATGCCCATGTTTCGCCGCTGCCGCGCTCCCACACGCGCATTTTGAGTTCGTTTTTGCGTATGACGCGCACAAACTCGGTATTTATACGTTCCGGGAAGAGCGGATTGTTTTCAAACTGAGGGCCTATCTTTTCAAGGTCGAGCCGTTCGGGTTCTGTAAAGACGACGCAGTGAGGGTTGCCCATGGACACGAGCGTTATGCCCCACTCGCGCCCGGCGATATTTACGGGATAGTTGACGATTTTTTCGCCGGACAAGGTTGAAGGAATACTTGAACCGTCCAATATGGCGGCGCCCATATCTACCTTTGCGGACGACACCTTGCCGTCGCCGCCGAGGATGAAATCGAGCGTCTTTATGCCGGAGAGCGTTTCCACCGTGCAGGACTCGCCCTTGACATAGCCGAGGTCATGGGCAAGCTTGCCGACGCACCTTATGCCGTTGCCGCACATCTTGCCTTCGGAGCCGTCGGCATTGAACATTGACATTTTGCAGTCGGCGACAGATGACGGACGGAGAAGTATGACCCCGTCGCCGCCAATGGAAAAATGCCTGTCTGACAGGCGGACGGAAAGTTCGCCTGGGTTGGATATGTCCTCACTCATGCAATCAAAGTAAATATAGTCGTTGCCGATGCCGTGCATCTTGTAAAATTTTCTGAGCATAAGCCTTCCCTGACAGTCGTTTATTTGAAATGTGGCGAAAATGCCGCAACAGTTCTATAATACTATAACACATTGCGGACGGTTTGGCAAGGAAATAAGCTTAAAGGACATAGCAAATTTTTAGCCTCGTCCGCGGCACTGAAATGTGCTGCGGACGAGGCTTTGCCTGCGAATATGTTATTGCGAGTACGGCACAAAGTCGCGCCTTATGACGAAACGCGGCCGTCAGTTGTTTGTGTACATCTGCTTATACGGATTCTTGGAATTGGGGCGAAGCACGTTGTAGTTGGCTTTCAAGAGTTTTTCGGCGTCATATTCCGGGAAGTACGAGCAGTAGTCGCGGACGATATCGACAAGTTCGGGGATTTCTTCGCCAAAGACGACCGACGCGGTTATCTGCGAAGGTATTCTGTGGGGAAGTTTTTCGCAGCGGACATACATAACGCCGCCGTGCATACCCGTGCCGCAGAAATTGCTGATTATGGGCAGATCGTCGTCATGCTGACCCAGAACGACTATTATTCCGCCCGCCTGATATTCGCCGAGGAAGGAACCTGCTCTGCCGCCGACGACAACGACGGGCCTGAGATCGCGGTAGGCCTTCATGTGTATGCCCGCGCGATAGCCTGTATTGCCGCCGATATAAATTTTTCCGCCGCGCATGGCGTAGCCAGTGGCGTCGCCGGCATTGCCGTGGATTATGATGACGCCGCTGTTCATGGTGTCGCCCGTGGCGTCCTGAGCGTTGCCGTTGACAATCACGTCGCAGCCGTTCAGATAGGCGCCGAGGGCGTTGCCGGGCGTGCCGTTGATGGTTATGGTTTTGCCGGAAAGGCCCGTGGCTATATAGCGCTGACCGATACAGCCGTTGATTATTACTTCGCTGTCGCGGCTTTCGCGCACCTTTTTATTGAGCGTGGAGAAGTGCATGTTCTCGTCTACATTTATAACCATAATTTTAAACCTTTTGCGAGAGCTTAGTCTTGCGCGCCTCCTTTGAATATGCCATCAGCTGGGGGTGATCATTGAGCAGGGCAAAGTCGACTGTGGACAGATCAACCTTGTCGCGCACGAGCTGGGTGTATATTCCGGCGCGGAGGAAGTCGTTGATGAGGATAAATCCGACAAGTCTGCCGTCCTTGACGAACAGTTTTTTGTAGATATCCCCCTCAATATGGCTTAAACATTCGCCTTCGTAAATGCCCGCGGTGAGAATATGCGAGCCGAAGAAGCCTATTGCGTTCATGGGAATTGCGTTGGTCTGTTCGGCCTCGCCGCCCGCCATGTTTATACCCGCGACCTTGCCCTGGAAATAGGCGTTGGGCAGAAGGGCGAGTATGCGGTTGGAGCCGATGGAACTGTCGTAGCCTTCGGTGCAGTCGCCTGCGGAGTATATATCCGGGAGGGATGTGCGCATGTGGGTATCGACAACTACGCCGCGGTTGACCTGACCGCCTGCGTCCTTTACAAGTTCGGTATTGGGGCGCACGCCGACGGCGACGACGAGTATATCGAACGACAATTGCTGGCCGCTGTTTTTGAGCGTGACTTTTTTGCCTTCGAATTTTTCGGCGCAGTCGTTGAGAATGAACCTGACGCCCTTGTTTTCAAGCTGGCGCTGGATGATGGCAGCGCCCTCGGCGTCGAGTATGGAGGGCAGAATTCTGTCCGCAAGATCGACAACGGTGACCGAGCCGACTCTTTCCAATATGCCTTCGACGCATTTGAGGCCTATGAGGCCGGCGCCGATTACGAGTACGCTCTTTTTGGGCGAAAGAACCTTTTCGAGGGCGTTCATGTCGTCCATGGTCATAAAGGAAAATTTATTCTTTACGCCGTCGAGGCCGTCCATGGGCGGCACGAAGGGGCGCGAGCCCGTTGCAACGAGCAGACGGTCGTAATACTCCTCTCCTCCGTCGTCAAGCAATACCTTTTTTGCTGCCGCGTCGATGGCCGTAACACGTTTGCCTAAGAGAACATCTACGCCGTTTTTGAGATAGAAATCGTCCGGGCGGTATTTCATATTCTCGCGCGAGGTTGCGCCCATAAGACAATAGGATATGGTGGGTCTGCCGTAGCAATGGTGTTTTTCGTCCGAAATGACTGTTATGGCGCCCGCCGCGTCGACGGTGCGGATACCTTCGATGCAGGCGATTGCCGCAGTTGAATTGCCTATAATTACGTATTTCATGTCAGCCGCGCTCCTCGTAAACGATTGCATTGTTGGGGCAGTGCTTTACGCAGTTGGGCTGCTCCATGGCGTTGTCGGTACAGAGCATACACTTCTGCGCGCTCTTGCCGTCGGGGGCGGGCATGATAGCGCCAAAGGGACAGACGAGAACGCAGGTGAAACAACCCACGCACTTGTCCCTGTCTATCTGTACCATACCTTCGTCCGATTTGGACAAAGCGCCTGCTATACAGCTTTGAACGCATATAGCGTTTGTGCAATGGCGGCAGTTTACGGCAAAGTTTATCTGAGATTTTTCTTCGCCTTCGACCTGTATCCGCGGAACAAACTCTTTTGTTCTGCCCTTGAGTTTGAACATGGCGTCCAACCCTGAATTGGCAAACATGCACTCGTATTCACACATGTGGCATCCAAGACACCACTCTTCGTTTACATAAATTCTTTTCATTTAAGCTCCGCGCGCACTTTACGGGGAAGCGCATATCGTTTTATTTTTTAATCCATCACGATGCAGGCGTCACGCTCTGCACCGACCGAAACATATTTTATCTTGCATTCGCACAGTTTTTCTATAAGGCGGATATAATCCATTGCCTCTTTGGGCAGGTCCTCCGCCTTTCTGCACTTCGAGATGTCGCAATGCCAGCCCTTTACCTTTTCAAACACGGGCTTGCACTGGTCAAGGACGTCGGTAAAGGGGAATTCGTCGATGATTTTGCCGTTCAGCTCGTAGTGAGTGCAAATTTCAATCTCTTCATATCCGTCGAGGATATCGAGCTTTGTAAGCGCTATTTCATCCGCGCCCTGGCATCTGATGCCATAGCGCGAGGCAACGACGTCAAAGGGACCTACGCGGCGAGGTCTGCCTGTAGCTGCGCCATATTCGCCGCCCAATTCGCGAAGTTTTTCGGCGTCGGCGCCGAAATATTCGCAGGTGAACGGGCCTGCGCCCACGCAGCTTGAATAGGCCTTCATTATGCCTATGGACTTATCGAGCTTCAGGTTGGGTACGCCGGCGCCTATGGGAGCGTATGCGGCGATCGTAGAGGACGACGAAGTATAGGGAACTATGCCGTAGTCGATATCGCGGAGAGCGCCGAGCTGAGCTTCGAACATTATCTTTTTGCCGGCCGAATGGGCGTTGTTGAGATATATGCCCGTATCGGTTATGTACTCCCTGAGGACGGAGCCGTATTCTTCGAGGTATGCTTTCATCTCCTCTACCGTTACGGGCTCGAAGCCGTAGGCCTTGATAGTCATGTTCTTCCACTCGACAATGTCGGGCAGGCGCTTATACATCAGCTCAGGGTTGAGCAGTTCGCCCATGCGGAAGGCTTTTTTGAGGTATTTATCCGCATAGATGGGGGATATGCCGCGGCGGGTGGAGCCGTAGGGCTTGCCCGTGGCCTTGGTCAGTCTGTCCTCCTCCATTATGTCCTGAAGAACGTTATAGGGCATTGTGATTATGGCTTTATCGGAAATCTTTAAATTATCGGGAGAAATTTTAATTCCCGCATCGCGCAGTTTTGATATTTCGCCGCAGAGGTGCTTTAAATCGATGACCATGCCGCAGCCCATTACATTGACTACGTCCTCGCGCAAAATGCCGGAAGGGAGCAGATTGAGTATGAATTTGCCTTTGTCGTTAATGACGGTATGACCGGCATTGTTGCCGCCCTGATAGCGGCAGACGATGTCGTAGTCGCGTGAAAGCAGGTCAACCATTCTGCCCTTGCCTTCATCGCCCCAATTGATTCCACAGATACTTGTAAGCATTTTTTTAATCCCCTGATAATATTTTTACGGTTTATACAATCCGCGGGCGGCTCTCTTTCGCCGCGGAATATGCCTTGGATAATGCGGCCGAAAGGACCTTTACATGCTTTCGCCGGCGTGGTGTATGCCGAGTAAGCGAAGCTCGGTTTCGTTGAGGCCGACGCCGCGGAGCATGAGCCTGTTGCCGCGCAATGCTTCGATGGAATTGATACCCATGCCGCCCATCATCTCCTGAATTTCATGATCCCATGCCCGCACGAGATTTACAAGGCGCTTGTAACCCATATCGGGGTTGAGCCTTTTTACAAGTTCGGGGCGCTGGGTGGCTATACCCCAATTGCACTTGCCTGTGTGGCAGCTGCGGCAGAGGTGACAGCCGAGCGCGAGCAGGGCAGCCGTGCCGATGTAACATGCGTCGGCGCCGAGCGCTATGGCCTTGACTATATCGGCCGAGGAGTGAATGGAGCCGGCAACGACGACGGATACGGAGTCGCGTATGCCTTCCTGGCGCAGACGCTCGTCTACCTGGGCGAGCGCAAGCTCGATGGGAATACCGACGTTGTCGCGTATTCTGGTGGGAGCGGCGCCCGTGCCGCCGCGGAAACCGTCTATCGCGATGATATCCGCGCCCGAACGGGCTATGCCCGAAGCGATTGCCGCAACGTTATGCACGGCGGCTATCTTTACGATTATGGGCTTAGTATAGGCAGTCGCCTCTTTTAAGGTATATATGAGCTGCCTGAGGTCTTCTATGGAATAGATATCGTGATGGGGCGCGGGGGAAATTGCGTCTACCCCCTTGGGTATCATACGGGTGGCGGATACTTCGTCCGATATCTTCATGCCGGGCAGATGGCCGCCTATGCCGGGCTTTGCACCCTGACCCATCTTGATTTCGATTGCGGCGGCGGTTTTCAAGTATTCTTCGTGTACGCCGAAACGGCCGGACGCCACCTGAACTATGGTGTTCTTGCTGTATTTGTAAAAGTCGCGGTGAAGACCGCCTTCGCCTGTGTTGTAGAATATGCCCAGCTCCTCAGCGGCGCGCGCAAGACTTTCGTGCGCGTTGTAAGAGATGGAGCCGTAGCTCATTGCCGAGAACATTATGGGCGTGGTCAGCCTGAGCTGAGGCGGAAGCGTATCGACAAGCTTGCCTTCGATATCCCTTTTGATTTCGACGTCCTTTTTGCCGAGATAGACGGTAGTTTCCATCGGCTCGCGCAAGGGGTCTATGGGAGGGTTTGTAACCTGTGAGGCATTGACGAGTATTTTATTGAAATATATGGGGTAATCGTTGGGATTGCCCATGGACGACAGCAATACGCCGCCCGAATTGGCCTGGCGATATACCTCGTTCATGGCCTGAACGGGCCAATTGGCGTTGAGTTTATAAGTGTCGTCGCTCTTGACTATTTTAAGGGCGCGCGTGGGGCAGAGGCAGACGCAGCGATGGCAATTGACGCATTTTGTGGAGTCGGCAATCATTTTGTCGAGATCCTTATCGTACTTATGCACTTCGTTTGAGCATTGCCTTTCGCATACACGGCAGCCTATGCACAGCTCGGAAGAGCGCACGACCTCATATTCGGCAGGGATAAACATATCCATTAAAGTGCGCCTCCTTCTTTCAGCGTGTAGATGACCGGCTGACCGCCGGCAGGTGAATAGATTTTATCGAGTTCGGGCGCGATGACGCGTATGCCGCACTCTTCCGAGGATACAAAAGCAAGATCGCCCTTTTCGGCACAGACCATGGAGCGCAGTTTCAACCTGTCGTTGAGCGCCATGATGCCGCCCGTGAATCCGAAGATTATGGAGAACGGGCCGTTTATGAGCAGCGAAGGGAAGGCCTTGCGGAGGAATATCTCCTGACGGCGCTCGTCCTCGCTCTTCTCCTCTATCGTCGACCAGAACGACGCCGATATAACTTTTGCAATTTCCGGCAGGGTAAGCTTTTTTACTCTTATCAGATAATCTATGACGTATGTTATGACCTCGGTATCCGTCTGGAGCGAACACTTGTAACCGAACATTTCGATATAGCGCCTGTTTGCGTCGTAAGAAGAAATTTCGCCGTTATGCACTACCGAGTAGTCCAGAAGTCCGAAGGGGTGAGCGCCGCCCCACCAACCGGGGGTATTTGTGGGATATCTGCCGTGGCTTGTCCAGGCATAGCCTTCGTACTCTTCGTCGAGAAGGTAGAACCTGCCTATATCCTCGGGGAAGCCGACGCCCTTGAAAATACCCATATCCTTACCGCTGGAAAAGACAAACGCGCCCTTTATTTCGGCGTTGATCTTGTTTACGCACCTGACGACATACTGCTCCTCGTCCATAAGCGAGTTGGCAAGCCTTTTGGACAGGGGAGAAAGAAAGTATCTGTAGATTATGGGTTCGTTTCTGATGCCCTTTGTTTTGCGCGTCTTCATCTCAGAAGAATAGACAATTTCAAAGTGGGAGATAAGGAAATCTTCGGTTTCCTTTTTGCACTGAAAATCATCGTAAAAGAGATGAAAGGCGTAATAATCCCTGTAATCGGGATAAATGCCATAGCCGGCAAAGCCGCCGCCGAGGCCGTTGGAACGGTCGTGCATGGTGGCAATGGAGCGAATGATTTTTTCGCCCGTCATCTTTTTGCCGCTTCTGTCAATTATGGCGCTGACAGCACAGCCGGAAGGGATTCTGACTTCGCCCTCTAAAGGCGTTTTTTTGAGTTCAAGGTCATTAACGAACATAATTTACTCCGTATTGTCGCCCACCCTGCGCTTTATTGCGATAAAGCGTTAAGACCGCTGCACGATCACGGGTGTAACAAATTCGACTATACTATTATAAGATAAACAAATCTTTAAGTCAAGCGTAATTCCGAGCCGACCAACCTTTATGGCCGCCCTTTATCTTTGATAAAAATAATACAATATATAAGCTGCACTTATACCTCAACCGACAGGCGGAACTTCGGGCGGTTTGCCGACTATATCGTAGAGGTAGCGCCGCACCTCCTCGTCAGCGGTCTGACACTCGAAATCTATCACCTGACCTGCGCGCAGTTTTGTGCTGCCCGACGGCACGACGGAGGAGCCGTCCTCCCCCCTGCCGCCGAGGCCTTCTTCCGCAATGTAGACGCGGAGGCTGTTTTCGTAGCCAACAAGTCGACAGACTTTTGCTTACTTATACGCCGCCATAGACTGTATCGTATATGTACCGCGCATAAGCCGCCGCGACGTTTATTCCCGTAATGCGCTCTATACCGCCGAAAAAGGCGTTGGAGTTGACCTCGCACACGAGATACCCCTCCCTGCCGAACAGCACGTCGATACCGCAATAATCGGGACATATCAGCCGCGCAACCCGTTCGCACAACTGTTTGAGTTCGGAATCGGGACTGAACGGCAAACCCGTGCCGCCCAGCTCCAGGTTGGAGCGGAAATCGGTTGAAGATGTTCTGAGCATGGCCGCGCGGACCTCGCCCCCCACCGCTATCACGCGGATATCTCTACCCGAACTTTCGCCGACGAATTGCTGATACAGGTGGGGAACGCACCTGAGTTTTTCAATCAATGAGCGCAGCGCGGCGCGGTCGTCCGCCTTGAACACCCCGCTGCCGAGCGAGCCGTGGCAGCTTTTGACGATGACGGGATAGCCGAGGGCGCGCTCTATGCCGTCGAGCGCGTCCTCCCCCACGGGAGTCCGGGCGTCGGCGCTGTAACACAGCAGGCCGGGCAGCGTGCGGGGCATGGGTATGCCCGCGCCTGAAAGCCTGATGTTTGTGAGCATTTTGTCGTCGCAGTCCTCTATTGCGCGGCTTGTATTGAACAGTCTGAGACCGCTGCGCTCAAGCATGCGGGCGACATACCTGTCCTTATCGAGATAGACGCAAAAATCGTAATCGGCGACAGAGCAGGACAGACTGCCGTCACGTTCTACGGCGCACGCAAAGAAGTCGTTTGCGCGGACATCGGCAACGACGCCGAGCGAGGCAAACTCTGCACGGAGGCGCTGCGACTGATTGAGCGAGCTTTTCAGCTTGGAATAGGCGTTTACTAATATCAGGCATCTTTTCATACCAGAATATTATAACAGAGCAGACAGCAAATTGCAATATTTTTCAAGAAAACAATGAAAGTGGCGACGACCTTACGGCCGACGCCACTTCCAAAGTATCTATGAGAGAGCAGGATGAGCTATTATTTACCTGTTTTATTTTGCATTATCCAGCGCGTCTACACCCGTTTCACCGGTACGCACCCTCATGACGTTTTCTATGTCGCTGACAAATATCTTGCCTGCGCCCACATTGCCGTCATCAAGGACTTTGTGTGCAACGGCGACGACCAGCTTGGGATCTACCGACGATACAACTATATCTACCTGAATCTTAGGCAGCAACCTCATAGAGGTCTTTACACCGCGGTACTGGCCGGTCTTGCCCGCCTGAACGCCGCAGCCGGCAACGTTGGTAACGGTCATGCCGGTTACGCCTATCTGGGCGAGAGCGTCCTTTAATGTAAGGAACTTGGCCTGAGGAGCGATGATGGTAACCTTTGTATACTTGCTCTTTGTTGAGGGAAGCTCGATATTTGCGGGCTTTATGCCGCTGAGGTTGACGGGTTCGCCTTCGCCTTCATACGAAGGAATAGCGGGAACGAAATCGGGATAAGCGGAGGTGAGGCCGTGTTCCATGAGGTCGAGGCCGATAATTTCCTCCTCTGCGCTTGCACGCAGACCGTTCCAATCCTTTGCATACGCCCTTAATTTTGCGGGGCTGACAGTCTTGAACTTTATCATTACAGGCACATATTTGATTGCCGCGAACAGAACTACCATGCAGACAAATGTCCATGCAACGATTGCAAGAACGCCTGCAACCTGAACGCCGAGCAAGCTGGCGCCGCCGCCATAGAATACGCCGCCATCTACAGCGAAGAAACCTACGGCGATAGTACCCCAGATACCATTGAAGCAGTGAACGGGAACAGCGCCTACGCAGTCGTCGAGGTGAAGAACTTTTTCAAGAAGGTCGGTGCCGAATACGCAGATTACGCCGGCGATTGCGCCGATAACGATTGCGCCTACGCCGTCAACCGCTTCGCAACCTGCCGTGATGGCAACAAGACCTGCGAGCGAGCCGTTCATGGTCATTACGACGTCGGGCTTTTTATTCCTTATCCAAGTGATTGCCATTGCAACCAGCGTTGCCGCTGCGGGAGCGAGCGTTGTGGTGATGAGTATGCGGACAAGTTCACCCGAAGTGGTGGCAGCCGCACCGTTGAATCCGTACCAACCGAACCAGAGGATGAGTACGCCGAGTGCGCCGACCGTGAGGTCGTGACCCTGAATGGCATTGACCTTTACAACCTTGCCGTTTTCATCGCGTTCGAACTTGCCTATACGGGCGCCGAGGAAGAATATACCTACGAGCGCGGCAAGACCGCCGACGGTGTGAATGGCAGCAGAACCTGCGTAGTCAATGAAGCCCATTTCAGCGAGCCAAGCGTTTGTGCCTGCGCCCCATACCCAACCGGCTTCGATGGGATATACTATAAGGGATATTATAGCAGAGTAAACAAGATAGGAGATATACCTGGTTCTTTCAGCCATAGCGCCCGAAACGATTGTTGCGGCCGTGGCGCAGAACATAAGGTTAAATACAAAATTCTGTGCTAATTCTACAGCAGCTTCATACTCAACGCTGCCTTCGACGCCGTTAATGAGAGTATCGAAGCAGCCGAAGATGTCGAGGCTGGGCATACCCATAAAGTTGCCTATTGAGTCCATGCCCATAAGTATGCCGAAGCCAAGCAGAATAAAGCAGAACGTGCCGACGCAGAAGTCGCCGAAGTTCTTCATCAGGATGTTGCCGGTGTTCTTTGCACGGGTAAATCCTGATTCGACCATTGCAAAGCCGCATTGCATAAAGAATACGAGCAGAGCGCCGATCAGAAACCATATCAATACAGTATCCATAAAATTAGTTTAATTCCTCCATGAATTTGGAATGTCACAACATACATGCAGTGCAAGCCGTTAAACTACCGGCCATGCAACCGGACGGGCATTGCAGAATACGGCAGATTTACCGACCGCAACACGCCATTCACGCGCATATATGGCGCCATAAATAAAATTTAAAATCAAAATCCGGGCCCTGTTTTGATTGATCACCTCTGTTACCCTTTAAGGTCTTCGGGGCGGTAAGGCCGCAGGAATTTCACCCGCGGCGGTACAGCTTTAAAGGCGCTGTGCCTTGAAATGAAAAGGGGAGAGAAATATAAAATTGAAAGTCACTGCAAAATTAAGTTATTTACAACAGCCGCTTATTTTACGCTGTAGAGTAAATCGAAGTATGTGGGATAGGGCCAATATTCCGAAGATGTTATCTTTTCCATTCCGTCTATGACGGCCCTCATCTCTTCCATTACGGGAATGACTTCGTGAGCCATAGACTGCGACGCGGGAACTACCTCCTCCATCTCTATCGAACCGAGGATATCTTCAAGTTTGGTGATGAGCGCCGAAAGTTTATCGTTGCTTTCGGCAAGGTTCATGATGAGATCCTTTTCGGTTGTGCAGGGTATCGACTCGTTTACCGCCTGCTTTGCGGCCACATTGGCGCAGAGGTCTGCAACATAGTCTGACACGGCGGGGATTATATCCTGCTTTGCCATCTCAAGGAGGGTCAGCGCTTCGATATTTATTATCTTTGTATAGTTTTCAAGCTGAATGTTTGCGCGGGCGATGGCTTCGGCCTTGGTATATACGCCCTGCTTTACAAACACCTGAATGTTCTTATCTTCAAAGCAGACGGGAACGGCATCGGCCGTGGTCTTGTTGTTGAGAAGTCCGCGTTTTTCTGCCTCGGGTTCCCAATCGGGACCATAGCCGTCGAGGTTGAAGATTATGCGGTAGTGCGCCTTCAATTCGCGTACAATTATTTCGTTGGCGGCCGCCTCGATATCCTTTGCGCCTTCAAGCTCGTCGGCAAACTGTTCGAATGCGTCGGAAACTATGGTGTTGAGGACGATGTTGGGGTCGGCTACGTTTGCCTGGGAGCCGAGCATACGGAACTCGAACTTGTTGCCCGTGAAAGCAAAAGGTGAAGTTCTGTTTCTGTCGGTTGCGTCCTTGGGGAATATGGGCGATTCGGGTACGCCTATAGAACCTTCGAGAGCCTTTACAGGGACGTAATCTTCGCCCTTGACAATCGAATCGACGAGAGCGCCGAGCTGGTCGCCGAGATATACTGAAATTATTGCGGGAGGAGCTTCGTTTGCGCCGAGGCGGTGGTCGTTGCCAGCCGAAGCAACCGACGCCCTGAGGATACCCTGATAGTCGTCAACGGCCTTGATGACGGCGGTAAGTACGAGCTTGAAAAGGGTGTTTTTTTCGGGAGAGCTGCCGGGATCGAGCAGGTTAAAGCCTCCATCGGTGGACATTGACCAGTTGTTATGCTTGCCCGAACCGTTAATGCCTTCGAAAGGCTTTTCGTGAAGGAGGCAGATAAGACCGTGCTTTTTAGCCACCTTGCGCATAATTTCCATCGTGAGCATGTTTGAATCGACGGCCACATTAGTAGTTGAGAATACGGGGGCCATTTCATGCTGCGCGGGAGCAACTTCGTTGTGTTTTGTCTTGGTGGTTACGCCGTAAGACCAAAGCGTTCTGTCGAGATCGGCCATGAACTCCGCTATCTTGGGTTTGAGCACGCCGAAGTAATGGTCTTCAAGTTCCTGGCCGCGGCTGACGGGTGCGCCCACAAGAGTTCTGCCGCAGAGCTGCAGATCCTTGCGCTTTTCGTACATTTCCTCGGTGATGAGGAAGTATTCCTGTTCGGGACCGACGGTTGTGGATACCTTTTTGCAGGTTTTGCCGAAGAGGGCAAGTATGCGCTTGGCCTGCTTATCGATAGCGTTCATCGAACGGAGCAGAGGCGACTTTTTATCAAGCGTTTCGCCTGTGTACGATACGAATACCGTGGGGATATAGAGCGTACCTTCCTTTACGAATGCGGGCGACGTGGGATCCCATGCGGTGTAACCGCGGGCCATGAAAGTTGCCCTTGAACCGCCGGAGGGGAAAGACGAGGCGTCGGGCTCGCCGACTATAAGGCTCTTGCCTGTCAGGCGCATTATAACTTTGTCGCCATCAGGTTCGATAAAGCTGTCGTGCTTTTCTGCCGTGAGGCCTGTGAGGGGTTGGAACCAATGGGTGTAGTGTGTTGCACCCTTGGACACTGCCCAGTCTTTCATGGCGGCAGCCACTGAACCGGCAATGGATACATCAAGCTGTTTGCCTGATTCGATTGTTGCTCTTAAAGCTTTGTAAACTTCTTTGGGCAAGGTTTCTTTCTGGACTGCGTCGTTAAAGACGTTTTCGCCGAACATTTGGGGAACATTCATCTCTTTAAAACTCCTAAATAGATTTTATATCTTCAAGTGGCTCTCTCACAGTCACTCAAATACATAGCTGAGACTCTCTCCACCGCACACAACAGCGATGCGGTTTGTGAATTTACGATTAAAATTATAAATTAAATACTTTCATAAGTCAAACGATAAAACGGCGTTCGTTTTTCACAACTTTTTATATAAAACATAAGTCCAACTTATATACATAAAACAAGGCGCAAGGCTGCGCTTATACCGAAATATATATAATACGCACGCGGGCGCGCAATGAAATGTTGCGCGCCCGCGTGGCAGGTCAAAAAAATATTTTAAAGTTCGTCGTCATCGCCGTCGCCGTCCTCGAAGCGGGCGGGCTTTATCAGATGGGAATTTTTAATGTCGTTGCGCATGCTTTCGGGGTCGTGGATGAGCAATCCGCGCTGAATGGACGCATAACCGTGCTTTTTGCGGATATCGTCGATAGTGCGCTCCACCCGCTCCCGCTTGGCATAATCGCCCGACGTTTCGTCGAGGGTGAGCTGTGAATTTCCGCCGTCGAAGCCGGACACGGTGACGCCCAGCGACCTGACGGCAAAGGGCTGCGATACATTGGCCTTGAACAGCTCGAACGCGGTTTTGGCGATTTCGCCGCAGAGGGCGGTGTGCCGCACCTTTTTTTGCACGGTGAAAGAAGTCAGATCGCCGTATCTTACCCAGAGGTGTACGGTATCCGCAAGACCCCTGTCCGACTGCCGCAGACGGGCTGCGACGCTTTCCGAAAGGACATAGATGTTGCGCTCCACCTGCTCGTAGTAGATGAGATCGCTTGCAAACGTTTGGGAATTGCCTATGGATTTAAGCTCGCGCTCGTCGTTCATGTGGGCGACGGGGCTTTCGTCGAGCCCGCGGGCGTACCTGAGCAGCGTAGCGCCGGTCTTGCCCAGCGCCGATATTATTTTGCCGTCGTCGGCAGAGGCAAGCGCGCCTATGGTGGGATAGCCCATTGCCGTGAGCTTTGCGGACGTGGCGCCGCCCACCATGAGGAGATCGCTGACGGGCAAGCCGTAGATGACGTTTTTGAAATTTTTAGAGGATATGACCGAAGTGCCGTCCGGCTTTTTGAGGTCGGAACCGAGCTTGGCATATATTTTATTGAAAGACACGCCCACCGACACAGTAAGGCCCAGCTCGCCGCGCACGGCGAAGCGGATAGTATCGCCGAGAAAGCGCAGATATTCATCGGTAAGACTGCCGTTCTCCTCCTTGACCCCGTCATATACGGGAAATACCGCCAAAGATTTGGTTATATCCAGCCAGCACTCGTCTATGCCGTAGCTTTCGATGAGGTCGGTGTAACGCGCATATACCGCCCTGACCTTGCGCGAAAATTTCATGTACATGTCGAAATGCGGGGGAACGATGACTATGCCGGGACACTTCTTTTTTGCCTGCCAGATAGGTTCGCCCGTCTTTACGCCGCGGCGCTTGGCCTCCTCGCTCTTGGCAAGCACGATGCCGTGCCGCTCCTCCCTGCTGCCGCAGACGGCTATCGGCACGCCGTTGAGCTGCGGATTGAGACGGCGCTCCACCGAAGCATAAAAGTTATTCAGATCGCTGTGCAGAATTATTCTTTCGCTCATAACGCACCGCCTTGCCCGCAGAAATTTTACGGGCGCGGAAGAAGATTATACCGCCGCATATAGCGCGTCCTACGGCGCTATGCGGAGAGCTGGCCGACAAGTTTATCCAATACGTCGAAATAATTTTTAAAAGTCTTGGCGCACACGCCCGCGTCCTTTATGGTTATGCCGCGGCACCTGAGCCCCGTAACGGCGAACGCCATTGCCACCCTGTGGTCGCCGAAACTTTCGAGCGCACAGCCGACAGGTTCGGACGGGTATATGGTCACGCCGTCCTCATGCTCCTCCACTTTTACGCCGAGGGCGGAGAGGTTTAACACGATAGCCTTGATGCGGTCGCACTCCTGACCGCGTATGTGCGCAATGCCCTTAATAGTCGTCGGGCGGGAGAAATAGGGCGCTATGGCGGCGAGCGTAAGGGCCTGATCGGAAAAAGAGGACATATCCACCTCACCGCCGTCGAAATCCTTTAAAAGCTCTATAAACGCGTAGTCGCCCTGCATGGTGTGGGGCATTACGCCCAACACGCTTATCTTTGTGCCGAGTATTTTGTTCATGGCGTAGAAATAGCATGCGGCGGAGATATCAGGTTCGATATCGTAACGCTTGGCCTCATAGCCGCCGAACACGGTGTATTTATTGCCCTTTTGAGTGACGTTTACACCGAACGACCACATCATATTGCAGGTCATATTTACATATTCCATGCCGTGGTCGCCTTCGACGGTTATTTCCACGGGCGTGCGGGCGCAGACTGCGCTTATGAGCAGCGCGGACAGATACTGGCTGCTCTGCGAGATATCCACAGTCACCTTTGTAGCGGGCATATCTGCCCCTTTGACAAGGAAAGGAAAATAATTTTCTTCGCCCAAAAACGTGAAAGAGGCGCCTATATCCCTCAACGAATCAATTAAGGAAGCCATGGGGCGGCGCTTCATCTGGCCTGAGGAATCGAACATGAACTGCCCGTCGGACAGGGCGGCCAGTGCCGTAAGAAAGCGCGCGGCAGTGCCGGCGGAACCGACATATACGTTGCCGTCCTTGACGGGCAGAACGCCGTCGCAGCCGTCGACCGTGACGGTAGTTCCCTCCACCGAAATATTTATACCCATGGAGCGCAGACCGCCGATAAATTCGGCGCAGTCGCCCGTAACCTGAGCGCCGTACAGCGTGGACCTGCCGTTGGCGAGGGCGGCGATGAGCAGAGCGCGGGCCGTTACGGACTTGGAACCGGGAACGGTGACCACCGCTTTGTCATTTTTGATTTTACCGTAAATACTCTTTACCTGATAATCCATATTTTACCTACACTATATCGGCGTGGCGGCGCCACGCCGTTGATTTTTTCATTTTCTCCTGCGCAGGATATCGCCTGCGGACAGTTCATAGGGGCAGTTTATAGCGTAATGTTCCTGCACGCGTTTGCAGTCGTCGACGGGCGTTCCGTCGGGCAGAAGGGCCCGGCTGACGGCAAAGCTCCTGCCGAAGTTTTCCGTCGGGGAGAGGACTTCGAGTACGTCCCCCACCCTGAACCTGCCGCGCATTTCAACTACGGCACGACCCTTTTCGCACGAAAGGACGTTGGCTATATAATCGCAGTCGCCCTTTGTCTGACTGTCGGTATAGTTGACCGTACAGTCGTTTGGACCGAGCATATATGCCGTTGTATAGTCGCGGTGGGCGGCGGTGAGAAGTTCGCGCTCGACTTCTGACGTATAGCCGCCGTCAATGCAGCGGCGATAGGCGTTGATGACCGTGGCGAGGTAGTATTCGCTCTTCATTCTGCCCTCTATCTTGAACGAACACACGCCCGCGGCGGCAAGCTCTTTAAGGTGGGCGGACATATTGAGATCCTTGGAATTGAAGATATATGTGCCGCGCCCGTCCTCTTCGGCGTCCAGCCAACCGCTCTCCGCACCGCTTTCCGCCTTGCGGACCTGCCATTTCCAGCGGCAGGCCTGAACACATTCGCCGCGGTTGCTTTCGCGCCCGGCGAGGTAGTTTGAAAGGAGGCATCTGCCCGAATAGGATATGCACATTGCGCCGTGAATGAAGGCTTCAAGTTCGATTTCGGGGACGAAGCCGTGTATTTCCGAAATTTCGGGAAGAGAGAGTTCGCGGGCGAGTATGACGCGCGAAGCGCCCTGCTCGTGCCAGAATTTTACAGCATATTTATTTGTGACGTTGGCCTGCGTGGAGATATGGACCGCAAGTCGGGGCGCGGCCTTTTTGCAGGCGTAAAAGACGCCGGGGTCGGAAATTATGGCCGCGTCCGCACGGGCGTCCTGCAGGAACGCAAAGTACTCCTCCATGGCGGACATGTCGCCGTTCCTGGCAAATATGTTTGCCGTGACATATACTTTTTTGCCGAGCGAATGGGCGAAGCTGACGGCGCTGCGCAGCTCCTCCGCGCCGAAGTTATCCGCAAAGGAGCGCAACGAAAAGTTTTTGCCGCCTATATATGCCGCGTCCGCACCGAAATAGAGCGCGGTATTGAGTTTTGCGCGATTGCCCGCAGGGGCGAGAAGTTCAACTTTCATCTTTATCGTTCAATTTGACCGAAAGCGCAACCCCGTCGCCGACGTCGGCGACAAAGGTAAGCAGACTATCGTCATTATTTATTGCGTCAAGATATTCGCGCAGATGCCTGACGAGCATTGCGCGCTTTTTGGGGACGGGGGACTCGCCGTTGACCCAGCCATAGAGCAGAACATCGTCGGCGACGAGCAGGCCGCCCGTGCGCAGCATGGACTTTAAGCGGGGCAGCCACTTGACGTACTGCACCTTGGGGCCGTCGAGAAAGATAAAATCATACCCGCCCTCAAGCATTGGTAATATGTCGGCGGCGTCGCCTTCTATGAGCCTGACCCTGTCCGACAGTCCCGCGGTTTCAAAATTGCGGCGGGCTTCGGCGGCAAACGACGCATTTTTTTCTATTGTGACAATGCTCGAGCCGGGACATGCCTGCAAGAGCGCAATTGCCGAAGCGCCGACGGCCGTGCCGATTTCCAGAATGTTCTTTGCGCCCGCGGCCGCCGCCTGCACGCAGAGGAATTGCAAGGTTTCGTCCGAAGATACGGGAACGGAACGGGCAAAGGCCTGTGCGCGGATATGCCCGACCACGGGGCTGACTTTAAGTTTGTTTATGCCGCCCGTGCGCGAAACGCGCTCCGGGCGGGAGGTATCGTTATGCGGATAGGAAAAATCCATTATAGCTCCACCACCACGGGTACGACCATGGGCGACTGCTTGGTCTTGCGGACGAGATAGTTCCTGAGCGCCTTTTTGATGACGCGCTTCAATTCGTCGACCGAGCCTGAGGAGAGGTCATAACCGGCAATAGCTCTGTTTATTACCTCGCGCATCTCCTTGTTGTAGTCGCGGTGGAAGTCGAACACGAACCCGCGGGAGTTGATGACAGGTTCGCCAATCACCTCGCCGCCGGAAACGGCGACAGAGACGATGAATATGCCCTCCTGCGCAAGCTGGCGCCTGTCCTGCATGACGAGCGAGGCCTTTTCGTCCTCTATACCCTCGCCGTCGATAAGACGGGAGCCTGAGGGGACGTCTGCAAGTTTGCGCATGGAGCGGGATGTAACTTCCACACAGTTGCCGAGATCGGGTATGAATATATCGCGTTCGGGCATGCCGAGGCTCTGCGCGAGCTGCGAATGTTTCATAAGGTGTCTGTATTCGCCGTGTACGGGAATAAAGAATTTGGGTTTGAGCAGGGTGTGCATTATCTTATGCTCCTCCCTGCAGGCGTGGCCCGAAACGTGAATGTTTTCCAGCCGCTCATACACTACGTCCGCGCCCAGATGATAGAGCTTGTTGATTACGCTGTAGACGTCGCGTTCGTTGCCCGGTATGGGCGAAGCGGAGATTATAATCGTATCGTTTGACCCGACGGACAGATTGGGATTTTCGCCGTTTGCCATGCGGTGCAGGGCGCTCATGGGTTCGCCCTGACTGCCCGTGCAGACGATAAGCACTTCGTCGTCGCGCAGGTTGCGCGTGCGGGAAATGTCGACTATTGCGCCTTCGGGAATGGTCAGCTCGCCTATCTTTTGGGCGGCGTCTACTACGTTGAGCATACTCCTGCCGTTGAGGGCGACTTTGCGTTTGTGCCTGACGGCGATGTCGACTATCTGCTGAAGTCTGTGTACGTTGGAAGCGAAAGTGGCTATAATCACCCTGCGGGAGGAATTTTCGCCGACAAGGCGTTCAAGCGTTTCGCCGACGACGGCCTCCGACATAGTGTAGCCGGGGCGTTCGATATTTGTACTCTCGCCCATATACAGCAACACGCCCTTGCCGCCGAGATCGGCAATGGTCTTCAAATCGATGGGCGCGCCAGCCACGGGGGTGAGGTCGATTTTGAAATCGCCGCTATGGAAGATTACGCCCTGCGGCGTATGGATTGCCAACGCCAGCGCGCCGGCAATGGAGTGGTTGACATTGATGAAATCTATCTTAAAACAGCCCCATTGCAGATGTCCGCCGGGGGCGACGGTTATCTCCTTAACGTTATTGAGGCGATGTTCACGGAGCTTGTTGTCGACAAGGGCGAGCGTGAGCTGCGTTCCCGCGACGGGGACATCCATCTCCTTTAAAAGATACGGCACGCCGCCGATATGGTCCTCGTGACCGTGGGTCAACAGCAAACCGCGCACCTTGTGCTTGTTCTCTATCAGGTAGCTGAGGTCGGGTACGACGAGGTCGATGCCGGGCATCTCCTCCGTGGGGAATATGGCGCCCGCGTCGATTATTATTATATCGTCGCCGCACTCAAGCGCGGTCATGTTCTTGCCTATTTCGCCCACGCCGCCGATGAATACCACCTTTACAGCGTTCTTGGCGGAGCGCCCGCGCTTGCCCTTAGACTCCTGGACGCGCGAACTTTCAGAGAGGGCTGTTATGCGCTTCTGCGACTGGGCCGGGGGCAAAATTGCCACCGCAGGGATACGCACGGGGGCGCGGCGCAAGGACTGAGCGCCGTGCGAAGGCGCGGGAAAACCGGACTTTTTATCCTGCTTGCGGGGGGAATTAGCCTCCTTTTTTAAAGCTTTTTCCTGCTTTTTCTTGCGCGGTTTTCTCTGCTTTTTGTTATTTTCGTTGTTCTGTTCCAAAATTTTTGTACCTTTATGTTTTATTATGTAATTTGCCTGATAACATTGTAAAAGGGGGTCTTCCGCCCCCCTTTATTTAAATTTTTTTGCCGTACCTGCGGCAGAGCCGCGGGTCGTTATTTTTTACTTACATCCTTGACGAGGCCCTCTTCGATGAGTTCTTCCATCGTTTCGTAAGGATACATTGCCGCATAGTCGCGCGGCGTTATTTCGCGCTTTACACCGTCCCTCTTGGCGAGCATTATGTCGACAAGCCTTATGGCTTTCTTGACGCCGCGGGGGCTCTTGATCTTGACCATCATGGGAGTGCCGTGCATGGACTTGTTGTCCGACACGTCGGTGTGGTGATAGACGCTGGTTGCAAACTCATTGGGGTCGAGGGCGAGATAGAGGCAAAGCGTCTTGCCGCGGATCTTGAACCGCGCTATCGTTTCACGTCCCTTGTTGAAGCGCTCTGCACCCCAGGCTATGTTGGAGTTTACCTTCTTGTATGCGAGCAGCGAATTTTTGACTTCGCCGTAATACCTCTTCTGATCGTCGGTGGACTGGATTATCCTTGCTATGAACGAGCGGTTATACTTCATCATGTTGGCGAAGTCTACGCCGCCGTTGGATATTCCGGGTATGCCGTCGGGCATGATTTCGCCCTCGGCAGGGTTTTCGTCTATGTCCTCAACTATTTCGTTGATGACCTCGTCCTCTTCGATATGGGGCTGAGTTTCTATCATCACGTCGCTGACGGTGAAGAGTTCATCGGCGACAGGTTCTTCCTCTACAGCTTCGGCGGGAGCCAACTCATCGTTTGCGGCGATTATTGCGCCTGCGGCGAGCATGGCTTTGATTTCGTCGAGCTGGGTCTGGATATCTGCAAAGCGTTTGTCGTATTCGCCCGAAGAAGCGCCGCCCTTAAGTTCGGAGAGCTGCTGCTCTATGCGGGTGAGGCTGTCTGAAAGGCTGTGGGTTGCAATATCTGTCACCTTTTCAACGCCGGCGTCGTCTATATAGATTTCACGGTCGGCCGCGAACTCCGCAGCCAGCTTTTCCGCCACGGCGTTGCATATTCTGTCGAGTCCCTCGTCGTCCAAGACGATATCGTAGTCCCTTTCGCCCTGGTCTGCAAGCAGTTTCGCCGCGACAGCCTCTGCAACGAGCTGGCTGTCTACTTCTGCGGGAGGAATGGAGGAAACGACCTTTTGGGCTATTTCGTCCGTATCAATTTCAGGCAAGTAGTTGGAAAGTACTGCCGCCGCCTTGTCGGCAATGGCGTCCTCGCTTATCTGGCCGATATTGAGTCTTTCGGCGACGAGGCGGGCGATTTCTTCGCCGTCTACCTCTGCGCCTATGCCCGCAGCAGTAATTTTTTCGGCCACGGCATTGGACAAAGCCTCGTAATCGAGTTTGCTTTCAACGGCTCTGGCAAGCGAATCGCAGCCGTCCTCGTCGACCATGATGTCGAACTGTTCGGGGGCGATAGTGCCTACCTGTTTTGCAATGCGGTCGGCAAGTTCGTCGTTATCGACGTTGATTTCGAGTTTTTCGCCTATCTGACGGGCTACGCGGTCGGCAACGGCATCTTCGTCCAGCGAAGGATTCATGAGCTGTTCTGCCACCTTGGAGGCTATGTAATCGGCCGAAACGACCTCCTCTGCGGGAATGCCTTCGGCAAGTTTCTTGGCAAGCACGTCATAATCGAAATTCTCGATTTGAGCTTTGGGAATTGCAATGCGTGCCGCAACCTTGTCGGCAATTGTATCGTAGTCGAGCTGGAGCTTGTCAATATCGAGCTTTTCAGCAACCTTTTGGGCAAGGACGTCGTAGTCCGGTTCAGCGCCGGGCTGACCGACAGTTTTGAGCTGTTCAGCCACATTCTGTATCTCGCGGCCGAGAAGCCTTTTATCGGATTCCATCTTGAGCATGATGGCTTCCCTGTCCATATCCCTGTCGACAGACTGTTCGATAATTTCCTGGACCTTGGCGGCAATGCTCGTACTCTGAGCGGCAAGCGCGTCGAACTTGCTCTGCACCGACTTATTCTGAGCAGATATTGCGGCGACCTGCCTCCTTAACTCCTCACTGGCCTGTGCGATTTTTGTGACATACGCGCTTACCGAGTTTGATTGCTGGGCGATTTGATTCGCCACGGTCTGGTTTTGCTTGGCGAGCTGTTCGACTTTAGCGTCAAGCGTTTTGTTTTGTTGAGTCAGATTTTCGACCTGAGATAAGAGTAAATCTGCCTTAGTCTGACTCGAACCGTTTTTGTTAACACCCATAATACACCTCGATAATTGTAACCTCGCGAAGAACTTCGCGGAGCCCGCACACGTTTTTGGCCGGACGGGCAGGTCTGAAAAATTTTTACAATATTCTGTAAGTAACAAAACTATTCCTTAATTAGTTTACAACAAAAAATCTTAATTGTAAATACTTCGCGGCCATTTTTTTTGATATCAGGCAAATTTTTTTTAATTTTTTGCTCATTCTGCCTGCAATTGACCGTTTAGTATGTGCCAGGTAACACACTTGGCGGCGTTTTTGTGCGGAGCGCGGCACAGCCGCGCTCCGCACAAAAAAATAAAAACATTAAAATTTGTTCAAATATACTTGTATATTATTGCATAATATTGTATAATTGATATACTATATTCCCATCACAAGGGATTTTATAAATTTTTATGAATAAAAAGCGGGTAAAAGCAGCGCAAACCCTGCCATTGACCCGCAGAAGGAGAAAAGATGAGAGTTTACAACTTTTCGGCGGGGCCTTCCACCCTGCCGCTCGATGTTCTTAAACAGGCCCAGGACGAATTTCTGGATTTTGCTGGAACGGGAATGTCCGTTACGGAAATTTCCCACCGCGACAAGGCGTACGAGGCCGTGGTGCGCGAAGCCGAAAGTCTTACCCGCGAACTGCTGAACGTACCCGACGACTATGCCGTAATTTTTGTACAGGGCGGCGCCTCCACCCAATTTGCCGCAGTGCCCTTGAACCTTATGCACAGCGGCAAGGCCGATTATATTGTTACGGGCAACTTTGCCAAAAAGGCCTGGCAGGAGGGGCAAATTTACGGCGAGGCCGTAAAGATAGGCGATTCTTCCGACAAAGTATATACATATATACCCGACGTGAACGCGCTTAATTACAGCCCCGACGCGGACTATGTGCACATAACCTCCAACAATACGATATTCGGAACGAGATATGTTCAGTTCCCCAAATGCAAGGCGCCGCTGGTTGCCGACATGTCCTCAGAGATATTTTCACGCGAAGTCGATGTTTCGGACTTCGGGGTCATATATGCGGGCGCGCAGAAAAACCTTGCGCCTGCGGGCGTTACCATTGTAATAGCAAAGCGCGAACTTATTCAGGATCCGTTGAAGATATGCCCCACCCTGCTCAGATGGAAAGTGCAGGACGAGAACGGTTCGCTTTACAACACTCCGCCCGCCTTTTCGATATATATGGCCGACCTTGTATTGCGCGACCTTAAAAAGAGGGGCGGCGTAAAGGCAATGAACGAGGTCAACACCTACAAGGCGGGGCTTTTGTATGACTTTATTGACAATTCCTCCTTTTACCGCAACGACGTAGTGCCGCAGTTCCGTTCGATAATGAACGTGCCGTTCGTGACGGGCGACAAGGATTTGGACGCAAAGTTTGTTGCCGAGGCGAAGGCCAACGGGCTTGTTTCGCTGAAAGGACACAGACTTGTGGGGGGCATGAGGGCCTCCATATACAACGCAATGCCCGTGGAGGGCGTGAAAGCGCTGATTGAATTCATGAAGAAGTTTGAGCTGGAGAATAAATAAATATGGAAAAGATACTCAGATTAAACGCTATAAGCCAACTTGCCGATCCCATTTTCGCCGGTTATGAATACGGCGACGATATTGCCGACCCTACGGGCGTGATGGTGCGCTCGGCGCAGATGGCAGATTTCCCCGTGGGCGACAGCCTTCTGGCCGTGGCGCGGGCGGGCGCGGGAACAAACAACATACCCGTGGCCGAGTATGCAAAGCGGGGCATAGTGGTGTTCAACACGCCCGGAGCCAACGCCAACGCCGTAAAGGAGCTGGTAATTTGCGAGCTGTTCCTGGGCGGCAGAAACATAACCGAAGCCATAGATTGGGTAAAGACCTTGAAGGACGAGGGCGAAAATGTCGGAAAATTGGTTGAAAAGGGCAAGGGCAAGTTTGCGGGCTGTGAAATAGCCGGCAAGACCCTGGGCGTAATAGGCCTTGGAGCCATAGGCATAATGGTGGCAAACGCCGCCAAAGCGCTGGGCATGAAGGTTGTGGGCGCCGATCCCTTCCTTTCGACGCACAATGCGCTCATGCTTGATCCCTCGGTAGAGGTGGTCAGCGACAACGCAGAAATTTACAGGCGCGCCGACTTTATTTCCGTACATGTACCCCTGACTGCGCAGACGAGGGGAATGTTCAACGCCGAAGCTATTGCCGCCTGCAAGGACGGCGTGGTAATAATAAACAACTCACGCGGGGAGCTTGTAGACACAGGCGACATTATAGCCGCGCTTGAGAGCGGCAAGGTGGCGAGATATATAACCGACTTCCCCGAAGCCGCGCTGATAGGCGTTAAAAACGCAATATGCGTACCGCATTTGGGCGCGAGCACGCCCGAAGCGGAGGATAACTGCGCCGTGATGGCGGCAAGACAGCTGACCGACTACATTGAAAACGGCAACATAACCAACTCCGTCAACTACCCTGCCGTGAGCGCCGCGCGCGAGGGCAAGGCGCGTATATGCGTATGCCATATAAACAAGGCGAACATGATAGCGCAATTTACCGCGGCCGTTTCGGCCAAGGGCATAAACATAGCCAATATGACGGATAAGGCAAAGGGCGACTACGCCTACGGCATTATAGACATAGACAGTCAGGCCGACGACGAACTGATTGCTGCCATTGAAGGCATTGAAGGGGTTATAAGGGTGAGAGCGGTATAGCCGCCCGCCCGGACAACAGCAAACGATAAAAATTTATACGCCGCGGCAAAGCCGCGGCGTATAAATTTTATTGCCGCGTACATAATTAGATTGATACATAAATTTTTACGCGGAGGTTTTTATGGCCAAAAAGAAAAAGATAAAGAAGCTGACCGATGAGCAGTACAACGCGTATATCACGTCGCTGAAATACGACGCGGCGTCATACAATGCCGACGGCAGCCGGGTGGTACCCGATGAAATTGACTGCAAGGAGGACGGCGGCAAGTTGGGTGAATGATCGTGCAAATGTAATGCGCCGCATACGGGGAGCGGCGCAGGCGGAAAGCCGCCTGCGCCGCCGTACATATACCGCCCGCACCGGGCCGCCGCAGGTAATATGCGGCAACTATACCTGCGCGGCGGCGCATTTGTGCCGCCGCACAGGTATTTCTTTTGCAAACTGCCGTCCGCAATCATATCTGAGAAAAGGCAACTGCAAAAACCGCCCGATTTTTACGTTTTTCGGCAGTTACAGCAATATACATATTATGCCGCCCTTGCCTTCGTTTACAATGCGCGTTATGGCCTTGCGCAGTTTGGCGCGCGTGTCGTCCTGCAAGTTGTTGACCTTGCCCGCCAGCCCCTCCTGCACCATTCCTATGAGCGATTTGCCGAAGAGGTTTGAATTCCACATGGCGTCGGGATCCTTTTCAAAGCCGCTCATGATCTCGCCCACCATACCTTCCGATTGGGAGGCCGAGCCCATTATGGGATTGACCTCACCGCAGACGTCGACTTTGACTATATGATAGCTGGGTGCGGTGGCCCTGAGCCTGACGCCTACATTCGAGCCCTGACGGACGACAGAGGGCTTATCGAGACTGAGGTCGTCGTCCGAGGGGCGGACTATTCCGTAGCCCGTCACGCGGGCGCATTCGAGCGCGTCCTTGACCTTGTCGTAATTTTTGCGCGCTTCGGCCGCGTTGACCACAAATGACATGAGCGAACTTTCGTCCGTGATGGTTTCGCCCGCCGTTTCCGACAGCATGTTGAAGAACGCCCCGTCCCTTATATGCACGGTGACCGTAACCGAGCCATCGGAGGGCGACATATCAACCTGTGTTTCGGGCTGCCAATTTACGCTGTCCGAAAGCAGCGATTCAAACAGACTGCCGTCCTCCAGGCAATTGACTTTTGCCGCGCACGCTTTTACGCGCTCTATGAGTTCGGCCACGGCCGAATTGCCGACGGGCAGGGAGCGCATCCATGAGGGGATATTGACATCTATTGTAGAAACGGGAAAGGCAAAGAGCAGTCTGCGCATGATAGCGCCGAGAGCGGCAAAGGACAGCTCTTCGGCTGCGTCGGCAACGGCGCAGGGCATGCCCGATTTTTTAACGGACCGGGCGGCCTCCTCCCCCACCGCGATTGCGGCATGGCAGTCTGCGGCGCCGTCCGTAAAGACAACGCACGGCGCCGCCTCCCCTTCAGAGGCCGAAGCGAGCGCGGAATTGAACAGCGCGGCGCGGGGACTGCCGTCCGAACACACCACGCCTATGCGCGCGGCACCGCCGCAACGGGCGGCAATATCTGAAAAAACACTGTCGTTGAGCATAATCTTCCTCCAATACTTTATGATATAACATATTGCGGCGTGTTGCAGATTATGCAGGCAGGAATAATAATCGAGGGCTAAATACCCGATAAGAACACAAAGCGCGGGCAATGCCTTTTTGCATTGCCCGCGCTTTCTTGCCCGCCGATAGGGAAAGTTATTTACACTGAGTGGTGAAGCGGTAAAATTCGTCCACTTCCTCCTTTGTTTTGAAGTTGACGACGAACATTCTGTCGCCCATGGCGCCCGAAAGCGCACGCGCCACCCTTTGGCTGATCTTTATGCTGCCGCCGTAGCGGTCGAAAATTTCGCCGTCGTCATGAACATACGGCTTGCCGTCGCGGCGGCCGACGAAGGCGCAGAAGAAGCGCTCGCCCGTGCCCTTTAAACTGCTGTCGTAGGCTATCATGTCCGCCCAGATTTTATACACGTCGGTTGAGTTTGCGTAGTTCATCATCTCAGGCGAGATGCCGCCCGAGGGGCGCATATTGACTTCAAGAGCGACGATTTCACCCTTTTTGCCGATGTGCTGATCGCAGTTGAGCCTGAAAAATTCAAAGTGGACAAAACGCGACTTTACGCCGAAGGCTTTAAGGGCGCGGCGGCCGGCGTCGCAGACATCGTCAAAGGGGCGATCGACTATGTAGAACATGGAGCTGTCGCCCGTGTTGACCACATCCATGAGCGAGCCGAGAGTGACGTTGCCCGTTTCAAAGATGGGCGTGCCTTTGCTGTCGACTATGGCGTCATAGGAGTTGATGGTGGCGTCGATATATTCTTCCATAATATAACTTATGGGCGGCTTATTTTCAATGAAGTTTTTCAGCTCTGCGTCCGAACTTATCCTGTGTGTATCAGAAGCGCCGACGCCGTTATCGGGCTTGACGATTACGGGATAACCGACCTTGCTTATAAACCTTTTGCAGGCCGTATATGAGGTAACCATACAGTACCGCGCCGTCTTTATGCCCGCTTTTTTGTAGCAGGTCTTCATGGCGGACTTAAGTTTTACCTCCTTCATGTCGCCGACCTTAAAGCCCGTGCAGATATTGAACTCCGTTCTGAGCAGAGCGTCGCGTTCGAGCCAGAATTCGTTGTTGCTTTCCAGCCAGTCTATCTTGCCGTAGCGGAAAGTATAGAATGCGACGGCGCGGAAAACTTCGTCATAGTTTGCAAGATCGGATACCTTGTAATATTCGGTAAGCGAAGCCTTGAGTTCGGGCATGAGGTTAAAATATTCGCAGTCGCCTATGCCCAGCACATTGAAGCCGTTGTCCTTTAAATGGCGGCAGAAGTGCCAGTAATTTTCAGGGAAATTGGGGGAAATAAATACAAAATTTTTCATATACGTTTATCTTATCGTGATCTGCCATGCGGTAAAGCAGGGCATAAAGTTTTTAATCTAAGTGAGAATTCATGAACATGACCAGATCGGGCAAGACCTGCGGGGCGCACGCGTCGTTAAGAATTTCGTGCCGCGCGCCCGTATAAAGCGTCATTTCCACATCGCTGCAGCCGGCACCCACAAGCTTATTATAAAACTTTTCAACGCCCTTGGAATAGGCGCCTACGGGGTCTTCGCTGCCGGCGACGAGCAAAACGGGGAGATTTTTGGGAGTGTTTTTTATAGTGGAATTTTTGCACGCTCTGCCGATGATTGAAAACAGTGTGTAAAAACCGCCGCAGGTGAAAGTTACGCCGCAAAGATCATCGTCTATATAGGAGTCGACCTTGCCCTTGTCGGTACTGAGCCAATCGTATGCCGTGCGGCCCTCGCACCGCCTGTTGTAAGAACCGAACGCCAGCCTGTCAATAAAGCGCGAGCGATGTTTCCAGCCCCTGAAAAGGGCAATGGCCGCCGCGACGATTTTGCCGAAACCCGTGGCGACGGCAGGCTGACAGCCCGTACCCATGATTATTGCGCCGGCAAACTCGCCGCCGTGCGCGGCAATGTAACTGCGGCAGAAAAACGAACCCATGGAGTGGCCCATAACAAAGAACGGCAGGTCGCCCGTTTCCTTCCTGACCGTGAGCGTGAGGCGGCGGATATCTTGCAGAACGCAGGACGAACCGTCGCCGCCGTCGAAATAGCCGAGTTCCGACGGAGTGAGCGCAGATTTGCCGTGGCCGAGGTGGTCTTCGGCACAAACCAGAAACCCGTGCGAGGCAAGATATTCGGCGCAAGGCGCATAGCGCAGGGCGTATTCGGCCATGCCGTGGATTATCTGCACGGCGGCGCGTATCTGCCCGCGCGGGCGCCAGATATATGCGTGAATGGTAGTTTTTTTATCCGATGACGGATAGGTGATTTCCTGATACATATTATAGTAACCGTGAGATATGCGGCCGAAGCCGCGGTTTTATATATTCAACGCCTTGGCAAGCAGGGCGATATTTTCAGGAACGGGGCGGCTCTGCCCGTCTTCTATATCGGAAGCAAGGCGCAGTACCGCAAGCGTTGCAGGCACCTCCACCCCCGCTTTTTCTGCACTGCGGGCGACTACGCCGTTTATGAAATCCATGTCGCTCTTTTTCCCTGAGGCGAGGTCATAATACATTCCCGACACAAGGTTTTTGTGCTTTTTCATAGCTATGGGAATGAGCGCGCGGGACAGCGCTTTTTTTACAGGGCCGCGGTAGTTGAGCAGCCTGACGAGGTCGTGACCCTGAATTTTTTGGGGAACGACTCCGCAGGCGAGGGCCGTATCTATACTCTCCTTTAACAGCTGTTGGGCGAGTTTGCGGCTTGTTCTGCCCGACGCGATATCGCCGAACGTGAGGGACGTGACCGCCGAAAGCGAGGAGAACGCGCAGTTGACAATGAGTTTTGACCAGCGCGCGCCGAGGAAATTTTCAACAATTTCCACCCCGCCCGCACAGCGGAGATAGGGCGCGGCATGTTCGCACTTTGCGCTGTGGCCGAAGGGCGAACCGAGCGAAAAAGTCATTGCGTCCTCCGAGGAGGTGAGCATGACGCGGCCGGGCTGAATAAAGGTGGCGCCCCATGAAACGGCGCAGCCTATAGTGTTCTCCTCCCCCGCGACGGCCGCCACGGAGGGTTCGGGCAGGCCGTTCTGAGTGGTGCATATTACGCCGCCTTCCGCCAGAAAGTCCATCAAAAAGCGGGTGACTTCGGCGTTGCCGCGCTGTTTTGTCATAAGAAATATTACGTCATATTTGCCCGTCATCTGTTCGGGGGTGACGGCCGTCACTTTCTGAACGAAGCCCCCGCCCGAGGGCGTAAGAATTTGCGCGCCGCCCGAACGGAGCGCGGCAACATGCTGACGGTTGCGCGTGACTAAATCTATCTGCATGCCTGCGCGGGATATGAATGCGCCGAGCACGGTACCCATGGCGCCCGCGCCGTATATACACGCCCGCATTTCAGTACCCCTGCCCGCCGACGTATTCAAAGGCGAGCTTTGCCATGACCTTGTAAGCTTCCTCCGACGGGTGAAGATGGTCGCCGCTGTCGAACCCGCAGGCAAAAGCAGAGCAATCGGTCTGCGAGCGGAGGGCCTTATCGAAGTCTATACACCCCTTGACATTATCGAGCGAGCGCGCCCAATCGTTGAAGGCGCGGCGGAGTTCTTCGCGGAACTGAGCATAGGTACGCCAGCCCTTTATGGGCAGGAGCGTGCCGATGTAGACGTCCAGCCCGTATTTTTCCGCAACGGAGATATAATCTTCTATACCCCTTTCAAGTTCGGCGGCCGTGGGCAGGTCGCTCATGGGGCGAAAGGGATTTATCTCTGTGCCGACGGGGTGAATTATATCGTTTATACCCTGCTGAATTATGACGGCAAAGGCGCCGCTGACGGAGGATATTTCATGTTCGAAACGGCGGTGGCCGGACAGGCCGTAACTTTCATAAGTGATACAGCTGTATTCGCGCAGCACGCGCGTGCCGCTGGCCGCCCTGCGCACTACGGCCGTGCAGTTGTAGGGGTCGTTCATGCACTCGATGGCAAGATGGTCCGCCCAGCTCTGCGCGGTAATTGAATCGCCGTAAAGTATTACGCAGCGGTTTTCGTCCCCGGTATATAAATCCAGACCGCAGAAGAAATAAAACGTGTTTATAGAGCGCGATTTTTCAAGCGGAAGCACCTGGGAAAAGGTACAGTCGCCGACGGAGAAAAAGGCCTTTGAAAGGGGGCCTGTGGCTACCACGCCCGTGCGCATGAGCGTAAATTCGCCGAGATATATGCTGACGGCAAGCACGCCCTTGGGTTTGATGCGGAAGTTGATTTCGTCCGAAAACACCTCGCCGCCCGCGGGAATGGTCACACTCTCCTCGCCGCCGAACGTGACGAGGCGGGCGTTGTGGAGGCTGATTTCCCTGTCGCCCATGGCGCGGGCGAGGGTGACTTTGGTGAGCGTTACCGGTTCCGTGCCGCAAAAGTTGGAAAAATGCAGCCTGACCTTTTCGCCGCCGAAAGCACAGGTGACGGGGTAACGCAAGGTTATGTCCTTTGCGTAAGTTGCGGGACGGTGTTCTGTTATAGAGGGGGCGTTACCCCAGGCGGTTACCCATTTCATTAAGCTCTCCTTTGCTTTGCCTGAACGGCGCGACTGCTATTTTTGAAAATTATCTTGCGTATGCCCTTGAAAAAATGCCCGTTGCACGCTTCAAGAAAACCATCTTTCTGAACAGTGTTGTAGTGCATGAAGAGCAGAATGAACCTGATGGGCAAATGGTTCATGGAATTGGCCAGAAGTTCGTCCTTAGAGCGGGAATACATGCGCGCTATAAACGCGAACAGCCCCGCAACAAAGCCCTTACAATATTTGAGGTCGTAAATTTCAGTCATCAGCGTGGCCGCAAGTTCGCCCTTGACGTGTTTTTGTTTGGGGTCAACGGGTGATATACGGCTGTTGAAATACTGCGAAAAGTTTTTTACGCTTTCGGCAACGGGCGGTTTGCCGCCTCTGTCGACGGGTGCGGAAAAAAACATGTCGCGGCTGTTTTCGCCGAGGCTGACGGTATAAACGCCGCCCTCCCGCCAGCTGCCGGAGGAGACGTTCCAGACGCGGAAAGAGTATTCGTCGAAGGGTATGAACACACGCTCGCTGCAACCAGCGCCGAGAAAGACCTTTTTAAAGCCTTTAAGCTCCGCGGGGGAACATTCGAGTTCGGGGCGGGGCGCCTTTATATACATCTGGACGACGGTTGCGCCCTCCCTTGCGCCCGTGTTGGTGACGGTAACGGACACGCCGTTGTCTTGAACGGCGGCGTCGGTATAAGTAAAAGTTGTGTACGACAGGCCGTACCCGAAGGGATATTTTACGGCCGTGCCGAATGTATTGTAATATCTGTAGCCGACATATATGCCCTCGGCAAAGTCCATTTTGTAAGGATATTTGTTATAAATTTCGTGGCAGGGGACATCCTCCTCGCGGAGGGGAAAACTTTCGGCAAGGCGGCCGGACGGATTTATTTCCCCCGTCAGGGCGTTAACCACCGCCCCTCCGCCGCTCTGACCCGCGAGATGGGCGTGTATGACGGCGTTGCAGGCGCTGTCCCAGCCCATATCCACCACGCCGCCGCATGACAGAACGGCGACTATCTTTTTGCCGAGCCCCGCAAGGGCGTTTAACAGCGCGAGCTGGTTTTGGGGCAGGGATATGTTGGTGCGGTCGCTGCTTTCAAGCTCCATACCCTCGCCAAGGCCGAGGCATAAGACAATGGTATCGGCCTGTGCGGCGAGTCTGAGTGCCGCATTGAACAGGCGTTTATTTTCGCCGTCATGGCGGTTGAAGCCCTGTTCATAGCCTATCAGATTTAAGGAAGATCTGCGCATTTCGCCCAAGATACTGTCGAGAAAAGTGGGATTGACGAGCGACGAACCGGCACCCTGGTAGCGCGGGGTGCGGGCAAAGTCGCCGATGAGCGCGACGCGCTCGCTTTTGTTCAGCGGCAGGGCGCCGCCGTCATTCTTTAAGAGAACGAGACTGTTTTCCGCACAGCGGCGGGAAAATTCCGAATTGTAAAGCCAATTTATGTCCCGCGGGACGACGGTGCGCGCAGAGCGGGAAAAGCTGAGCTGGCGGGCAATACTTTCATCAATGAGAGATTGGTCGAGTTTGCCCGATTTTACCGCCGCGACGACCTCGTCGGCGGAGAAATCACAGCGGGGCATTTCGAGGTCGACGCCCGCCTCCACCGAGGCGGCTTTATCGTATGTACCGCCCCAATCGGATACGACGAGGCCGTCAAAACCCCACTCGCCGCGCAGGATACCGCGGACGAGTTTTTTGCTTGAATTGCAGTACTCGCCGTTGACCTTGTTATACGCCGTCATGACCGCGGCGGGTTTGCCCTCCTTTACGGCAATTTCAAAACCTGTGAGGTAGATTTCGCGCAGGGTCTGTTCATCCACGCGACAGTCATAGACCATGCGCGCGCGTTCGCGCGAGTTGACGGCAAAATGCTTTATGCAGGAGGCCGTGCCGTTCTTCTGAATACCGCGCACATACGCCGCGGCGAGCTTGCCGGCAAGATATGGATCTTCCGAAAAATATTCAAAATTGCGCCCGCACTTGGGCGAACGCTTTATATTCAGACCGGGGCCCAACACCATGGATACGCCCATATACGCCGCCTCCGCGCCGAGGCGGCGGCCCAACTCTTCGCCAAGACTTTCATCCCAGCTGCACGCCATTGCGGAGGCCGTGGGAAAGCAGGTTGAAGGACAGGAAGTGCCTATGCCGAGATGGTTGGGCATTTTGTCCTGAAGGCGCAGGCCGTGAGGACCGTCGGAAAGGGTGACGGCTTCGAGGCCGATAGACTCGCACTCGGCAGACTGCCAGAACGCCGAACCCGTTAGAAGCCGCGCTTTTTCTTCAATTGATAGATTGCTTATATTCTGTCTGTCGTCCATATCAAAGTAATTTTAGCCTATATAGCTCATTATATCACTTTTAAGGACTATTTGCAACATATTGCGGCACAATAAATACTTTTACTGTCAACTTTCACAAACCGATAAACCGCTGTTCCCGACAGCGGCGGGGCGGGCGCAAATGCGCCCGCCCCGCCGCCATAAAATCCGAATTTAAGGTATAATCAGCCGACGGCGTGGACGGCCACGGCTACGGACGACAGAAATTCACGCAGTTCTGCGTCCGCCCCGCCGCCGCACCTTTCGATTATCTTTACTATTGCCGAGCCTATTATCGCGCCGTTGCTTGCGGCGGCCATTTCAGCCGCCTGTTGCGGCGTGGATATGCCGAAGCCGACGCAGACGGGAGTATCAGTGACCTCCCTTATCTTTGCGCAGACGGCGGGGATATCGGCGTCGAACTTTTCGCGCATGCCCGTGACGCCCATCGACGAAACGAGATAGATGAAGCCCTTGCTCTGCGCGCATACCTTTTTTATGCGATCTTCCGAGGTAGGCGCAACCATATCCACGACGGTTATGCCGTATGCAGAGGCCGCATTCTTGACTTCGTCGCTCTCTTCAAAGGGGATATCGGGTATGATGACGCCCGCAACGCCCACACTGCGGCAGCGCGCAAAAAAGGCGGCGTAGCCGTAAAAGAATACGGGATTTGCATAGGTCATCAGCAGAAACGGCACACGCTTCTGCACGCCCGCGAGCATGGAAAATATGCCGTCGAGAGTTGTTCCCGCGGCAAGGGCGCGGGCGTCGGCGCCCTGTATGACGGGGCCTTCGGCTATGGGGTCGGAGAAGGGTACGCCCACTTCGATTATATCCACACCGCTGTCCTGCATGATTTCCAGATAGCGGGCCGTGTCCGCAAGAGAGGGATCGCCCGCGGTTATGAAGCCGACGAACACCTTGCCTTTGCCTTCGAACGCCTTGCTTATTTCAATCATATATCTGTTCCCCCTTGTACCTTGCTATGGCGGCGACGTCCTTATCGCCCCTGCCCGAAAGACAGATTATAATGTTTTCATCCCTGCCGTACTCCTTTGCCACCCTGACGGCATGGGAGATGGCGTGAGCGCTTTCGATTGCGGGGATAATGCCCTCCGTGCGGGACAAAAGGCCGAACGCTTCGACCGCCTCGTCGTCGGTGACGGGGACATATTCCGCGCGGCCGATATCGTTGAGATAGGCGTGTTCGGGGCCGATACCAGGATAGTCGAGGCCGGCAGAGATGGAATATACGGGCGCGATCTGGCCGTGGCTGTCCTGACAGAAAAGAGAGTACATGCCGTGGAAGATGCCCGGCTTGCCCGTGGCTATGGTGGCGGCCGTGTGGGGAGTATCCGCGCCGCGGCCAGCCGCCTCGCAGCCGATGAGGCGGACGTCTTTATCGGCTATGAAGTGATAGAACGCGCCGATTGCGTTGCTGCCGCCGCCCACGCAGGCTATTACCGCGGAAGGCAGCCTGCCCTCCCTTTCGAGAATCTGGGCGCGCGCCTCCTTTGAGATGACGGCCTGAAAATCCCTTACGATGGTCGGGAAGGGGTGCGGTCCCATGACCGAGCCGAGGCAGTAATGCGTGTCGGAGACGCGGTTGGTCCACTCCCTCATACACTCGTTGACGGCGTCCTTTAAGGTGGCCGTACCCGAACTTACTGCGTGGACTTTTGCGCCGAGCAGCTTCATACGGTACACGTTGAGAGCCTGACGTTTTGTGTCCTCCTCGCCCATATAAATTTCGCACTCCATGCCGAGCAGGGCGGCTGCCGTGGCCGTGGCCACGCCGTGCTGGCCCGCGCCCGTTTCGGCAATCAGGCGGGTCTTGCCCATCTTTTTGGCAAGAAGCGCCTGGCCGAGAGCGTTGTTGATTTTGTGCGCGCCCGTGTGGTTTAAATCTTCGCGCTTGAGATATATTTTACAGCCGCCGACGGCGCGCGTGAGGTTGCCCGCATAGTACAGCCGCGAGGGCCTGCCCGCATACTCGTTTAAAAGATTGCCGAGTTCGGCATTGAATGCCGCGTCCGACGAATACTGCGAATAGGCCGAGTCCAGCTCCTCTATGGCGTGCATCAGCGTTTCAGGCACATATTGGCCGCCGAACGTGCCGAATCTTCCCTTTTTTGTCACTCTATTCATTTTTATCGCACTCCCTGATATTGGTGATATACTTATAAATTTTTGCCGCGTCCTTTACGCCGTCCGTTTCCACTCCGCCGGAGGTATCCACGCCCCACGGCCTGACGGCGGCGAGAGCCGCCTTTACGTTTTCCGCCGTTATACCGCCCGCGAGAATGACGGGCTTATCCAGCTCGTCATAGCGGCGCCAGAATATGCTTTTGCCCGTGCCGCCGCGGGAGGTTGCGGTGCAGGAGTCGAGGAGAACTATGTCACATTCGGCGGGGTATGCGGCCGCCCTGCCGTCACTGACCCCGACGGCCTTTATTACGGTGACGGGTACGAGCGATTTTAATCTGCGGATATAACTTCCGTCCTCGTCGCCGTGCAGCTGAACGACGTCTATAACGCCCGAACCGACCAGCGCGGCAATGCGGGAAACATCGTCGTTGACGAACACGCCCACCCGCGCTATGCAACTGTCAAGCGCGCCGCCGCAACGCCTTACAAAGTCATCGCTTACGCTGCGGCTGAATCCCGCGGTCATGATAAACCCGACATAGTCAGGCTTCAACTCGTTTATAACGGGCAATATATCGGCGGTTGTGATACCGCATATCTTTATCTTATACATGTCAGCTCCGCCAAAGTTTTTTGCCTGTCGTCGGCCCGCATGAGATATTCGCCCACAAGCACGGCGTCGGCGCCCGCGGCGCGCTGCGCGGCGGCGTCCCTGGCCGACATTATGCCCGATTCGCTGACAAAGACATTGGCGGGGTCGACGAGCGCGCGGTAGCGCGCGGCCCTGCCGGTGTCGACAGAGAAATCGGAAAGATTGCGGTTGTTTACGCCTATTATCCTTGCGCCCATTTGCTGAGCGTCCTCCACCTGCGCCTCGTTGCGGCACTCGAACAGGACGTCCATGCCCAGCGTGCAGGCAATTTCAAACAGGCGCTTTGCCTGCTCACCGTCCAGAGCCGACATAATGAGCAGTATGCAGTCCGCGGAGAGCAGAGCGCTCTGCCACACCTGATATTCGGTGAGAATGAAGTCCTTGCGGAGCATGGGCAGGCCGACGGAGGCGCGCACGCGGCCGAAAATTTCGTCCGAGCCGAGGAAATATTCAGGCTCGGTCAGGCAGGATATGGCCGCCGCACCGCCCAGCACATAGTCGCGCGCAATAGCAAGGTAATCGAACCGTTCATCGATGACGCCCTTGGAGGGACTTGCCTTTTTAAGTTCTGCAATGACTTTAAGCCCGTCGCCCTTGACCGCGCCGTAAAACCGACGGAGAGCGGGCTTTGCCGCGAGCGCCTGCCTTTTGACCTCTGACAGGGGAACGCGCTTTTTTTGCGCCTCCACCCTTGAGAGCGCGGCCGCGCAGATTTCACCGAGTATGCCGCTCATGCGTTGGTAGCCTCCACAAAGGTATTGAAAACTTTGTATGCCGCGCCCGTATCGAGCAATTCCTCCGCCATGAGAGCGCCGCCGCGCAGGTCGGCGACCTTGCCCGCCAGATAAAAACACATCGCCGCATTGGCGACAACGGCGTTGCGGCAGGCGCTGCGGCCGCCCTTGAGTATATCCGTCATCATGCGCGCGTTCTCCTGCGGTTCGCCGCCGACTATATCGTGCTTTTTGGAGGGACTGAGCCCGAAATCGGCGGCGGTGACGTAGTATTCGCGCTCCTTGCCGCCGATAATTTCACAGCAGTAAGTTTTGTCGGACAGCGAAACTTCGTCAAGATTGTCGCAGCCATACACGGCGATTACGCGCTCCGTACCCAGACGGCTGAGTACGCGGGCAAGAGGGACGACCATGTCCTTGGAATACACGCCGAGGAGCTGCATATTGGCCCTTGCGGGATTGGCTAAAGGGCCGAGTATGTTGAAGATAGTGCGCACGCCGAGGGCGGTTCTTATGGGAGCAACGTGCTTCATTGCGGGGTGATAGACCTGGGCATGGAGAAAGATGAAGTTGCACTCTTCGGCTATCTGCGCCGCGCGCTCCGGGGAAATGTAGAGGTTTGCACCCAGCTCCGTAAGCACGTCTGCCGCGCCGCACTTTGAGGACACGCTGCGGTTGCCGTGCTTTGCCACACGCACTCCGCCAGCGGCAACGACGAAAGCCGCACACGTTGAGAGGTTGAACGAACACGACTTGTCGCCGCCCGTGCCGACGATATCCATGCTGTCCGACGAAACGGGGCAGGGCAGCGCGACGTTGCGCATTATCTGTGCCGAGGCGGCTATCTCCTCCACCGTTTCACCTTTGAGCCTGAGCGCGGTGAGGTACGCTGCGACCTGAGCGCTGTCGGCCGTGCCCGTCATAATTTCTTCCATGCTCATAGCGGCCTCTTCATAGGTGAGCGAAGCACCGTCGTCCACAAGTTTTTTTATAGCGTCGCGTATCATAAATCTATACCTCCCTTATGTTCAAAAAATTTTGGATTATCTCCCTGCCGTATTGGGTAAGGATGGATTCGGGATGAAATTGCACCCCGAATATGGCGTATTTAATGTGTTGAACGGCCATTATTTCGCCGTCGTCCGTGCGGGCCGCGACCCTGAACGGGTCGGGCAAACGGGTACACGCCAGCGAGTGGTAGCGCGCAACCGTTATCCTATCCGGCAGGCCCTTAAAGAGCGGACAGTCGGTATCCAGCGCGGCGACGTCCGCCTTGCCGTGCATGAGCTTTTTAGCGTAGCCGACTGTGCCGCCGAAGGCACTGCATATACCCTGATGGCCGAGGCAGACGCCAAGAACGGCGGCCTTGCCCGCAAAATACGGAGGAACGGCGCAGGTTATGCCCGCGTCCTCCGGGCGGCCGGGGCCAGGCGATATAATTATATGCGTGGGCTCAAACGCGCTCTGCAATGCCTCGCAGGTAAAGGCGTCGTTCTTTACCACGTTGACGCAATCTGCAAACTGCCCGACATACTGATATAAGTTGTAGGAAAACGAGTCGTAGTTGTCGACTATCAATACTCTTTTCATTGTATGACCTTTAAAACTGTAAATCTGCGCTCTTCAATATGGCCTCGCGCATGGCCGCCGATTTGTTTTCTGTTTCGGTAAATTCGCTTTGGGGGAGGCTGTCGGCAACTATGCCGCCGCCCGCGCGGACGGTGACCTTTCCGCCGAAGCGCATAGCCGTTCTGATGGCTATGCAGAAATCGCCGTCGCCGTCAAAGGAGATGTAGCCGACCGCGCCGCCATACACGCCGCGGATGTTGCCTTCCTCAAGTTCGGAAATTATCTGCATGGCTCTGAGCTTTGGCGCGCCCGAGAGTGTGCCTGCGGGCAGTGTTGCGGTAAGCGCGTCGAGCACGTCCGTGCCGTCGCGCACCTCGCCCTGAACGGTAGAGGTTATGTGCATTATATGCGAAAATCTGTATATCTTTTTATAGTCCTCCACCTTTACGCTGCCGAATTTGCATATCTTGCCGAGGTCGTTCCTGCCGAGGTCGACGAGCATGTTGTGTTCGGCGACCTCCTTTTCGTCGGCGAGCAGTTCCTCCTCCATCGCCCTGTCCTCTGCATCCGTGCGGCCCCTGGGGCGCGTGCCCGCAATGGGAAAAGTGGCGACAACGCCGTCGGAGAGTTTGACGAGCGTTTCGGGCGAGGCCCCGGCGAGTTCGGTCATGCCCATGGAGAGGTATATCATGTACGGCGAAGGATTTGTTGTGCGCAGCACGCGGTATGCCGAAAGCAGACTGCCCTCCATTTCAGCCGTCCACACATTGGAGGGCACGCATTGGAATATATCGCCTTCGCGGACATAGTGCTTTGCCCTTTCAACCTTGGCCATGTAATCTTCGCGGCTGAACGCCATATTGAAAGGGGACAGCAATTTTGCCCCGCCGTGCGGCTGGGTACCGCCTGAGGATATGATATTCAGCATATCCGCAAGACTTTCGAGGGCGAGATTGTAGGCCTGACCGTCGAGAGAATCGAGTGCCATGTTGACTATCGCATAGACCTTCTGACCGAAATTGTCGTAGGCGATGACTTTATCGAAGAGCATGAGCCTGCAATCGCCGAAGTCGCCTGAGGCAAGGAAATCCGCCCGCTCATAATACTTATAATATTCATATGAAAAATAGCCCACAAGGCCGCCGGTAAAGGGCGGCAGGCCCTCCGCGCGGAGGCATCTGGTTTTGCCGAGCAGGGCGCGGATGTCGGCGTTCGGGTCGGTTGTGGGAAAGGTGCGCTCCTCGCCGCCGCGGGTGACGGTAATGCGGCCGTCACGCACAAAGACTTCTGCCGTGGGTTCAAATCCTATAAACGAATAGCGCGCAACCTTTTCGCCGCCTTCGATAGATTCAAACAAAAAACATCTGTCCGTGCGCTCCTTTACGGCGCTGAGAACCTGAATGGGCGTGGCCTGGTCGGCAAAGGCGCTGCAATACAGCGGCACGCGGCCATAGCCCTGATTTTTGAGTTCATGGAGTTGTTCAAGCGTGTAATTTACCTTCATAATTGACCCTGTAATTTTTATTGTATGCAAAAACGCCCTTGGCTGCAATAAGCCAAGGGCGTTGGAATTTCAACGCGGTGCCACCTTGATTCAGTTCTTAAAGAACCCTCTTTACGGGAACAGACATTCCCTGTCGCCCTGACGCGGCGACGAACGTCGGCAATTTATACCGCCCTCCGCAGTCCATATTACTCGGAAATTTCTATGCGCCTCACACCGCCGCGCACTCGCTTCAAGAAATCTGACCCGCCTTTTTTCTGCATCAAAGGTTTTGCTTTATTAAGGTAAAGTGATAAACTATTTATATTTTAACATGACTATATCAATTTGTCAATAGTAAACACCAAATTTTTTGTGTGAAATTTATTTTGATACAATCTGATCGCATATACAGCAATAGTGCGGCGCGCCGATCGGCGCGCCGCACTATTGTTTATTGTTCTTCAGTCAGAAGGGAGAAGACATTGTCAAGCCCCTCATGTCACATTGTACGGGTTTTATTCAGCACTCTCGCCACTATCATCCGTCAGAGTATCTGCGTTGGAATCAGAGAAGATCTCCTCCTGAGCCTGTTCTGTTACAGGTGAAGTTCCGTAATCAACGCTTTCAACACCCGTTGCAGGCGTCATTTGCTCGGTTGACTGTTCGGATGCCTCTGCCTGTTCCATAAGTTTATCATCCGCCGCAGCCTTTGCCCTCCTGTAAGAGTTGTAGGAGATTATATCCACTACAAGCAAGGCCACAAAGATGACAGACAGAACGACTATTACTGCAATCTGCCAAGGAATATACTTCACTGCCAGAAGCGCTATCGGCGCACCCGCAGCAACCTTATCAGGCTTTTCACCGTCGGGATTGCTGTCATCTTCAAGGCGTTTGCGCGCTCTTATGATGAGCAAGAGAATGATAGCTTCGATTATGATGAGAATGATGAGCAAGATTATCAGCCACAAAAGGTTGATAGTTTCGTCTTCTTCACCGGAACCTGTGGCGGTATCTGTACCGCTTTCATCATCGGTATCTGTACCGCTTTCGTCGTCCGAAGCTGTGCCGCTTTCGTCATCCGAACCTGTACCGCTTTCGTCGTCGGAGCCTGTGTCGTCCTTGCTGTCTTCATAGCCACAGTCGGCGCATACATTGTCGTCGCCTAAGTCGTGGCTGTCCGTTTCGGTCTCTTCGCAAACTTCGCACTTACGCGTATGGGTCGACTCATCGTATTCTTCCCATTCGCCCCAGGTATGGCCTGTTGCCGCGATTGTCTTGGTTTCGCGGGAAAGTTCCGTATTGCATACCGTGCAGTAAACTACTTCGTCATAGCTGCCGTCTACGGTGCAGGTAGCTGATACGTAATTTTCCGTTACCGCTTCGCCTGAGGTATGACCCGTAGCGGGGATTACTTGTTGTTCTTCAAGCACGGTGTTGCAAACCGAGCATACGCTGCCGCTGGTCAGTCCGCTTTCCGTACAGGTTGCTGCTTTTCCCTCAACTGCTTGAGGAGTGTGTCCCGTAGCGGAACCTATATCAGTAATAACATTTGTTGTACCGCAACCGTTGTTGCAGATTCCCGTCTTTGTACCGTCTTCCGTGCAAGTTGCGTCGTTGTTGGATACATAGTTAACAAAGATGTGACCAATGGCGGGAATTGTTTCAGTATAAGTTACTCCGCATGCCGTGCAGGTGTAAGTCCTTACTCCTGCTCTCGTGCAGCTTACCAAAGTTGTTATTACGCCGTCGTCCCAGCTGTGGTCGGCAGTTTCGGTTTCTTCGCAAATTTCGCACTCATGCGTATGAGTTAAACCGTCTTCGTTGTCTTCCCATGCACCCCATTTGTGCTCACATTCAGTTCCGCAATCAGGGCATTCACCCTCTTCCCAGTTGTGGGATTTCGTGTCTACATATTCACAATAATCACATTTGCGAGAATGGGTTAAACCGTCGCCGTTGTCCGTCCATTCAGCATTTACATAGCTGTGTTCGGCCGTTTCGGTTTCGTCACAAATTTCACACTCACGCGTATGGGTCGATCCGTCGTCTGCTTTCCATGCACCCCATTCGTGCTCACATTCAGTTCCGCAATCAGGGCATTCACCCTCTTCCCAGTTGTGGGATTTCGTGTCTACATATTCACAATAATCACATTTGCGAGAATGGGTTAAACCGTCGCCGTTGTCCGTCCATTCAGCATTTACATAGCTGTGTTCGGCCGTTTCGGTTTCGTCACAAATTTCACACTCACGCGTATGGGTCGACTCGTCGTCTGCTTCCCATTCGCCCCAGGTATGACCCGTAGCGGGGATTACTGTCTGTGCTACAAGCACGGCTTTGCAAACCGAGCATACGCTGCCGCTGGTCAGTCCGCTTTCCGTACAGGTTGCTGCTGTCCCCTCAACTGTTTGGGGAGTATGACCTGTTGCCACGATTGTCTTGGTTTCGCGGGAAAGTACCGCATTGCACGACGTGCAGTAAACTACTTCGTCATAGCTGCCGTCTACAGTGCAGGTAGCCGATACGTAATTTTCCGTTACCGCTGTGCCTGCGGTATGGCCGCTTGCTGTAATTGCGTCAGTCTTGGTAGCGGTATAGGTTTCGCCGTTGAATGTCACCGTTGCGGTGTATACGACTACGCCATCTTGCGTACACGTTGCCTCCGACGTAGTTGAGATATTTACATCCGCTGTTTCCGTCTGAGTAGTTGAGCATACGCTGCACTTAAACGTTGCCGTTGCCGTATAGTTGTTATCCTCGGTGCTCCAGCGCCAGTTCCATTCCAGCGTTTCACCCCATGTATGACCGCTCGCTGCGATTTCTACCTTTGTGTTGTAGCTGCAACGCGTGCATTGCTTGTATGCACTCCAGCCTGCTTCCGTACAGGTTGCGTCCTTGGCTGCTACATCTTCAAGGTTGTGACCCAGCGCTGCGGTGTCTTCTGTATTAGTTGCGTTGCATCTCGTACAGGTGTAGGTCGTTGTTCCTGCTTCCGTACAGGTTGCTGTGCTGCTGGTTTCTGTCCAGCTGTGGCCGAGCGCTGGGATTTCTATCTTTGTGTTGTAGCTGCAACGCGTGCATTGCTGGTATGCACTCCAGCCTACGTCCGTACAGGTTGCGTCCTTGGCTTCCACATTTTCAAGGTTGTGACCCAGCGCCG
>CAYURN010000006.1:0-79795 GCA_964447305.1 uncultured Clostridia bacterium
AAAGGGGCGCCTATACAAACCCCTCAGACTTGCCGCCGCTGGCGCTACGGCAAGCCAGCTCCCCTTATAAAAAGGGGCGCCTATACAAACCCCTCAGGCTTGCCGCCGCTGGCGCTATGGCAAGCCAGCTCCCCTTATAAAGGGGCGCCTATACAAACCCCTCAGACTTGCCGCCGCTGGCGCTACGGCAAGCCAGCTCCCCTTATAAAGGGGCGCCTCTAATGATGAGCCTCCCCTAAGCTTAGGACGAGCAAGGTGTTTTCAAAACAGTGGACACCCCCAAGCCTCCCCTAAGCCTAGGGGAGGTGCCGAACGAAGTGAGGCGGAGGGGTCAAACTGCGAGATGAGCGAGGGCAAAAGTCCGCCCGAGCGGTGACCGAGCGCGGCGACATTCCTTACGCCGCGTGAGAAAGGTGGCGCGGCGGCGCATGCCGCCGCGACGGAAGGGTCAATCAACACAACACTAAACAAAACCCCTCAGACTTGCCGCCGCTATCGCTATGGCAAGCCAGCTCCCCTTATAAAGGGGCGCCTATACAAACCCCTCAGTCTTGCCGCCGCTGACGCTACGGCAAGCCAGCTCCCCTTATAAAAAGGGGCGCCTCCAATGATGAGCCCCCCTACGCTTAGGGGGCGCCTTCAATGTGAATATTGCGAATAAAAAAGGTAGAGCGGCGGACGCTTTTCTGCGTCCGCCGCTTAAATACATAAAATATTACGTTTTTATTGAGCCATACCATAATATTACGTTTTTATTGAGTCATACCATAATATTACGTTTTTATTGGGCTATACCGTAATACTACGTTTTTATTTGGCTATACCATAATATTACGTTTTATTGAGCTATACCGTTAAGATACCACCCGGTGGAGAACAGCGATTCAACCGTGTAAGCCGCAACGTCGGCTGCGTCGGTTACGACCGTGCAGGTAGTCTGAGCATATTCCGCGATCTCTTCTGCGGTGAGATTTTCAAGCGAACCTGCGCCCGTGTTGTTGTATTCGATATAATTTGCGGGGTTGGGTTCGTTGCCGCTCATTACAACGTAGCGCTGGCCCTGCGTTGTTCCGGAAGTGTGCTGGGCCGTGCTGAATTTAGCACTTAATGTGGAGTTCATGACGACCATCTTCATGTTGACGCCCCAAGGTCTGCCGAGCGCCACGGTGCCTTCGACGACGTTTTCGTCACCGTCGAACGTGCAGCCGTCGAATACGAACACGCCCGTCTGGTCATTGTTCTGGGTTGCACAAACATAGCCGCCGTTGGTTGAAGAGTTTGCGCCTATGATCCAGATAGAGCAGTTCTTGTAATACGATACGGCGCTGTTGCCGAAGATGAAGTCTGTTCTGCCCTCTATCCAGCAATCTTCAAAGTAGTGCGAACCGGAATTTGCATATAACGTGTCGTGATAGGATGTGAACTTGCAGTTGTAGAACGCAACTTCTTCCGCCGCGATATATACGGCGACCGCCTGGGTGTTGCTTGTTAACGACTGCGATTCAATATACAAATCGTTGGTGTTGTAGTAGTTTTTAAAGGTTATGCCTTCCGCTCTGAATCCGGTTGCGCCCGAACCTATTGTAAAGGACGCACTGCCGTTTGTGCCGTAGGAATTGCCCGCAGGGTCGGTTGTGCCTGCCAAGGCGTCGAACCAGAATACTACTTTGGAATCTGTTTCAGAGTCAAGGTCGTCTATATCAACAATATTTTGTGCAACGAGGTGAACGTTGGGTATATTTACATAGACCTTTTCATAATACTCGCCGTCGGCCACGACTATCTTTTTGATGACGTCGTCGGAAATTTCAGCCGCTTCAATGGCCGCGAGGGCGTCCGTGAGAGTGTTGTAAGTTGTAGCGTTTACGGTTGCGGAAGCGTCTACGGTTATGGTGAGAACGCCGTTTTCAACAGCCTCAAGCATATCAGAAGCGTCGATATGATATATATCGTAAGAAGCCGTTACGGAAGCCGAACTGTTGAGCAGGTAACTGCTGTTAACAGTGATTATATATGAGCTGCCGTCATCGCTGAGGGCTATATTGTAATAGCTGTCGCTGAGGATGAACTCCGTTTCTTCGCCGTCGTCGCCCGTCTTTGCCGTGGCGATTACCGTAAGGCCGTCGGTGGAGAGCGTTTCACCGTCGACATATACCTTTTTGAGGTTGGTAGTAGTTGCGCCGCTGGTGACGTATTCGCCCAGCGTTATGCTTTCGATAGCGTACACCTTTACCTGATAGCTGCCGCTTACGGTCACGCCGTTTTCGGTATAGGTAAACGTTACGTTATATATACCTGCATTATTTACGTCGACTTCGGAGGTATCAATATCTTCGGGGTCTATGGTCTTTGTGGACACCATGCCGTTGTCATAGAGTATCTGCGCAGTCACGCCGCTGGCGTCGTAAGTGCCGCCGACGAGCATTTCAGAGCCGGTTGCCGTTACGCTGTCCGCCACGACCTGTGTGGGAGTGCCAACGTCGAGCAGCTGAGTTACGCTGAGCTGAGTTATGCGAAGCGAGCCTGAGCCGCTGAACGTATAAGTGCCCGCGGGGAGATTTTCTATTACAATGGGCTGACCCGCATCTGCGTCGCCTATTGTTTCTGCGCCGAAGTATTGATTGTTTGCAAGTGTTCCCGTTTCGCTGCCTTCAATCAGGTTGCCGTCAGAATCGTACAGAGCCGCCGAAGCACTGCTTGAAGAAGCCCCTCTGCCGTAGATGGTTATGCTGTTGACTTCGCCGGTCAGAGTAATGATTATAGCGTTGCCCTGAGTATTTACACATTCATTACTGGGTTCTGTGCGGCCGCCCGTAAAGGTGAATATTCCGAGATATTCATAGTTTTCATTAAAAGTTGTATTAGAGGAAGTACTTCCTACTGCCGCGGCAAGTTCAAGAAAGTCTACGCTTGTAGTTACCTGCTGCTGCCATTTTGCATAAAGGGTTATATCAGAAGTTATCGGCGTAGAAAAATCGAAAGGCGTGGTGAGAGCCGCGTCTGAATACCAGCCGGAGAAAATAATGCCTTCGCTGCTGGTGTTTGTGGGGTCATCGGGCTGAGTGACCGTTGAGCCCTCCTCCACCGTCACGGATTCGATGGCAGAGCCGCCGTTAGTATTGAAAGTGACGGTATATGTACCCTGCGCTTCGTCGCCCGAAGTATCGTCATCTTCGTCATCCGAAGTGTCGTCGCTTTCGTCGCCCGAAGTATCGTCACTTTCGTCGCCGGATGTGTCGTCGCTTTCGTCGCCCGAAGTATCGTCGCTTTCGTCGCCCGAAGTGTCGTCACTTTCGTCGCCGGTGTCGGGAGTTTCTTCGCTGACTTGCGTTGATTCACCATCGGACGTACATGCCGTGAAGGTAGCCGTGGCCGCGAGCGATACCGACGATATCGCCGCAAGCAGAAAAATTAACAGCTTGGATTTTTTCATTATATATTTCCCCTTAAAGTTTATTTACCCGCAACAATACGCTTGCGCGCATTTTTGCGATGTCATCAATTAAAACATTGCAGGAGCAGCCTTTTGGCTGCTCCTTTTTGGGTGCGTAGCACACAAAAATTTATTGTTAATAAATACAATATTTTGATAATTCCTTACACAATATACCACACCCACCCAAAAAAGTAAAGTGCTTTTATAATCATTTTTTAATATTTTAACATTTATTTTTGTTTCATCACTATCCTTTCACCCCAAACACATAAGCCGCTTAAAAATGCTATATTATAGGCGCCCCTTTACAAGGGGAGGCTATAATGCTGAACAAAAGATAATGCGCGGCCAAAGACCGCGCATTATCTTTGTGGAGTGTTGTATATGCTGCATAAGAATGTGCAATTTTAGGTATGCAAAGTAAAGGTTCAGTCCTGTTCGGGCTTTGAATTGCCGCATGAGTGCGGGCAATCTTGACAACCGCAGCCGCAACCGGAGGGTTTGCCCTTTATCCTGCGGTATATTGCCGTGCCGATGACGCCCAGAACGACGACGGCACAGACTATTATCAATATAATTTCCAAAGCACCCATTTATTCATGACCTCCTTTAAAGCATTTTTAAGACTTACTCTTTCTGAGCTTGGGGAATTTAATCTTGCCCTTGTTGTGCAGAATAATGACCGCCGCGGCGGCAACTGCCACTACGAGCCAGATGAACACTGTCCACCACCATTCGCCCACGGTGTAAATTACCGTGCCGACTATATATGAAGTTACCAGCCAGAACACGAGCGTGCCGCCGAACTTGCCGTTGGGCAGCTCTGCCTTGGCAGTTGCGACCGCTGCGAAGCAGGGGATGGTCGTCATGTTGAACATGATGAACGCTATGCAGGCGGCAGTGGATATACCCGTGTTTTCTATCATGAATACGGCTTCGGTAATGCCTTCTTCGGTAGCTTCGAAATTCTGATTAGTTGCCGCAGCAATCATGGCTGCAAGCACGGAGAAGGTTGCAATGACGTTCTCCTTTGCGATGAGGCCTGTGATGGCGGCGACTGCAAATACCCAACCGTAATCGCCGAGCTGCGAGCCGAAGCCGAGGGGCGTGAATATGGGCTGAATGAGCTGGCCGATTGAGGCGAGAATGGAATCACCCATGTCGTCCGCGCCGATATATGTCCAATTCCAGCGGAAGGACTGCAAGAACCAGATGAGAACGGTGGAAACGAAGATTATGGTGAACGCCTTTTTGACGAAGTGCTTTGTCTTATCCCACAGATGGAGCATGAGGTTTTTGAAGCCGGGCACATGGTATGTGGGCAGCTCCATGATGAAAGGAGGAACTTCGCCGCGCATTGTAGTTGCGCGCATGATTATTATGCAGGTAATAGCCGTTATTATGCCGAGCAAATACATGCAAACTGTGATAAGTTCAACGTAAGGGAGCCCCATTATCTCGCAGATACCGCCGGCTATAGCCGTGAGTATGGGCAGCTTTGCGCCGCACGAGAAGAAGGGAATTACCCTTATGGTTGCCGTTCTTTCATTGTCGTCGGCGAGGGTACGGGTGTTTATCATTGCGGGGAGCGAGCAGCCGAAGCCCATTATCATGGGCATGAATGCTCTGCCCGAAAGGCCGAAGCGGCGGAAAATTCTGTCGAGAATGAACGCCACGCGCGCCATATAGCCCGTATCTTCGAGTATGGAGAAGAAAAGGAACAGCGTGAGAATCTGGGGCAGGAAGCCCAGAACTGCGGTTATACCGCCGACTATGCCGTCGTTAATGAGGCTGACGGCCCACTCTGACGCGCCCGCCATTTCAACGCCGAGGCCTATGCCGTAGCTGATATAGCCCAACACGAGGTTGAGAATGTTGGCGAGTATTACGCCGGGGGAGAACACCGCGCCGTCATAGAAGCAAGCCGCTAAGGCTATGCCGAAGTTTTCGTACATTTCGGTATCTTCCGAAATGGCAAAGCCGATGTCTTCGAACGTGGGAAGGGCAGCCTCGCCGCCGTTCACTGCCGAATATATCGTGTTTATGTAGAACAGATCTTCGGAGAACGTAAGGTGGAAGATGACAAAGAGTATGACAACGAATATAGGAATACCCCATACCCTGTGGGTGAGCACCCTATCCACTTTATCGGACTTGGTTAAAACTTGCTTTTCCTTTTTCTGTTTGGCAGTGGAGAAGTTTGCGGATATGTACTTATATCTTGCGTCGGCGACGGCGGCTTCCATGTCCTGCCCGGCCGAAATTTCAGTAAAGACTTCCTTTGCGCCCGCGTGTTCAAGCTCTATTTCGTCGCCTTCGAGCAGTTTGATTGCATGGAAGAGCGGCGAAGAAACGTTGGTTGCGGCAAAGAACTGTTTTGCGCGCTGTATCTTGGCGGAGAGCGCCCCTGAAAGAACGGTTGTGCCTTTGCGGTCCGAACTCATGGATATCGCCCTGTCCATAAGCTCCTTGATACCATGTTTTCTGAGGGCGGAAATTGCGACTACGGGCACGCCTATGGCCTTTTCAAGCGCCTTTACATCTATTATGTCGCCCGACTTTTTGACCTCGTCCATCATGTTGAGGGCGACTATTACGGGGACATCCATTTCCAGAAGCTGGGTGGTGAGATAGAGGTTGCGTTCAAGGTTGGTTGCGTCGACGATATTGATTATGCCGTCGGGCTTTTCATCGAGGATGAAGTTACGCGAGATGACCTCTTCGGGAGTGTAGGGCGAAAGCGAATAGATACCGGGAAGGTCGACTATGTTGACCTTTTCGGCAGCGCCCTTGTATATACCCTCCCTTTTATCGACCGTTACGCCCGGCCAGTTGCCGACGTGAGCGGTTGAACCCGTGAGGGCGTTGAACAACGTTGTTTTGCCGCAGTTGGGGTTGCCGGCCAATGCAAAAGTTTTCATTTTACTTCCACCTCCACACAGGCAGCTTCGACTTTGCGGAGCGTAAGTTCATAGCCGCGCAGGTTGACTTCCAGGGGGTCGCCCAAGGGCGCTTTTTTGCGGAGCATTACTTGCGCGCCGGGGGTTACGCCCATGTCGAACAGCCTGCGGCGGATTTTGCCGTCGCCGTTGACCTTAACTATTTCACCCTGTTGGCCAATGGTGAAATCGCTGAGCAGTTTTATCATATTTTTCTCCTATAAATTTTATCTTACCGCATTAAGTGCGGAATATTGACCGACAAATACCATACCGCGGAACTATCAGCCGACGAGTATTTTGCGGGCGAGAGTGCCGTCGAGGCACAACCTGCCCTCCTTTACAATTACGATAACGCCGTTTGCGGTGGACGAAACCAAAGTAATTTCGCTCCCCTCGGTTATGCCGAGTTCAAAGAGATGTTTTCTAACTTTGTCTTCGGCGGTTATTCTGATGATTTTAACCGGCGTGTTGACCGGCGCCAGAGTTACAGGCATTTTACTCCTCCACATTTAAAAAATTTCCGCGCTGATCGTTCCGAACGCGGGCGGAACGTGCCGCCTGTGCGGCACAGCAAGCAACATATACCACAAAAGAGCGCCTGTCATGCAAACAAAATTTTTGCGCGCCCTATATAACACAAATAATTATAGTTATATATATGACGCTTGTCAAACAAAATTAACTTAAGTTAATAAAAAAATTAAAAAAATTTATCCCCGGCTAACTTTTGGCAGTATCTGCAAGAGAAAAAAAGGCGGGCGCGGGCAGAAATTTTTCTGCCCGCGCCCGCGCACAAAGCCGCGCCGTATTCACGGCCGACCGTACAATATGCCTCAATTATTTTGATTTTTAGAAACGTACTCCTCCATTATGGAGAAAGTGGCGTCCGACACGATATGCTCCATTTCGCAGGCGTCGCGTTCGGCGTCGGCCGCGTTTACGCCGTGCAGAATAAGGAATTTGCGGATGACGCAATGGCGGTTATACACGGCCTCGGCATAGTCGCGGCCACGCTCGGTAAAATAGATGTGCATGCCGTCCGTGGTGATATATCCGCCGTCAATGAGAATTTTGATGGCTTTCTGAACGGCGGGCTGCGACACGCCCATCTTGCGCGCGATGTCTATGCGGTGGACGAATTCCAGCTCGCGCGACAACAGCAATATCGATTCAAGGTAGTCTTCGCTTGAACGGTTGTTGATTTTCATATACGTTTTCCCCTGTTCTTTAATATCAGTCTTCGCTGCCTGCAAGGGCGTTTTCACGCTCGGCAACGGCGAGGGCCTGAACCATCTCGTCTATGTCGCCCATAATGAAACTGTCCAGAGAGTAGAGCGACAGACCTATGCGGTGGTCGGTGACGCGGCCCTGCGGGAAGTTGTAGGTGCGGATACGTTCCGAGCGGTCGCCGCGGCCGACAAGGCTTTTGCGGCGCGCGTCCTGTTCGGATTGGTTGCGGCTGCTGTAATAATCGTAAAGGCGGGAACGCAGCACTTTAAAGGCTTTGTCCTTGTTCTTGAGCTGACTGCGCTCATCCTGACAGGTGACGACTATGCCCGTAGGGAAGTGGGTGATTCTTATGGCCGTTTCGGTCTTGTTGACTTTCTGGCCGCCCGCGCCCGACGAACGGTAGACGTCCACCCTGATGTCCTCGTCGCGTATTTCAATATCCACGTCGTCGGCTTCGGGGAGGACGGCGACGGTCGCCGTGGAGGTGTGTATCCTGCCCTGGGATTCCGTTTCGGGCACGCGCTGGACGCGGTGTACGCCGCTTTCAAACTTTAAAAGTTTGTACGCGCCCTTGCCGGAGATGTTGAGAACGACTTCCTTTATGCCGCCGAGTTCGGTCTGGTTTTTATCGACCTCCTCCATCTTCAGGCGGTGATGTTCGCAGTAGTTTATATACATGCGGTAGAGTTCATAGGCGAACAGCGCTGCCTCCTCCCCGCCCGCGCCCGCGCGGATTTCCATTATACAGTTGCGCTCGTCATGCTTGTCCTTGGGCAGGAGAATTATCTTTATCTCCTCGCGCAGAGCGGCGAGCTGCTGTCTGCAATCGTACACTTCCTCGTTGAGGAGGGCGCGCATTTCGGGGTCGGATTCCGACCGCTCCGCCTCCGCAGCCTGGGTCATGCGGCTGTCTAACCGAAGATATTCGGCATACTTTTGGGCGGGTTCGGAAAGTTCGGACTGTTCCTTGGCCAGCGCCGCCCATTCGGCGGCGTTTGATATGACTGCGCCGTCGGCAAGTTTTTCGGAGAGGGCGTTGTATCTTTCGTATATATCTTTGAGTTTAATTATTATATCGGACATACAAAAAAACAGTTTGGGCGGTAATTTCAGTGCCGCGCGCAGGCGGGACGGAACAGTCGGGCCTGCGCGGGGAAACAAATCAAAATGCTATCTTGAGTATTCTGTCAACGCCGTTATAGTCCTTAACGACCATAGCATAGTCGCGCTTTTCAAAGAGTTTGAGGACTTCTTCCGCCTGACCTTCGCCGACTTCGAGTATGAGCATGCCGCCTTTGGCGATATAGCGGTAGACTTCGCGCGCAAGACGACGATAGAAATTCAGGCCGTCCTCGCCGCCGTCAAGAGCTATACGGGGCTCGTAATCACGCACCTCGCGGGAGAGGGCGGAAATTTCAGACGTGCGTATATACGGGGGGTTGCACACGATCAGGTTGAATCTGCCGTGTATCTTTTCAAACAAATCGCTGCGCACGAAATTGATTTTCACCGAATTGAGGGCGGCATTTTCGGCAGCGAGCATTAAGGCCGCGTCGGATACGTCGGACGCAGTTACGCTGACGCGCTTTTCAGCGCAGTGTTTGGCTATTGCAATGGCAATACAGCCGCTGCCCGTGCAGAGGTCGAGCACTTTGTTGCCCGGTTCCACGGTCTTTACCGCATGTTCGGCGAGGATCTCCGTTTCGGGACGGGGAATGAGGACGCGCTCGTCCACCTTTATTTTGCAGTCATAAAATTCGGTGTCGCCCATAATATACCAGAGCGGCCTGCCCGTAAGGCGCTTTTGAACAATTTCGTCTATGCGCTTGGCTTCCGAGGGTTTGACTACGTTCGATTTATCGTTGAGTTTGCTGCGCGGGATATTGAGGACGAGCGAATATATCCATTCGGCGTCGCTTTGGTCTATGTGCTTTTCGGCGAAGAGCTTTTTTGTGTCCTCGAGCATGGGAACGAGTACGCCGCCCGTGACGAAATGCGTTTCCTCCATGGCGGGGTCGGCGTCCATTTCGAGTACGGCGTTGAAGGCGGCGATGGCCACCTCTATCATCTCTATTTCGGGTTCGCGCGTGGTGAACACCTTTTGAAGGAGTATGCCGGGCGACTTTAAAACGCGAGAGATTTTGCCGTGGAAGCGCGCGAGCAGTTTTAATATTTCGTACCCGACGCCCGTGATGACGGGCAGGAGAATTACTTCCATGCCTAAGCGCGCAAGAAAACGAAGGGCGTTGCTTTCAATTCTGACGTCCACCCCGAGAGCCCAGGACACAACGGAAAATATTGCAATGTTGATTATGAGTACTATAAACAGAAAAGAAGTGCCGCAGCGGTCGTGAATACGCGAACAGCTTTGCACATTTTCGGGGGTGAGCTCAAGGCCCTTTTCGTAACAGTTGATGGTTTTATGCTCGGCGCCATGATAGCAGTAGAGCCGACGTATATCCTGCAAGAGGAGAATGAGGCCGAGATAGGCCAGAAAAATTATCAGCTTGAACAGGCCGAGGAGCAGATACTGCCAGATGGTGCCCGCCAACGCGGGGAACAGCCCTACCAGGCCGGAGATGGCAAGCTGGGGCAGAACCATGAAGAGCGCGACGGCAAGCGCTACGCCGATCACGGCGGAGATATAGGTGGCAACTTCCATTATGTCGGCATTGAACTTTTCTGCAAGCCAGCGCTGCACGCGGCCCGGCTCGCTTTCGTCGGCGCCGTAGACCTGTGCGCTGCGCATGAGCGTCTTGGTGCCGCGGATGAGGGAGGAGAACATGTTGACAACGCCGCGGACAAAGGGGATTTTTGCCGCCTTCTGTGCGGCGGGAGAATGGTTTAAACGCAGACGCTCGACCTGAATGACGCCTTCGGGGTCACGGACAGCCGTGCAGTAGCACGTTGCGCCCTGCATCATCACTCCCTCCATTACGGCCTGGCCGCCTATGGACGTGCATCTTTTTTGTGCTTTGTTACGTTTATCTGACATTTTGTTTAAAATATATAAAAGGCGCGAGCGCCCGGCGACATCAGCGCGGCCGTTGAACGGCAGAACACTGTAAATAAATGTGCAGGCGCGCACGCGCGCGTATTAGCTTGCCCCGCTTTCGCGGGGGTTTGGAGTAAAATACAATCAAGGCTTAACCCGCAGGAAATTGCAAAAAGCGGAGCCGAGAATGTTCATAATTGGTTTGCCGTACAGCGGGCTGCGCCGTGCGGCGGAGGCTGAATGGGTTGCTTCTACAAATTCAGGCCTTGCAATGAAGGCCGAGGAGCGTAGTTTTTCAGATATTGTATCTTTTCTTGAACTTATCTACACGGCCGCCGGTATCAACAAGCTTTTGTTTACCGGTGAAAAAAGGATGGCATTTATTGCAGATATCAACCTTTAACGTATCAACCTTTTTAGTGGTACCGGTTTTGAAAGTAGCGCCGCATGCGCACACAACCGTTACCTCATGATAATCGGGATGTATATCGGGCTTCATTTATTTCACCTCGCTGATATTTCTTATTATGCTAAACTATTATATATAAAAAACGGCTTCAAGTCAATTATTTTGCCGTCATAAAACAAATTTTTTATTATTAAGCACAAAAATTAGCAAAACTTAATGATTTTTTCAAAATTGGGTTGATTTAGTAATTGCAATGTCGTATAATAGGGGTGTATGGATAATTGGGTATTGATGGGCCCCAAGGCCCTGAGCAACCAACCGCAGGGCGAATTGTCGCTCCTGCCGGAGCAGGTAAAAATTAAGGTAACTTATGTGCTTTTAAGCAGCTTTGACGCGCTTTGCTATTCCGGCGAGCTGCCTGTAGCCTACCCCAAAACGGTGGGCAGATTTGCCGTGGGCGTAGTGACGGAATGCGGCGAAAAGGTGTATGGCGTGGAAAAGGGCGCGCGCGTGTTCATAAAGGGCGCAAGGCCTTGTTTGAAATGCCTGCACTGCCGCAAGGGCGACACAAATAACTGCGAACACATTCAGATTGCCGGCATCGACTTTGACGGATTTTTGCGCGATTTTGTGGTATGCGATTACCGCAGGGTGGCCGTGCTGCCCGACGAAGTGGACAACATTCACGCGCTGTGCATAGAACATGTGGCTTTTGCCGAAAATATTTACGATCAACTACATCTGTCTGCCGGCAGCAAAGTGGCCATTGTGGGAGGGAACGCGCTGGCGTTCATTCTGGCACAGGTGGCCATGTACCATAAACTCATACCCGTTGTGATAAGCGACAATCCCAAGACGGTTGAAAAGCTGAAAAAGTCCGGGATATACTACGCCGTTTTAAGCGATGAAGACCTTGACAACAGCATTGCCGAGGCCACGAGCGGACTTAACTGCGACGCCGCGGTATATATTGCCTGCTCGAAACTCAACCCCGACATTGCCACACATGTGCTGGCGAGGGACAAGACGCTTGTTCTTGAAGGTATGGCGACGCTGAGATTCAAGCTCGATACCCTTCCGCTTTTCAGGCACAATACGCGCGTGATTACGGTGACCGACGGCTTTGGCTACACCGAGTCGGCTATAAACATGATAATTCACGGAGCAATCAATCTGAGCATGTTTGAAAAGCAAGTATTGACGGAATACGACCCTTCCGCTATTCTGGCCGAGATACTGGACGACGTTGCACACGGAACCAAGATGACGGTTATAAAGCTTATATTCTGATGTTAAAGACATAAAAAGCCGCGCAGACGCAAAAGGTTATGCGCGGCTTTTTTAAATTTATTTTTTCAAAACTGTTTGTCTGCATACTGCTGATTGCGGCTTATGTGTGTGCCATTATATTCATATGTATGCTGCTGCCCGCCATTTTATCGCTCGGCGCGGCGGTTTTGGGGGCGTTCGCGCTTGCCGCCGCAGCGGCGGTAAAGGCGGCCGCGGGAGATTACCCTGCGGAGTTCAGGTGCGCCTGGCTGCTGGTTATTGCCGCCCTGCCCGTGCTGGGCGCCGCGGCGTACTTTATAACCATATACAGGCCGCGCCCGCCCGAAGCCACGGTCTGCTGCGGCGGAGCAACGGGCTACCGCTCGTGCAGATATTTCAGCGACGGGGCGCAATTTTTTGAGGCGCTGTTCGAGGCGGCAGAAAACGCTTCGAAGAGGATTTGCATTGAATTTTACATTCTGGCCGGGGGCAAGATTTTTGACAGGCTGTGCGCCGTGCTGGAGCGGGCGTTGGCGCGGGGCGTGGAAGTTAAGATAATGACCGACGCGCTGGGCAGCGCGCTCAGGCTGCCCAAAAGACAGCTTAAACGACTGAAAAGGCTGGGTGCGGCGATAAAAATCTTTAACAGGCTGGTACCCCCTCCGCTATCGCGGCTGAATTTCCGCGACCACAGAAAAATTGCGGCGATAGACGGAACCGTCGCCATGTGCGGGGGCATGAACATAGCCGACGAATACGCAAACCTGACGCGGCCGCACGGACAATGGAAGGACAGCGCGTTCCTTGTGACGGGCGGGGCGGCACTCTTCTTTGAGGAGTTGTTCCTTGCCGCATGGCGGGGCGGCGCACCCGCGCCTCAGCCGCCCGTTTCGGACGAGAATGAAATGCTGCCCGTATATGACAGCCCGCCCGCGGTACGCGGGCGGGCAAGCGCGCTGTTATGCAGGGAGATTGCGCGGGCGAACAGGAGGATTTGGATATTTACCCCCTACCTATGCCCCGACGAACGCGTTTTAGCCGCGCTTGGGGACGCCGTTTGCAGGGGCGTGGACGTTAAAATTTTACTGCCTGCCATGCCCGATAAGCGGTCGGCATACGCCATAACGCGCGACTGCGCCGCGCGGCTTGAAGCGCGCGGCGCAGACATATACGCCTATACTCCGGGGTTTATGCACGCAAAGGCCGTAATCTGCGACGGGAAGTGCTTTTTGGGCAGCTATAATCTGGACTGCCGCTCGCTTTGGCTCAACCACGAATGCGGGGCGCTGTTTGCGGGAGAAATGGCCGAGGCCGCCGCGCGTGATTTTGAGGCCTGCCTGGCGCTTTCGGAACGCTTTACAGGGCGCAGACAAAAACTTGCAAGATTGTTTTCTCCGCTTGCTTAACGGCACGGAATATGATACAATTATAGCATGATAAAATTTATTGCGAGCGACCTTGACGGGACTTTTCTCCCGCCGACGAAGATCATGCCCGCCGAGGCATTTTCTTATATACGCAGACTGAAAGAGATGGGCGTGATATTTGCGCCCGCAAGCGGCAGACAGCTGCCCAACCTGAAAAAACTGTTTGAGCCTGTGCTTGACAGCATTGCCATAATCGCCGAAAACGGCGGGCTGGCATGGGCAGACGGGCAGATTGTTTTCTGCGACCCCACGCCCGCAAAGGACATTAAATACGCCCTAGACATAATTGCAGGGCAGGAAGGGCTATACCCCCTGCTATCCTGCGCCGACTGCGCATATTACGCCGATGATTACGCGCCCTTTACCGAGGTTTTACACAGGTCGTATTCGGCCGCGCGGCGGGTGGACGATTTGAAGTCGGTTGCCGACGGCGAGGTGGTTTTAAAGATTTCAGTTTGGGACAGCAAGCCCTGCGCGGAACATGGCGGAATTATTCTGCCGCCCCTGATAAAGGGCATGAGAGCGATGATTTCGGGCTATGACTGGCTGGACGTTTCCGCTCCGCAGGCCAACAAGGGCCGTGCGTTTGACGCGCTGCTGAGCTACTACGGCGTCGACCGCAGCGAGAGCGTGGCCTTTGGCGACCACATGAACGATTATGAAATGCTGTGTGCGGCAGGCAAGGCATTTGTGACGGCCAACGCCTTCCCCGCGCTTAAAGAAAAGATAGGCGAGGAGATAGGTTCCAACCGCGAAAACAGCGTTATTAAAAAAATAGGAGAAATCATGCAGTTATGAGAATACTTATTGCTTCGGATATTCACGGCTCGGCATATTGGTGCCGGAAACTTGTGGAAGCTTATACCAGGGAGAACGCGGACAGGCTTGTGCTTTTGGGCGACATACTCTATCACGGGCCGAGAAATCCTCTGCCCGACGAATATTCACCCAAGACGGTTGTGGAGCTTTTAACCCCGTATGCGGGCGTTATAACCTGCGTGCGCGGCAACTGCGAAAGCGAGGTTGACCAGATGGTTCTGCCCTTTAACTGTTCATCCGATTACGGCGTGCTGTGCGTGGATGGCATAAACATGCACCTTTCGCACGGACACCGCCCTCTGCCTCCCATGCGAAAGGGCGACGTGTACCTGACGGGACATACGCATGTGCCGCTGAACGCCGTTGAAGGGACGGGCTATATTCACCTTAACCCCGGCTCGGTTTCGCTGCCTAAGGACGGAAGCTGGAACGGGTATATAATATATGCCGACAGGTCGTTTAAATTCAAAGGTTTTGACGGAATTATCAAGGACGCGCGCAGTATTTGATACAGTCAGGGCCTTTAAGCCAAATATGACATAAATCGACAAACTGCTCCAAATCCTTTGACACGCCTTAAAAACGTGCTATAATATATATAATTATGAGGCAACAACGCGCATAAGCGCAACATCGCTTCAACGAATAAACTTAAAGGAGGTTAGAAAATGACTTGGTTTAACAAGCAGAGCCGCTTAGTTCAGCTTCTGCTGTTGCTCATTCCCTTTGTAAACTGGATTGTTGAATTAGTTGTAAGATGGTCGACATTCATCAAAAAGGGAGGATTTATCCGACTGATTATTTGCATACTGACCATACCTTTCGGCATAATTTTCGGTTGGGTCGACCTTGTTTGGGTACTGTTGTTCAAGAAACTGTTCCTTCAGTAATATAGAAATCTTGCCGACAGACGGCAGATTTTATAAGGAGGATGATTGTAATGGCATTTGATAGATGGTTTAACTCGCAGAGCAGACTTGTAAAGCTTGTTTTACTGCTCATTCCCTTTGTGGGGTGGATAGTTGAGCTGCTTGTCAGGCTGAGCGTAATGCTGCGCACGCGCAGCATTGTGCATATAATTGTTTTTCTGGTATTCCTGTTGATAGGTTGGGGCTGGTTTTTGTGTATTATCGACCTTATCTACATGATACTTACAGGACATCTTATTCTTGCCAAATGATTTTCAACCCGCCTGCGGCATTGCAATGCCGCAGGCGGGTATTTTATTGAATGACAGCGGTGCGCATTAAATGCGCACCGCTTACCAAATTGGGGCAGGAATATGCCGCAACTATTGCAAACATAATCAAGGGGTGCGCCGCGGAAAGCGGCGCACCCCCCACCATTATTTTTAAAATTTACAATCGTTCAGCCGTTGATTATGCGCCTGAGTTCGGTATATGCCATAACGAAAGGCCCCGTTCCCTTGGCGTCGTTTTCGACGACCGGTTCAGAGATATAGTATTCGAAAGTGCCGTCGCGGCGGCGGTTATTTTCGGGGCCGAGGCCGGCGACAAGGCAGATTCCGCCGAGGTTGAGCTTGCCGTCGGTTGAGCTGAGATATCTGTTGCAGATGCCGTCAAATACCTGCTTGCCGACCTGGGCAAAGCGCTTATCGATTATGCCGAGGCGCGCGCCCTTCATCATTGCATAAGCTATCATGGCCGAGCCAGAAGTTTCAAGGTAGTTGCCCTCTCTTGCGCCCTGGTCTATGACCTGATAGAACATTTGCCCTGCGGGGTCGATATACTGTTCAAGGCCTTCGATAGTGGCGCGGAAGATGGCGGCAAGTTTATCTTTGGCGGCTTCGTCGTTGATGTAGCTTATGGCGTCGACAAGGCCGACCGTGTACCAGCCATCGGCACGGAGCCAGAATGACTTTGAAAGGCCCGTCTGCTTGTCTGCCCAGAAGGCCTCTTTTGAATAGTCCCAGCCGTGGTAGTACAGCTTTTTATCCTTGTCGTACATGTTCTCGTATACGTTTGTAAATTGCTTTACCACGTCGGAATAGTCGCCGCCGCCGCGCTCGCCTGCGTAGCGGGTGCTGAATACCTGAGCCATGTACAGGCCGTCCAGCCACACCTGATTGGGGTAGATTTTTTTGTGCCAGAAGTTGCCTATGGCTATTCTGGGCTGGCTGTCGAGCTGTTTTTTGAGCAGTTCTATCGCAAGATTATACTTTTCTTTGCCCGTTTCCCTGTAAAGGTCGAAGAGTATTCTGCCCTCATTTATGTTGTCGAGGTTGTAAGTATCGAGTTCATAGCCGCGTATCGTGCCGTCATCGAAAACGTAGTAGTCAACAAAGTTGTCGATGAAATCGAGATATTTTTTGTCGCCCGTGCTCTGATAGATGGAATAGAGCGACGTCATCATACAGCCGTCGATATAGTTCCAGCCGGGAGCCTTGCCGTGGCGGATATTTTCAATATTCCAAATGGGGGCTTCGGGCTTTGTATCTTCAATGAGTCTGTCAATATATCTGTCAATCGTTGAATAATCCATACTCTCACCTCATTCTCTTATAAGTTTGCCGCAATTTTTTTCTATTATCGCGGGGCCTTCCACGCCGTCGAAAGTGACGTTTTTAAGGACTACCTTTTCGACATTGTCGATATAGATGCCCTCCTTGCAGTAATCACGGACAAATTCGAGCATTGCGGGCTTGAAAGGCTTTGCGTCGGGCTTGAAGGAGAAGGAAACGTTTTCAAGCACGATTTCCTTGACGGGCTGTTCAACAAGGCCGTCGAAATAGGCGCACATACATTCGCAGTCTACGCACTCGATATCCTTGAAAGTAAATTTGCCCATATAAGGAGTGTCGTCGCCGACGGGGCGCTTTTCGCGCGACCATACATACTCGGTGTGGCCGTCGGGGTCGCAGAAGTAATACATGTTCAGCACAAGGGGTGTGATGACGTTTATCATCTTGATATTTTCAAAGAGGACGCCGTCGATTATAGAATCTTTGCCCCTGCCTCTGCGGGACTTGATACGCAGGCCTCTGTCGGTATGCTTGAATACGCACTGGCAGACAGTGAGTTCCTCCACGCCGCCGGAGATCTCGCTACCGAGAACTATTGCGCCGTGACCGTCCTGGAAGAGGTTGTTGCGCAGCGTGTGGCGGCTGGCGGGGGTTTTGTACTTGGAGCCCATGTAAATCTTGCCCGATTTGATGGCGATACAGTCATCGCCCACGGAGAAGATACAGCCCATTATATCGACGTTATCGCAGCTTTCAGGGTCGAGGCCGTCGGTGTTGGGGCCTGTATAGGGATTGCAGACGCGGAGGTCGAAGAAGCCGAGATTTTTTGAAAAGAAAGGATGGAGGTTCCACGCGGCAGAATTTTTGCATGTAACGCCGTGCATTACGACGTTTTCGCATTTATTGAGCGTGACGAGGCGGGGACGGGCCACAGCCCTGCCCTTAGGCGTCGCCCACCATGTGGACTTATCCGCATTGCCGTTTATAGCGCCCTCGCCGACAATTTTTATATTGCTCTGCTTATATGCCGAAACGAAGGACTGATGGCAGGGATAGGGATTGCCCTCCCACGTGGCAAGGATATCCTCCGTGCCGTCCTCATATTCTATCTTGGCGGGGACATAGGGGTAGTGTTCTTCTACTATGTCGCCCAACAGCTCGCCGCCCTTTTTGATTTCAAGGGTGATATCGCTGCGCAAAACTATGGGACGGACATAGAAAGAGCCTTCGGGGATGACTACCCTGCCGTTCTTGGGGCAGCTGTCTATGGCCATTTGAACATAGTAGGTATCGTCGGAAACGCCGTCGCCCTTGGCGCCGAGGTCCCTGACGTTTATGCAGGCGCTCTCCTTCAGCGTTTTAAATTTAAATTCGCCACCGCAGCAGGAAACGCTTACCGTATATTCGCTGTCCGGTTGGAGGTTAAAGAGCGAAAACACGTTGCAGTCCTTCTCCTCCACGGCAGTACCGTTGAGAAAGACCGTATATTTTTCAGGACTATAATAGGGGTTTTTATTTTCGAGTTCAAAGCAGGCCGAAACACTTGAAACAAACAGTTGCTTAAACATCGGGAGTAACCTCCTCTACATTTTTATTTTTATGCTTTTTAACAAGATAAACGATCAGATCCTTGATTCCTATAAACACCATGTCGATAATCACGCATATAGTGCCGAACAGAAGGGGCTCTATGCCGAAATAATTTTCGGAATCACCCAGCTTGACGAGCATGTTGAGCCCGTAATATGTGAAGGATACAAGGAACATTATCAGGATATAGTAAATTATATTTGCAAAGAAAGTCCAATATTTTTTGAACGGAAACGGGAACATCATATAGTTGTCGTACTCGCCTTTGTTCCATTCAAAAAAGTAGAAAATAGGATTTACAAACAAATCGACTATAAGGCCGAGAACTGCGCCCGTGAGCAGCATGAGATTTTCATTGCTGGAGATATACATGCCTAATCCGAACATGATAAAATAACAGACGCACCCCGCAAACCACCATTTGACAAAGATGGCTTTCAGCCAGATGGGGACTTTGCGGAAAAGTTCGCTTCTGTAAGGGTCAAAAGTTCTCTTGCGGTGACTTTTGCCCTTGACCTCCTCGCCTGTTATTTCCTGGATATCATCGGTTACCTCCTTATCTGCAGCTTTAGAACTGTCCTGCAGAATGGATACCAGATCATCGACATCCTCGACTTTCAGATCATAGTAATTTTCAATTGTCGTTTCTTTTTCTTGTTTTTTCTTTTTCTTTGACATTTTACTCTTTTAGGAAAATAACCGACAAAACAAATTTTGTCGGTTATTTAAATTTATTTTGTTTGATAAATTATTCGTCTTCGACGTCGATAGTTTCGTGAATATCGTTGCCTGCAACTTCCTTGGACGTATTGATTTTCTTGATGAGCGGCGCATATAAGGGCATAAGAGCCAGGCTCAACGCAGAAACTGCAAGGATAATAATATGGACAATCGCAAGATTAAGCGAGGAGCTTATATAAGGCCTCGATTCTATCCATGTCGTGGACTGACTTTCCTCTATGAACAGGAAAGTATATATCTTGTTGTAATACATAACGTCCAGCACGATCATCACCGCTATAAAGATAAACACTAAAGCGATAAAGACGACATTGGGCTTTTTGCGCTTGGGGAATGCGTTCAGGAACAGAGGAAGAATGAGTATCGACAGCAAAGTTGTGGCGAATACTATCAATCCCAAATAATCTACGCCCTGAAGGCTGTAGCTGGCACGGGAGAATGTAAACAGCCAAATCAACCAAAGAACCGAACATATTACGGTTATAATAAGAGGTATTCTTTGGGGTGAACGTTTTAATGAAACGATCTGTTTACGTCCCCATTCCTTTATTCCGGCGCCGATCTTTTTAAGAATTTTAAGAGCCTTGTTTTCATCAGGTTGGCTTTCAGGAGATACAACCATATTTTCGTTTTCAGCCATATTATTCTACCTCCTTAATTGATAACCTTCTGGTATTCGTGTCTGCCCTCGGGATCCTTTTCAAAGAAGTGCATCTTGTCTTCCTGGAAACCGAGCTGAATTACATCGCCATACTTGTAGTTGCACCATTCGGCAAACTTGCAGACGACTATCTTCTTGCCTTCTACCTTGCCGTGAACAAGGGTGTTCATACCAAGGTTTTCGTTGTTGGTGATATTGAAAGATATATGCCCGTCGCGGGTAAAGTTTTCGGGACGGACGCCCAATATAACCTCTTTACCCTCATAATCGGCGAGATATTTCTTCTGCTCCGCATTGAGAGGATAATCGAACAGGTCGCAAACGAAGTGACCTTTTTGTACCTTGCCGTCGAACAGGTTCATGGGGGGAAGCCCTATGAATGTGGCAACGAAAGTATTTGCAGGTTTTTCATACAGCTCGATAGGCTTACCTATCTGCTGAATGTGACCCATTGACATGCAGACGATTCTGTCGGCAAGGGTCAGAGCCTCGGTCTGGTCGTGAGTGACGTATATCATTGTGGCATTGAGCTTTTTATGCAGTAACATAAGCTCGCGCCTCATTGAACCGCGCAGCTTTGCGTCGAGGTTTGACAGTGGTTCGTCGAAAAGGAAAACCTTGGGATTACGGACGATTGCACGGCCGATAGCCACACGCTGGCGCTGACCGCCCGAAAGCTGCTTGGGCTTTTTGTTGAGCTGGGTCTTTAAATCGAGAATTTCAGCCGCGGCCATAACCTTGCGGTGAATGAGCAGCTTATCCTCTTTGCGGAGAGTCAACGAGAACGCCATGTTCTCGTAAATGGTCATGTGACCGTAAAGAGCGTAGTTCTGGAAAACCATGGCGATATCCCTGTCCTTGGGGGGAATACGCGTACAGTCTTTTCCGTCGATAATAAGTTCGCCTTTGGTTATGTCCTCAAGTCCGGCAACCATGCGGAGAGTTGTCGACTTGCCGCAACCTGAAGGGCCGACAAGGACGATGAACTCGCCGTCGGCTATGTCGAGATTAAAGTCCCACACAGCCTGAACGCCGCCGTCGTATATTTTATCTAAGTGTCTTATGTTTACTTCGGGCATCTTACTCTACCTCCTTAATTTCGGCGGTATTGCCACCAGCCACGATTTCAGCTTCTGTTTCCTTGAAGATTTTGTCTACATTGATTTCGCCTTTTTCAACGCTGCGAACATGCTTTTCGCGCTTGACGCAATTTATGTAGCCGATCACCGCAGACAATACAAGGCAGGCTGCCGAAAGGCACAGCCATACGATCATCATGACGCCGAGTATTGTGCTGTTGCCGGTGCGGATCCAGAAATATGTGCGCGAGATTTCCTGATGTTCCAATGTGTAAACAGGATAGATAAAAATGCGCACAATCTGAATGACCGCAAGAACGATGAGCACAATTACATACGCCTTTTTGTATGCCTTTATACCCTCGCTGGCCAGGAATGTGGTAAGCAGCGATACAAGCGTAAGAATAACCGAACCGCCTATCAGTATAGTGACGTACCATGTGGTAGTGGTTCCGTCAGACAGCAGAGGCTCCGTTATGCCGTACAATATGCAGAAATACAGCACATTGAATAACAAACCGAGCAGAGCCAGATTTGCGGCTAATTTATTCTTTCTATACAGGAGGGTATCGTTCTGAAGGATTTTGCTGTTATCTGTCATATCACGCCACCTCCGTAGATAAGCCTTTGGCAAGGAGTTCTTTTTCTCCCTTCATCAGCTTGATTTTCCATATTAAATTATATACCCAAGCCAGTGCCACAACAAGCACAAGAACAAACGCAACGATTCCCAAAATGAACATGAGCGGGGAATCGGATATCTCCGTATCAAACACGCCGTTCATCTGCAAAACCATGAACCTGGCGACAGTTTCAAGATCAGAACTGTTTGCGTAAGAATCGGCTAAGCTATAGAAAGCACCCTCATAGAAACTTGACATGAGAGAGATAACCATGGCAAGACCGAATATTGCAAGGAATGCAGCATAAGCAATGATGATGCCTGACATTACATAGTTGGATATGTAATAATTACGCCTTGAATTCATGCACAGGATATATGCGAGCGCAATGATGACAAAGAATACTATGCAGAGCACAACGAGCGTACTCATAGCAGACTGAGCGGCATAAATCCATGTGTTATAAGGATCGAGGAAATCTGCCGTTACAACCGGCCCAAGCCCACTATTAGTAAATCTGAATGTTTGTTCCACACCGTTAGCGTCAGTGAGTGTAATTACCTCTAAGTAGGATGTGGCATGGTTCAGCGTTCTGTAATACATCATGTCAGACAAATTGCCCGAAAAGAAGCTTATTACATACACAAAAGCAACTGCTGCAATAATGAGCGTTAAAAGCGATAAAACTTTTTGAAATTTAATTTGAGTTTTCATTCATCAAACTCCCCAAAATATATTTGGCAACACCCTTATCATTTTATCAAAATTAGATAAGTTAAATCAGGGTCAGATTCAAATCAATTGCCGCTGCCCGCCCGCTTGCAGGCGGGCAGCACAATCAATTTTTAGGTTTAGGGTTTGCGCTTTTACAAAAGCACCGCAACAGGTTTTAAACCTTAATTACAAAAGATCATAGAGCAGAGCTGTCTGTCTCCAAGCATTACGATAGATAGTGATACGCTCTGACAGACCTGCATTGTTGAGCAGGGTTACATAAGCTTCACCGCTTGTAGGGATAGTACCTAAGCTCTGGCTGCCTATAATATACCTTGTTGAATCGAATCCATAGAAGATGAGGTCGATGAAGGCATTCCTTGACGATGTTGTCGTGCTGGAGCTGTTCAGGAAGTACTGACCTGAAATAACAGACTGTGCCGTGCTGTTGATTGTACTCTGCTGAGTAGTTGTGAGCATGAACGATGTGGGAGCAATGAGATACCACATGCTTTCGCCTTCGTCAAGGGACAGTTTAACGTGCTTGATTGTGCCGTTTGAAAGCGCCTGCGAAACTATGGCTGCACCTTCAAGAGCGCACTCGGCAGTACACTGATATTCGAAGCCTTGGTCCTTGTTACCGATGGGAAGGGTTGTACCGACTACCCAACGCGCATAGTTAGTGTAGTTATATGCACTTGCGCTGAGGGCGTTGGTAACACCATCGTTAACGGTAACTCCGTTGACTGCCTGACCTGAGAAGAATGCCATGTTGGCGTCGGTAATTGCGGGGATAGCCCTGCTGTAATTTACCATGCCGTTATATACGGTGTTATTATAAACAAAGTACTGAGATTCGTATTCAGACTTGATCTGATACTGATCGGAATAGTTGGTCTGACCATCGCTGGTTGTGATAGAAACGAGTTCAGCAACATCTTCAAGCGATACATCCGTAGCTTCAGTTGCATACCACCAACCGTTGGGGCTGGAGCTGTTGTTTGTTGTATCCTGAGCGCCGTATGTCATGAGGATCTGGCCGTCGTTTGAGAACAGATAGTCGATGAATGCAAGAACTGCCGACAGTTTGTTCGGATCATTCCTGACGCTTTCGATGGGAACGCAGAAGCCTGTGTTCTTGACAGAACGCCATGATTCGGTGAAGCGCATGATGGTTTCACGAGTGCCGTCGTCATCGGTATCCCACATTGAAACGGGGGTAAGGATGGGCGATACGTTGTAAGTTTCATCGGTGAAGCCCGTAGTCGTCTGAGTCTGCGAATAGTCGTGCATGAACAGAGAGGATATACCGGACGAGGTGTCACGGGCTGCATTTATAGTTGAATCGCCGACATAGAGGAGGCCTTCTGTTGCGAGGGTGCTGAACTGAGCAAGAAGATCATAAGTTTCAGCATTTTCTCTTGCATCCTGAAGCGTGCCATCAGCGTCGATATAGATGTACTCTGAACGGGATTCCAAACCGCGGATGCCGTAAAGTTCGCCGACGAAAGCAGTAAGGTCAACGCGGCGCTGGGTTGTAGCCTGACGGGCTGCAATACCATAGAGGTTGCTGAGGCTGCCGCCGGATTCGCCGATAAGGCTGGGCGACGATACCGTGCAACGGCAGAGAGCGACCAGAAGGTCTACATCCCAAAGGGCGGATACGCTGTTGAATACGTCTGCGATATCAGTATAAGACTGACCGTCTACAGTATAAGTTACCTTGATATATTCCTGAAGGATCTTTGTGAGCTGGCCGCCGGTTACGCTGCCGGAAGTATTATTGATAACTTCGTTCATGATATCGACGATGTTACCGCTGTTGCCGGAATATGCGCTGCCCTGAGCTGCCACAATTGCTGCGCCGAGGCCTGAGCTTGTAGCTTTGGCTGCGGAAAGAGCTTCGTCATAGTCAACCTTACCGGTTCCAACCGTGCTGCTGTCTGTAAGGGAGGTTGTTTCAACCGTCCAGCTGCCGGTGGTACCCATGTAGGATTCAACTGAAGCCGAAGTACCGCTGATGACTATATCGCTTATCGCGCTGTTCTTTGCTGCGGCCTGTTCAGCAAACGTGGTAGTTTCTGCGCTGAGAGCCGAGTCGTCTGCGTTGAGCAGATCAGAAATCCATGTCTGCTCTGCAAGAACATACTTTTCGATATCGTTCAGACCATCGAAGTAAGGAGCATAGTACATGCTGCCTTCGGTATCCGAAGTGAGCGAATAGTAGATAGCGGGATTAGCTTCGAGGAATGCCTTGTAGTTGGGCATGAAATCGAGATAATCGGAAAGGTCCAGAAGATAATCCGTCCTTTGAGTCATAGTCGAGGCGCTTGCGGTGATAACATCGTACTGAGTTATACCTGCGGTTATAGCGTCAGTGAGCTGGCTGTCCGAACTCAGGTTGGTGTACGCGTCAACAAAGTCGATGTCAAGTACCTCTGAGAGCGCCGCCCATGCGGGCTTGAGGTCATCTGTTTCGTAGGTGTTGCCGTCGGGAAGGGTGACAGCCTGAAGAAGTTCGCCATCACCAAAGGCAATACCCTGACCTGTACCGGAGTTGTTACCAACGTTCATGTTGAGCGTTGTGCCGGAAGTGTAGGTAAGCTTGCCGTTTGAATCAAAATTGGGGGTCAGACTGGCATCCAGATTGCTGGTATCGGGAGTGTACGTGCTTGTGCTGCCGCTACCGCTTGAGCTGCCGTCGTCTGTGCCGCCGCCGGTGCTTTCAGATCCGGTGCAGGCAGCCATCGACAACGCCATCGACCCTGCCATAACCATTGCCACTGCGGCAAAGGCAAGTTTTTTGGTCTTTTGACTGTTCATTATAATATTTCTCCTTATATTATTAAACTTGTTACCTGTTTTGTCTTGTTACGCCCCCGCCCATATTTATCTTGCGGCGGACGGGAGGACGCTTCGCCCTGCCGCAAGGTGTGCAACCGGCGGTATGCCGGAAGCGTAGATATAAAATTGTTCGAATTATTTTTAATCAGGAAGATTATTCCTTTACGCCGCCCATATTTACGCCGGCAGCAAAGTACTTCTGTATGAAAGGATATATGCACAGTATGGGAATTACGGCGCAGATGACCATTGCATACACAACTGACATGACTGACATCATAACACTGCCGTCTTCATTCAGATAAGTTGCGGGGATAATCTGTTCCCAGAAGTCGCCGTCCTGAGGGGTGTTGATGAGGCCTGAGTGGTCGTCAATGAAATCCCTGATATAAACCTGAACGGGCCAGGAATATTCCTGATCGGGCATCATTTTCATTGCCCAGAAGTAGCCGTTCCAACGGGAGATACCGAAGAACAGGGCGACTGTAGCAATTGTTGCCTTGCTCATGGGTATGTAGACCTTGAACAGAACCTGCATTTCGGTTGCGCCGTCTATTCTGGCGGCCTCCTCTATTTCGGCAGGGACGCCTTCGAAGGCGTTTCTTAAAAGAATGACGTTCTGCGCGTTCATGCCCATCGCCAGAATGATAAGCCATTTCTGGTCCATTTCGGCATAGGTTGTGCCGGTGAGGCTTGCCAATATGTCACCCGTTGCCTGATAGTTGAGGTACTGGGGAACAATACCTGCGGAGAACCACATTGTGAACACGAGGAAGAAGTTGAAAGCTCTTCTGCCCATCAATCTCTTTTTGGAGAGGGCATACGCGCCCATCATTGTGTAGATCATGCACCACAGCGTACCAACGAACGCCATGAACAGCGTGTTTGCATACGAAATCCAGAATGTGCTGTCAGACAATATATACTGGTAAGCGTATATCTGAACGCCGCCTACGGGCAACAGAACATCTACGTCGTCCACGCTGAACGAGGAACTGAGCGCATATATAAAGGGGTACACACACATTACCGCGAATACGATAAGCACTACATAGGCGACTATTTTGAATATCAATTCGGATATTTCCATTTTTCTCTTCATAGTTTAATATCCTCCTTAATACAGCGAAACGTCCGTTGCCTTTCTTGCTATTGCATTCGCGCCGATGACGAGAATCATACCGATGAGGTTGTTCGTCATTTCTGCCGCAATACCGAGCGAGTTCGAAACGCCCTGTTCGTTCCAATAGTTGGACAATGTTGCAACTATACGGCCGGCTTCGAAGTTTGAAGTGTTGGTCATCAGGTAGACCTTTTCATATCCGACAGAGAGCAGTGTGCCGACCTTCATTATAAGCATTATGACGACCGTCGAAAGAATGCTGGGAAGAACGACATAGCGCATCTGTTGCATCTTGCCCGCGCCGTCTATCTGCGCCGCCTCGTATGACGTTGGCGACACGGCAATTACCGCCGCGAAGAAGACTATCGAGTCGTAGCCGCCGTGTTCCCAGATACCTGAAATCTGATACAGAGATCGGAAGTATTCATTACTGTAAACAAGACCGCCGGCACTGTTCATTGCCGTTTCGAGTTCGCTTGAAGGGAACAGCCAGTACATTAGTCTTGTAAGCACGCCCGCGCTTGTTGTTTCGGTCTGTCCTGCAAACAAGACGATGAAAAGCGTGGTTACGATAACCGTTGACATGAATTTGGGCAGATACACACATACCTGCAGTATGCTGCGCGTGATGTTTGATTTGACTTCATTGAAGAACAATGCAAGTATTATGGGGAACGGGAAACCGAACAAAAGGCCGTAGAAAGCGATGATGAACGTGTTTCTGAACGCTGCCCAGAATGAACTTGCCGACGAGCCGAAGAAAATTTCATAGAAGTTTGTAAGACCATACCAGTCGTAAAGGCTGGAATCTTCGCCCGCGCCATAGGTGTTCGAGTCCTTGAATGCCGTCAGAAGCTCTGTCATGGGCATGTAGCGCCACAGCAGATAGACGAGCAGCATGGGAACGAGCATCAGGTACAGACGCCAGTCTTTCAACAGCGTGAATCCTACTTCTTTCCAATGCGTCTTTTCGGCTTCGTCCCTGACTTTCTGGTCATTCGGCATAAAATATGTGCCGGTAGACTCATCATACTCAAGGAAGTCGTCGCATTTGAGTTTGAATAGCTGCATTATATCCCTCCATTACCATTAATAATGTTAAGTTAGTTGTATGTAACCGGCTTTTCCGCCGGGAATACACAAATTTATCCGAATATATATTCGCCTGCAGATAGGTAACAAACCCGCCCGTCGGCACGAGCGGTTTTTATTTGTTTTTGAACTGCGGCGCATTTATGCCAATCTTCTGATTCCTATTATAATAATATTGTCAATAAAGGTCGTTATCATTATTCAGAATCGAAAGGTGTTCGTCGTCGATTTCCCCAAGCTCTTCGCCAAAGGTATCAACCCTACGCTTATCCTGACGGATTTTGCCGATACGTATCAGGTAAGCTTTCTGATCCTCGAACAAGCCGTCGAAACGGCGGACTATTAGGACGCTTATGATACCCATCACCAGGGAGAGCAGACCGGAATCGGCATAGCTGGCAAAACCTGAAAGAGCCGAAACAAAGTTTGTCCCCGTTGCCGCGAGCACGGCGCTGCGGACAAGAACTTCCGCCGCCCAACCGAGGATGACCATCAGCACCGCAAGGTACCATTTGTCTGCCACGCGAGCCTTGCCGACGGGAATAAGGTAGGCCAACACTAAAATTATCGACGCATTGCCTACGGCGTATGCAAGAAAATATTGCCAGCCGAGCGAATTAAGCGCACAATAGATCAATCCGCTGCCCGCCGCATAGAATGCCGACGGCCAACCCCAGCGCATCATGATTATGCAGACCAGGGGGAGCATGAACGAAAAAGAGAATTGTGCTTCGTCCGGGAACCACACAGTTGCGCCGAAGGCAAGCAGTTCCGCAAGGCCTACGATTATTGCAAACAAAAATAAATCGGTGGTACGGTACTGACTGAATGTAATTTCCCTTGAACCGTTTTTTCGCATATTTTATATTTCACACATTTTAAAAATGGCGTTTATGTTGTATTTTTACATTTAACATGTACATTATAACATGCCTTTATTTAAAAATCAATACATATTCAGCAAATTTTTAATTGTTTCACAAAAAAAATTATGATACAATATGCTTAACACAAAAATAAGGAGCGATTATGAACACTTTACACCTTACCCCTTCGGACGATTTACAGAATATATTGGATAGTCTGACCGGTCCGACCACAATATATCTTGCTGATGGCATTTATAACAAAAAGTTGTGGATTAAGAGCGACAACGTAAAAATTATTGGCGAAAACAGTGAAACAACGATCATTCGGTGGGATGATTTTGCCAAAAAAACCCATAATGACGGCGGAGAGTACAACACTTTCCGCACCTACACCCTTTGCGTGACGGGCAACGGCTGCTCGCTTGAAAACCTTACGATTGAAAACACAAACAAGGATGCGCGCAAGGTCGGGCAGTGCGTGGCGCTTTCGGTCAACTCGCCGCTGTTCTACGCAAAGAACGTCTTTCTCCGCTCTGAACAGGACACTCTGTTTACCGCACCTTTCCCCGACGACCTTGTTATAAGATATTCGGGACTGACGGACGACCCCGCCTATTATGACGGGTTTATACCCAAAGAGCAGCTTTACATGGAGGGCGGCGCGCTGCATATATTTGAAAAGTGCCGCATATATGGCACTGTAGACTATATTTTCGGCTGCGCGGAAGCTTATTTTTACGGCTGCGAACTGATATCCCTGCACGACGGGCGGGGCGGCGGTTTTGTGGCCGCGCCTGCGCACAGCCTGAAACAGAAGCGCGGATACGCCTTTATAAACTGCGACTTTGTGGACGGCGGCGCCGACGAGGGCAGCGTGTTCCTTGCGCGGCCGTGGCGCGACTTCGGCAAATGCGATTTTGTGAACTGCACGCTCGGCATGCACATATCCCCCCTGCTTTACGACAAGTGGAACGACACCTACCGCGACAAAACTGCGCGCTTTGCACACGGCAGCATAACCTCCATCAATCCCGTAGACCCCGTAATATGGTCGAAACAACTTGATGAAAGCGAGCAAAAAGCCATAATGGACGACTACGAAAGGGCGACGGCGCAATGGGAGCTGCAACAGATGAGGGCGCAGCGCAACAAATAAAAGGTTGTCCACAATAATATATGAAGTTGTTGCGGCATATATGCCGCTCTATACTGCGCGGGGCGGCGCTGCCGCCCCGCGCAAAAATCCCCGCGCACTGTGTGCGCGGGGATTTTTATACGGTCAATAAATGTAAAACAGTCAAAAAACTTATAACCCAAAGAATTCTTTGGCGTTGTTGTAGCAGACGTCTTCGACAATCTTGCCGAGCGTGTCCATCTCCTCCTTGGGATACTGACCGCCCTCTACGAGTCTGCCGAGCATCTGGCAGAGCAATCTTCTGTAAAGCTCGTGACGGGGATAGGACAGGAACGAACGGCTGTCCGTGAGCATGCCCACCGACTGGGCGACGAGACCGACCTGCATGAGCGTTTCAAGATTCTGCCTCATGCCGTCGAGCTGATCGAGGAACCACCATGCCGTACCGACCTGAACGCGGCCCTTTACGCCCTCTTTCTGGAAGCAGCCTGCAAGGACTGTGAGCGCATAGTTGTCGCGCGGATTGAGGCAGTACAGAATTGTCTTGGGAAGGGCGTCCTGTTCGTCGAGAGCGCCGAGCAGAGCCGAAAGTTTTTCCAGATATACGGCGTCCTCTATGGCGTCGAAACCGGTATCGGGACCGATCTTTTTGAGCATGGACTTGGAGTTGTTGCGGAGAGCGCCTATATGGTACTGCTGAACCCAGCCATACTTGACATACTGCTTGCCGAGGAAGAGAAGGATATAGCCCTTGTACTTGTCCTGCTCCTCGTCAGATATATACTCTCCCTTTAAGCCTTTCTGATAGATGGCGTCGGCCTCCTCGTAAGTTGCGGGGGCGTAATGAACGACGTCGAGGGCGTGGTCGGAGAGCTTGGAACCCATGGAATCGAAGAAAGCTATCCTTGCTGCAAGAGCGTCGGTAAAGTCCTTCAGGGTGGGAAGCTGGCGGCCGACAACTTCAGCGAGCTGGGCTACCCAGTCTTTAAACCATGAAAGCTCTACGTTGATGGCCTTGTCGGGCCTGAATGCAGGGCGGACATTGACCTTCAAGGTGGGGTCTTCGTTCATCTTTTTGTGCCATTCGAGCGAGTCAACGGGGTCATCGGTCGTGCAGACCGTTTTGACGTTGAACTTTTCCATCATCTTGCGGGCGGTAAGAGTTTCCAGAACCTCGTTGGCCTTTTTCCATATCTTTTCCGCATTTTTGGGGTTGATGATGTCGTCTATGCCGAAATAGCGCTGCATTTCGAGGTGCGACCACAGATACAGGGGGTTGCCGACAAAGTAGGGCATGGACTCGACAAACTGCATATATTTTTTATAGTCGTCGTCCGGACCGGAGATGGAGTCTTCCTCGTATCCCCTTGCACGCAGGGCGCGCCACTTGTAGTGGTCGCCGAATCTGTCGCCGGAACCAAGCCATGCTTCCGCAAGGTTGCGGAATTTCTTATCTTCGTAAATTTCCTTGGGGGGAAGATGGCAGTGATAGTCAATTATGGGCATGTTTTCGGCATGCTCATGATACAGCTTTTTGGCTGTTTCGGTGTCGAGCAAAAAATCTTTATCCATAAACGCTTTCATTATAACGTTACTCCTGTTTTAAAAATTGCTATTTCCCTTGTATTGTTTATTTCGTTCTTTGTCTTTTTGCCGCCGGCGACTTCGACAATCAGGTCGATGAGATTTTCGAGCTGAGTGGGGAAATCGCTGTCCAGAACGGCGCCCGCGTTGAAGTCTATCCAATTGGATTTCTTGGCGGCAAGCTCGTTATTCGTGGCTATTTTAAGGGTGGGGATAAACCCGCCGAAGGGAGTGCCGCGCCCCGTGGTGAACAGGACGAGGTGACAGCCCGCCGCGCCGAGGTTGGTTACGGCGACCATGTCGTTACCGGGGCCGTTGAGGAGATTTAAACCCTTGGCCGTAACATATCCGTCGTCGAATACCACATCGGTTATGGGACCTGAGCCTGACTTCTGCGTACACCCGCACGACTTATCTTCGAGCGTGGTTATGCCGCCGGCCTTATTGCCGGGCGAGGGATTTTCGCCGACGGGCTGGCCGTTGGAACGGAAATAATCTTTGAAATCGTTGATGAGCCTGACCGCCTTTTCAAAGGTGGCCCTGTCCTTGCAACGGTTCATAAGAGCCTGCTCCGCGCCGAACATTTCGGGGACTTCCGAAAGCACGGATGTGCCGCCGACCGAAACTATATAGTCGGAAAAATATCCTACGAGCGGGTTGGCCGTTATGCCCGAAAGGCCGTCCGAGCCGCCGCACTTTAAACCGACTTTGAGGCAGGATATATCCGTGGCCTGGCGTTTGTCCGCGCGCATTACGTCCGCAATCTGCTTGCAGAGCGCAACGCCTGCGGCGATCTCGTCCTCCACGTCCTGGCAGACAAGGAATTTTATGCGGCTGTCATCTATGACGCCAAGACCTTCCTTGAAGGCGTCCATCTGATTGTTTTCGCAACCGAGGCCCAAAACAAGCACGCCGCCTGCATTGGGGTGTTTGACCATCTTCTGGAGCATGAACTTTGTGCGCTCATGGTCGTCGCCGAGCTGCGAACAGCCATAGGGATGGGGGAATGTGAATATTCCGTCGAATCCCTCCTCGCCGTATTCCGCCTTGAACGTTTCAACAATCTCCTTAGCCTGACCGTTTACGCAGCCGACAGTGGGAACGACCCACAGCTCGTTGCGTATGCCGACTTCGCCGTTTGCGCGGCGATAGACGTTTACCTGACGCATTTTGCCGGCGGGCAGAGTGCAGTCCGCAGGAGTATAAGTGTATTCAAGATTTTCGTTGAGGTTGGTAGCAACGTTGTGCGTGTGGACGTGTTCACCCACGGATATGTCCCTTGTAGCGTGAGCTATGGGAGTGCCGTACTTGATCACGTTCTCGCCGTTCGCTATGGGGCGGAGGGCAAACTTGTGGCCCTTTGCTATGTCCTCTGCAAGGGTAACGCCCTCGCAGACGTCACCCTTCTTTAAGTCGGTGAGGGCGACGGCGACGTTGTCCGCCGTGTTGATTATGATAGATTTTTTAGCCATTTACAAATTCCTCTACGGCGCTTCTCATGCCCTTAGTTTCCATATCCTTGAGATATTTGGCGACGGTTGCGGCAAGATCGGGATGAATGGTGTTCATGTCTACTTCCCATGCGTCTTTCCATGCAAGAACCTGCTTTGCAAACTTATCATAGTCCGTGCCGCACTGCTCCCAGAGCTCCGTCCAATGGCTGAGCAGATGGGGGTCGTCCTTCAAGGCGATGGCTTCATCACCCCTCTTGCCCTTGTGGAAGAGGCATAAAGCGGCGAACGCAAACACCAGATGAAGGGGCAACTTGCCCTTGATGCGGACATAGTCTTCAAGCGTGGGAAGAAGGCGCGTCCTGAATTTGGTTGTTGAGTTGAGCGCGATTGACATCAGCTCGTGACGGATATAAGGGTTCTGATATCTTTCGATTACCGATGTGGCAAAGGCGGTCATCTCGTCCTGAGGCAGGTCGATTGTGGGATTGACCTCTTCAAACACGAAGTCGCGCACGAACTTGCCGATCGTGGGATCGTTTACGCTTTCGCCGACGGTGTCGATGCCGCAGAGGTATGCCACGGGCACCATTGCGGTGTGCGAGCCGTTGAGAATTTTTACCTTGCGCTGTTTATAAGGTTTGATATTGTCGGCAAAGATGACGTTCAGTCCCGTGGAGTCGGCAGGGAATACCTTTTGAACGTATTCCTCCTTTTTGAGTACCCAAAGGTGGAAGATTTCGCCCTTGACGACGTTGTTATCTATATAGCCGCACTCCTCCCTGATGGCATCGATTTCGTTTCTGGGATAGCCGGGAACAATGCGGTCGACAAGCGTGGACGTGAAGTGGTTTGCATTTTTCAGCCACTCGATAAAGCCCTTTTCCATGCCGATGTGTTCGGCAAGCTGGTTCAGGCATTTATACAGCTCATCGCCGTTGTTGTCGATAAGTTCGCAGGGAATGATGGCAAGGCCCTTGGTAACGTCGCCCTTGAAGTGGTCATATCTGCGCTTCAAAAGGGCAAGCAGCTTGCCGGGGTAGGACTTGGGGCAGACGGAAAAGTCTGTGTCCGTGGGGTCAAAGGCTATGCCGGCCTCGGTGGTGTTGGAGATGACTACCTGCAAATCTTCGCTTTCGCCGTACGAAAGGAAATGTTCGTAGTCGGCGAAGGGATTCACGCAGTCGCCGATTACGTCAATGACCTGGCTCTTCTTTACATTTTCTCCCTTATCTATGCCCTCAAGACGGACGGTGTAAAGGCCGTCCTGGACGGCGAGTTCGGCAACCCTGCCCATGGGCATGGGCTGAACGACGGCAACGGACGCATTGATTGCGCCGTGGTCGTTGAGGTCCTGAATTATCCAATCCACAAAAGCGCGGAGGAAGTTACCTTCGCCGAACTGCATTATTTTTATAGGTCTTTGAGGCTTGTCGTGTATTTTTTTGCTTAATGTTTCCATATTATAAAAGCTCCTGAAAGTTGCCGCGACGGGCATGTAAATTTGATTGATTGCGGCATATTGCGCGGTCTGCACGCCTGCGCCGCAATAATTTAAAGCGCGCAAAAAACACCCTCGCCCGCCGCGCGGCATTGCCGCGCGGCGGGCGCACGGCGTCAGTTACGCTTTAAGCTGGAATGGACAACCTCTTCCGTTTCTGCGTCGAAGATATACGCAGCCTTGTAGGGAACAACGAAGTCAAACTCATCGCCCATCTTAGGCGCATGGTGAGGGTTGACCTTTAAAATGATATTGACCGAACCGACGTTTGCATATACGTTGGTGGTGTCACCCAAAAGCTCGGTGAGGTCGACCTTGGAAGTGACAAAATACTCGTCTGCAGCGGCCTTTCCGCCCTTGGGAAGTTTGATGGATTCGGGACGGAAAGCGAACACGACTTTCTTGCCTTCTATGGAGGATACTTCGTCGACTATGCCTGAGATATCGAAGTCAACGGCGTCGTTTACAAAGTGACCGTTCTCAACTTCGCCGCGCAGGAAGTTCATGGGAGGTTCGCCGATGAAGCCTGCAACGAAGAGGTTATGAGGGTCGAAGTACAGCTCGTAAGGAGTGCCTATCTGCTGTACATAGCCGCCCGATTTCATGACGACTATCCTGTCGGACATGGTCATGGCCTCGGTCTGGTCGTGGGTAACGTAGATAGTCGTGGCGCCCACGGAGCGGTGGATCTGCTTGATTTCCGAACGCATGGTTACGCGCTGTTTTGCGTCGAGGTTGGAGAGAGGTTCGTCCATGAGGAATATCGAAACCTTTCTTATCAGCGCGCGGCCTACGGCAACACGCTGGCACTGACCGCCGGACAGGTTGCGGGGGAATCTGTCGAGGTAGGGCGTAAGACCCAGAATTTCCGCGGTGGCGGCAACTTTCTTATCGATGACATCCATGTCGATGCCTTCGAGGGTGAGGCCGAAGCCGAGATTTTCCGCAACGGTGAGATGGGGATAGAGCGCGTAGGACTGGAAGACCATGGCTATTCCCCTCTCCCTTGACGACATCTGGTTTGCCAGCTTGCCGTCGATGTAAAATTCGCCCGCCGTTATCTCTTCAAGGCCGGCTATCATACGAAGCGTTGTCGATTTGCCGCAGCCTGAATCGCCGACGAGGCATATAAATTCGCCGTCAGCTATCTCCATATTGAAGTCATGCACGGCGTGGTATCCGTTGGGATACACTTTGTTTACGTCTATAAATTTAAGTTGTGCCATTTTTATTTCCCCTTATTGCCCCATCGGGGCTTAAATATAATTTTTTTATTTTTTCCGCATGAGTCCGGCAACTGTTTAGCCCGGACGCCCTGCGGAAGTCGGCCCCGGAGGCCGAGGCACTCTCCGTTAAAGCTTAACGGAGATCCTCCGTCTTGATATTATCCATATCGTCATAGGTCTGGTTTTCGCCGCACATGCCCCATATAAATGTGTAATTCATCGTGCCGACGCCCGTGTGTATCGACCACGAGGGAGAGATTACGGCCTGCTCGTTGTGCATGACTATGTGGCGGGTTTCCGTGGGAGTACCCATCAGGTGGAATACAGCCTGGTCGGAGGGAAGTTCAAAATACATGTACACCTCCATTCTGCGCTCGTGAGTGTGCGAAGGCAGGGTGTTCCATGAAGAACCTACATCCAACTCGGTCATGCCCATAGAGAGCTGGCAGCTTTCGCATACGCCGCCGATGATGAATTGGTTTATCGTGCGCTTGTTCATGCCCTCGACCGTGCCGAGGTGGCGCTGAATGCAGTACCTTGTGCCTGCGGGCGGTTCCTTGCCCTCGACAGGTTTGGTGATTTTTACCGTGGGATATTCCTTATGCGCGGGGCTGGAATTGAGGTAGAACTTTGCGGGGTTGGAGGCGTCGACCGAGGAGAAAGTTACTTCCTTTGTGCCCTTGCCGATATATATGCCCTCTTTAAAACCTATTTCGTATTTTTTGCCGTCAAGTTCGATTACACCTGCGCCGCCGATATTGATGACGCCCATTTCGCGGCGTTCAAGGAAGTAGTTGGTTGCAAGCTCCTTGAAAGTGCCGAGGGACAGAGCCTTGCCGACGGGCATTGCGCCGCCTGCGATTATTCTGTCCTGATGGGAATAGGTGAGTAAAATGTCGTCCGCTTCGAACAGCTTTTCGATTAAGTACTTGCTGCGAAGTTCGGCTGTGTCGTAATGCTTAGAATCATCGGGATGATTTGCATATCTTACATCAAATTTCATTGTCTTAAAAACTCCTGTACGGCACGTCGTGTGCCGATATCCGCAGACAGAGCGGGTCTGCCCCCCTCCCCTGCGGGAAAATTATTGTATGCGGGGTTGCCGCAAATGTTTAACCGTCCGCGCATATATGCGGTTCGACCGCAATACCATGGCGGGTCAGTTATTTCAGACGCTTTCCCACGTCCGTTTTACAAACTCGATCGAAGGCAGAATATCTTCGCCCGTGGTGCCTTCCAGCACGAGTACGGCGTCGCCGTCGTAGGCCTTAATCTTTTTAAGGATGGCGGGATAATCAAAATTGCCCTTGCCGGGCGCCACCTGCTTTATCTTGCCGTCCTCTACGACAAAGTCCTTCATGTGAAAGACGACTATCTTGCCGGCGAAAGTGGAAAGGCCTTCATCCAATATGTCCATATAGTTGCTGTAATTGGACATATCGAGGTAGTTATACAGATCGAAAATGACCTTGACGTTGGGGCGGTTTACGCCGTCAATTGCGCGCTTGAGCTGGTTTACGCAGTAGCAGCAGTGACCGGCAGCCCCCTCCATGCCAATATATACGCCCTGTTCGGCGGCGTAGTCGGCAAGTTCGGTAAAGGTTTCGATTACCGTCTGCAACGCCTCTTCCGTGCGGTTGAGCGGGTTATAAGTCCACTTGTCGTCGTTGAACGAACCTGTTTCGCTGCCGACTATGTCCGAGCCAAGCACTTTAGCGTACTTTAAATATTCCTTGAAAGTCTGCTTGCAGTCCGCCACTTTCTGTTTGTTGGAATGGACGGGGTTGAAGTAGGCGCCTATCAGGGGGACGGACACGCCCGCCCCCTTGAGTGCCTTGCCTATATATTCCGCCATTTCGGGCGTGAGCGAGCCGGGCAGCTGTTTTACGTCATCCATGAATTTGTAGACGACGAGCTGCACAGCGTCTATACCGCAGCTTTGAAGGCGGTATATAACGCCGTCTATGCCCTTTGCGCCGAGGTCGTGGGTGCGGAACGCTATCTTCATTATCTCTGAACGCGGCCGGAACCGTCGCCGCCGGCGAGAGCTTCGACTTCCTTGCGGGAAACGAGGTTGAAGTCGCCGGGGATGGTGTGCTTGAGGGCGGAAGCTGCAACGCCGAATTCAAGGGCGGACTTGAAGTCCTTGCCGTCAAGGAAACCGGTGATTACGCCGCCCGCGAAAGAGTCGCCGCCGCCGACGCGGTCAACGATGGGATGGATGGAATAGGTCTTGGAGTGATAGAATTCGCCCGTTTCGCCGCTATATATGCAGGCCGACCAGCCGTTATCCGATGCGGAGTGGGATACGCGCAGGGAGGAGATTGCATACTTGAAGCCGAATTTTGCGACCATCTGCTCGAAAATTGACTTGTAACCTGCAAGTTCGAGTTCGCCGCTGGTTACGTCGGTCTTGCCGGGCTTGAAGCCGAGCACGAGTTCAGCGTCCTCTTCGTTGCCGATGCAGACGTCTACATACTTCATGAGGCCGGTCATGACCTTCTGAGCCTTTTCGCTCGACCACAGCTTTTTACGGAAGTTGAGGTCTACGGATACGGTTACGCCATGCTTCTTGGCGGCCTTCAATGCTTCTTCGGTGAGGACGGCAGCGCTGTCGGATACGGCGGGAGTGATGCCTGTGAAGTGGAACCAGTCGGCGCCTTCGAAGATTGCGTCGAAGTCGAAGTCCTTGGCGGTAGCCGTGGTTATAGAGGAATGAGCCCTGTCGTAAACGACCTTTGAAGGACGCATGGACGAACCTGTTTCAAGGTAGTATATACCCAACCTTTCGCCGCATCTTGCGATGTGGTCTGTTTCAACGCCGTACTTGCGGAGAGCTGCGATTGCGCAGTCGCCGAGTTCGTTATCGGGAAGAGCCGTTACAAATTCTGCCTTGTGGCCGTAGTTGGCGCAGGATACCGCAACGTTGGCTTCGCCGCCGCCGTAGTTGATATCAAACTCGTCGGCCTGGATGAACTTTTCGTTGTTGGGTGTGGAAAGGCGGAGCATGATCTCGCCCATGGTTACAATCTTTTTCATTTTAAGACTCCTATGAAAAATTATTTTATTTTTTAGATTTTTTTATTTATGAAATTTAAAGCAGCCTGACGGGGAACGCCGGTTACTTTTTTAACACGAGGTGTACAGCAAACCCGCCGAAGTCTTCGGCAAGATACGCTACGTTGGGATTGCCCTTTGCGTCGTATTTTACAGAGCTTTCGTCTATGGTATAGCCGCGGGCCTTTAACTGATACATCGCCCTCTTGACCGAATTGGTGGCCACGGCGATGTGACCCATCCTGCCCTTGAAGGGCTTTTTCATGCACTCGATATATGTGGAGGCGAACACAGAGCTGTTGCCCACCTTTTTGGTGAAGCCGAAGGCGTTATCGAACATATCCGCCACGGACTCCGCCTCGGCAGGGTCGGCGCAGTTGATGCCGACGTGAACCATCTGGAAGCCGAGCATTTTATCGACGGCTTCACGGCAGAGCGCGGTTATGCCCTCCCAATTTTCTTCGTCGAGCATTTTGCCGGGAACTATCCAGCTGCCGCCGCAGCAGACGATTTTTTCGTATGCGAGATATGTGTTGAGGTTGTCCGCCGAAACGCCGCCCGTGGGCATGAAGCGCATGGACGTGTAAGGACCGCACACCGACTTGATGTAGGGCAGACCGCCAGCCTGTTCCGCAGGGAAAAACTTTACGAAGTCAAGACCCAGCTCTATCGCCTGCTCTATCTCGCTGGCCGAAGAAAGTCCGGGAGCAAAGGGTATGCCGTTATCCAGACAGTGTTTTGCGACCTTGGGATTGAGGCCGGGGGCAACGCAGAACTTGGCGCCTGCGGCATAAGCCGCGTCGGCCTGTTCGCAGGTGAGAACGGTACCCGCGCCGACAAGCATGTCGGGATAAGCCTTTGTCATGCGGGAGATTACCTCGTCAGCGCCCTTGGCACGGAAAGTGACTTCCGCGCAATTGATGCCGCCGTCGCGCAGGGCCTTTGCCAGCTTTTCAGCATTTTCAACCTTGTCGAGCTTGATTACGGGGACTATACCTATGCAATTCAATTGCTCGAGTATGGCGTCTAATTTTTCTTTTACTGTCATATACACCTCTCTTGCGCCGCACGGGCGCATTTTATATTACACGTTATTATTATAGTTAATATCTGTCCATAAGTCTATATACAAAACGGATTTATTTATGTATAATTCAGCACTGCATGTATATGGTTTGACGGAGGCGCGGTCAGCAATGCGCGTTGGCGCGGGATCGGGCGGCCGTTGGTATTTTTTTCAAAAAAACACTTGACAGACGCAAAGCGAAGTGTTAATATACTGCCGTAACAACTTAAAACTATTAAAAGGGAGTAGTTATAAGCGCGTAGCCGTCATCACGACTGACCGTCCGGTTGCGCCTCCGCAAGAGCAAACTTCGGAAACAAGACTTTTAGCATTCATTTGCTTTAAGTCTTTTTTTATACTTTTTATTTCAGCACAGCCGCCGTCTGTATAAAAACAGGGCGAGCATATATTATGTGAGGTGTACAAATGTTTCACAACAAGAGCATTGAAGAGACCTGCGAAGCCGCAGGCTCTTCCAGGACGGGGCTTTCCACAGCCGAGGCCGAAAAGCGGCTTGCCGAAAACGGCAGAAACGCTTTGGCCGAAGCCAAAAAGACGCCTGCCGTCTTGAAGTTCCTGGGGCAGTTTACCGACCCCATGATAATCGTTCTGCTGGCGGCAGCCGTAGTTTCGGCCGTGCTTGCCATTGTTCAGACGGAATGGATAGAGCTTATAGACAGCGGGGTGATCCTTCTGATAGTGGTCATCAACGCCATAATAGGCTTTATTCAGGAAAACAGGGCCGAAAACGCCTTAGAGGCGCTGAAAGCCAAAAACAAGCCCTTTGTTAAGGCCTTGCGCGACGGCGAACAGCGCGTTATACCTTCCGAAGAGCTGGTTACGGGCGACGTGGTCATACTTGAAGCAGGCGACGTGGTACCCGCCGACATGAGGCTGATACAGTCGGCTTCGCTGAAAATAGAAGAGGCCGCACTGACGGGCGAATCGGTACCCGTTGAAAAGGACGCAAACGTCGTAGTCGACGAAAAGGCGCCTTTGGGCGACAGGCACAACATGGCTTATTCGGGCAGCACCGTGACATACGGCCGCGGACGGGGCATTGTTACCGCCACGGGCATGAACACGGAGATGGGCAAAATAGCCCAGATGCTTACCGAAGTAAAAGAGGACCCCTCCCCCCTCAACAAACAGCTGGGCAAAACGGCGAAGATACTTTCCATACTCGTGCTTGCAATCGCCGTGGTAATCTTTATAGTAAACATTTGCGCGCACATATCCACGGGGCTTTCCGCAGATATTTTCATGGAAGCGTTCATGACGGCAGTTGCGATAGCCGTTGCCGCAATACCCGAAGGCCTGCCCGCCGTAGTTACGATCGTGCTTGCCATGGGCGTGCAGAAGATGTCCAGGCGCAACGCCATAGTAAAAAATCTGCCCTCGGTAGAAACCTTGGGCTGCTGCGAAATAATCTGCTCGGACAAGACGGGTACGCTCACCCTCAACAAAATGACCGTCAAAGACGGCTACTGCCCTTCGGGCGAGGACGAGCTTTTGAAGCGCATTATGGCGCTGTGCAACGACACCGTGGTCACCAAGGACGGCCTGCAGGGCGACCCCACCGAAACGGCGATGGTCGATTATTTTATAGCTCAGGGCGGCGACTATACGGCATTGACGGCGCAATATCCCCGCGTGAATGAAAAGCCTTTCGACAGCGGAAGAAAGCTGATGACGACCGTACACACCTGCGGGGGCAAGACTTACAGCTACACAAAGGGCGCGCCCGACATGCTGATTGCGCACTGCACGCATATACTGACAAACAAGGGCGCGATGCCCATAACCGACGCCGACAAGGAGAGCATAAAGAACGCCAACAGCGCCATGGCGAACAGGGCGCTGCGCGTGCTTGCGGCGGCATACAAGAACGGCGACGATATTTCCGAAGACGGCATGATATTTGTCGGGCTTATGGGCATGATCGACCCGCCCCGCCCCGAAGTAAAGGCGGCCGTTGCCGAGTGCAGAACGGCAGGCATAAAGGCGCTGATGATAACGGGCGACCACATGGACACCGCCTGCGCGATTGCAAGGGAGCTTGACATTCTGCGCGACGGAGATCTGACCGCGACGGGCGCCGAGCTTGACAAGATGAGCGACGAATATCTTAAAGAAAATATTCAAAGATTTTCCGTGTTCGCGCGCGTATCGCCTGAAAATAAGGTGAGGATTGTTAAGGCGTTCCGCGGAAACGGCAAAGTTACCGCCATGACGGGCGACGGCGTAAACGACGCGCCGTCCATAAAAGAAGCCGACATCGGCATAGGCATGGGCATAACGGGAACGCAGGTAAGCAAGGAAGCCGCCGATATGGTGCTGACCGACGACAATTTTGCAACAATAGTCGGCGCCGTGGAAGAGGGCAGAAAGATTTTTTCAAACATAACCAAGGCAATACAGTTCCTGCTTTCGGCAAACATTGCAGAGGTAATGTGCCTGTTTATAGTAGAGATGATTTCGCTGATTTCAGGCAACCCCCAGACCTTCCTTTCGCCCATAATGATACTTTGGGTAAACCTTGTGACCGACTCCTTCCCCGCCCTTTCGCTGGGTACGGAGAAGGCCGAACGCGACGTAATGCAGCTGCCGCCGAGAAAGAGCGATTCTTCGCTGTTTGCGGGGCAGATGGGCAAGGATATTATCATTCAGGGCATAATGCAGACGGCGCTGGTAATGCTTTCATACCTGCTCGGCCAATATGTGCTGACCGACGGATATCAGCACCACGCAGAGCCGATGACCATGGCGTTCATATCGCTGTGCTTTATACAGCTCTTCCACGCGTACAACATGCGCTCGCAGCGCAACAGCGTACTCAACCGCAACTTCTTCTCCAACAAGCCGTTGAACCTTTCCACCGTTGTGGGCATAGCTCTTACGCTGTTTGTAGTACTGACGCCCGGCGTAAAGACGGTATTTATAGAGGGCGCGGACAACAGCTTTATGCTTTCGTGGGTTGAATGGCTGGTTGCCATAGGCGTGGCCGTGGCCATTATCCCCTTAGTTGAAATTCAGAAGCTGATTGAAAAACTTATACTCAGGAAAAAGTCAAAGTAATTTCCGATAATAAATTCAAAGGCGCGGAGTTTGAAAAAACTCCGCGCCTTTGCCGTGCGATATATTCCGGTATTTTTGTCTTTAACGAATGTATCCCATGCGGCTTATTCCGGCGGGTCTGATTACCTGCCCAGCCAGCCGCCGTCTACGGCGATGGTAAAGCCGTTTACATAGTCCGAAGCGGCCGAAGCAAGGAACACCGCCGCGCCCTCAAGGTCGGCGGGCGTACCCCAGCGGCCTGCGGGGATACGGGCGAGAATATCTGCGCTCCTTTCTTCGTCCTGGCGGAGAGCCTGAGTGTTGTTGGTTGCCATATATCCCGGAGCTATGCCGTTTACGTTTATGCCGTATTTTGCCCATTCGTTGGCGAGGGTCATGGTTATGCCGCGGATTGCCGACTTTGAAGCCGTGTAAGAAGGCACCCTTATGCCGCCCTGGTAGGACAGCATGGAGGCGATATTTATTATTTTACCGCCCGATTGCTGCTTTATGAACTGCTGGGCAACGGCCTGCGTGAGGAAAAAGACGGTCTTTAAGTTGACGTTGATTACGCTGTCCCAATTTTCCTCGGAAAATTCTATGGAGTCCTGACGCTTGATAATGCCTGCGTTGTTAACAAGGATATCTACCCTGCCGTAGCGTTCGAGCGTCTTATTCAATACGTCGGGTATGACGTCCGTAGAGGAGAGGTCGGCGATGACGTTATAAAAATTTTCCTTGCCGAGCATTTCCTCCGTTTCGGTGGAGGGTCTGCGCGACACCCCCACTACCTTTGCGCCCGCTTCTACATAAGCGCGGGCTATGCCCTGGCCGAGGCCCGTGTTGGAGCCTGTGACAATGGCAACCTTACCCTTCAAACTGAACTGGTCCAGAATCATGTTGTAACTTCCTCCCTTAATTTGCATTGATTGTATATATTTTACAACAAGCTTTGCAAGAAATCAAGAGTTAAAGGAAAATTTTTAAAAGCAAAAGCGGAGACTGAAAAGCCTCCGCTTTTGCCGCTGTATGCGGGCACAGCCCGCGCACGGCTGTCAATCTATATCGAACAGCACGCTCCTTCCGCTTGGAATTGTGTAGACCTTGCCGCGTATCTCTATATATACGGGCAGGCATGAGGGGTTGTACACCCTTTCGCCGTCGAGGGAAAAGACGAGCGATCTGTAAGCCTTGATATATTCGCACACTTCGCCGTTGGTGGCAAACCATATACCGCCCGCGGCCGAAACGCTTTTGCAGAAATCTTCCAGCAGCTGCCAATTGTCCGCGTCGTCATATTCATAGCTGTGACCCCACAGGTAGAACAGCCAAGGTTCGCGGTGTTTGAACTCGTTCAGGGGGGACGACTCTGTAAACTTGCGGGCGAGCGGAACAAACTGCTCGTCGGTGTGGTGAACGGTGGGGTTCCATTCAAGAAAGTCATCCGGCAGGGCAAACGTATGCGTGGCGTTTGTAGTGCGGGAATATGCCACGCCCAAACAGGCGAGCATACGCTTTATTTCGGCGTTGAAGCCGTTATAGGCATAGGCCATGCCGTTGACTATTCGGCCGAACTTATGCTCCAGCCAATCGCGGTTCAGCATAATTTCCCTTGCGGCCTCCGGCAGGGGGACTTTGTCAAGGAATATGTGCCGCGCACCGTGCAGAGCGACCTCGTGAGGGCCGTCCTTAAAGGCGGCAAGGGTCTGCTCCTCGTCCATTCTGCCGTGCCAATTTGCACAGTCAAAGAGCAGCGAATTGAGGTTGAAAGTACATTTAAGTCCGTACTTGCCGATAATTTCAATGAGGCGCCTGTCCGCGCCGACGCCGTCGTCGTAGCTGAGCGTTACAGCTTTTGCAACACCGCCCGGAAAGCGCATGTATTTTTCTTCAAACATCTGCCTGAAAACTTTATTGGGCATAATATATCTCCATGAAACTCTGTAAAATCAGTTCTGACCCACTGCGGGAACTTCCTCCGCTCCCTCTGCGCCGTTGTCCTTCAACAGACCGGAAGCCTTCTTCCATCTGCCCGTGAGCAGGCGGGCAACAAAGAGTATGGAACGCACCACCCAGTCTGCGCTCATGGCTATCCAGAAGCCGAATGCGCCGAGTTCGAATTTGAATCCGAACGTAGCCGTGAGCCATGGAGTGAGAGCGTCGCTGACGAGCAGGAAACACAGTCCCACGCGCATGATTATCATCGAGCCTATCGCCACCCACATGACGTATCTTACGTCCGACGTGGCCTTGAGTATTGCGGGGGACGTGAAAGAAAGCGGGTAGGTTACAAATTGGAAAGCGAGGCAGAAATACAGGCACTTTAAAGCTATGGGATAGGCTTCTTCGGGCAACGTCCACAGATAGATGAGCCATTGGCAGTTTGACATTATAAGCGCCACGGCTATGGCGTTGGCGATAAACGAGATGATGAACATCTTCTTTATGTAATACTTTACGCAGTCCGTGTCGCCCGTGCCGACCGCCTGACCTATGACGGTGAGACAGGAAGTACCCACGCCGCTGCCCACGACGGAAGCTATGTTGTTCAGACTGTTGGCTACCGTATTTGCGTTGGCTTCGATATTGGTAGTTGTTACGGCGTCTATATAGCAGCTTGAATTGACAAACGTGTTTGTCATCAGCTTGCCGAGCTGGAAAAGGCAGCTTTCGATGCCGCTGGGAATGGCGATAAAGAGTATGCGCCTCATCATCTTGCCTTCAAAGCGGAACTTTACGAACAGCTTTACGGAAAGTATGTTCTTGTTGCTCATCAGCAGTACGCGCATATATATTGCCGGAATGGCGCGCGCAATGAGCGTGGCGAGGGCGGCGCCGGCAACGCCCATGTTCAGGCCCCAGATAAACAGGGCGTTAAGGGCAATGTTCACAACGCAGCTTATGCCCGCGCTGGTCATGGTGACCATGCTCTTGCGCTGGGCGCGCAGCAACGCCGCACTGCCGTTGAATATGCCTATGAACGGAAAGGACGCCGCAGTTATATAGAAATATGTGCGCTGCATCTGCATGACGTCGCTGTCTACAGCCGAATAGAACAGGTTTAATATGTAGGGGTTTAAGACAAGGCAGAGCGCGGCGATAATCAAAGAAAAAACAAACACGATGACAAGCATGTGTTTTGCGCTCTTGCCTGCGTCCTCAGTATTCTTTGCGCCGAGGTATTGGCTGGTTATTATGGCACCGCCCGTGGCGAACGCCGAAAAGAGTTGGATGACAAGGTTGTTGAGATTATCGACATTGCCTACGGCGTTGCTGGCGTGGCCCAGCTCGTCAATGGTGGATACCATTATAGAGTCGAACATGCCGAGCGACGTCGAAAAAATAGATTCTATGACGATAGGAGCAATCAGCCAAAGCAATTGCTTGCCCGTAAAGAGCGTATATCTTTTTTTTGCTTTTTGCACCGTGCTCACGTTATTCTCTCCCGCTTCTCACTTCCTTGTTTATTTTACAACAGTTTTTCTTGATTTTCTACTGTTTATATATTATAATTAAGAAAAATTACTGATTTACCAACAATAGCGAGGTGCGGGCATGACTGAAAACAGACGCCTGAACATGACAGACAAGATGATAAATAAAATATATGCGAGCAGCCGCCTGCACGAGGCGGGTTTTGTCATGGCCTCGCCCCACTGCCACCCCTATTATGAAATTTTTTATGTCGAATACGGGGCGTGCAGCTTTTTTATCGACAATAACATGTATGATCTGCGCGCGGGCGATTTCATGCTAATTCCGCCGCAGGTATTTCATTCCACGCGGTATATGTACGGGGCTTGCAGGCGGAGCAATATATTTTTCCGCATGGAGAATGTGGACGGCGTAACTGTAGACGCCATGCCGGGCAAAAGGCAGTTTTTTGAAGAAATGCGGGTATTTCAGATGCCTGAGGCATACCGCGATCAGACGGCGTTCATTCTGTCGGGAATGATAAAGGAGCAAAAGATAAACGACGAGCGCTCCGCTCCGCTGCTTGAAGCGCTGTTTAAACAGCTGCTTTTGCTGTGCAGCCGCGTGTGCGTGTTCCTGAGCGACATGCCCGCAAAGATTCACACGACGGACAGACAGATAGTTGTGGCCGCTAAGTTCATAAGCATAAACTATGCCGAGGACATATCCACCGCCGATATAGCGGCGGCGGCAGGGTACAGCCCCAACTATCTGAGCAAAAAGTTCAGGGAGGCCACGGGCATAGGCATACACGAATACCTGATATTCACCAGGTTACAGCGGGCGGCATTGGAGCTGTTGTCCACCGACCATTCGATAACCGAAATAGCCGCGCGGTGCGGTTTTTCCGACGGAAATTATTTTAAGGACGCATTTAAAAAGAAGTTCGGGGTGACGCCGCGGGAATACAGAAAGATGCCCGCCGAGCCGTAAATTTCAAAAAGGCAGAACAAAAAAAGTATTGACTTGACGGGGCTTTGTCTATAAAATATTAAGCGATATGACGACGGAAAGAAGAGCGATTGTAAAAAATTATATAAAGCGCTATCTTATAATAACGCTTGGCTGCGTGCTGTACCCCATAGGGGTAGTTATGTTCCTGCAGGCGAGCGGCATTGCGACAGGCGGAGCCACGGGCATAGCGCTGATAATAAACCAGGTGACGGGCGTAAGCACGGGCGTGCTTGCCTTTGTTATAAACGTGCCGCTGCTGTTATGGGGCTGGAAAGTGTTCGGCAGAGATTTTTTTGTTTCTACGCTGTACGTCATAGCCCTGTCCTCCCTGCTGATGTGGCTGACCGAATATATTTTCTTTAACCTGCTGCCCGAAGTTTACGGGATAAACATTCTGCCCTTCGCCGACGGCGACAGACTGATAAACGGCGTCACGGGCGGGGCGATATTCGGCCTCGGCATGGGGCTGATATTCAGGTGCGGTTCGTCGTCGGGCGGCACGGACATACCGGTCAAAGTGCTGAAAAAGAAGTTCCGCCACATAAGCACGGGAACGATAACCATGGTCACGGACATAATAATAGTCGCCTGCTCGGTCTTTGCGTATGAAGACAAGCTGCCCGTGCTATTCTTCACCGTGCTGTCGGTAGCGGTGTTTACGCTTGTATTTGACTGGGTGCTGTACGGCGGCAACTCGGCAAAGATGGTATTCATCATCTCGCAGGAGGAGCCTGCGCGGCGTATATGCGCGAGGATTTTAAAGGAGCTGGACGCAGGCGCGACGTATGTAGACGGCGAAGGAGCATATACGGGCGAGAAGAAAAAGGTGCTGTTGTGCGTGGTTAAGCCCATAATATACCCCAAACTGCGCGACATTGTGCGCCAGGAGGACAAGAAGGCGTTCATGATAGTTTCGTCCGCAAAGGAGATTTACGGCGAAGGTTACATTCCGCCCGACAAGGAAGAAATTTAAAAGCCGCCGTTCAGGCGGCAGGTCAATAAATCGGACAAGCCCCCGCCGGTCGGCGGGGGCTTGTATGATTTATTTTGCGTTCCTTAAAATTTGCTCTATATCTGCCACATACAGCACTTTGGCGTTGCCCTTTTTGCCGCCGCCCGTAGCCGCGCAGCGTTCGGCCATTATGCGGTATTCCTCCTCTGTGGGGGATACGCCCAGCTCCGTAAGCGTTGTAGGCATGCCTATATCACGCAGGAAATCGTTAAACGCGTCTATTCCGGCGAGGGCGATTTCCTCCTTGGTGCCGTTGGGGCGGAGGCCCATTACCTTGACGGCGAACAGATAGAAGCGGGTGAGGCAATCTTTGTAGACATATTTTGCCCACGCCGTCCATATTGCGGCAAGACCCGCGCCATGGGCTACGTCGTACTGGCCGCTCAGTTCATGTTCTATGCCGTGTACCGCCCAATCGCCGCCGCTGTTGCCGCAGGCCGTGAGGCCGTTGTGGGAAAGCGAACCCGACCACATTATCTCGGCACGGGCGTCGTAATCGGAGGGCTTGTTCTTAAGAATCTTTGCATTGGCAATGACCGTGCGCATGAGGCCTTCTGCAAGGGCGTCGGTTATCTGCATGTTGCCGCCGTTCGTGAAGTAGCGCTCCATGGTGTGCATAAGTATATCCGTACAGCCGCAGGCCGTCTGGTATGCGGGCAGCGTAAACATAAGCTCAGGATTCATGATAGCAAAGCGGGGACGCGCAAAGTTGGAATTGCAGCCGCGCTTTAAACCGCCGCCCTCTGCTTCCTTTGTTATAACCGAGGAGTTGCCCATCTCGCTGCCGGCGGCGGCTATGGTAAGCACGACGCCAAGCGGGACGCAGCCTTCGGGACGGCGCGTGCCTTCATAAAAATCCCACACGTCGCCTTCGTTTACAAGCCCGTAGCCTATCGCCTTGGAAGAGTCGATGACCGACCCGCCGCCGACGGCCAGGATGAAGTCCACCCCTTCCGCACGGCACAGCTCTATGCCCTTATATACAAGCGAGAGCTTGGGATTGGGGCAAACGCCGCCGAGTTCAACCCAGCCGCAACCGGCCTCGCGGATGGCCGAACGGACTGTGGCAAGGAGGCCGCTTTTTTCCGCGCTTCCGCCGCCATAGTGCAGAAGAACCTTTTTACAGCCCTGCTCGCCGAGCAATGCGGCAAGCTTGCCCATGCTGTTCCTGCCAAACACAACCTTTGTGGGTGCGTAGTATTCAAAATCGTACATATCATTCCCCCCTCATAAATAATTCTTCTTAACCGAATTATACTATGAAGTCAGACAAAAAAGCAATCAATAATCAACAGAAAGTTGACATACCCAAGCGATAAAATTATAATTATTATCGAAATATGGAGAAAAAGCCGATGGCAAAGAAAATAAAGGTTATTTTTACAGGCGGCACGATAGGCAGCGCCGCCAGGAACGGAAAGGTCGATCTGGACGGCAACGCCAACAGGCGGCTGATAGAGATGTACCGCGCCTGCCGCCGCGACGACATAGTGTTCGACTGCGAAGAGCCGGTATCCATGCTGAGCGAAAATGTGCATGAAGAGCAGTTGCACGCCATATATGCCGCGGTCAAGGCGACTGACTGCACGCAGTACGACGGAATTATAATTACACACGGCACCGATTCGCTGTGCATAAACGCGCACTATTTTTCAATGACTTTATGCGACATGGGCGTGCCGATAATGTTGGTTTCTTCGCTGTACCCGCTTGAGGACAGACGGCAGAACGGGCTAAAAAATTTTATAGCCTCCGTCGATTTCATAGAAAAGACGTGCGCAAAGGGTGTGTTTGTTGCCTTTGCAAACGGCAGCAATGCGCCCGTTGAAATTCACCTTGCAAGCAGGCTGATGTTCTGCGACCAGCTTACGGGCTGGTACCGCAGCGTGCTCGGCGAAAGCCTTGCCGTTGTGGACGACGGAAAGATAACATTCAACCCCCACCCCTGCCTGCCCACACAGGCAGAGCTTGCCGACGGCGGCAGAGAGGCGATTGCCCCCGAAATATGCCGCGACGTAATGCTTATAACGGCGCGGTCGCTGCTCAATTTTTCGCTCTACGATTTTGACAGGCGCGCACCGCGCGCCGTCGTTCTCGAACCGTACCACAGCGACACCGTGTGTACTTCGGGCAGGAACCTTAACTTTAAAAGATTTGCCGAATACTGCCGCGAGCGGAACGTTGAAGTGGTGATTGCTTCGGTGGACAGCCGCTCAAATGTATATGCCAGCGCCGTTGGCCTGCCGGAGAGCGTAATCTGCGCCTTTGACGAGTGTACCGAAAGCGCGCTGACAAAGGTCATGTGCGCACTCGGCGCGGGACTTGGCGCGGGGGCGTACCTCACAAGGGACATATTCTACGAAAAACTGTGCCGCGCATAAGCGGCGAATCTGAGGGGAAAAAAGATGGACTATCAGCCGACAATGTTTGAAAGCGCCGTGCCGCAGCCGCTTGCAGAGCGGCTGCGGCCGCGCGACATCGACGAGTTCTGCGGCCAGGAACACCTGCTCGGCGAAGGCAAAATACTGCGACGCATAATTGAGGGCGACGCAGTCGGCTCCATGATATTCTGGGGGCCGCCGGGCGTGGGCAAGACGACGCTTGCGCGCATAATCGCCCACAGGACAAAGGCAAAATTCGTCGATTTTTCTGCCGTGACGAGCGGCATCAAGGACATTCGCGCCGTGATGGAGAGCGCCGAACAGGCGCGCAGATACGGCAGCCGCACCATTCTTTTCGTGGACGAAATTCACCGTTTCAACAAAGCCCAGCAGGACGCCTTTCTGCCCTATGTTGAGCGGGGCAGCATAATACTGATAGGCGCAACGACAGAAAACCCCTCCTTTGAAGTCAACGGGGCGCTGCTTTCGCGCTGTAAAGTATTTGTGCTTCATGCGCTTTCCGCGGAGGATATAGTCCGACTTTTGCGGCGGGCATTGACCGACGGGCGCGGTTTCGGCGGGAAGGATATAGAAATTGCCGACGACCTGCTTGAAGCGATCGCCCGCTTTGCAAACGGCGACGCGCGCGGCGCGCTGACCACCCTGGAGATGGCCGTGCTTAACGGCGAGACGGACGGCGGCAGAATAGTTATTACGGCGGAGAATATCGAACAATGCACCTCGCGCAAGCTGTTGCTGTACGACAAAAAGGGCGAGGAGCATTACAACCTTATCTCCGCACTGCACAAGTCGATGAGAAATTCCGACGCGGACGCCGCGGTGTATTGGCTGGCGCGCATGCTTGAATCGGGCGAGGATCCCATATACATTGCCCGCCGCGTGACGAGATTTGCCAGCGAGGACATAGGACTTGCCGACCCGCAGGCTCTTTCCATAGCCATAGACGCGTTTGAGGCCTGCCGACTGATAGGTATGCCCGAATGCAGCGTACACCTGACGCAGGCCGTAGTTTACATGTCGCTGGCGCCAAAATCCAACGCTCTGTACACGGCATACGAGAGGGCGAAGCGGGACGCGCTGAACATGCTTTCGGAACCTGTGCCGCCCGTACTGCGCAACGCGCCCACAAAACTGATGCGCGAACTTGATTACGGCAAGGGCTATCAATACGCCCACGATTCAACGGAAAAGCTGACCGATATGCAGTGCCTGCCCGACAGCCTTGCGGGAAAGAGGTACTACACCCCCGACGGCGAGGGAAAGGAAAGTCGGTTCAAAGAGCGCTTGGAATATATCCTCGAATGGAAAAAAAGACATAAAAAATGACAGTTGAGCGGCATATATATGCCGCTCAACTGTCATATATCCGTAATTACATCTTGCGCGCGGCGTGGCAATAGAAATAGATTATCTGCCTGTCCTTTGACAGATCCCTGAGGAGCTGCGCGGCGCGGCGCGTATGCTCTTCGTCAAGGTCGGCAAAGGGGTCGTCGAGCAATACGAAAGGAAGATCGGAAGCAAACATGTTGTCTATGAGCGCAAGGCGGAAGCACAGGGCGACTACCGCGCGCTGACCGCTTGAAAGATGGCCTGCGGAGCGGAGCTGGCCGTCCGCTTCAAAGATGACGGAAAAATTCTTGTCTATGCGGACGGTGCCGCCGAGGGCGCTCTTTAAAAGATTGGAATAGCGGGCAAAGGCTTCGCCGACGGGCTTGACGAAATTGCTGTTGAGCGTGCGTTCGGCGTCCTTTATAAACTGCATGGCGGCCGTGTAGGCCGTGAGCTTTGCCCGGCACTCTTCCAGCCGCGCGACGGCGCTGTCGAGTTCGGCCTGCTTTTCGCCGAGCGTTTCAACTATGCTTTCGTCGTCGGATATGTCGCGGTTGAGCGCGGCCAGCTTGCGGCGGAGTTCATTCGCCTCGTCAGCGGCGCTGCCGCCGGGCTGGGCGGGACGTTCCGTAAGACCATTGGCGCGGGCATATTCGCGGGCGGCGTTTTCGCCGCGCGTAGCTTCGGCAAAGAGCGACCTGTATTCGGCCGAGTCGGACGAAGCGCGGGAGATGGCCTGCGCATAAGTGCAGTCGGCAAGGCCGTATTTTTTGAGCAGACCGTCGGCACGGTCGAGGACTTCGCGCTCCGCAGAAGAACGTGAGGAGCCCTTGCCGCCGCGCTTGCCGACCAGCAGAACGAGGAAAGTGCAAATTACAAACACGCCGCCCGCGCCGAGGGCGAGCAGCCCTGCAAACGTGCTGTACGGCATGAGGAACATGCCGCCGATGAGCATTATTATCGCAAGAAAGAAGGACAGCGCCGACGAAACGGCCAGTCTGTTTGACTTCTTTGCCCCGCCGGGCTGGGCCGCGATGGAAGTGCCTGAAGCGACGGCGTAAAGGCCTGCCGCCGCGCTGAGGGTGGAAAGCTCCTCATCTGTAGGGAAGCCTTCCGGATAGGACTTTTTGAGTTCGTTGAGGCGCGCGCGCTTTTGTTCGACAACGCGGCGCATATCGTCGTACCTCGCCCATTTTTCTGCGGTGACGGCAGCCGCGCCGCGGCTGCGCTCCTCCTGCTCCAGCATTGAAAGCCGCCCCGAAAGCGAGGTGAACATGGCATATTTTTCGCCCAGCCGTTCGGATATGGCGTTTATGTTGGATATATCCGCGCGGCAACGGCTGACAACGCCTTCCAGACGGGGAATTTCGCCCTTGCCGCCGCGCATTTGCAGGTTTTTGGAGGCCTTTTCAAGCGCGGCAACGGCGCCGTCCGCGTCATAGTTGCCTGCCGCGGCCGAGGCATATTCGGCCAGCTTTGCATTTATGCCGCCCGTTGAAGTCAGCTCGCCGCCGCTCGTTCCAAAGTACAGCGTGCGGGCAAAGGACTGTTCGTCGAGGCCGAATACGCTCTGGCCGATCTGCCCGCCGGGGAAGTCGCGGCAGACCTTGCCTTCGCGAAAGACCTTTACATCCTCGCCCGAGGTGCGGTCGAAAAACCGCTCTATGCGGTAGGTGGCCCCCCTCCATTCGAAGATGAGGTTGCCGCCGAAATTGCCGCCGCCCGAAAATGGATAGTAATGGCGGCGCTCGTTGAAGCGCGAGCGCGACGAGTCGGCGGGCAGGCCGTAGAACATGGCCTTGATAAATGCGGCAATAGTGCTTTTGCCGCCGCCGTTGGGCGAATACAGCGCGTTAAGGCCGCCGTTGAAAGTACAGTCGAAGGCTTTCAGCGCGCCGAAATTTTCTATATGGCAGCTTATAAGTTTCATAACTCATCCCCTCTGCCCGAAAGGGCCATTGCGCCGGCGTTGATTATGCGCATACGCATTTCCGCGTCGTAGCCGTCGGCGGCGAGAACGGCGCGCACGAACGCGCCCCTGAGAGTTCTGTCCGCGGCGAGAGAGGCCGCGTCGGTGCGCAGGTGAGTGTTGTCCTTTACGGACACGCAGTAAAAGTGGGGTTCCAGCTCCTTTTGCACGTCGGCGGCGAGTGTGGAATTATCGAAACCGACGTTGCCCTTTAAGATTACCTGCATAATATCCCGCGGCGAACGCGGGCAGGCGGCCATTGCCGCACGGGCGGCAGCCGACCAATCGGGGCAGTCCGAAACGTCGCAGACGATCTGGTTTACCGTGCGTGAGGCAAAAGGCACAAAGCGGCTGTAAACCGTGCGCCCTGCCTGAAGTTCGACAAAGCCCTTGACGCCTGCTTCATCGAAGCCCCTGCCTTCGGGACAGCCGCAGTAAGCGAACACGCCGCGGTCGTCTAAACGGCCGCTCTTGAAAGAATGGACGTGGCCGAGGGCAAGGTAGTCGATATTCTTGCCGCGCAGCCGCGCAAGGTTGATTTCGCCGTTGCCTTCGGCTATCTGGCCGTGGAGCATGACGATATTAGTCTTTACATGGTCAAGGCAAAGCGTGGAATAAAACGACTGGGCATTGCCTTCGTAGAGTTCGATACCCGCAACGACGACATCGCCGTAGTCGTAATAAGTCCACTCGTGCGAAAAAGTTTTTAAGTTGGGAAGAACTTCGGTATAGCTCTGGCTGACGTCGTGATTGCCGCGGAGATAGAAAAAGTTGATTTCGGGGTGGACTTTTACCACGTTGTAAAAGTACTCCTTATCCTTTTTCAGCGGGCGGTCGCTGTCGAATGCGTCGCCGCAGATGAGAATACCGTTGAACGCGCCCTCGGCGGCGTAGTCGGCCATGCGGCCGAACGTGGCGCGCACTTCGCGGCGGCGTTCCGCGCTCTTTTCGGCGGGCAGACGGGTATTCATTGCCGAACCGAGGTGAATGTCGGCTGTGTGAATGAATTTAAGCATTGGTAACCTCCCCTGCCGCCGCGTCGTGCGGAAGCAGGTTTTTATATTCCTGTAAAGTACAGACGTGAAAGACCTGTTCGGCGCATTCACCTATACGGGTACTGATATGCGGCCGTCAGGCGCAGATTCGCGGCAGGGTTTCCACAGCGGCGAGCGATATGGTACCGCAGTCGGCAATTTTTATCAGTTGCCGAATATTGTTATATCTCCTCTCCCCGCGATTTATCCGATTATACTATATCGCGCAAGCGCTGTCAACAGTATCGTGCAGGTTATGCGGCATTGCAAATATTGCGCTTTACATTAAATTCAGGCGGATATATAAAAATACTGAACAATAATGCGGCGCGCACCCGAGAGGTGCGCGCCGCAAATGTTTATCAAAAGTTATTGTTTAAAATCTTTTAACATTTTGCGTATTTTATGCTTGATGGGGAACAGCCAGAAGATGGAAACCACCCACAATACGGCAAGGCATATACCCGAAACAATGCCGGAACCACCGAACGATATGGATATGCCAGAAACTATTGAAAGGAGGCCTGTGGTCTCACCCACAATACCAGGCAGCATATATACGGCAAACATGGGAGCGGCAACCAACACCACGCAGGGCAGCCAGCAGAAGAGCTTGACATACCACATTGAAAAACGTTTGTCTTTGCGGAATATCTTTTCAAGCGCGACAATCGCCAATATCAGCCACATGAGCGAGGTGAAGCCGATGAACACCGCCGCAACGAAAAACAATGACGTGCCGATTATTTGCACCAATTCGTCAGGAAGACTGTCGATATAGCTTTCTACCGTTTCAACGGGGTCGATATCCGATACGGAATCGCCGCCGGTGCCGTCCGTTTCCACGTCGGAATCGGTTTCGGTTGAGGCTGTGGCGAGAACGCCGCTGCCGTAATACAGATATTTATCTGAACCTGTTGCACTTAAACCGAAGTTGCTCAGGTCTATGTCGTATTTTTCCGCAAGGCTGTTCAAAGCGTCTATAAACGAAAACGAACCGTCTTCCTTAGTGCCTGCCTCTATTGCCTCGTCATAATATTCCATAATGGTATTGAGGTCTTCTTCCTCAAGCTCATACCCTAACTCGACAGCGACATCCTGTGCAACGGTGGAGAACTGTTCGCGGGCCTCTTCATAGTTGCCTGAAGTTATCGCTTCGGTGACGGCCTGTATCTGCTCTACGTCTACAGACTCCAACTGTTCGATATTTATTACTTCGCCAAGACTTTCCTGAAGAGTCGATGAAATCATATAAACGGTAAGACGGGGAAGCATATCGGCAAATATGTCGTCGATGATGTCCTCCATGCCGGCAACATACTGCGTAAGAAGGTCGCGCACGGTCTGCACATCAGGCACGGGACCGAGAAGAAGCGCGTCTATGGCATACAGCGATATGGTAACCGTGCTGTCCACATCCTGCGTGATATACTTGATCATATCGCTGTCATCGGAATCCATGACCGACTCGTCCTGCTCCTGAACATAATCGATTATCTGCGCAATTTCCTCGCCGGTGATCGTTATTTCAAATTTGAGCATAGGCATACACAGCTGGGTAATAAATACGACCAAAGCTATTATGATGACGACGATATTTGCAGGAATAAGAAGACGCTGATATCTTTTAAGTTTATTGGCTCTTTCGCCCGTTTTCGGGCTTTCGGCTTCTACTATGTCCGAAAATCCATCATTATCATGACTCATTTGAACAACCTCCACTTCAGAATAAATCTGAACAATAATAAAATACTAATCGTATAACGCTATTTTTATATGTTTCAGATTATATAAATAAGGATACCACTAAATTAAGATTTTGTCAATTGATTCAAATGACTATCACAATGTCATTCGGCAAATGAAACGGATTTACAAAAACACTATTGACAGCACAAAAATAATGTGATATTATGTCATAGCAAGGGGGCAACGCCACCTTGAAAAAACAATGGAGGAAATGGAGAAAAGTAAAATGTCAAGAAAATCAAAAAAAATATCGCTTGGCGTAATTATTGCCGCCGTGCTTGCCATTGCGGGATTGATTTGCGCCATAGCCGGCATTAGCTCTGATTGGGTAAGCGCAGGCTCAGATAGCTACGGCGGAACGCTCGCAGAAATCGCAGAAGGGAGAAACGACATTACCGAGGCTATCGGGCTCTATGAAGGCTTTGACGCAGCAAACACGTTTGCAATGCTGACGTTGGTGCTGTGCATTGCCACCGTGATTGCAACGGCGATCACCCTGGTGATAAGGCTCAAGCTTATCAAACTTGTCGCCGTTATAGTGTGCATACTGACCGTAGTCAGCGGAGCGATTGCACTCATCTGTACTTACAACCTTTGCGGAAACACCTGGTATTCCTTAGTAGAAGCTACGCCCGCGGTAGGGGCCTGGCTGCTTTCCATGGGCGGCATTGTAGGCGGTTTGGGCGGCGCATATGTGGCGGTCAACAGATAATTTGTATAGTATAACAGCGCGCGGCGCGGCTGCCTCAGGCAGCCGCGCCGCTTTTTTACTTTTAAACAAAACGCACAAAAACAATCTGAATATTTATTTTACGAACGGGCGGTTCAGCTCAATTCAAAGCTGAGGATATCTATCGCGCCGTCGCCATTGAAAGTGAAATACAAAGCGAACTTTTCGTGCGGGGTGGCAAAGGGTGCGGAAAAGGTCTGCCAGCCCACCGAGGGAAGTATGTTTATTTGGGCGAGGGTGTTCAGGCCGTCGGATACGGTGATACTGCCCCTGCCCGTACCGCGGACAGTGACCGACACTTCCGTTGCGCCGTCGGGCGAAAAATATTTATAGCCGCATGTGGCGCCCCGCCTGAAGTTGGAGATATGCTGATATGCCTCCACCTCCCCGTCGGGCTCGTCCTGCATGATGTAGGGGTGTATGCCGCGGAAAGGAACTTCGCCGCGCATTGTACCGGAGCGGCTTCTTAAAACGCAGCTTATGGGCGCGGGGTACTTGCCCTTGCCCGAAAGCGGCCCGCCGTTGAGGCCGCAGCTGGTCATTTCTACCTGGGGTATCCGGCCGTTGGGGAGTATTTTGATTTCCTCCGCGCAGGCCTGGCGCGAAAACGAGCGGCGGTTGGTGTGGCGGTGATAGAACACATACCACTTGCCGTTGATAAATTCTATCGAGCCGTGGTTGTTGCCGACGTAGTTGTTGCAATCGGTCACGTCATGAATGTCGCCGAGACCGATATCGCCGTTAGAAATTATTGTGCCGCCGAACTCGAAGGGGCCTTCGGGGTCGTCGGACAGGGCATAGCACAGCTCATGGCCGTGGCGAGATGACCAGATAAAACAATATTTATCCCTTACTTTTCTTATAGACGCGGCCTCGAAAAACTCATGGCCTTCAAAGCCCGTACCCGCCGAATTGGAAAAGGAGGGCGCAACTTCTATGGGGTCGCCGAGGACGGTGAGCATGTCGTCGTCAAGGCGGTACACCCACGCATAAGTGTAAGTTTTAGGCACCGTCATCAGGTGGCGGGGCGGATAGGGGCAATAGCCTATGTACAGGTAATTCACGCCTTCGTCGCGCAATACTGCTGGGTCAAACGCATACGGCTCGCCCGCGCGCGAGGACAGGACGTGACCGTCGCGGAAGTGAACGTGGCCGTGGAACTTATATTCGCCGGCGGGAGTGTCGCACACGGCGACGGATATCACGCTTAAAAAATCGAGGGCGTAGAACAGATAATACCTGCCGTCGCGGCCGCGGCAGACGTCGGGCGCAAAGAGGTTATGCGAGCCGTCGGCATTCAGGGGGTCCTGCTCCTTTTTATAGATGACCCCCTCATACCGCCACGATTTCAAATCGTCGACGGGCGCAGACCAACAGACGTAGTCGTTCATGCAGAACTTATCGCCGCCGAAGCGGTCGTGACTGCCGAACAGATACACTCTGCCGTCAAAGACATGCGGTTCGCCGTCGGGGATATATTCCCACGCCGGAAGGAATGGATTGAACACCTGTTTTTTCATAATTCGACCTCCGCAGGCAATCAGACTTTTATACATTTATTATACAGCAAAGGAACAAAAAATGCAAGATCTGTATCGCATTTCACGGGCAGCCAATATCCTCCCTCCGCAACCCCGACGATTTTTGAAAAAGCACTATCACTAAAAATATCGGCCCTGATAGTATCAGGGCCGATATTTTAGCGGGTGATTAAAGCAATCCTGTCTGACGGTTTTAATGACCAAAATAAGTCCGCCGGCGACCAACAGCAACAGCGAGATGATTTGAGCCGGAGAAAGCGGAATAGTCCCCACCACTCCGCGGTCATCGCCCCTGAAAAACTCTACTAAGTATCTGCCGATCCCATAAAACATCAGATAGAAAGGCAAAGCATTCTTTTTGCCGAACATCAGGAGAACGACGAACAAAATAAGGAGAAAAGCGGCTTCATAGAGCTGGGCGGGATGCACAGCGACTGCGCCATAAGTCTGATAGGGAAGAGAGTTTTCGGGAAATACAACACCAAAGATACTATCCGTCGGATAGCCGTAACAGCAACCGCCAAGGAAACAGCCTATCCTGCCAAAAAAATGTCCCGCAGGAATAAAAATGGCAAGATCGCATAATCTGTCGTATATCGGCACTGCTCTGTTTTTCCTGAAACGCAAAAGGACAGGAAAAAGCATAAGGGCGAACAAAAGCCCGCCATAAAAGGTTGCGCCTTCTATTTCAAACTTTCCCTTTTCACCTATCTTAAACAGCGAATCAAGAACCATGGCGGCGGGCAATGCCGCCGCCATAGCGATGATGAGCATTTCTATTGCAAATAAATTTTCGTCCTCCGCCTCTTTATGCCTTTTAAAGCTTATGAAAGCAAACGATACAAGGCATACTATAGCGCCGAAAATCATCAGCAGCGAATACGGATAAAGAGTAACGCCGAATAACGTAAATGAGTTTACCATTCTCAGTCGTTAGGCTGTTTCTTTGAAAGAATAGTTTCAATAAGCAATAATACTATGGCAAGAATTGTCCACAGGCTGAGGATAAAGGAAAAGCCTCCTGCAAATACGCACTGTAAAACGAGATGCCCTACTTGCATAAGAAAGCCTACTAACGAAAGCGCAAAGCCGCTTTTCTTAAACCCATAGGCCTGGATTCCCCCGATTAAGGAAATAACAGAGCCGCCTAAGCCAAGAACGATAAAGCCGATGGTGTAAGCGGTTGAACTCCCTACAATGTTTGCGCAGGCGTCTGCGCAAGCTGTCCACATTACTGCGCCAATGATGCCAAATATGGCACCGATTATGGCGAGAACAAGTGAAGCTGTGTTCTTTTTCATAACTACCTCCGTAAAAATTCTATTTTAACCGTTGAACGGCTAAAAACATATTTATTAGTTTTCCGACATCTTTTCATTACAGCGTCTTTTGAATATCTTTTTAAAAAAACAACCCGTTTTTTTAATCAGTTTGCAAACAAGATATATCGGCAATACAAAAAAACAACCAAAAACTATTGCGGCGATTGACGCAACCCAATACATCACGTCTAAAACAAAATAACGCATTAGTTTCTTTAACCTCGTTTTTTGTCATTATAACTCAAATGAGTTTATATGTCAACTATTTTTGGTTATTATTTTAACTCATTTTCATTATAAAATAACTTAAAACGGTGATATTTATATGGATGTTTTACAGAGAATTGACGAACTGAGAAAAGAGCGGGGCTGGTCGGTAAACAACCTTGCAATGGAAGCCATGCTGACCCAATCGACTTTAAGCAATTTATATACTCGAAAGGCGGAGCCGAAACTTTCCACGCTGCGCGCGATTTGTAACGCGTTCGGCATTACTCTTGCCGAGTTTTTTTCATGTGAAACAAGTACAGATGATGAATTGATACGCCGAGTGCGTGCGCTTTCACCCGAAGAAAAGCGAGCATTGCTTGTGTTGTTGCGGTCTGAAAAATAAAAAATATCCCGAATAATCCCCCCGCCTTTAATAAAACAAAAACCCGGTCTGCTGAAAGTTTTGTGCAGACCGTTTTTTATGTCTGCTTTTTGTATTCCGCTTATGAAACAAACAATTGCAAAAAATTAAATTGTATAAATTCTTTCACGGGCGGCAATAAAAATGACATGAAAAAAATTTGTATAACTTTTTGTGTTTTACTCATCTTAATTGCAACGGTACTGACGGCCTACACGCTGACAGGCGAAAGCGCGGAAAGCCAATACCTGCGCATACATCTGCGGGCAAATTCCAACAGCAGTTACGACCAGAGCATTAAATATGCCGTAAAGGACGAAGTTGTGGAATATATTACCCCCTATGTTGCGCAATGCACCACAAAGGAGCGCGCCATGCAGATAATAGCCGGCCTGACCGACGAAATCGAGGCCGTGTGCGACAACGCGCTGAACAGGCTGGGCGTGAGCTATACCGCGCACGCAGAAGTGCGGAGCGAATACTTCCCCACCCGCGTTTACGACGATACGACGCTTGAGGCGGGATATTACGACGCACTGATAATAGAGCTGGGCGAAGGTTCGGGCGACAATTGGTGGTGCGTGATATATCCGCCGCTGTGCTTTACCTCTGCCTCGGCCGACGTCAGGTACCGCAGCATAATACAAGACATAATAGATAAATTTTTTAAGCAGGACTGACGGGGGAGGTCAAACCCCCTCCTTTTCTGCTCAATCTGGAGGAACGTATTTAGATGAAAAAAGCACTGAAAGCGGGCATAGCCCTCGCCGCGACGGTGGCGTTGTTTGGGGGATATGCTGCGGCCAATTTACAAATGCAGGCAGAAGCCTACCCCGCTGCCGTAGTTGAAACGGCTGTTTTGAAGCAAGGTTCGACGGGCGGGGAGGTTAAAGAGGTTCAGCGCAGACTGAAAATGTGGGGATACTACTTCGGCGAAGTGGACGGCATTTACGGCAGCAAGACGGTTGAGGCGGTAAAGTATTTCCAGAGCAAGAACGGTCTGACGGCGGACGGCATAGCGGGCAAGGCAACGTTTGCCGCGCTTGGAATGAACGACAGCGTGCGCGTACTTGAAAACGACGAAAAAGGCAGTTCGGACTACACGAGTTCCGACCTGTATCTTCTTGCAAAATGTATCTATGCCGAGGCGCGCGGCGAAAGCTATACGGGTCAGGTGGCCGTGGGCGCAGTTGTGCTCAACCGCGTGGACAGCCCCGATTTCCCCAATACTATTGCCGGAGTAATCTACCAGAAGAACGCCTTTACGGCCGTTTCGGACGGGCAAATCAACCTTGAACCCAACCAGACGGCGATTAACGCGGCAATCGACGCCATGAACGGGTGGGACCCCACTTATGGCTGTCTGTACTACTATAACCCCGCCATTGCAACGAGCAGCTGGATATTCGGACGTGAAACCGTGACCGTGATAGGCAGGCATGTATTTGCCATTTAGGAGGAGAGAATATGAGCGAAAAGAAGAGAAATATTTCGAGCGGTGCAAAGAAAGCGCAGAGCCTGACCCGCACGGGCGGCGCGGAGAACGAACACAGCACCGCGAACGTAGACGAGCTTTCAAACAATAAACCGGTAAACAGGGCGCGCACGCGCAATCGGTCGGCAAAGGGCCAGGCGGGAAAAAGGAGTAACGACAAAGACAACTCCGCCGCAAAAAAGAGCGGCGCAGACAGACACAAGCGCGCCGAGCTGCGCGAAAAGCGCAAGCTGAAGGCAAAGGAGCTAAAAAACGAGCGCAGGCAGGCGCGCGAAGAGCGCAAAAAACAGACGCGCGCGGCAAAGATGGAGGCGCTGACGGCCAAGCGCGAGGCGGCCGCCGCCGAAAGACAGGCTAAACGCGAACACCGCCTTAAAGTGCGCGCCGAAAAGCGGGCGGAAAAAAAGGATAAGCGGCACTCCGCAGGATTCGGCGGTTGGCTGGCGGCGGTGATATCGCTGGGCGCAACCTGTCTTGTGCTGGCGACGATAGTCACCTACGGGTGGATGAACATGTCGACAATGCAGACAAATATGGCGGGCATGCAGATGCAATCGCTGTACGAACTCAACTCCATTGTAGACAATCTTGACAGCAACCTTTCCAAGGCGAGGGTGGCCACCTCCCCCGCAGACCGTGCAAAGGTGCTGACGGACATTGCAATTGAAAGCGAGATGGCCGAAGTGGTGCTTGAACGCATGCCGCTGGACGGCGCTATGACAAGACAGATGGCGGCCTTCCTGAACAAGATGAGCGACAGCGCACAGAGCATGCTTTACAATGTTGCGGCGGGCGGAGAGCTGGAAGAGTGGCAGATATCCAGCCTTGAATATATGTACAACAACAATCTGAAGCTCAAGCAGGCGCTCAACGAGATAATCAATTCGGCCGACGGCGACGAAATGCTCAATCTGTTGCGCGGCAAGGGCAGCGTGCTTGAGGAAAGTTTTTCGGATATAGAAAATAACGTAATAGAATCGCCCAAGGGCATATTCGACGGGCCTTTTGCCGAGAGCGCAGAGGACACTAACGACTCCTTTTTCGAGGGCATGGCCGAAATAAGCCAGACCGAGGCAGAGAGCATTGCCGCGGAGATATTCGCCGACTACAAGGTTACAGAGGCGCGCTGCACGGGCGAGGCCGTGAACGGCGGCATGAAGTTTTACAATATAACGCTTACAACGGACGACGGCGAGATGCTGGCCCAGCTTTCGCAAAAGGGCGGCAAGCTGATAATGTTCGACAGCTACAAGGAGTGTACCCAACAGAACTTTTCGGCAGAGCGGTGCAAAGATATAGCTTTACAGTTTCTGAGCGCGGCGGGATATGAAAATTTACAGCCCGTGTGGGTTAGCGAATACGGCACGACGTGCAACATAAACTTCTGCTATGTGCAGGACGGCACGGTGATTTACCCCGATATGATAAAGGTAAAGGTGTGCGAGGAGCGCGGTCTTGTGACGGGCGCGGAGGCGATAAGCTATGTTCTAAACCATTCGCAAAGGCATATTACGGGGGCAACCGTGACAGAGGCACAGGCACAGAGCGTGATTGACGGCCGAATAGAAGTTACCTCCTCCCGCATGGCGGTCATACCGCTCGACGGCGAAGAGAAGCTGTGCTACGAATTTTACGGCAGCTTTGACGGACGGGACTACTTTGTGTATGTGGACGCGCAGACGGGCGACGAACTGCAAGTTCTTACCGTGATAGGAACGGCCCAGGGCAGAGCTGTAATGTGACATGTTTCAACTCAATACCGTAAAATAAGCGGGCGATCCTGAAAGATCGCCCGCTTATTTTATGTGCCGGGTTAAACTATCGGCGGCCGAACGGTGATAACTTTTAACAAAAACAGCACCCAATCGCTACAAAAGTACTTATATCTTTGTGCAAGTTGCACATTGCCTTATCACATTTGATGTGATAATATTAGAATGTGAAAAATTGGCATTTTTTGGAAGCCAATAACATTTTAAGGGGGTTGACAAATGTCATCGGAACTATTGTTAATTGTAGTTGGCGCGGCGGTCATACTTGCGTTGTCGTACGCGTTCTTCAACTACTTCAGCGTTAAAAAGCTGGAAGAAGGCACCGAAGTCATGGGCGACATTGCCCTGACCATCCGCGAAGGCGCGAACACATTTTTGATGTACGAGCTGAAAATTGTAGGCATAATCTGTGCAATTGTCGCCGTTCTTTTGGGCGTGGTAATAAGCTGGCAAAGCATGCTCGCATTCATCCTTGGATGTATTATGAGCGCCGCGGCGGGATATGTGGGGCTTAAAATCGCCACTTACGCAAACGTTAGGGTGACGAACAAGGCCCGCACCTCGCGCGACCTCGGCAAAACGCTCAAAGTGGCGTTAAAGGGCGGTTCGGTTATGGGGCTGTGCGTTGCAGGCTTTGCCCTTTTGGGCGCGCTGGTAGTCTACCTGCTCTTCGGGCTGGCGCTCGGACAGATAGAAAGCGTTGTTTCGGGCGGCGGGGAGACAAATTGGCTCAACCTGTCCTCAGGATTTACAATGACGCTTTCGGGCTATGCGCTGGGATGTTCGCTCATCGCCCTGTTCAACAGGGTGGGCGGCGGTATATACACCAAGGCCGCCGATATGGGCGCAGACCTTGTTGGAAAGACCGAGGAGCATATCCCCGAAGACGACCCGAGGAACCCCGCCACCATTGCCGACAACGTAGGCGACAACGTGGGCGACGTTGCAGGATTGGGCAGCGACCTTTTGGAAAGTTATGTGGGAGCAATGCTTTCAGGGCTGATACTCGCCTGCGAACAGTTTACACACGGCGTGTATTCGTCGCCCGAACTGCTTACACGGCTAATGCTGTTCCCCATGATGTTTTCGGCGTGCGGACTTATAGCCTGCGTAGGCGGCCTGATGTATGTGCTGATAAAACCCAAGCTGGCGAAAAAGGTACACATGGAACTGAACCTTGCAACATGGCTTTCGGCAGGGCTGGCAATAGTGTTGGGAGGCGTTTTGAGTTATTTCCTGTTCAAGGACTATATACAGGAACTCGGCGAAATAAATTTTGCCGCGGGAGCTTTTTCACCGTGGATAGCTTCCGTACTCGGCATAGTTGCGGGCATTGCCATAGGAATGGTAACCGAATATTACACCAGCTACGATTACAAACCGACAAAAAAAGTTGCACAATCTTCTAAGGAAGGTGCCGCCCTTACCATAACGCAGGGCATGGCAACAGGCATGATAAGCTGTATGATACCCGTAGTAATTCTTGCAGTTGCGCTGTACGGCTCATACGCAATAGCCGACTTCTACGGTATTTCATGCGTGGCGATGGGAATGCTGTCCTTCGTGGCTGCGACGGTATCCGTAGATACTTACGGGCCGATATCCGACAACGCCGGAGGCATAGCCGAAATGAGCGGTCTGGATTCGGGCGTGCGCGAAATAACCGATAAGCTCGACAGCGTGGGTAATACCACCGCCGCGATAGGCAAGGGCTTTTGCATAGGTTCGGCGGCGCTGGCGGCAACCTCGCTGATGATATCCTATCTTTACGGCTACCTGCCGGCCGGGCAATCGCTGATACTCAATCTTGTAAATCCCCTCACGCTGTGCGGCACGCTTGTGGGCGCAGCCCTGCCGTTTATGTTTTCGGGAATGTTGATAGAGGCCGTGGCAAAGGCGGCGCGCAATATGGTAGACGAAGTGCGCAGGCAGTTCAAGGAGATACCCGGCATACTCACGGGCGAAAATAAGCCTGACTATAATTCCTGCATATCCATATCCTCGCGCGGGGCGCTGAAAGAGATGCGCCTGCCGTGCATAATAGCCATATTGTTCCCCCTCGTTACAGGATTTTTGTTCGGTGCAGAGTTTGTGGGCGGACTGCTCATCGGCGCAACTATAAGCGCAATAATGCTTGCGCTATATACGGGCAACGCGGGCGGCGCGTGGGACAACGGCAAAAAATACATAGAGTCTGGCGGCATAGAAGGCAGCGGTAAAAATTCGGCGGAACACGACGCCGCAGTTGTCGGCGACACCGTGGGCGACCCGCTCAAAGATACGATAGGGCCGTCGCTCGACATACTTATAAAAATAATGTCGACGATATCGCTCGTTGCGGTTGCTGTGTTCAATAACTACAATCTGCTTACGTTATTCTGATCGTGTCATCCGCTTCAGAAATCGACGGACAACTATAATAAAAAAGCGGGAAGATTTTAAAAAATCTTCCCGCTTTTTTTTGCTCAACTTTAAACTCTGTTTCCCTCTTGCGGCGCAATAAAATGCCTCTTGCCCTGTATAAATATGCCCCGACGAACGCGTTCGTCGGGGCATATATCCGCACCAATCTTATTTAAGCTATCAGATTTACCTTGTTTTTGATTATATAACTGACCACGCAATAGCACACTACATCCACCACGAAAGTAAACACAATTTCTATCCATATCTTAAGATGAATGGAAATTTCCGCCGCGGCCCAAAGCAGTTCCTCTACCACCATACTTGAGAACAGGCTCCACACAAACGCTCCGCCGACATACAGCATGACGGCAATGAGCGTGCGGTTTTTTACGGTGAACAGCTGCGCCAATGCCATAACTAAATAGAACAGCAAAAAGGTCAGCGGAATGGACACTATCGCGTCAATGATATTTTCAATTACATACAATCCATCGGGATGAATTGTAATCGAGTCCAAATCTATGGACTCCAATATGTAAAGTATTTCCTGCATTACCCCGCCCGGCTGCAACAAGAGCAAAATGAGCGCAGAGAGAACGCAGATTACAAAGCCGCACACGAGGGCGATTATCGAAGCGAGCAGTTTGGAAACTATCAGCTGATTTGCCGTTACGGGCAGGGAAAGCGTCATATACCCCTCGCTTGTGAACAGCGTCCTGTAAAAGCGGACCACGCCCACACATACGCATACGGCAAGCGTTGCAACCATTGAAAATACATAGAATACGCCCAATATAACGGGAAGCGCTATCTCGCCATTATAGTTTATAATAGATATCCTGAACAGCACCGCCAGAACGAGCATTATAACGGCAGGAATGACGGCTATGCGCGCTATGCGGATAAGCTCATGCTTTAAAAGTTTTATTACCATTTGAACACCTCCCTGAACAATTCGTCCAATGACTTTCCCTCTCTTTGGCGTACTTCCTCCACCGACGACTGCATTACCACCTGACCGCGGTTTAAAAATATGGCGTGCGTAAGGATAGGCTCGATATCGGCTATCAAATGGGTGCATAAAAAGATTGTGGAGTCCTTTGCGCGGTTTGTCATGACCGTATCCAGAATAAAGTCGCGGGCGGCGGGGTCTACGCCTGCAATGGGCTCATCAAGGATATAGAGCTTTGCGTCGCGCGACATTGTGAGTATAAGCCCCAGCTTTTCCTTTGTACCCTTGGATAGGGTTTTTATCTTTTGCTTGGGGGATATGCCGAGGCGATTGAGCAGACTTTCACACTTATCGTGATTAAAATCCTTAAAAAAATCGGCATAATAACTGATCTGACCCTTGACCCTGAGATGTTCGTCCAGATAGTTTGCGTCAGGCAGGTAGGCGGTGAAAGCCTTTGTTGCTGGCGACGGTGCAAGCCCTTCGATTGTAATGTTTCCCGACGTTGGCTGAATCATTCCCATTGCGAGCTTTATGAACGTCGACTTGCCGCTCCCGTTCGGGCCGAGCAGGCCGACAACCTCTCCCCTGGGAACGGAAAAAGTTACGTCAAGCAATGCAGGAAAATTCCCGTAGCTCTTGCACAGATTGCTACATTCCAAAATTTTTTCCATAAACTCCCTTCTTCATGCCGCGCAGATCTGAATTTGATGCCGCGGCAATATATTTTTTTGTTTTATTGTATCATACTGCAACGGCTTTTGCAATATGTATTTTAAAATTTATCAACAATCTACCGTTTTGTTAATTAGTTATCAACAGTTTATAGCAATACTTACTAACAATTTGGTTGCCTGTGAAAAAAGTTATCAACAATTTTTTAACTATAAATGAAAAAATGACAGATTTTTCGCTTATATTTGCCTTATTAAACATATAAATATGAAAAGTTATCAACATTTGCACTGCCTATTTATCAACATTACATGTTGATAACAGCTAAGTTATCAAGGTTTTCATAAGTTATCAACAATTTAACAGCCATGTTATGAACAATTATTGTAAATATGTGTCATATCAAACTATATTTTAGTATTTTGCAACTATTTAAATCTTAGTTATGAACAATTGTTGACAACTACTTTTGTTGATAACTGCACAAACGATTTTCTGTGACAGCGCAGACAAATTCGATTATCAAAAAATATATAAAAAAAGCTGTTAAAAACGGGCAATTTTTGGATTTTTTTTGCATTTACTCAGAGGCGGGCGCAGAGATTTTTTATGACAACTTATCAACAACAAAAAAACAGGCAGAAAGCTTTTGCTTTCTGCCTGTTTTATGAACAATTTATCATTGTTTGCCGATAATATCCAATATTTCAGAAATACGGTCAAGGTCGTCGCGCGAATAATAATCAATATATATCCTGCCCTTCTTGTCGTTGCCGATCAGGCTGACTTTGGTTCTGAACACAAAACGCATACGTTCAACCAGATCTTTGAGCTCTACCGAGGCAATCGCTCTCTTTTTCTTCTTCTTATCGTCAAGAATGTCGGCGGGGATATTATATGAGCGCACTTTTTTCTCAAGCTGCCTTACTGACATACCGCTCTTTACTACGTCGTTTGCAAAGTCTATCTGGTCGTCGGGAGCGAGCGGAACGAGAGTTCTTGCATGTCCTGCCGAAAGTTTGCCTTCCGCAACGAGCGTGGTTACTTCCGGGGTGAGCGACAGCAAACGCAGCGTGTTAGCCACCGCGGGACGGGATTTGCCTATACGCTCTGCAAGCTCGTCCTGGGTAAGTTTGTAATCGACCATGAGCTGTTTCATGGCACTTGCAGCTTCGATGGGATTCAAATCCTCGCGCTGGAGGTTTTCTATAAGAGAGATTTCCTTTATCTGGCGTTCGTTGTACTTGCGTATTACTACGGGTATGGTGTCCAGCCCGGCCATTTTAGTGGCGCGGAAACGCCTTTCACCGGCAATTACCATATATTTACCGCTGCCGTCATCGTTTACCACGATGGGCATTATCACGCCGTGTTTTTTGATTGAATCGGCCAATTCGCGCATGGCCTGTTCATCAAAATTCTTTCTGGGCTGATTAGGGTTTGCGTAAATATCCGCAAGCGACATTTCGGAAGCGTTCTTTCTCTCCTCTTCGGTATATGACGTAAACGCAGACTTGCCCTCATACAGACTTGCAAATGCCGAACCTGTTTCCTCGAACAGAGCTTCCAAGCCCTTTCCCAATCCTTTTCCCGTATCCTTAGCCATTAAATTTAACCTCCACGCGGTTTATTTTATTAGATAGATATAATACTTTCAAGCGCTATAAGATTTGAATTATTTTACTGTTTGGATAAAAATTCTTCCACCAACGCCTTATATGCTCTTGCCCCTACGCACTTGGGGTCGTATACCATTATCGGTTTGCCGTGGCTGGGGGCTTCTGAAAGTCTGATATTGCGCGGAATAATTATCTCATAGAGCTTATTTTTAAAGAATTTTTTTATTTCAGCCGTGATTTGTCTGGACACAGTGGCCCTGCCGTCGTACATGGTTATTACAACGCCTTCAATGACGAGATTGGGGTTCAGGTGTTGCTTCACCATGGCGATAGTATTCATGAGCTGGCTTACGCCTTCTAAGGCGTAATATTCGGCCTGCAGGGGTATTATTATAGAATCTGAGGCAACCCACGCGTTTATGGTCAAAAGACCGAGCGAGGGCGGGCAATCAATAAATATGTAATCGTAATCAGCCTTTACATCCTTAAGGGCGTTTTTAAGCAGCGATTCACGGTTACGCTTATAAACCATATCTACTTCGGCGCCCGTCAAATCGACATTAGCCGGCAAAATATCCAGCATAGGTATCTCCGTAGGGAGAATGTTATTGGAAACTTTGTCGTCCTCCACCAACACGGCATGAACAGACTTTTTTAAATTATTCTTTGAAAAACCGAGACCGGTAGTCGCGTTTCCCTGACTGTCCATGTCAATCAGTAAAACCCTCTTTCCAAAATCTGCGCAATATGCCGCCATATTGACTATTGTTGTAGTTTTGCCTACACCGCCCTTTTTGTTTGTGAACGATATAACCTTTCCCATATCATTTTCCTGCCTTTATCGCTCAAATTTATTCTGTAATATTATTGTATAGTATAAAACCACCTGTGTCAACAATATTTTTTATTTTCTGTTTCACGGGAAACAATTATATTATTGCGCTATATATTTCTATATAGCGCAATAACTCAAAATTTACTGCTCAAACCTTTTAAAAGGGTTACTGTTGTTTTCGCTGTCGTGTTCTTCCATGTATTTAAGCACTTCCTTATAGTCCTTACCTTCCATAAGAAGATCGACTTCTTCGGTATAAATCGTTTCCTTTTCGATCAGCACGCGGGCCATGTTATCGAGGATGTCCTTATGCTCCGTGAGCAAGCTTGTTGCGCGGGCGTGAGCATTTTCGATAATGGCGTGCATTTCGTCATCGATTATATTTGCCGTTTCCTCGGAATAAGTGTTGTGATACTCCATATCCTTGCCAAGGAATACCGTTTGCGAGTTGGAACCATACGTCACAAGTCCAAGCTTTTCACTCATACCCCACTCGGTAACCATGCGTTTTGCCATTTCGGTTACGCGCTCAAGGTCGTTCGACGCGCCTGTGGTGATATCCTTAATAACCAGCTCCTCGGCCACACGGCCGCCCAGAGCCATACATATAAAGTCCTCAATCTTATTCTTAGTCATGTGCGCGTCGTCACTGTCGGGACGCGTCATGGTATAGCCAGCGGCGTTGCCGCGGGGAATTATTGAAACTTCCTGAACGGGGTCGCAATGCTCGCACAGCCTTGCAATGATTGCGTGGCCGGCTTCGTGGTAAGCCGTAATACGCTTATCGCTTTCGGTTACAACCCTGCTCTTCTTCTGGGGCCCCATAAGAACCTTATTTACGCCCTCATACAGCTCGCTGTTGCCAATGAGCTGTTTATTCGCCCTTGCGGCGAGTATTGCAGCCTCATTCAAAAGATTTGCAAGATCTGCACCGGAGAAACCTGCCGTTATCCTTGCAACTGTCTTAAAGTTGACATCCGGCGCCATTGGTTTGTTGCGCGCATGTACTTTAAGAATCTGCTCCCTGCCCTTTACATCGGGAAGATTTACATAAATTTGTCTGTCGAAACGCCCGGGACGCATAAGCGCCGGGTCAAGAATGTCGGCGCGGTTGGTCGCCGCTATGACGATTACGCCTTCATTCGATTCAAAACCGTCCATCTGAACGAGTATCTGATTGAGCGTCTGTTCGCGCTCATCATTGCCGCCGCCAAGACCTGCGCCCCTATGTCTGCCTACCGCATCAATTTCATCTATAAAGATTATGCAGGGCTGATTCTTCTTGGCCATTTCAAATAAGTCACGCACACGCGAGGCACCTACACCGACATACATTTCAACGAAATCAGAACCTGACACCGAAAAGAAAGGTACGCCTGCTTCCCCCGCCACTGCCTTTGCAAACAGCGTTTTACCCGTTCCGGGAGGACCTACAAGTATAACGCCCTTTGGTATTCTCGCACCTAAATCAACAAACTTTTTAGGCTGTTTTAAAAATTCTACTACTTCGGCAAGTTCCAGCTTCTCTTCCTCTGCGCCTGCAACATCCGTAAAGCGCACTTTGATATTTGTTGAAACTCTTGCCTTCGTCTTGGCAAAGGACATCGCCTTGCCCGCACCGCCTGCCGTAGACCTGATTAACAACCAGAAGACTACGAAGATGACAATTATCAATCCAAACTGCAGTACCGACGACCATACGCTTCCAGAATTGGGATTTTGCAGATTTACAGTAACGCCGAGCGAATACCACTTTGCAAGATCGCCTTCAGTAAAGTTCTGCCCGTAATATGAGGGGCCGTAAGCATAGTATGCCCGCACTAAGCTGCCGTTACGCTCTATATAACCATTGATTTGATACTGACTTATATCAACTTTTACGACTACAATCAGCGCCTCACCATTATAGGTTATATTTCCATCAGAGTCAACGGCATAGCCATCATCGGCAGGATCACCGTTTTCGTCCAGCACTGTTCCATCTTCGCTGACGGTATAGCCGTTATGATTGATATATCTTATCAAAGTAGACGTATCAACCTCGCTGGCTCCACCGTTCAAGGTTGTGGTTACGATTATTGCGATTGCTGCAATTGCAAGCAGCATAATAATCACCCACGTTATAATTCTGCTTTTTTTATTCAAAATCGTACCTCTTCTTGGGCGTTTATAATATGCCCATAATAAATTTTATTTACGATAATCTAATTTTACCATATTATTAAAAGTATTTCAAGTAAATGATTAAACATTTTGCCGTGTCACTCAAATTTTATCTTGTTTTCACCTTAAAATCTGGACTATTATTTCACGGTTCTTGCGTTTCACATGGAACATTTTATTGGTATATTTAACATTTTTCTGTTAAAATTTTGCTTAGCGCATAGCAAATTTTACCCGTAAAAAGTTTCACGGGAAACATTCAGCCGAATTTTTTTGATTTTAAATTGTTTCACGTGAAACCGAAACGCTCATAAATAAGCCAATATTTGTAGTTTCAATTTCACTTTTAAAAAAATTACTAAAAAAGGGAATATTTACAAAATAAAAATTTAAAAGACTTCCACTCCCTCCACTCTGATTTACAATAAAAAATATATAATTTCATGAATAAAAGGACAAAATTATTGCGCTGAACTCTGAATAAATTTTAATTATTTTGAGTTTTTTATATATATTTGCAATAAATTTTTTCATATAAATAGTATATGCAATATATCACACCGATAAACTTAAATTTTATGTGTCAGTACTAATTATATAAATTTGTGTCAATAATAAAATCAAATATTTTGCAGAGGTAAAATTTTGATTTATTCTTTCAATCTCTACAACACCATGGCATCTGACGGAATTTACACATCTTTAAAGAAAATTTTACAGCAGGACAAATCTTCCGCTGTTCCCGTAATTTTATGTGTGGGGAGCGATTTATCCGTAGGCGATTCTCTCGGCCCGCTCGTAGGCACTATGCTGAAGGAAAGACTTTGCGAACACAACATATATATTTACGGCACTCTGCCAAAGCCCGTAACCGCAAAGGAGGTCAACTATATAAATAATTTTCTGAAATATGCGCACCCAAATCAAAAGGTAATTGCCGTAGACGCAGCCGTAGGCGACAGCAGAGACGTAGGTCTGATAAAAGTATCCTCCAAAGCACTCAACCCCGGCAGTGGCGCGGATAAAAAATTAAATAAGGTAGGCGACATATCTATATTGGGCGTCGTGGCGGAAAAATCTCTCTTCAACTACGCACTTTTTTCGGCAACGAGATTGAATATGGTCTACCGCATGGCAGACATCATCAGCAGCGCAATCTATGACTATATCGGGGACGCCCTAACCGCACCGGCATAAATACGCGCTTAATTTTTATGCGCGCCAAAATACAAAAATATGCAGCGCATTTGATATTTATATAAATCCTTGAATTCCTTACTATTAAGGAACTTTCAGGCGCATTAAGATCTTGCGCCATAGCGCAAAAAATTAAGCCCGCGGACTAAAATTTTCCGCGGGCTTACCCATCCATACAATTATAAAATTTCATTCAGATAATAAACAGCTGCTTGCCGTTCCTGCTTGCATAGTCCACCGTGTACTTGGTGCCGCCCTTTTCGCCATGAAAATAGGCATACACACAGTCGGCATTGTCCACCATGTACCTGTTGCGCGCATACATGCAGCCGGGGTAATATTCAGCCGACAAAATCTTTACGTCGTCGCACTTCTGCAACACTTCCTCATAAACCTTTCGCTCTTCACCCTTGATTGTATCAATCTGACCGCCGAACGGAATACACGCTATCAGCTTCAAATCGTAACTGCGCTTCAACTCGATAACTTTCTGCGCCGCCACCAAATCAAATCCGCGCGCCATACCGTCATAAAAAGTATTCACCCCATACGTTTCAATCAGACAAATCAGTCCTCTCTCAAATAATTTTATATCAAAATCGTCATCAAACTGCCTGTGTCCTGTAAAAGCACACTTCATATCTTTCTCCAACCTCTCTACTTACTTCAAGCCTCAACGCGACCGGCTCAGAGCGGCTTCTTTCTCTCCAATCCTCTGCCGCGCGGATACTTCTCAGGCGTGCGCCTCACCTTTTTAATAATTATCAAAGAGCGCTTCTGTCCGCAGATCTCAAATTTATCCTGCGCCTCCAATTCTCCTCCGAGGGCGCTTACGGCATTTTCTGCCTCCTTCAGCTCCTCATCGCTCTCTCCCTTATACGCCACAAATTTACCGCCCACCTTGATAAATGGCAGGCAATATTCGCACAGAGTATTCAACCTTGCCACGGCTCTGGCCGTCACAAAATCAAAAACTTCTCTCAACAATTTGTCCCTCGCACCCTCCTCGGCACGAATGTTCATAACTCTCATGTCCGAAAAATTGAAGTTATCAACAACGCTCTGTAGATAGTTGCACTTTTTTGCCGTGCTTTCTATCAGAGTGAACTTCAGATCTCTTCGTAAAATCTTTAACGGAAAGGACGGAAATCCCCCGCCGGAGCCGACTTCGCATACGTTCGCTCCGTGAGCAAAATAGCTCTCGCCCACGGCGCTATCCAAAAAATGCTTGATAAAAACATCTTCGCGCTGCGTTATAGCAGTAATATTGCACCTGTTATTGTACTCGATCAGCATATTATACAGCTTTTCAAACTGTTCGTTAAATTGACCGTTTATAAGGTCTTCATAATATTTTACATCCATAATTTAATCAATTATAACACAACATTTTCTTTATTTCAACCTCATTGCGGAATTGTAGATAAAGTTATCAACTCAAATTATTTCAGCTGTAAATTTGTTGATAACTCATATTTTTTGCCTTTCCGTCCGCTTAAAAACTAATTCCCGCCGAAAAAAGTTATAAACTTAGCCACAATTTGTCAACAAACTTTCCAACAATAAAAACACCACTTTTAAACAATCCAAATATACTTAATTTTGTTGATTTTCTAAAAGTTTTTTGCTATTATATTGATATAATTTGATAAAATTCAGCGGAGCAAAAAAAATTATAAACAATTGCACCGCCTCTACTACTAATTATACTATTCAACTCTTTTAATAATAAATAAATCATATCAACGTCAGGCAGCGCCGGAAGGTCACTCGCGTGACCTGCGGCGTCTTTAAATTACAGGAGAACATCTTATGAAACTTGTTTGCGAAGGCATTAACCTTTCAGAGGCCGTTTTAAAGGTAGTAAAAGCCTGCGCGGGAAAGACAACCATCCCCGTGATGGAATGTATAAAACTTTCGGCGCGCAACGACCACCTCACCCTAACCGCTACCGACGGCGAAATCTCTATACAAAAGATGATCAAAGCTGAAATTTACGAAGAAGGCGATATCTGCGTTCCCGGCAGATATTTTTCGGACTTCATCAAAAAACTCGAAGGCGAGCAGATAACCCTCTCAGTAGAACTCAGCATGATGGAGATAGTCTATTCCGACAGTCAGACTTCCATGCAGGTTCTCCCGGCAGACGATTTTCCCAAAGTGGACGTCGACGTGAACGACGATACTATAGTGATAGAGACCGAACAGCTCAAAAAGCTCGTCACGTCTACCTCTTTTTGCTGCGCCTCAGATGATTCCCGTCCCATTTTAAAGGGCTGCCAGATAGTCGTTTCGGGCAGCGATATCTGCATAACCGCACTCGACGGCTTCCGTCTTGCCACGTCTTACGGCAAAATAGTGTCCTCCACTTCCGATAATCTCGAAATAATCTGCCCCGCAAGGACGCTGAACGAGATTGAAAAGATGCTCCCTTCAGGCGAGGGCCAGACCCAATTGAAATTACAGCGCGGTCTTCTTATGCTGTGCGTAGACGATACCATTCTCACCTCCCGCCTGTATAACGGCGATTTCATTAAAAAGGAAAATATAATTCCTACTTCATTCCAGACAATAGTTAAAGTAAACAGAAATGTTTTAAAGGCTTCTATAGAGCGCGCGGCAATACTCGTCCGCAACGACAAAAACAGCCTGATAATCTTTGATATTTCTACGAACAAAATAGAAATTACGGCCAATTCGGAAATAGGCAGCGTGCAGGAACCTGTAAAGGCCCAATCGGAAGGCAAAGATCTTAAAATAGCCATGAATTCCAAATTTATAATAGAGGCCATAAACGCCCTCGACGAGGACAACGTAATTCTGTCTTTCAATAACAACGTTCAGCCGTTTATATGCCAGAACGAAAAAAATAAAGACAGTTTATACTTAATTTTACCTGTAAGGACAAGCAATAACGCTTGACATGCAGATTATAAAAAAATATAATTATATCGTGTAAATTATGCCTTTATGTCTGAATAATGGTATTTTATATGCTTTTTATAACAAACAGTCAATAATAAATAACGGAGAATAAAAAATGAAAAGAACTTATCAACCCAAAAAGAGGCAGAGAAGCAAAGTTCACGGCTTCAGAAAAAGAATGTCCACCACCGCAGGAAGAAAGGTATTGAAAAGACGCAGAAACAAGGGTCGCAAAAAGCTGAGCGCTTAATCACCATTGAATTATTTAAGACTTAAAAAAAATACAGATTTTCAAAAACTTTTCAAGAGGGGAAAAAGAGTCTTTTCCCCTCACCTTGCATTACTCTATATGCCCTCGTCTTGCCAGATAATGGGCATAGCGCTGTCCAAAAAACACGGCAAGGCCGTTCAGCGCAACCGTATCAAACGCGTCATCCGCGCCGCATATAGTAACAATCTTTTTCTGTTAAATTCAACTTATTCAGTCATAGTTCTGCCCAAGGCAGGCGAAAGTATAACTTACAGGCAGGCAGAAAAGGAACTTTGCGTATGTTTCAAAAAGATAAACGCGGCACGTCAAAAGGCGTCAGAACAATAAAATTTTTGCGCAGGTACATCTTCCGGCCGTACATTAAGATGTTTCTTATGCGGCTGATAATACTGTACCAGCGCACGCTTTCGCGGCATACATGCCTGTATGAACCCACTTGTTCGGAATACATGCTGCACTCTATAAATAATATAGGCGTAGTGCTTGGCATTATCTGCGGTTGCTGGCGGATTCTCCGCTGCAATCCCTTTTCAAAAGGGGGCTACGATCCCGCTCCCGAAAATTATTTTAAAGTGAGATGGGTCTATTGACCTTAAGTGCGTTTAAATGGATTTATTATCAGTTTCCCAGGGCGTATTGGGCTACGGCGTAAAACTCGTCCCGGAGATTTCATTGAATTGGATAGGCGTCATAATACGCTGGCTCATAGAAGGCGTCGGAATAACTGGCGTTGGTATCATTCTGTTTACCCTCATCTTAAAGACTATTGTCCTCCCCCTCGATATATATTCGAGGATAAAGACAAAAAAACAGTCACTCATCATGGAAAAGATGAGGCCTCAGATGGAAAAACTTCAGCAGCAGTACGCCAACGACAAAAACCTCTATCAGCAGAAGGTAATGGAGCTTCAGAAAAAGAGCGGTTATTCTGTTTTCAGCGCCTGCCTGCCCATGATAGTTTCGCTTGTAATATTCATAGTCGTATTCCAGGCTTTTTCGTCATATTCGCAGTATGCCACTTTGGAAAGCTATAACGATATGGTCCGCTCCTACAATAGCGTTGTAGAGCAGTATGAACTTACAGACGAAAACCCTGACGGCTTTTTGATACGCGTAGAAACAGGCGACGATGAATATGACTACAAGGTAGATTTTTCGGCATTCGCCGCCGCATATAACGATGCTAACGGCACTTCCCTTTCGGAAGAAGAAGTATATACTGCCCTTATGGAGGAATATAAGCAGTCTACCGGCACTACCGTTGCAGACGGAGTAGAAAACAGCGAGGACGATGAAACGCGCGAGCAGATCCGTCTTACTCTCGTTTCCTACTATATCGACCAGTTTGCCGCCGCTAAGGTTGCAGAAGATTATGAAGCAAAGGTTGCGTCCGGCAGCGGCAGCGGCTTTTTGTGGGTAAAGAATATCTGGTATCCCGACTCCATGCTCAGCTATGAAATTCCCGATTTCTCCACTTTCAGTTCTTCCGTATCCAAGGCAAGTATAGACAGCAGTTACGAAGATTCTTACAACAAAGTCACCGCCAACCTCACCGAACAAAAGGAAACATACAACGGTTACTTTATCTTAATAGTTCTGTCAATAGGCATAATGCTCCTGCAGCAGTTAATAATGATGCGCACCAACAAAGCGGCAAACGAACTCAGCACGGTAGACGGCTCCGCCCAGCGTACCACCAAGATGATGATGATTTTAATGCCCGTCATCTACGGTGTATTTGCCTTCATGTATTCTTCTGCATTCTCCATCTACATGATAACCAATACCACATATTCCCTGATAACTACTCTTATAATAAACAAACTCATGAATGTATGGTTCAGCAAAAAGGAAGAGCAGGCAGAACATTTGAAGATGAGGCACGGCAAAAAGTAAGCAATATAATGTAAGACGGCGCAGCCCGCGGCGCGCCAAGGAGAAATAAAATGGAAAGTAACAACGTCTTTACAGGTAAAACTGTAGAAGAAGCCGTGGAAAACGGCCTCGCCGCTCTCGGCATGACAAGGGAAGAAGCCGAAATAACTATCCTTGACGAAGGTAAAAAGGGTGGTATATTCGGGCTTGGCGGCACAAAATCAAAGGTAAAAATAGAAAAGCGCGCCAGCGACGGCGAGCGCGCGGTAAAATTCATTGACGGCCTCTTCTCTATTCTCAAAATCAGCGCCTTTTCAGAAGTTGTTTCCGAAGACGATAAAGTTATAATAAACGTTCAGGCAACAAATTCCAATCAGGTAATAGGCCACCACGGCGAAGTGCTGGACGCCATCCAGACCATAGCAGGCGCCTTTGCAAACATAGGCAACGAAGAATATAAAAAGGTCGTGGTCGACTGCGAAAACTATCGCGAAAACCGCTTTAAAACCTTGAACGCCCTTGCAGAAAAACTTGCAAGAAAGGCCATTGAAAAGGGCAAAAAATACAGACTTGAACCCATGAACCCTTACGAGCGCAGAATAATCCATTCCGCTCTCGCCGGGCGCGAGGATGTAAAAACCATCAGCGAAGGCGAAGAACCCAACAGGTATATAGTCATTGTCCCCACAAGAATGAAGTATAACGACCGCCGTCCCCGCGGCGACAAGCGCTATTCTTCCGACAGGCGCGGCGGCAACCGCGAAAGGAGCAATAAATACTCCTCCGACAGGCGCGGCGGCAACCGTGAAAGGTCAGCCCGCCCCTCCTCCCCCCGTCCTCCCCGCCCCGCAAAGGCCAAAAGGGAAATACATTTCGGCACATTCCTCGGCAACAGCGGCGCCGGCAAGACTGAAGATTCCGCAAATACAAGTACCGTTAAGTCAGAAGAATAATCTTTTAACTATTTACTGTAACGGTATAGTTACAACTTAAAAAAGAATCGCGCAAAACTGTAGTATTTGCGCGAAGAGGAGGCACAAT
>CAYURN010000006.1:80051-84150 GCA_964447305.1 uncultured Clostridia bacterium
CTTAAAAAAAGCAAGGCGGGCTCTGCACGGCTTGCTTTAAAAGGGTATTTTACCCAGAGTTGTAACCACAGCGTAATAGTATAATAACAACTAAAAAACTCGCGCAAAACTGAAGTATTTGCGCGAAGAATAGGCACAATACTTAAAAAAAGCAAGGCGGGCTCTGCACGGCTTGCTTTAAAAGGGTATTTTACCCGGACGTTGTAACCACAAGGAAAGGTTACATTGCAACTAAAAAAGAATCGCGCAAAACTGTAGTATTTGCGCGAAGAGGAGGCACAATGCTTAAAAAAGCAAGACGTGTTTAGCACGACTTGCTTTGGAAGGGTATTTTACCCGGACGTTGTAACCACAAGGAAAGGTTACATTGCAACTAAAAAAGAATCGCGCAAAACTGTAGTATTTGCGCGAAGAGGAGGCACAATGCTTAAAAAAGCAAGACGTGTTTAGCACGACTTGCTTTGGAAGGGTATTTTACCCGGACGTTGTAACCACAAGGAAAGGTTACATTGCAACTAAAAAAGAATCGCGCAAAACTGTAGTATTTGCGCGAAGAGGAGGCACAATGCTTAAAAAAGCAAGGCGGGCTCTGCACGGCTTGCTTTGAAAGGGTATTTGTGCCGACGAGGTAGGTTTTCGGCTCAACACTACCGCATAAAAAAACCGAAAAAGGAGATAGTGCGTAAAAGCATTTCCGGGACGGTTTCTGCCGTCCCGTTTTTTGTTTGGCCGTGCGCACTAAAAACAGATGAACAACAAAAAATTCCAATTCACCACTTTAATGATCTGCCGTGCCGGGCTTATCGCCGCGCTGTACGCAGTCGTCACCTGGGCGCTCGGAGCGTTTGCTTACGGTCCATTTCAGATCCGCCCGGCCGAAGGCCTTATAGTTCTGTCGGTGTTCTATATCGAAGCCATTCCCGGCCTGTACGTCGGCTGTATGCTTGCCAATATCTTTTCGGGTTGGGGCGCTTACGACATATTCCTCGGCAGCCTTGCCACCCTTGCCGCGGCCGGACTGTCCTTTGCCGCAGGCCGTATCTTTAAAAATGACGTAATAAAACTCATCCTCTGCGGTCTGTTCAATACAGTGATAAACGCCTTTGTAATCCCCGCCGTAAGCATGCTCGGCGGCGGCACAGACCCCTATTGGGTGTTCTTCGGCTCCATGGTTCTCACGCAGATTGTCTGGTCCTTTGCCATAGGCACTCCCCTCTATTTTGCCATCAGGCGGCTGATAGACAGGCGCGTGCGCGTTATGCTCCCAATCGTCTGGTCGGGCGTTAAAAAACCCGCCGCAGAAAACTAAGCAAAAACAACGATTTTGTGTGAAATTATTATATTTTTTAATGTTTTTTTAATAAATCGACATAAAACACTTGCAAAATAGTTCAATGTAATTTATACTTATTTTTAAGCAGTGATGGGATGCTAATCTAATTTTAAGGAGCGTAGTATGACTATTACGGAAGCAGTAGCAAAAAGGCTCGGCGCTATTTTAAAAGAGAGAGGCATGATGAAGAAGGAGTTCAGGGAACTGCCCGGCGTTAAGGGACAGAGTGTCTGCAATATCTTCAGAACAAAATCAACTCCGTCTATCTCTATGACTACTCTTTACAGAGTATCCAGCGCCTTGGGTATGACTATGGCTGAGTTTCTCGATGACCCTGTTTTTGAGGAAGTCGAAGTACCAGGCGTAAGCAAATAAGCTTTGCGGTTTATTTGGAATATAGCTTACTCACTGAGAAAAAATGTGCTTTAACGGCACATTTTTTTATGTCCTTATAACAACAAAAAAAGCAGTCCGTGCGGACTGCTTTTTTTTATATAATTACTTTTTGCACTTGCTCTTTAAAGTTTCAAGACATTCCGTAAGTTCAACGGGTATTCTCGTCTTGATGCTGTTCTTGTAGTAATTTTCAATCTCCTCGGCTTCCTTTGCCCACTTTTCGGGGTCAACCTCAAGTATGCTCTTCAAATCATCAGGTCCAAACTTGTGTCCGGGTGCGATTTCATAGTCCATATCTTCAAGGTCGATATCCTGGGGCTTGGGAACATAGCCTATAGCCGTTTCGTCGGCGTCCACGCTCTCGTCGCAGCGCTTAAGTATCCATTCAAGCACGCGCATATTGTCGCCGAAGCCGGGCCAGATGAAGTTGCCGTCCTTATCCTGTCTGAACCAGTTTACATTGAAAATCTTGGGGGGATTCTTGACAACCTTGCCCATGTCTATCCAGTGCTGGAAGTAATCGCCCATGTGATATCCGGCAAAGGGCTTCATTGCCATGGGATCGTGGCGGAGTACGCCCGTTGCGCCCGTAGCGGCGGCAGTCGTTTCAGAGGACATTGCGCTGCCCACAAACACGCCGTGATTCCAATCCCTCGACTGATATACCAGCGGAGTCGTCGTTGCCCTTCTGCCGCCGAATATGATGGCTGAAAGGGGTACGCCCTCCTTGGAGTTAAACTCAGGCGAAACGCAGGGGCAGTTGGCCGCAGGCGCGGTAAAGCGCGAGTTAGGGTGTGCGGCGTATGTAGACTTATCTTTCTTATCGAATTTGGAAGGATACCAAGGCTTGCCCGTCCAGTCTATGCAGTGTTCGGGCAGGTCTTTGTTCAGCCCCTCCCACCATACTGTCATGTTGTCGGTATCAAGAGCTACGTTGGTAAATATAGTGCCGCGCCTTGTCGCTGCAAGAGCGTTGGGGTTGGAGTGTTCGTTTGTGCCGGGCGCCACGCCGAAGAAACCGTTTTCGGGGTTGACCGCCCAAAGTCTGCCGTCTGCGCCCACTCTTATCCATGCAATGTCGTCGCCCACGCACTCAATCTTATATCCCTTCTCCTGATAGTGTTTGGGGGGAATAAGCATCGCAAGGTTGGTCTTTCCGCAGGCCGAAGGGAACGCGGCCGCAACATACTTCTTTTTGCCGTCGGGGAATGTTACGCCGAGTATAAGCATGTGTTCTGCCATCCAGCCCTCGTTCTTGCCCAGATAGGAAGCTATTCTCAGCGCAAAGCACTTTTTACCCAAAAGCACGTTGCCGCCGTAGGCCGAGTTTACGGATATAATGGTGTTGTCTTCGGGGAAGTGCATTATATAGCGGTTTTCGGCGTCCACGTCGCATTTAGCGTGGAATCCCTTAATAAAATCTCCGTCGGGGCCGATTGCCTTTAAAACATTGGCGCCCACGCGGGTCATTATCGCCATATTCAGCACAACATATATGGAGTCCGTCACTTCAATGCCGTAGCGTGCGAACGGCGAACCGACAACGCCCATCGAATAGGGAATGACATACATAGTCCTCCCCTTCATCGACCCGCGCGCAATTTCGTTAGCAAGCTCGTATGCCTGTTTGGGGTCCATCCAGTAATTTACGGGGCCGGCGTCGTCCTTATCCTTTGTGCAGATAAAGGTTCTGTCCTCAACGCGCGCCACGTCGTTTACCTTCGTTCTGTGCAGGTAACAATCGGGCAGAATACTCTGATTGAGTTTTATAAGCTCTCCCGACTTAACCGCCTCTTCCCTCAGCTCGTCAAGCTGAGCAAGCTCTCCCGTAATCCAAACGATATTGTCTGGCTGGGCAAGGTCTGCGCTCTCTGCCACAAAGTCAAGTACATCTTTGTTCTTGGTAAGTGCCATATATAATCTCCTTAAGAATGGTTTTTTAAATCAACAGGGGGAAAATTATCACGATTGTTATAAAACAATATCATTCCCCATTCAAAAGTATAACAAAAATTATCCAGCAATGCAACAAAATGAGCGCCGTCGCCGCAAATTTTCCGCCACAGTTCCCATTTGGTGTTCCAAAGGGGAGGGTTGAATAAGGTTATGCGAAACAGAGGCGCCCCTTTATAAGGGGAGCTGGCTTGCCATAGCGCCAGCGGCGGCAAGACTGAGGGGTTTGTTTAGTGTTGCGTTGATTGACCCCTCCGTCACGGCGGCATACGCCGCCGTGCCACCTTTCTCACGCGGCGTAAGGAATGTCGCCGCGCTCGGTCACCGCTCGGGCGGACTTTTGCCCTCTCTCATCTCGCAATTTGACCCTTCCGTCGCGGCGGCATGCGCCGCCGCGCCACCTTTCTCACGCGGCGT
>CAYURN010000007.1:0-82437 GCA_964447305.1 uncultured Clostridia bacterium
ATGGAGCTATAACACAAACGCGCATTGGCACGCAGCCACCTGCGGGCATAGTGTGACTTCAAACTATGCCACACACACCTTCACAAGCGGAGTCTGCACCGTCTGCGGCTATACTCAAACACAGGAAGAAGTTATCGGCACAGAGGGGCTGGAATATACATTATCTTCCGACGGCACGTATTACACAGTGGCAGGTATCGGCTCGGTAACCGAAACAGATATTGTCATTCCCTCCACATACAACGGTCTGCCCGTAAAAGCTATTGGCTATCAAGCGTTCGATGGCTGCACCTCACTTACAAGCATAACAATACTCGACAGTGTTACTTCCATTGGCAGTTTTGCGTTCGGTTATTGCAGCTCGCTTACAAGCATAACCATAGGCAATAGCGTAACATCTATCGGTGAGTATGCGTTCTTGGGTTGCACCTCGCTTACAAGCATAATCGTTGATAGTGGGAACACAGTTTATCATAGTTCGGGCAACTGTCTAATTGAAACTGCAAGTAAAACACTTATTGCAGGTTGCAAAAATAGCGTTATCCCCTCAGACGGTAGCGTTACTTCCATTGGCACTTATGCGTTCGGTTATTGCAGCTCGCTTACAAGCATAACAATACCCAACAGTGTTACTTCCATTGGCAGTTTTGCGTTCTATGAATGCTATTCGCTTACAAGCGTGACCATACCCGACGGCGTTACTTCCATTGGTTATGCGGCGTTCAATAATTGCACCTCGCTTACAAGCGTGACCATTGGCAACAGCGTTACTGAAATTGGCTATGCGGCGTTCGGTTATTGCACCTCGCTTACAAGCGTGACCATTGGCAACAGCGTTACTGAAATTGGCTATGCGGCGTTCGATTATTGCACCTCGCTTACAAGCATAACCGTTGATAGCGGAAACACAGTTTATCATAGTTCAGGCAACTGCATAATTGAAACTGCAAGTAAAACACTTGTTGTCGGTTGCAAAAATAGCGTTATCCCCTCAGACGGTAGCGTTACTTCCATTGGCAGTGGGGCGTTTAGTGGGTGCACCGCGCTTACAAGCATAAACATACCCGATGGCGTTACTTCTATTGGCAGTGGGGCGTTCTATGGTTGCACTTCGCTTACAAGCATAAACATACCCGATGGCGTTACTTCCATTGGCAACTGGGCGTTCTATGGTTGCACCTCGCTTACAAGCATAACCATACCCGACAGCGTTACTTCCATTGGCGGTTCTGCGTTCAGGAGTTGCACTTCGCTTACAAGCATAACCATACCCGACAGCGTTACTTCCATTGGCGATTCTGCATTCTATTGGTGCCCCTCGCTTGAAGGTGTATATATTACAGATATAGCCGCTTGGTGCAATATTAGTTTTGGTTACGAAACGGCTAATCCATTATATTATGCAGGAAACCTATATCTAAATAATGAGCTTGTGACCGAGCTTGTCATACCTAACAGCGTTACTTCCATTGGCAGTTATGCGTTTAGTGGTTGCACCTCGCTTACAAGCATAACCATACCAAACAGCGTAACCTCCATTGGCAGTTATGCGTTCTATAATTGCTCCAAGATTACAAGCGTGACGTTTGAAAATACAACGGGCTGGCGGAGAAGCTCCTCCGCTACGGCATCAAGCGGCACAAGTATTTCGAGCAGCGACCTTGCAAATACTTCAACTGCGGCAACGTATCTTAAGAGTACATATACAAGTTACTATTGGAAACGCAGCTGATTTAAGGCGGCAAGGCGAAATTTAATAGGGCGGCGGGCGGCGCAATTTTGCGCCGCCCGCCTTACCTTTTATATCCGCATTATTATAGCCTCCCCTGTTGCTGGGGAGGCTCATTATTGGAGGCGCCCCTTTATAAGGGGAGCCCGGGATATTGTTGATATGAATTTTTAGCGGAGAACTATTTTATGTTTTTGAATATGTCTATATCAATTGCGCCGTGCGTTTTAATGAGGTCGTAATACGGGTCGGACGAAAAATCGCGCTCCTTGTCGTAAGTGCCGCCGAGCGCTTCGATTGCAAATTTAAGCTCCTGAAAATCGGCGTAAGTTATACCGTCTTCATCTATCTTATCCATGAGGTAGGGCAAGGCGCGCTCGTCGCCGTAGGACGCGAGGTAGGAAGCGCGCATGGCAAGTTCGGAATCGTCGGCCGTGCGGAAAGCCTTTATAAGAAGGTCGTACACGCGCTCGTCACGCGATTTGCAGCACGACAAAATTTCGAGCATGTATTCCGGGCGGATACCGTTTGAGTAGTTGGAAAGAGCCTCCTCCTTTACCTCGTCGGAAAATTGCTTGACGTTATCGACGCAGATATTGCGGATATCCTCGTTTTCTGACTGAGCCAAAAGGCGCATATATGCAGGAAGGGCCTCGCTTGAAGCGCCGATTAGGTTGAGGGCGTAGGAAATCTCATCTTCGGAGCCATTAAGAAGGGGAATGAGAAGAGATTGGACATTGCGCTTTTCAATGGCGTTGCAGAGATATTCGCTGACGGGCACGCCTTTTTTTAAGTGCGCAACGAGGGCGGCAACAAGGTCTTCATCGCTGTGTTCGGCATAGAACTGATTGGGCGATTTGCCGATTGATTTTATGACGGTATCACCGAATTTTGAGTACATGACGGGGATAACGTCCTCCCACTGTTTTTCGGTATAGCCGTGGGGATTGCGTTTAATATAGTCGGCAAGTTTTTCTTCAAACATGCCGTCGAAGTCGTAAAGTTTCATATCACTCCTGCATCATGGCATTGTACTTATTTAAATCGGCGCTGAAAAAGTCGCAGGCCGACTTGATATCTGTCTGTGATTCATGTATGCCGCTGTTGATGTATATTGCCGCGGCAAGCACCTGAACGTCCTTGATTTTGGCGAGGGTCTTTTGCTCGCTGAATTTATTATAGAGCGACGTAGCGGAAGAATTGAGAGCGTAAACATAGTCCGGGTCGATGAGCGCGAGGCGGGCGACGGTAAGCGCATAGGCTTTGATGAACGGTTTTCGCTTTGTTCTGCCAACTTTAAGGGCGGGAATGGTTATCCTGCGGAAAACGTGGCAGATGACGACGCCGTAAATGCAGTCCACGTTGCGCTCGGCAATGAAGCTTATTATCTGCATCTTGAGGGCGTCGGGCTGGAAGGCGTCCAGCAAGATATCGCGTAGGAGGTCGTCGCAGTTGGCGGCCCTGACGGCGCACGCCGCACCGAGCATTTTCAGCTCCAGAGAGCCGTGGTCGCCACATTCGTCAAAGCACCAATGGATACAATCGGTAAAATCCACTTCATTGATGATGAGTTTGACCTGCTTATCACTGAGGCGCATGAAGGTTGTCAGGATTTCGATATTGCTCTCCCGCTCCTCTTCAGGGAGGCGATAGAAATATGTGATGGGATTGTTAAGGTAGTCCGTGTCGTCCTCGTCGAGGTGAGAGCGGACTATATCGGCATAAAATTTGGCGGTGACTGCATCGGAGTAGATGGTCTGAAGCTTATCGAAAGCATACAGGCTTTCGCGTTTGCGGCCGCTGTTGTAGGCCGACACGGCCTTGAAGTACAGTACTGTGTTGTCGTAGGGCAAACTTTCCTCTATCTTGCAAAAGAGGCCGTAAGCTTCCTCGTGCATGCGGTTTTCGCAGCAGACGGTGGCGATTTTGTACAGATCTTCCGTGGAGGTTGCGCCGACGGAGAGCAGTTTTTGGGCGATGGCGCGGCTTTCATCAATCTTCTTTTGCTGGCTTTTGACGGCGGCGAGGGTTGTGAGGGACTGAACGTCGTCGGGATATTTTTCGAGTACGGCCAGACATTCTTGCTCGGCTTCGTCGCACTTGTCGTTTATTATATCGCACATGGCGATATAGTTGCGGGCGGTAAGGTAGCTTTCGTTGGCTTCGTCGACCTTTTCAAACTCGGAGATAGCGTTTTCATAGTCGCCCCTGCGCATATAGTTTACGCCGCTTTCGATTACGCCGGAATAGTCGGCAAAGCGGGGCGGATAGGCTATCTTCAGGGGGGATTTGTGCGTGACGATGAAATTATCAATTATCTCGCGTCTGTTTTCGGGGGTGAGTTCCGCAGCCGTTTCCACAAGAAGTTTGTTATAGTAAAAGGCGGCGATCTCCTCCTCGCCGATATTGAGATAGTTGACGGCAAGACCTTCGTAGGCGTCGGAAAAGTCGCTGTCGGGATAGCCGAAAGAGTAGTCGATATATTTGAACCAACCGTTTATGGACTTTTCGTAGAGGCCCATGTCGTCGAAGGCTTCGGCATAGAGCATGTAAGAATCTTCGGCGTTGCCGTTGAGTTCGGCATTTTTATTGAGCATGCGCAGAGCGTCCAGATAGTTGTGTTCATCAATACGATCGGCGGCGATTGCGAGCAACCTGTCCTCACTGAGGTCTATTCCGGAAGTTTTACTCATTATCAAATAACCCTTTTATATCATCCTTATCGAAAGTATAATCAGTATTGCAGTAGTGGCAATGCACACTGACGCAGCCCTGCTCTTCGCAGATAGACAGAAGCTCCTGCTTGCCGAGGGGGACAATGACCCCCTTTATCTTGTCGCGCGAGCAGTTGCATATATAATCGGGATGGAGAAGGTACAGACCCTTTTCCTCTATTTCGTCTGCGAAGAATTTGCGGACGACGCCTTCGGCGCCGTGTTCTGCAATGACGGCGGCAGGATCGACAAAGGCCTGCATACGCTCCTCCGCCCTGTCCATATTCTCCTGAGAGGTGCCGGGCAGAAGCTGCATGACTACGCCGCCCGCGGCCGTGCATACGCCGTTCGGGTCGAGTTTTACGCCCACGGACACGGCCGTGGGAATCTGTTCGCTTATATGGAAATAGTCCGTCATTATGCGCGAAACGTTGTCGCCGCCGATCTGGCAGGAACCGACAAAGGGACGGTAAAAGCCGTCGTCCTTGATGACGGTAAGTATGCCGCCCTTTAAAGTCTGCTTGCACGAGCCGTCGACATATCCCCTTATATGCAGGTCGGAATCGCCCGAAACGGAGACCGAACCTGAGCCGTCCGCGCTCTTTACAGTTATCGAAACGGCGCCGCGCGGACTTTTAAGACAGCCGGACATATAGGCGCATACTGTAAGGAGGTCGCCGAGGAGTCGGGCCGAATTGCCCGTGAGGCCGTGAATTTTTATAGCTTTATTGACGAGGTCGGTAGTGTCCAGCACGGACAGCGAAACCTGCTTTTCATAAACCAATGCTTTAAACAGAGTGTTCATATATTATTTTATAACCGTAAAATTTATGCGTTGACTTTTGTCGTCGGAGCCGAGATGACCCTGGGTGTACACCTGCGAAAAGCCCGCGCCTTGCAACGCGGCAATGACCGACTGTTCGCTGTGGGCGTACTGAATGTGAGTTTCTTCGAACCTGTCGTACCTGCCGTCCGCGCCGCGGACAAAGAAGGTGAGTTCCATGGTCACTCCGTCGGGACGGGGGGTGTTGAACCAGAGATAGGAGATATCCTCGCCGTCCTCGCCAAACATATTGTCGGCAATGACGTTGCGTATCTTGTTTTCAGAAGAGATATCGAAGTGAAAGATTCCGCCGCGCCTGAGACAGGAAAAGACGCGGGCGAATGCCGCGGGGAGTTTTGACGGAGGGACATAGTTTAAGCAGTCGTTAATTGCAACGGCAAAGTCGACGTGACCCGTCAATTTAAGTTTGGTTATATCGCCGAGTAAAAATTCACACGGCAGACCTTCCTCCGCCGCCTTTGTTTTTGCAACGCTGAGCATCTGCGGGGAGATATCTATGCCGCGCACGGAATAGCCGGCGCGATAGAGCGCGCGGGTGAAATAGCCGTTGCCGCAGCCGATGTCAACGCCGACGAGGCCTGCGTTGAATGAGGCAAGCCGCTCAATTAAATACTGCGACCATGATGGATAGTCGCAGTCGTTGTTTAAATATTCAAACCAACTGCCGAGGGCAGAATAGCTGTTTTGCATTATAAGACCTTTTTACCTGATCTGAATACGGCAATCTGTTTAAGCCTTACTTTAACAGATTATCCGCGCTGATTTTAACCTTCTTACCCTTCTTATCAGTAGAGGACAGCGCCTTTTCACGTTCGGCAAACAGTTTGTTGTACTCAACGTATTTAGCGTCGTTTTTATGCTCTTCGAAGTACTGCTGCACTTCGCCGATGAGGGCGGAACGGGCGTCGCGCGCGGCGGCTACATCCGACCTTGTAAAAGTTGAGGGAATGACCGTGACGGCGGCGCTGCCGATGGGTTTTATTGGTTTAGAAATGAGTTCCGACTTGCCTGCGGCGAGAATTTCCCTTGCTTCGGCGCGGGCCTCCTCCAGCTTTTCGGCTTCGAGCTGTTTGGGGGTCATGCTTGCGCGGGCGGCTTCCTTTTCGGTTGCGATTGCAGGGGTGATGAAGGAATCGAACACCCACTGGGTGTAAGCCATCCAGACAAGGAGGAAGAACGAAAGCCCGACGAAGATAAGAGCCAACAGACCCAATACAAGGAAGAACTGGTTGTATATACCTATTATGAGCAGCCATGCGGGAATGAGCGCAATGCCTATCATGAAAATGCTCTGTATTATCGTGCCTATCAGAAGGACAAAGGAGTTTTTAATGAGGTACTTCAACTTAACCTTGTAGCTGACGCCGACGGCAAAAATCCACATACCGAACATTCCGACGAGGACGGTGGCGATTATTATGAAAACCTTTGCCGTAATGGGTCCGCCCGCGGAGGCGCCGTAAGCTATCTGCATGGACGCCCAATCGTTAATCATAAACGAGGCGAAAAGAAAGACCATGAACACAAATACGGGCAGAGCCGTATTGAAGTAGCATGTACGCACGCCGTGGAAGTAGCCCCTGATGGTAAACCTGCCGTGGGAGTTCAGCATTTTTTTGACCGAATAGGCTCCGCCGGAGAGGCCGACGGCGGCTATGAGTCCCGCAAGTATCAATATGGAATAGAACAGGATATCTGCCGAAAAGACCAATCTTTCAGCCATACCGACGGTGGACGGGGTATATAACGAGATACCGACGTTGGCCGAGAAGGGATATACCGTGGCCAGGCTTGTTACATACGCAAGGCGGAGATATATGACGATAGCCGCGGGAACAAAGAATAAAAGCGTTAAGACGTTGACGATGACGAACTTGGCAAAGTTGCCCTTGAACAGCGTCCACGCATCCTTCCACCTGCCTTGGGGGGCGTAAGTACGGACGTAGTCATCGGCGTTTTCATTGCCGACGAGCGATTGCAATCTTGATTCTGCCATAAAAAATCCTTAAATCAAATATTTACTAAGCCGCCGTGCAGCGCGCGGCGGCCGACTTTTTTATATTATACAGTAAACAATTAAATATTTCAATTATTTTAAGTGAGATTAAATGATTTTTCTTTGACTTTTCTTACAGCTTATGGTATTATTCCATTGCCGAATAGAGGAGCGGACGAGCATGAGTATCCGCAGGTTTGACGTTTAAGGCAACGGCTGACACCTGCGCGGGAAAGGGCATCTCCGCCGAAGCGGAATAAACGCCTTGGATTCCGCTGGGCGCGCGAGGGAATACCCGCGCGACTGTCACGATGAGTGTTGCGCTATTTGCATTACATAGATTGTGAGAAGAACGCGGCGCGCATGCGCCGCGTTAATTTTAAAAAAAGGCACAAATTATTTTTACGGAGAATAGATATATTATGAAAAAATACAGCGTAGGCATAATTGGCGCTACCGGTATGGTGGGCCAGAGATTTGTACTTCTTTTGCACAGCCATCCTTGGTTCGAAATAAAAGTTCTGGCCGCTTCCTCCTCCTCTGCCGGGAAGAAATATTCAGACGCGGTAAAGCACTGGAACATGGCTGAACCCATGCCCGGCGACATTGCCGGCATGACCGTGATGGACGCCGTGGAAGACATGAAAGATATTGCGGACGCGGTGGACTTCTGCTTTTGCGCGGTGAACATGCCCAAAGAGGATATAAAGAAGCTGGAATACGCCTACGCAAAGTTGGAGTGTCCCATAGTTTCAAACAACTCTGCACACCGCTCCACTCCCGACGTGCCGATGGTCATACCTGAAATAAACGCCGATCATCTGCAGGTAATCGACGCACAGAGGGCGAGGCTGGGGACAAAGCGCGGATTTATAGCCGTAAAGAGCAATTGCTCGCTGCAATCGTATGTACCCCTTCTGCACCCGCTGAAAAAGTACGGGATAGAGCGCGTGGCAGTTTCGACCTACCAGGCCATTTCGGGCGCGGGCAAGACCTTTGAGAGCATGCCTGAGATTGTGGACAACATCATTCCGTATATCGGCGGCGAGGAAGAAAAGAGCGAGCGCGAGCCGCTGAAGATATGGGGCAGCGTGCGCGGCGGGGAGATTGCCGACGCCGAGGGGCCTGCGATAACGGCGCAGTGCCTGCGCGTTCCCGTTTCCGACGGGCATACGGCGGCATGTTTCGTATCATTTAAAAACAAGCCTTCAAAGCAGGAAATTCTTGACGCGTGGGAAAATTTTTCGGGCGAGCCGCAGGCGCTTAAACTGCCCTCCGCTCCCGAAAAATTCATTCATTACTTTGAGGAGGCCGACAGGCCTCAGCCCAAGGCCGACAGGATGACTGAGCGCGGCATGGCCGTGTGCGCGGGAAGACTGCGCGAGGACAGCGTGTTCGATTATAAATTTATAGGCTGTTCGCACAACACCCTGCGCGGAGCGGCGGGCGGAGCCGTGCTTCTGGCAGAGCTTCTTGCCGCAAAGGGATACTTTGACTGAACAATAACTTTATCCGAGGTTTTAAGATGAAAGGTTTTTTGTATGGTTCGGCCACGGCCATGATTACGCCGTTTTATGACGGCGGAGGCGTAAATTTTGACGCGTTCGGGAACATGATAGAGTATCAGTTGGCAAACGGCACGGACGCACTTGTGGTGCTAGGCACGACGGGCGAACCGGCGACGATGACCGACGAGGAAAAGGTTGCCGTGATGAAATTTGCCAAGGATAAAATTGCAGGAAGGGTGAAGATGATATTCGGCACGGGCAGCAACAACACCGCAAAGGCCGTTGCCGACACAAAGCGCGCCGAAGAACTCGGCGCGGACGGCATACTTGCCGTTACTCCCTATTACAACAAGTGTACGCAAAAGGGCATTGTGGAGTATTACAGAGCCATCTGCTCCGCCACTGCTCTGCCCGTAATTGCTTACAACGTTCCGCCGAGGACGGGTGTGAACATTCTGCCGCAGACGGCAGAAGAACTTTCATACATACCCAACATGGCGGGCATTAAAGAGGCGTGCGGAAACATGGAGCAGATTTGCGAAACCATGCGCCGCATACGCCCCCGCATGGATCTGTATTCAGGCGACGACAATCTGAACATACCCATTATGGCGATAGGCGGCACGGCGCTCATTTCGGTGGCGTCGAACATAGCGCCTAAACAGATTAAACAGGTGGCGGACGCGATGAGCAAGTGCAGGCTTGCAAAGGCCAACAAGATACACGAAAAGATACTGCCGCTGATTGACGCATGCTTTGTGGAGGTCAATCCCATACCCGTCAAGGCGGGCTGCAACATGATAGGGCTTGACGCGGGCATACCGCGCGCGCCGCTGACAGAGCTTGAGGAAGAACACAAGAAGCTCATGAAAAAATGTATTAAATCTGCGGGGTTGAAATTATGTTAAACATACTTGTGTGCGGCATAGGCGGCAAAATGGGCGGCAATATATGCGAACTTTTAAAGGACGACAAAGAAGCGCGGGTGGTGTGCGGCGTGGATATGCGCACGCCTGAAGGCTGCGCGGTGCCGGTATATGCCAAATTTGAGGACGTGGAACAGACGGTGGACGCGGTGATAGACTTCTCCTCCCCCACCGTTCTCGACAGCGAGCTGAAATACTGCGTTGAAAGGGGAATACCCGCGGTGATTGCCGCCACGGGGTACACGGCAGAGCAGCTTAAGGACATTGAAAGGGCGGCAAAAAACACCGCCATATTCAAGACTGCCAACTTTTCGCTGGGGATAAATCTTTTGGTGAGGTTGGTAAAAAAGGCGGCGGCAGTATTAGGCGAAACTTTTGACATGGAGATAATAGAGCGCCACCACAACCTGAAGGCCGACGCTCCGAGCGGGACGGCGCTTATGCTTGCCGACGCCCTGAACGACGCGCTTGAACAAAAGCGGGAATATGTTGAGGGGCGCAGCGGCATGGTTGGCAGGCGCGGAAACGAGATAGGCATACACGCCGTGCGCGGCGGCACGATTGTAGGCGAACACGAAGTTATGTTTGCAGGCGAGGACGAAATTATAACTCTTTCGCACTCGGCGAGAAGCAAGCATGTGTTTGCCGCGGGGGCGATAGCTGCCGCAAAATGGATAGCGGGCAAGCCGAGCGGCATGTATGACATGAACGACCTTTTTAATGATATATTGTAACCGACTGCAAGACGGGCAGACTGCCCGCCCGAAAACAAAAATACGGCAGGCGCCGCAGGTTATACCTGCGGCGCCTGCCGCACTTTATTAAATCAACCGCGGGGCTTCGCGGCCTCGCTCTCCCCGTCCGCAGGACGGAGGGCGTAGTCGTACTTGTACTTATAAGTGGAATGTTCGTCTGCACGCGACTTCATGACAGAATAAACTTCGTCGCGCAGTTTTTGCTGGGCCTGTTTGAGGGGCAGAGATTTATCTGCAAAAAACGGCCCGTCGATATACACGGTTATTCCGGGACGCGCAGAGCGTTTGCGGCGGCTGTATGTGAGCGTGTACGCAAACACGGGCGCATCCAGCCTGACGGGATATCTGAACGAAACGGCCGAAAAGTTGCGCACGCCCGTATAGTACGGCCATATATGCGCTTCGGGATAGATGGCCACCCAATTCTTTTTGGATATGGCGCGCTCTATTTCGGCGTTGAATGACGACATGAGATGCATTTGCGAGGGTATGGGAATAGTGCCGAGGTCCAGAAGCAGCCAGCGCAGACCCTTGATGGAAGTGGCATCCTCGCTTGTGAGAATCTTTGCGCAGCGGGGAAAGGACAGCACCGTGGGATTGAATGCGTCGCCGATAAAACCCGTATGATTGCCGTAGATAAAACAGCCCCTGTTTTTATAGCCCTTCATGCAGCTCTTATTTACATACTTTATGCGTTTGAGAACCTTGCAGGTAAAAAAGACGGCAGGCACGGCTATAATACGGTAGATAAAGAAGCGCCTGAGGACGACCAGCGGGTTGCGCGAATGATATTTGAACTTTTCGGGCAGCGGCTTTACCTTGATGTTGGTATTGGCAAAGTCGTCGCGGCGTTCATCGGAATAATATCTTGTCGTAAGTTCCATACCGTAATTGTAAACTCCCTCGTTTACAGATATGTTAGCCCATGATTATAAACGGCGTATAAAATGGCGGCCGCAAGGCACATATCTGCAACCGCAGCTTACAATCCGTCGACAAAATCCTTTATCACGTCAAACATTTCATCGGATATGACGTGTTCTATTCTGCAAGCGTTCTCTTCTGCAAGGGCGCGGGAAGCGCCCGTAAATTCGAGAAGTTTTGTGAGAACGCAATGGCGCTCGTACACTCCCTCCGCCCTTGCCCTGCCGCGGGGAGTTAAGGAAATTTCGCTTTCGCCGTTGACGATTATATATCCCTTTTCGTGCAGCAGAGCCGCGGCCCTGCTGACGCTGGCGCGGGAGTAACCGAGCCGTTCGGCAACGTCGATGGCATGGACGGCGGGTTTCTGGCGGGACAGGAGCAGAATAGTTTCGAGATACATCTCCATTGATTCGTTATTTTTCATCTTAGTACACCTGTACATATTATATAACAGCGGCGTGCATTTGTAAAGCGCAGAATGAGGAACTTTGCCGTTTACGGGCAGCGGCGCGGGCGCATTGCGCCCGCGCCGCCCCAAAACATTATGGAGGTTGATGCGTAGGGGACAAGCCCCGTTATTATATGCGCAGGCGTAAACACCTGCACAAAACTGATGAACTATTTTAAAAAATTATGCGCACTTTGCGCCGAGTTCGCGGCAGAGCGAAAGGCCTTCTTCGTCCGGAGTGTTGTTGACGATAAGACCATCGTCCACCATTATGCCGCCGGCGTCCTCGACGTCCTGCTGCCATGCGCGCATCCACTCGCCGTCGCCCCAATCGTATGAGCCGAACAGAGCGACTTTTTTGCCTGACAGACTGTCCTTTACCGAGGAATACCACGGTTCAAACTCGCCGTCCTCAAGGCTTTCCGCGCCCATAGCAGGGCAGCCCATGCACACGACGTCGGCCTGAACATCTGAAGCCGACGCTTCGGCAACGGGAATGATTTTTACCTCTGCCCCGGCGTCCTGAGCGCCTTCGGCAACGGCTTCGGCCATCATCTGAGTATTGCCCGTGCCTGACCAATAGATAATATTTACTTTCATTGTTTAACTCCTTTAAAACGTTATATATTTTCGCGCGTTATTGCGCATTGTTTGCGTATAAATTTTTACAGAATATGCTTTCAAGCGAAAAGCCGCTTTCCATGCGCTGCATTATCTTTTTTGTGCAGCGGTCGTACTTTTGGAAGAGCTGCCGTTTTTCCTCCTCGCAACCGTACACCTTCCAATAGCCCGTCAGCTTTACGCCGTCGTTAGGGTGGGCGATGAACGCCTTTACGTCATCGAGAGGATAATTCAGGAACACGCCGATTTCGTGAGGAAAATCTTCGCCGACGATGCGGCTTTTGAGAATTTCCACGGCCTGCTCGCATGTATGATATTCGTAACCGTACCCGGACAGAAAGTCCTTTATTTCGCGGTCGGTAAGAATTTCGGCAAGTTTTTTGCTGTTGTATATGTAGATGAGTATTCTGCCGCCCGCCTCCCTTAACGGCACGAAGCGGAAGCCGCGTTCGCCGAAATAGCGCGCGTACCGTCTGACGCATTGACGGCAGTCGTGCTTTAAATTGACGAGGCTGGCCGCCTTTATTCCCGCAAAGGTAATGCCGCAGTGTATGCCGAGATCGTATTCGGTCTGGGTCATTGACACCTCCGATATTATTGTTAGCAATTGCTAACAATATGTTCAAATAAAAGTTCGCTTCCGCGAACCACATGTTATATTATATGCAGGCAATTTTAGTTTGTCAAGCATTTGCAATAAAAATTTACTTTGGTTAATAAATTTATTTTAAGAGCGCCCGCGGCGGGGAAATTCCGCCGCGGGCGCTCGTTAAAGACGGGAAGTACATACCCGCATTATTCAGCATGTTTACGTTCAAAGCGGACAAAGAAGTAGGCCGCGGCCACGCCGCCGATGAACAGAACTATACCGAGGACAAGTTCCCACCATGCAAAGGCTGAACCCCATTCGGCATAGTAGGCGTTGATTTCCGTGTTGTAGAACATGGTGACGATAGAGCCGAGCGACATGCCGGCGACTGTAAAGAACGTGGGCGCGCGGCGGCGTTCGAGCAGTTTGGACATGCCCTTGGAAACGGTTAAAAGTCCCGCAATAAAGCCCACGATAAGGCAGGCGTATATGGCGAATATCATGGGGTTTGAGCCCCAATATGTTATGCTTATGGAACTGATGAGGGGCGTGAAGTAGCCGAACATCATGAGTATGGCCGTTGCCGACAGTCCGGGGACGAGCTGTGTTATGGCGACCACATAGCCGAGGACGAGAAAAAGGATATAGTGATACCACTGCGCGTCGTTGAGGACGGCGTCGCCCGTGGTTATATTGCATGATATAACCGAAAGAACTATGGGCAGAGCCAGCCCGACGGCAAACAGCGCGACACGGGGCAAGGTTATTTTTTCGCCCTTGACCTGATCGGTGACGGCGGGAAACGCGCCGAGCATAAGACCGGCAAACAGCGCGACTATGGCGAACTGAATGAGGTCGATGAGCTTTTGCACGGCAATGAAGCCGGCTACAAGGCCGATTACCGCGCCTATCAGAATGGGGATGAGAAAGCGGACGCACCTTTTGAACTTCTTTAATATGTTGCCGAAAGCATACAAAAGTTTTTCGTAAAGCTTGAATATGATGGCAACCGCCGAGCCGCTGACGCCGGGGACTATGATGGCGAGGCCTATAAACAGGCCGAGCACTCCGCCCTTTACCACTTCCTTTTTATCGGCATATTCAAGGGAAAGCTCCTCCGCCGCGGCGGGGACAGCCTCCTCACGCCCGGAATTGTTGTTGTCCTGCATGAACTACCTCAAGAATGTTTTTTACTATCATATCGCATGTGAACACAAAATGCAAGCAAAACAAACTATAATTTATCAAATCATGCCTGAGCGACTTCAGCAGACTGTTCTGCGGCAGGGGCGGGGCGTTCGGGAGTGAGTGTGCCGCGATAAATTTTTCCGCCGAAAAGCTTGTCGGCAAGCAGGGTCATGCAGAAGATGACAACGCCGATTGCGGCGACTATCATATCGAATATGGTATCCCAGAGGGGATTGGTGCCTGCCGCCACCGCAGAATTCCATCCCTGAGGGTCGTAGCCTGAAATCATCTCCGACATGGCAAATTCAAAAATTTCCCATGCGGCGGCGACGCCGAGCACACCGAGCAGGACAATGAGGAGCTTCCACATAAGCTTCATGCCGCCTCCTCCCCATATATGAATAAAATAGAAGAGCAGCTGCGCGCACCAGACGCCGAAATAGGTGTGGAGAAATTTATCGTAATAGGGGATGGAATAGAAATTCAGCGCCGTACCCAAGTCAACGGAGATGATTATCTGCACCGCCACCACCACGACGAGAAAATAGGGAATTTTTACCTTTGCCCACTTTTCAAGCGCGGGAAAGACAAGCGGTATAGCCATGCAGATGGGAGTTTGCAGATAGACGACCTTATTGACGGAAGAACTGACGATATGGTGGAGCGACAGTGCGAGCACTCCGAACACGAAACATGCGGCAAAAGGCAGCCAGCGCAAGATATTGTCCCTTACTTTGTGCATAAAAACATTCTCCTTAAATATGTACAGGCATGGCGGCAGTCCCTACATGAGAGGTGATATAAGCCGCAGGAGCGCGATGGCGACAGTACGGGCAAAACCGTTTTTGGCCGCCACGACGGGGGCGTCGCAATCGGGGAAGGTGTTTTCAAAGTCGGCGGCTATTGCGGACAGAACAGAACCGTCGTCGGTGATGACGGCGTCTTCGAACTGCTGGAAGAAGGAACGCATATCGAAATTTACCGTGCCGACGACCGCGCAGTTTTCAGTGAGAATGAGTTTGCTGTGGACAAAGGAGTCCTTTAAATAATATACCTTTACGCCGTGCTTTATGAGTTTTTCGGCATTGTCGCGCGTGACGAGGTAGACGTAGTACTTATCGGGTACGGAGGGCAGAATTATGCGCACGTCCACACCGGAGAGAGCATTGTTGATGAGGGCCTGTATGACGCTGTCGTCGGGGATGAAGTAGGGCGTCATGATATATATCTTCTCCTTTGCGGAGGAGATGACGTTTTCGAACACGCTCTTGCCGATGGTAAGTTCGTACTCCGGGCCGTCGACATAGGGGATTGCCACGCTGCCGTTTTGAAGCTGCTCATAGTGGCCGAAATAGGGCGAATAATCAAACTTCTTTTTTGTAATAAATTCCCACTGCCTGAGGAAGAAGAGCGTCATGGAATCGACGGCCTCCCCTTCTATCTTTAAGCCGGTATCCTTCCAATAGCCGTGCATGTGCTTTTCGTTGACGTATTCATCGGCGATATTGCTGCCGCCCGTAAAGGCAATCTTGCCGTCCACCACTATTATCTTGCGGTGGTCGCGGTAGTTCATGGCAAAGGTGAAGCGCGAGAGCAGGCGGTTGAACACGCGCACCTGCGCGCCGCACTTTTTCATCTCTGCGCGCATCGCGCGCGAAAATGCACGGCTGCCCACGTCGTCATATATAAAGCGCACATCCACGCCTGAAAGGGCCTTTTCCCTGAGAACATCCCAGATGCGGCTGAGAAGAACTCCGTCGGCAATGGCATAATATTCTATAAATACGAAAGATTGGGCGGATTTAAGACATTCTATGACTTCATCAAACACCTGCGCGCCCGACGGATAGTATTGCAGGCGGGTGTTGTTGTATGCGTTGAAATTGCCGGCATTGCGCAGGTATGCGCAGTGCGGTTCCATTTCCGCAGAACAGACCGCGGGGGAGTGTTCGGGCAGATACTGTTCGCTGCGGGCAAAGATGGCCTTGTGCCTGCGGCGCGAGCGGGCGTACATATATCTGTCGTTGGACATGAAATATATGATGAATCCGCAGAAAAAGAATACGAGTATGAACAGAACCCAGACGGCCTTGGCCTGATTGTTGCGGTGAGAGGACAGCACCGAGAGAGCCGTAAACAGACTGATGACAACCAATACGACGAGGTACCAACTGAGCGCGACGAGCGCTGGCAGGAAAGACAGGCTGACGATTATCGCGAGCTGGATGAGAATGAGCAGGGCGGCAAAGAAGGTTCTGAATACGCCTATGTTGTTGCGCTCCGTGCGGATCTTGACAAGTTTATCTTCGGTGAAGCGCTTTCTGCGACGGCGCGACCTGTCCTCCAAAGAATGCGTCCCGCGCACAGATTTAGCCATTTTCCGCCTCCTCTACCAGATCATACAGTCCTTCGCTGGCCTCGGTGACGGCGGGAATAAGCGTCGACGCCTCCTCCATAAGGGTCTGAATGAATCTGAGCTTTTCGATTATTTTGCCTGTGGCCGTCTTTTTTTCACGGCGGTGCATGATAGTGCATATAACAGCCGCCGCTATGGTGAGCGCAGCGGCGAGGCCTATACCCGTCCAGCCGAGGATAGCCCAGACCCCGTCGCAGGCAATGACGAGCCAGAGGCTGAGCGCTATGAGCGCAAGCACAAGTACGACGCTGATTGCAATGACGGAATTGCTTTTTATATGCGCGCGCTTTGTTATGGAAACGAGAGAATTGACAGAGCTTTCCATGCGCACCTGAAGATATTGCAGCCTGTCCTTGTTTTCTATTTTATGCGGACGGCGCAGACGGACATAGTTCATGCCGTAGTATTGCCTGTCCTCCTCCGTCTTGATCTCCGTCCAGCCAAGCGCGCGGTAACACTGAAGAATACGGCTGAGCTGGTCGCTGTTGACCGATACGGATAAATAATCGTAGTTGTTGTAATCCCTTTCCATAAATCAAACCCCGTTATTCATGGCGCGGCGACCACTGATTATCATATATATACCCATAAAAATGATTATTACACACACCAATGTACCTGAAACCGCACCCGATAAGGTGACAGCTGTTTCGTCGCCATAAGCACCTAAAAGCGAAACCTGCAGCGAATAAAGCGCGACGAGAGCGTCTGCAAAGCCGATGTTCCTGAGGGCTTTAGTGCTGAAATCGCGATACTTTCTGGCTCTGCCGATATTGTATAAAGAAAATATGAAGCGGATGAATGTGTAAATACCCGAACCTGCTATAAGGTACTGCGAACGGCTTTCGTTATCGAATACTGTTAGGATAATCATCGAGGCAACGATGAGCAGCGTGAAAACGATAAGCAATATGCCGCAGCTGAAGTAAATTTTTATACTCTTCATCCTGCGTTCGTCCGCAGAAGTCGCTCTGCCGTTGTTGCGCGTGCCGACTATCATGCCGCTGCGGAGGGCGCATAAAGACAGGTAGTACAGCGCCACGAGCATATTGCCCCACGACAGATAGTGAGCGGCGATTGCGCCGTTATATACGGCGTATATCGCATTGAGGGCTATGGAAAAGCACGTTATGGCCATGGTGCGGTAGCCATAATTTTTGATTAAGCTGTCGGTAAATTCATACCGGGAGGCAAACTCGATAGTGCGCTGTTTTACGCGCGGAAAGCCATAAAAAATTATATAGCCTATGTAAAGGAGAGCCGCCAATGAAAGGGCGTAGCATACATACGCGCCGACATCATGCACTCCGCTCATAGATATGACAATAGCGGCCGCAATAAAGATACAGCCCACTACCGTTGCTATTGACGCCTGAACTATGGAGGGGTTCAGCACCCTGTGCCAGAGGCGTTTGAAAAAATACTTCACCTTGTTCATGATATATTATATTTGCAATATTAACAGAGTATAAAAAACGTGTAAAATGTCTGTAAAAAATAGCGGATACAACAAAAAAACTCTGTTATTTAATAATTATAACACATATATTTCCAAAAATCAACAGTACGCGAAAAAACTGTTACGAATGTTGACTTAGGCGCAGGTATATATTATAATGTTCTCATGAGAGACGCATACCTGAAGCGGGTCGAACAGGTGCTGTGCGCAATAGTGCTTTTGTGCGCACTGGTGCTGACATTCACGGTTTCGGACTATTACATATTCAACCGTATAGGCTCGTTCAACGCGCTGTTTGTGCTGAGTCAATGGGTAAAAAAGGGCGCGCTGCTGTTGCTGCCATTGGCGGTATTCTATAACCGCCGCGGCTGCGCGGACGCCGCCAAGTACATACTGCCCCTGTTCATCATACTGAGTTGTACTTTGTTCGGACAATTTTTTGACATAACAAAGGTCGCGGACAGTCCTGCCCAGGAGATTTATAACCGGATAAACCTGTTCATTCCCAAGTGGCTGAACATGGTGCTGTATTTTGTTCAGAGCGGCTGCATGCTGGCGCTATGCGCAATATTTTTTATCCGCGACGGCTTTAAGACAGAGGCGAAGCACATTACCTATATTCTGCCGGCAATGATAGCCTGTATGCCGCTGAATATCTTTGAAAACTTTTTCGATATAAACGACATTGCGGCCGACAGCTTTCTGAGGTTCAGAAATTTTACCGTATGGCACGCGCTGGCGATAGTCATACTTGCAGCATTTACCATTGCGGCATACTATTTTTTGAGAAACAGGGACGAACGCGACAAGAACGCTTACCTTGGCGCAGCCGCCATTGTTCTGCTTGTGCAGTATCATTCAAAGGACAGTGTGGTCATGGGCGACGGGTACAACGTGTATCAGACCGTGCTGGCTTGCGTTCCGCTCTTTATATGCAATATCGGCGTGTACATAGCCTCACTTTCGGTATTTACGCACAAAAAATTCTTTTACCGCACGTCTTTTTTTGTACATGCGGCGGGAGCGCTGAGTGTGTTTGTATATTTCGGCAGGGACGAGATGAGCAACTTCGGAATCTTTTGCAGTTACTCCATTTTATACTTCGTTCTCACCCACACGATACTGTTTGCGCTGTGCGTGCTGCCTTCTGCGTTGGGACAGTATAAATTCCGAATGAAGGACTGCATTGTGCCGCTCATATACTACTTTGCGCTAATTATACTTGCCTCGGTGTGCAGCGCGCTTGTCACCTCCGCCTCCATGACGTGGCACACGGACGATGGGTACTATTTAAGTGAAACGGAATGGATATTGCCCAACTACGCATTCACGCAAATAAATCCTCTGCCATTTAAAGTGCCTGACGCGTGGATGCTGAGGATATGGAATTATGATTTGAACGTGCTGTATATATTGGGACTGTACGCTGTGTATGTGGCGATATTCTTTGCCTTTACGGCAGCGTATTATATCTTCCTATATCTGCGGTCAAAGTGGCTTAACCGCAACATATATGCGGGGCAATTAGCTGCCGAGGGTGAAATTGCCGCCTCCGGCGACGGAGATGAAGATTCCTGAATAATAACCATGCAAGCGCGCCGCGCGGCTTAAAGCCGCGCGGCGCGCAAAGTTTTAAATGCTATTACATTAAATTCTTATTTGTTCTTTATTGCAAGATTTTAAACAGGAATCAATTGTCCTTTGAAAGACATTGGGGGCAGACGCCGTTGAACTCGATTTCGGTAGAGAGAATTTTAAACCCGTCGATTTCGTCGATATGGAGGACGTTTGCGGAGGCAAAGTCGCCTTCAAATATGTCGGTCACCCTTCCGCAACGCACACAATGGCAATGCGCATGGGGCGCAGTGCGGGCGTCGAAACGGGTGTCGCTGCCGAGGAGATTGAGCTTGCGGACGACGCCGTCGTCGGCAAATTGCCCAAGCACCCTGAACACGGTGGCACGGGAAAGACGGGGATTATCCCCCTTTATCTGTTCGTACAGTTCTGACGCGGTGGGATGATCGGCCCGCATAAGCGCATCAAGAATTATTCGTTTTTGTTCGGTATTCCGCTTGTTTTCCATATTGATATTATATCTTAATAATATTTATTTGTCAACACTTTGAGCCGTTTTTTGCAATATCCGCGTCGAGGGCGTTGCACGCGCGCCCTCGACGCGGTCATGTACAGATATGCGGACTTTATTTTTATTGCAAAAAATAAATTAAGCGCCGGCAAGATGCCAACGCCTAATTTATTGCTATGGGGTCAAGAGTGAGCGAAAATTGTATTTGCAGCCGCGGGCGGAACGGGATGAAAAATTAAAAATTTTATTCCCTGCTCACGTTGATTGCGACTGACTTTACTTATAATACAATGGCAGAAGCAAAAAACTGACACATGACGAAAAACTTTTTTATTATAAATTTCCGACAAACATAATAATTGCTTGCTTTGCACGAAATTTTCAGTTATAATATTGCTACAATATTTTTGGGGTTATAGCGCAGTTGGTAGCGCGTTTGAATGGCATTCAAAAGGTCAGGGGTTCGACTCCCCTTAGCTCCACCAAAGTAAAAATAATCCGAACCTTTTGGCAACAGCCGATTGGTTCGGATTTGTCGTTTATACGAAACAAAATTAAAAGGGCTTGCGGTTTTCCGCAAGCCCCCCCGTGCCGTTGTTCAGATATTATATGTTAAACGGCGGAGGGTTTAGATTGGTGTGAAATTACAGCAGCCTTATGTATTCCGTGAGGCTGGCGGTGCGGGCGTCGGTTTTATACGCAAAATATTCGCGCAGCAGTCTGAGCGCGCGCTTCTGGCCGTCCGCAGTTATGTAGGAGGCGTCGTATGTACGGCCCGAACACATTCTTAATACATTATAAGTGACGCCCGAAGTGCCAACGCCTGTACCGCAGTCCCAACAAGTGAACGTGCCCGTGTTCATATCGAAGCGCATTTTATCGGCAGAAATAAGACGGGCGCCGCACTCCGAACAGCTGTCAAGCCCGATGGTATACCCCGAAGCAGAGAGCGCGGAGAGCAGAAAGGCGATGAGGGCGGGACTTTCGGCGGAGTTGCATATATTTGAAAGCGCCTGAACGGCGGGCGTGAAGAGAGCGCTGTCCTCTGCCCCGCCGAACGTGAGCGCGTTTGCCGCCTCGCACACGGCCGAAGCGGCATAGAACTTGTTGATATCGGTGCGGATATCGTAAAAACTTTCAGTTTCGGAGGCCTGGGTGACGGTGTACTTTCCGCCGCGGCTGGCAAGGATATATTCGGCAAAGCAAAAAGGCTGGGCGGCAAACCTGAGTTTTGCGCCCGCCTTTTTTACGCCCTTTATGCCGGCCGTAATTTTACCGAGTTCGGCCGTGAGAAGGGTGAGAATTTTATCGTTTTCGCCATAATCGACAGCGCGCAGCATGAGCGCGTTGACACATATACCTTCCATTATTTACCCTTTAAATGTTTATAAAGCATGTAATAACTTATTGAACCCGTCTTTTTGAACATCTTCCATGCGAGTTCGGCGGCGTCGTCATCCCTCTTCATGCACAACCTCCTTAATGACAGTTTGCGCAGGGAAGGGCGGTTTTATGAATTTTTTTTGAAGTCGTAGCCGTAGTCGCGCATGAGGTCGGGGCGGTCACGCCAATCTTCCTTGACCTTGACATACGTTGTGAGGTAGACCTTACCGCCGAGGAATTTTTCCATATCCTTGCGCGCGTAGGAGGCGACTTCTTTGAGGGCGCCGCCCTGTTTGCCGATTAAAATTGCCTTATGGTTGGGTTTTTCGCAGACTATGTCAAGATTTATGTCCCACACGCCGTTTTCGCCGCGTTCGAATGTATTGACGACTATTGCCACGCCGTGGGGGATTTCCTTATCGTACTTTAAGAGTATCTTTTCGCGCATGATTTCAGCGACCATGAATTTTGCGCTCTTATCGGACACAATATCCTCGGCGATGACTCTTTCGCCTTCGGGGAGACGGGAGGCGAGTTCGCGTTCGAGATTTTTAATATTTATACCCTTGCGTGCGGACACGGGGAATACGTCGCAGTCGATACCTGCTTCATACAGCTTTTTAATGTCCGCAGGGATATTTTCCCTGGGCATGATATCAATCTTTGTATAGGCGATTACCATGGGAATATCCCCCGACGAATAGCGTTTCATGAGGGCGATATCCTCCTCCTTCAGGCCCGCGTGGCCGTCGTGGACGTATAAGATAAGGTCGGCGTCGCGCGCGGCGGTCTGCGCGGTTTTCATCATGCCCTGGGAGAGGGCGTTTTTGGCCCTGTAAAGGCCGGGAGTATCGACAAAGACAATCTGATACTCCTCGCGCGTGAGAACGCCCAGAATGGCGTTGCGCGTGGTCTGGGGCTTGGGCGAAACGATTGCCACCTTTTCGCCGACGAGTACGTTTATCAAAGTTGATTTGCCCGCATTTGCGCGGCCGATGACGCCTATATATCCGCTGTTCATGAGTCCTCCCTGGTCAGATTGATTTTTGCAAGCACGCGCTCTTCGGCCGCGCGCATGACCGACTTATCCGATTCGGTCATGTGGTCGTACCCCAAAAGATGGCAGACGCCGTGAGCGGCAAGGTAATTTATTTCGCGCTCGACAGAGTGGCCGTACTCGGCAGCCTGGTCTTCCGCGCGGCGGCGGCAGATGACTATTGAGCCGATGAAAATGCTGCCGTCCTCCTCCCGTTCATAGGGGTGTTCGGCGGCACATATACAGCTTTGAGGGTCGTTATCGAAGGACGGATAGGACAGAACGTCGGTGACGGCGTCGACCGAGCGGGTGCGGGCGTTAAGACTGCGGATGCCCTCCTCGTCGGTAAAAATTACCTCGGCAGACAGCGTGCAATCGCTTTTGACCTCGCCGCCGAATGCGGCGGCGAGGTCGGAAAAATTGTAATCTTCGCAGAAGATCTTTAAATCGTTCATTTAATCATTGCCCTCTTTTTGAAATTTTAAGCTTGGGATAAGCAATTCTGTTGTGGTACACGCCCGACAGAGCAACTGCCACGGTGTGGGAAACAATTGTCAGTTCGCGCATGGTTATGTCGCAATCGGCAAACTGGTCCATATCCAGCCTCTCTTCCACGATGGAAGTTACAAGCTCCTCCACCGCCTTAGGCGACCTGTCCTTGAGCGAGCGGGAAGCCGCCTCCGACGCGTCGACTATCATGAGAATGGCAGCTATTTTGCTGCGCGGCGTCGGCCCTGCATAGGAATAGTTGGCTATGTTTATTTCGCCGTCGCTCATGCGCAGAGCCTTGGCATAGAAATATTTTATGGGCATGGTGCCGTGGTGCTGTATGGCACATTCGGCGAAAAATTCGGGTAAGCGGTTCTTGCGGATGAGCTGTGCGCCGTCGCGCGTGTGCGAGCGGATGATATCCGCCGAAAGTTCGGGCGAAAGCTCGTTGTGCATGTTGTAATCGGACTGATTTTCGGTAAACATTTCGGGATTTTTGAGCTTGCCCATATCGTGATAGTAGGCGGCGGCACGGGCGAGTTCGCCGTCTTCGCCGATAGCTATTGCGCAGGTCTGGGCGAGCTGGGCGACCACTATGGAGTGGTTGTAAGTGCCGGGCGCCTCCTCCCTGAGTTTTTTGATGAGTTTGGAATCGTCGCTGGTCAGTTCGCGCAGACGGAACACGGTGAGTTCGGAGAACAGCACTTCGAATATGGGCAAAATCAGCATGTAGCCCATTACGCTGAAGAAACAGCCGAGCGCGCCGTATGCGAGAAGGATGAGATTTGACGAAACATCGACGAAGAGCAGCTCCATTATGCCGATTATGAGTTCGGCAGGAATGAGCAGGACGATGACCATGAGTATGGCCTGTATTCTTGTTTTCAGCGCAGGCGTTGTGAAGATGACCGTCATGCCGCCGCAGAAAGTGACCATAAGGTGGACGCAGCTCATCCACATATAATAATTGTTGTTGCCGACAGTAAAATTGATGTCTATTATGAACAGAATGAGCGCATAGACTATGTTGAGGAAAACCGCCTCGCGCCTGCCGAGGAGCGTGGCCGCCATGAGTGCAAGCAAGGCGAACGGGCGGGCGTTTATGTCGATTGTAATGCCTATTATAAACGACAGCAGGAGCGACAAATCGAGCAAGACAAAGCACTCGATTATTTTGGACATGTCGCGCAGAATTTCTGTACACTCAAAGTAATAATAGGCGTACATCAGCATTGACAAGATTATAACTGCCGAGGCAACAAAGAGAATATTATTGTAATTTTCGACTATATAATCGAGAACTTCTACGCCGTAATTAACTTCAAGCAACAAAAATATCATTGCCGCCAGAAGTATAATATTCAGCACAAACATCAGCAAGCTCAGGCTAATCGTCTTTTTTGATAGCTTCTTTTTCATCTTTTTCACCTTTTGTTTCAGCGCGCTCGTAGGCACGGACAATATTCATGACCAACGGATTGCGCACTACGTCCTTGGCTGTGAGGTTGATAATACCCACGCCGTCTATGCCGCGGAGGATGGCCGTGGACTGGATAAGTCCGCTGCTTTTGCCCTGGGGCAAGTCCACCTGGGTGACGTCGCCCGTTATGACCATCTTACTGCCATAACCGAGGCGGGTAAGGAACATCTTCATCTGTTCGACGGTGGTGTTCTGCGCTTCATCGAGTATTATGAACGCGTTTGACAGCGTTCTGCCGCGCATATAGGCCAAAGGGGCTATTTCGATGGAGCCGCGCTCCATGAGTTTTGTGTATGTTTCGAGGCCGAGCAATTCCTGCAAAGCGTCGTACAAGGGCCGAAGATAGGGGTCGACCTTGGTCTGGAGGTCGCCGGGGAGAAAGCCGAGTTTTTCGCCCGCTTCCACCGCGGGGCGGGTGAGTATTATTTTATCGACCTGTTTTTGCTTCATGGCCTGAACGGCGAGGCAGACGGCAAGATAGGTCTTGCCCGTACCGGCGGGGCCGACGCCGAACACGACGGTGTTGTTCTTTATGGAGTCCACATACACCTTTTGGCCGACGGTTTTGCATTTGACGGGCTTGCCGCGCGAGGTTATTGCAACCGTATCTGAGGACAGTTTGGTTATGTCCGAAGCCTTGCCCTCCTTGGCAAGTTCTATGCAGTAGATGACCCTGCCCTTATCTATCTTTTCGCCGCCGACGGAGAGCAACGCAAGATTTTTTATGACTTCCGAAGCCTGATGAACAGCCTCGTCCTCGCCCGTTATTACGGCGTCGAGCCCGTCCACGCGTATGCTTACGGGCAGCTCGTGCATGATAGTATTTATGTTTTCATCGAAATTGCCGAGGACGCGCGATAGTCTGTCCACTCCGCCCAGATTTACTTTTTTTGTCGTCATTAAATCACCGCAAATTTATTGCATGTTTATGCTTACTGTATGAATATATGTGAAATCGACCGTGTACATAACGCCCTGCGAGGACTGCCTTACGCTGTAAGAGATGATCTCCGCCTCCTGAGAGTAGAGATTGACTGCGGCAAGCGCGGCGGTGAGAGCGGTTTGGCTCTCCTCCTCTGCGGCCGACGTGACCGAGGCGCTGACGCGTATGCTGACATAGCCGACGCACAGGCAGTCTGACGAAGTGCCGTCCGGCAGGGTGTAGCGCGGGGAAATAAGCTCGTCGCCGACGCTGACATAATCGCCCACAGCAAAACACGGAGTGCCGCAGACTGCGACTATGGCAGTTATTTCACCCGAAACGGGCGAATAGAGGGGCGTGTACACCGAGGCAGACACCCCGCCTTGGGAACACTCGACGTCGACAATGAGCGAAGTGCCGCGCTTTTCGACCGAGCAGAACGTGACCAAAGGCAGAGCCATTACATCGGCGATGAACACCCGTTTATCCAGACCGCGGTAGAACCTGCCCTCTCCCACTCCCTGGTCGTTGAGAAGGGACACTATCTGGGAAGACAGATAGGAGCCGCTGCCGACGACTTCGATTTTAAAGACCATGCACTGCGCGAGCGCAACGGCGGCGGCAAAGAGCGCGCAGCCGACGCACAGACCCGCACGCGAGAGTGCGCGCACGGCGGCAGAATACAGAGCGCCGTATTTTACTACACATACATTATAACACGGGTGAGTAAAAATTGCAAAAACTTTTTGTATAGTTTTGCCTTTGACGAAAAAAGTTGTGGTTGCGCCCTTTTTTTTGAGAGTATAGAGGGCGATATTTGCCTTTGAAAGTTTTTTTATTACAGTTTCCGGCGGGGCGGTGACGGAAATCATGGCCAGATTATTCAATTGCTACCCCCCTCACTCTGCCCGAAACAAACAAATCGCCCTCATAAAAGCGGCCGACGCACAGACCTTCGCCCGTGACGGCGACGGTCATTTTGCCGACGGTGAGCAGTATTTTTTGTTCGGAATATTCATTTACCCCCTTTACGCCCCTGAAATAACAGCCGAAATCCGGCACGATGGTGACGGCGTAGAGCATGTCGGCCCCGGCGGCGCTCAATACTTCATGCAAAAATTCCATACACTAATTTATGCAATTGCCCGCCATAACATGCGGAGAGCGCAGTTCCGACAAAAAAAGATGTATGACGGCGGCTTTCTGCCTTTTTTTTGCGGCCGCACAACTTACAATAAAAAAAACGATCAAGGCGGCACGCAATGCCGCAAGGTGGTAATATGGCCAAAAAAATTTATTTTGCCTCGGCCGGGGGCGGCGCGGGCGCGACGACATGCGCCGTAGGCGTTGGGCTTGCACTGTCGGACGCGGGCGAACGGGTGCTGATTGTGGACGGCGACGCGCGCTATCCCGCGGCGCTGAACATAGCAGGCTGCGCAGGCTTGCAGGTGTATTCGCTGGAGGAGGCGCGGCGGGGCGCATGCCGCGCAAGGCAGACGATAGTAGAACACCCGCGCTCGCCCAATCTGTACATAATGCCGTGCGCAGGCTGTGCCGAGAGGAAATACCCCGCGGCGGCCGTGAAAGAAGTTGAGAGCGCCTTTGACTATGTGCTGTGCGACAGGGCGGCAAGGGACGCCTGCACACAGGCGGCGGTGGTGTGCCAACCATACCCGCTCAGCCTGAAAGGTGCGGATATATGCCTCAACGAACTGCATGACGACGCGATTGCCGATGTCGGCGTGATAGTAAACAAAGTTAACGGCGGACTGATTTATGACGGCAAAATAATGACGCCGAAGGACATAGCGGGACTGCTGCACATTCCGCTTTGGGGAGTTATTCCCGAAGATCTGGGAATGCCGTTGGGCAGTATGCGCGCGGACAGCGTGAAGGCGTTCAGGATGACGGCGGCGCGCATTGCGGGAAGATCGGACAGAGTTTATTCGCCTGCCGTTAAATATTTTGGCGCGGGCGGATATATAAAACGTAAAATGAGGGAAAGAATATGAATGGAAACATGGCTGAAAACATTGTATTTGACCGTGAGGAGATGACCGACGGAGAGAAACAGCTGTTTTTGAGGGACTTTAAAAGGGTGTGCGACGAATACTTCGAGTGCGAGGACAAACCCGACATCAACGTTACTCATACGGCAGACGGATTTTCCGTGTGCATAATCTTTTTTGCCAGAAGAATAAAGCGCTTCAAAAAGATATGATTGCATTTTTTTAAGACGCAGTATGCGCAGGGCGCGCGGGCGGCAATGCCGCCCGCGCGCCCTGCGCTTTAAATATCGCCGCCGAAGCCCCAGGCAAAGCTGAGAAACAGCGGCTAATTGCCCGAAAGCAGACTGCACACGGCCTGAAGCTCTTCATCGCCGTAAGTTATCGACCATTTTGTTTTGACCGTATTGCAGTCTTCATTTACGCCTATACCTACATCGTGAATACACGTTTCGTTATCGGGCCATAATATCCTTGCAACGGTCAGTTTGAGCGCCTCGCCCGTAACAAAATAAGTATAAGTGGACTGCATGATGCCCTTGCCGTAGGTGCGGCAGTTTTTATCCGCCGTGCCTGTGGCGTTGAGATAGACCTGCTCAAAGTCGCTGACATAGATATCCGAATAATCAATCACGCCGTTAGAGATCAAAGCACCGATCAGAGCTTCGGAAGCGCTGGCCGTGCCGTTGTTGGCGAGAACGGTAACGGGCGTTCCCGCGGGGAGATAGCAGGACGAATCGCTTGTAAACTTATCGACGTAATAGCCCACGGTGCTGCCGTCCTTGTATTGGGCATACATAGCTACGTCGTACGGGCTTTCCAAATCGGCAGTGAACAGATAAGTAAGCGCCTGCATGACGCTGACGAGTCCGCCGCCGTTGCTGCGCAGGTCAAAGATGAGCGAAGTACAGCCCGACGCATTGAACTGCTTGATGAGCGCCGCCATTTCGTTGGCGGCATTGCCGTAGAATTGTGAGAGCTTGATATACGCGGTGCCTTCAGGGAGATAGGAATAGGCATTGCTTTCAATATATTCGACGGTCATGCTGGACGACGAATCGTAACTTATGCTCCACTCCCCTTCGTTTGTAGCCATGAAGCAGTAACTCATGACATACTCCGCCTTTGCCATTGTGAATGCGCCGTGGTCGGTTATTAAGGTAAAATATTCGCCGTCGTCAAAGCTTTCAAGAAATTCCGATAAACTGCTGTTGTCCGCTATTTCGACAACGGTGCCGTCAGCCGCAATACCGTCCGTGATGAACATGCCGGGGCGCAGGCCGCTTTTATATGCAGGGGAATTGCCGAGTACTGACACTATATATACGCCGCTGCCCATACCGAGTTCTTCGCCGACCGCAGGGGAAATATACTGATAGCTTATGCCTATACCGCTGCGGTTGCCCGCGTTAGAGGACACGACGGCGCTGTATTCATCCGCCGTGTAATATGCGGAATAGGCGTCGAGTATATCGTCAAGGCCGTCCAGCCCGGCGTTGCGGATATCCTCTTCGGATACGTCCCAATAATAATATGCCTGTATTACGGCAACCGCCCAGTCGAGCGTGGAGAAATATATGCCGCAGGAGGCGCTGCAACCGCATGTGAACAGCAGAACGAGCGCGAGGCATATATTCAACCCCGAAAGTATAAGTTTTTTTGAGAATTTTTTCATCTATAACAACCTTAGATTTATTGTGCCTGCAGATACTCTATTATCACTTTGCCCTATAGAGGGCGACGAGAATGAGCAGCTCGACGGCGTCGCCGAACGAACAGGGGTCCAGACCTGTAATGGCGCGCACTTTGTCAAGGCGATAGTTGAGCGTGTTGCGGTGCATAAAGAGAGCGCGGGCAGTTTTTGAGATGTTGAGGTCGTTTTTGAAAAGGCTGTCGAGCGTGGACATAAGTTCCTTATCTTCAAAAATTTTGACGAAATTTTTGAGTTCGTAGCCTTCGAGCAATTTTTCACGAACCGGCTTTTCGAGCGCGCGCGTGAGCGTGCTCAGAGTGAGGCCGTTGGCCTTTGAACAGGACATGAGATTTAACCTCCTTTGAATTTGATATATGCGCCTTTGTTGCGGCGGTATATGAAAGACTTTTTCGCAGACGATAATTTTATGCTTAACCGGCGAACTGCCGTGCGCTGATAGTATTATACTATAATCGAGAAAAAATTTCAACAGCTTTTAGATAAGAACCATGTGAAATAACTTTACCGCTCACACGGGCGCAAACGGCGATTTTGCCATTTAAAACCGCGCAAGGCACACACGAACTGCAAAAGCTTTACAAAATAGTGTGGTCAAACAACAAAATTTTCATATTGACCTTGACATATTATTATTTTTGTATTAAAATAAATAAAGTAAAAGCGTTAATACCTGACGCGCTTTTACCCGATTTGCATAAACAAGGCTTTGACGGGCGCGCTTGCGCAACGGAAGTCTAAGACCCATCAGGAACAGTTACGGAGATTTATTATGACAACAACTGTTAATCAAGAAAAGAAATCTATAAAGTTTGCCGTCGTGGTGACTTATGCCATAGCGACCGTGATGCTGATAGCGGGTTGGATAATTCCTGCATTTGGTTACGGACAGGGGCTTGCCGTGGGCGACATGATACTTCTGCTGTATTTGCCCGCCGTTATAAACGCTTTGTTCGGAGGAATAATACCCGAAAGCGTTATTGGCAGCAGAACGCTGCCCGACTTCCTTGTTAAGGAGAGCGGATTCAACGCAGCGGCACTGCTGATAGTAATCTACCTTGTAGTGACCGTGCTGGCCATAGTCTTCCTGATTCCCGTGCTTACAGGCAAGAAGACAAAGAGAACGAGCTTAGTTACCGCATATATAATAGAGGGCGTATCCCTTGTTGCGTTCGGACTGCTCTTTCTCTTTACGGCATGGGATGTAGATTTGTACACCACCGTTACAGGATTTTTGAATATATCCATCATTTCCGCAGCCATACTGATACTGCTGTTTATACAGTGTATCTTTGAAAAGGGCTCTTACGGAGTGATAAAGATGTTCCTGTTCCTTATGTCCTACCTTGCATTCATGTTTGCGATGTTCAAAATCGACGACTGGCTCGATTTGGTGCTGACGGCAATGGGTGCAGAGAGCGCATGGGAGAACGCATTAGCCACGATAAACGTAGGCCCCGGCCTGTTCAACGGCACGGGCGGACTTGCAACAATAAAAGCTTTTGTCGACGGCCAGGCGGTAGTAAGTTCGGAATACACTTCATATCTCAACTTAATAAACGTCTGCACGATAATATTGTTCTTTATCCTGTTGCTGAACGTAATATTAGACTTTGCAGGACTTGTATCGGGCAGCCAGTGTGACAAAGACGGTTACCTCCTCCCCCACACCAAAGGTAAGATTTTCGGCATAGTAAGGAACGGCATACCCCTGCTGCTGCTTATAATAATGCTTATAAGTCTGGTAATAGACCCTGCAAAAGTCGGCATGTGCATATACTTTGCCATACTGTTCGTATCGGTCGGACTTGAATTGGATGTAATAAGGCTGGCGCTTGTGCCTTCGCAGAAGCGCAAGACGGAGGAACAGAGAGAGGCCGACAGGCTTGCCGCAGAAAAGGCCGCCAAAGAACGGCTGCTTATGGACGAGGATCCCGAACAGTTCTATGCCAAGGCAGGCAAAGCTCCTGAAAATCAGCCCATTGCGGAAAATCTGCCCGAAATGCACATACCCGAAATGCGCAACGACAGCGGCGAACAGCTTTTAATAAACACCATACCTTTAGAGGAGCCTGAAGAGGAACCCAAGGCCGAGCCGATAGTATATACGCCCAGACCTTTGATTTACAACGGGCCGACGGATGAATTTATTGATACGCTGGCAACCGAAGAGAAGATTGAGTTCAGCAAGGCCTTCCTTGACAAGACAAAGGGCGACCTGCCCACCGATATGCCTGAATATGAGTTGGGCGGAAATAACGAGGAGTTCTTCCTTGCGATATTCATGAACCTCGGCAAATTCAGAACTATACTTTCTGCAAAGCTGTTGAGAAAGGTATATAAGTATCTGAACGACAAATAATGACATAAAACCAAAGCGCCGCAGCTTAAAAAAGCTGCGGCGCATGTTTTGACAATATTGACGCAGGCGGCGCATTTTGCGCCGCCTGCGTCAATATTATAAGAAGAATATCGGATGAGCAATATTGATAATTTGTACCGGATAAGGCCAGACCTTTTACAACTTCGGACCGTTGATTTTTATTTTTGCAGTGACGGCGCCGCCTTCAAAGGAAATATTGCCGCCGCAGACAACGTTTACAATGTACAGCCCCCTGCCGCTTTCGGCAAGCGAGTCGGGCAAATCGGGACAGAGTTTAAAGGACTTTCCTCCTGCAGACGACACGGTTATGACTATGGCGTCCCCTTCCACCCCGCCGCAGAAACTGGCCAGAACGCCGCAATGGCGTATGACGTTTGATATGAGTTCGCACCCGACAAGACGGCCGTAGAATACATCGTCGTCGTCGATTCCGCAGGCGCGGAGATATTCGACAAAGTTTTGCAATGACGAGTGCATATCCTTTAAGTTGTCTACGTTAAAGGTCATCATTTTGTAAGAGCTTCCTTCAATTTGCCTATGATTTTACGCTCCGCACGCGACACGAACATCTGGCTGACGCCGAGTATTTTGCCCGTTTCGGCCTGGGACTTGCCCTGAACGAAACGCAGGTCGATGACGCGCTGTTCGGTGGGATCGAGTTTTTTTATTTCCGTGCGCAGGGCGTCGGCGTCCTCGAACCTTTCAAACGACGAAGAGTCGTCGGCGATCACCTCGTACAGGGGGATATCCGATTCGCCGCCCTTGACGGGGGCGTCGAGCGACACGGGGGTCTTGCTTTCCATTGCTTCGATTATGGATTCCTCGTCCTCGCCCAGAATTTCCGAAAGCTGTTTAACCGTGGGTTTGACGCCGTGTTCCTTATAGTAGTCGTTAATGGCAGACTTGACGCGGGCGGACAGGGCGTAAATTTTTCTGGGCAGACGGATCGAGCGGGAATAATCGCGGAAATAGTTGCGGATTATGCCCGTTATGGTGGGAGTTATGTATGTGGTGAACTGATTGCCGAGGTCGGGATCGAATTTTTCGACGCCTGAAATGAGCGCTTCGGACGCGACCTGCAACAGGTCGTCGTACTCCACACCCCTGCCCGCAAATTTTTTTGCGAGAATTTCTGCCACATACATGTAGTTTTCTACCAGCTCGTTGCGTATTTTTATGTCGCCCGTGCGGCGGTATTCACGAAACAGCCCGGCTGCCTTTTCGTTAGATATCATACCTTTAAAACGACTTTTGTGACGGCTTTGTCGTCCCTTTCGATTTTACAGGATGAAACGAGAGCCGAGATGAGCGCAAGTGAAAATTCGTTTTCGCCCGCGCCGAGTATGCCGGCGTCGGTACCGGTTATTTCGGCGCTTACGCCGTCGGATGTGTTGAGAACAATTTCGGCGCTGCCGAAACCGCAGTTTTTTAAGATAAGGCAGCTTTCGGTGACGCTGACTTTAAAATCTTCCGTTGCGTCGATATCCAGATCAGCCGCAGCGCACACCCCTCCCACGGCAAGGCGCAGGGCGGTGAAGTATTTACTGTCCGAAAGGCTGAACATCAATTTGAAATCTTTCATCATTCAAACTCCATAAGTCTGTCTATTGCGCATATTTCAAACAGTTTTTTCTGGCGGGGTTTCATGTTCCTGATTATCAGTTTGTTGCCGTCCGCCACGACGAGCTTGTAAAGCTTGACTATGGCGCCGATGGCAGTGCTGTCGATATAGTCGAGCTGCTCGCAGTCCAGAACGACATCGCCCTTGGCCGCGTTGTAGGCCGTGCTGACAATGCTGTAGAAGTCGTCCGCGCTGTAGATGTCTATGTCGCTGCTGAGCGCAGCAACTACGGGAGCGCCGCTCGATACGATAGTTATATTGTTGTTTGTCATCATTAAAACTCCGTTACTTGCTTTAAGATATATATAAACACTTTTACCGTGCCGCAAAACCATTTTAGCACAACTTTTACGGCCTTGCAACTGCTATTTATTTAATGAAGGCGCGGGCGGGTGATTTTTTTGATTTTATTGACATTTGCGGAGAAAATTTTTTTATTTGACAAGAACATGAAATTATGGTATAATTATCCAAATATACATTATGTGCTTTTAGGCGTTGTCGCAGTTGACGCGCTGATAAAAAATATTAACGGAAGTGATTTGATTTGGATTTTAATGCAGCTAATTTGATTGTAAAGTATTCACACCTGATTTCGGAGCTGGCGAAGATAGAAAAAGCCGACAAAATTGCTCCCGAGCTGTACGAACAGTATGACGTGAAGAGAGGCCTGCGCGACAAGAACGGCAAGGGCGTTTTGTGCGGACTGACGGAGATATCGGAAGTCAGCAGCTGGGCTGTTGAAGGGGGCGAAAAGAAGCCCATCCCCGGCGAATTGTATTACAGGGGATATAATATTAGAGATTTGATATCAAACTGCGTGAGAGAAAACAGATTCGGTTTTGAAGAAACAGTGTATCTGTTGCTGTTCGGCAAACTGCCCGACGAAGAGAGTTTGAAATCTTTCAGCGAGATGCTGACGGAGTTCATGGTGCTGCCGCGCAATTTTGTGCGCGACGTTATCATGAAAAACCCTTCAAGCGACATAATGAACATGCTTGCAAGGTGTGTGCTTTCGCTGTACAGCTATGACCCCGACCCCGACAATATAATGATTTCTAATGTACTGAGGCAGAGTCTGCAACTGATAGCGCAGTTCCCCATGCTGGCGGCATACTCTTTCCGCGCGTACAAATACTATGACGTCAGCGACGCTTCGCTTATAATTCACAAGCCTCAGCCCGAATACTCGATGGCGCAGAACCTTTTGCATATTCTGCGCAAGGATAACCACTTTTCTGACCTTGAAGCAAAAGTTCTGGATATATGCCTGACGTTGCACGCCGACCACGGCGGCGGTAACAACTCGACATTTACGACGCACGTTGTTACGTCTTCCGGCACGGATACATACTCTTCCACCGTTGCTTCGCTCGGCTCGCTGAAAGGACCCAAGCACGGCGGCGCGAACATAAAAGTAAAGCAAATGTTCAACAACATTAAGGAAAATATTCCCGATTGGAAAGAGAGTACCGTGCGCGACTATATGAATAAGATTCTCGCCAAAAAGGCGTTTGACCGCAGCGGACTTATCTACGGCGTGGGTCATGCCGTTTACACCATTTCCGATCCGAGGGCGGAGGTTTTAAAACTGTACGCAGGCAAACTTGCCGCCGAAAAGGGGCTTGAGGAAGAGTTTGAACTGTATAACACCGTGGCGAAAGTAGCGTCCGAGCTGATAAGCGAACAGCGGCACACGGATAAGCCCGTAAACCCCAACGTAGACTTCTATTCGGGATTTGTATATTCCATGCTCAACATACCCGACGCGCTGTACACACCGCTCTTTGCCATAGCGAGGATCGGGGGTTGGTCGGCACATCGCATAGAGGAGCTGGTAAACGGCAACAAGATTATACGACCGGCTTATCAGTGCGTACAGCCCAGGCGCGAATATGTTAAACTGACTGACAGATGACGCCGCGCAACAGATTATTGTAAACGAACGGCAAAAGCCGAGGAGCCGCATTGCAGATTGCAATCTGCAATGCGGCTCCTTAAATTTCTGCGACAGGAGGCTACTGCTCATCCGGAAAGTCGGGAGCGAGCGAACTTTTAAAACGCCGCTTTATGCCGCCATATTCAAACGCAAGCTCATAAGCACATAACTGCTGCCGCTTTATGCCGTATTTTTTATTCAGAACTTCATCGCCGTACTTTTCGTCGCCGAGGACAGGACAGCCGATATGAGCCATGTGAGCGCGTATCTGATGGGTTTTGCCCGTATGCAGGGTGACATTGACCTTTGCAAGGCCGCCCCGCCTTTCGATTACTTTATACTCCGTGCGGATGGGCGCGCAGCCCTTTGCGGGGACGTCCGATATTCTGACGACGCCGCGAACTTCGTCCTTGGCTAGGTACGCCGTCATATCGGCGGAGTCGGCGCGGAAATTGTCCCTGCATATACACACATATCGCTTGGTCACGCGCCGTTCCCTGAAAAGCGTTTCGAGGGCTTGGGCAGTGCGGTCGTCGGCGGCGAACAATATCGCGCCACAGGTGTTCCTGTCCAGACGATGAACGGGAATGAGTCCTGTTTCAGAAGCCAGCGCCTCGGTGGAAACGCCGCTGAACTTATCGGCGACGTAGATAAATTCGTCCGCATATATGGTTGAATGACTGGGTTTTGACTCCATTTTCTGCGTTGTATAATATGTCACCTCGTCGCCCGCGTTCAGGGCGGTATTGGAGCGAACCTTTGTCCCGTTCACGCGGATGTCGCCCGAACGCAACAGGGCAGAATAATAAAAACTGCCCTGGGGATAGACGGCGTCGGTAAAATCTTTGAGGTTTGAGGACTGTTTGACGATAAATTTTTTCATGACAGTGAGAACATAAATTTGGTTATATAAGCCAACAGAAAGGCGAGCGCCAGCTGGGCGACATTGACGAGCAAAGTGCGCTTCCAACCGATTTCGCGGCAGGACGAGGCATAGGCCGATATGCAGGCGGGGCATGTGAGCACAAACACACAGCAGGCCGCGGCGGTGGACAGCGGCAGAGCAAGTTCGCCGATAAGCATGGAAATTGTAGCCGCAACGTTTTCCTTTGCGGCAAAGCCCGTGATAAAGGCATACGCCAACCGCCAATCACTTACGCCCATGGGTTCGAACAGCGGCAATATGGCGCGGCATATATGCGAGAGAATGCTCTCCTCCACCTCGCACAGGCGCAGGTCGGCGCCAAGGTGCGACAACAGCCAGCCCGCCATGCAGAAGACCGCCACCGTGGTGGTCACCTTTATTATAAACGATGCGAGCTGAAAAAACAACTTGTTTTTTACCGAAGCAATCGAAGGGAAAGTTATGGGCGCGATTTCGGTTATGAGCCCCTCGCCGTCACCGCGCTGAACAAAGGACAGCGCGACAGCCATGGCTATGCCCGAAAAATATAGCAGGCACACGGCGGGAAACGGGTTGGCGAACAGCGGAGAAAGAAAGGTTAAAAAGACGGGGAGCTTTGCGCCGCAGGGTATGTACGGCAGAATGGCTATGGTGCGGGCGCGGGCGGTACGGGTGGTAAAACCGCGCGTGGTGCTGATGGCGGCGGCTGTGCATCCGAAGCCTGATATGAGCGAAAAGGCCGCCCGACCCGAAAGGCGCACTTTGGCGAACAGTCCGTCCGTGACAAAACAGAGCGCGCTCATGGCACCGCTTTCATCAAGCAAAATAAGAGCCAGCCACAGCATGGCAAGCTGGGGCGCAAAGGAGAGTACGCCGCCCACGCCGCCGAGCAGACCTTCACAGAAGAACGAGCGGAGCATGTCGTCGGAAATATCGGAGGACAACAGTCCCGCCAGCTTTACGGCGACAAGCTCCTCCACCCACGCCTTTAAAAGGGCGCCGGGCATGGCGGGATGGAAGGTCATAAAGAAAGTAAAAACCATGACCGCGGCAAAGATAAGCGGAGCCAGAAGTTTACTGCAAAAGGGTCTTTCGAGCCTGCGGATAGCGCAATTGCCCGCATAATATGCCCTGTCTAACGAGGTCTGACCGCGCTCGGCGAGGCGCAGCAGGCCGCCAGAAAGGGCGAGCTTTTTTAACTGCCTGACAGGGCAGTCGTAGACGGGCAGGCCGAGGAACTTTTCAAGTTCGGCAGCGTCTACACGGCCGCCGCGCGCGGCTAAAGCTTTAGTCTTTGTGAGGTAGACGACGACATTTTTGTTGAGCGAGGCGAGTTTATGCGTGAGGCGCAGGGAATTTTCCAAAGTAAGGCTGTCGACGACGTTTATAATCGCGTCGGCGGAGCGTATGCTTTCGGCCGCCTCCCCCTCCTCCATGGTATAGGCTTCAAATGAGTACAGGCCTGGACTGTCGGTAAAGGTGATTTTACCGACCGACTTTGAAGAGGAAACTGTGGTTACGCCGTGGAAGTTGCCCGTTCTGAGGCGGCTGTGCGTGAGGCGGTTGAACAGAGTGGTCTTGCCCGCATTGGGGTTGCCTGCGAGAACTATTTGCAAAGCTCCACCTCCACGCCCTGCGCCGCGGCGCGGCGCAGGGCGACGCGCGAAGCGCCTACACCCACTAATATGCTTGAATTAAACAGACTGAACGCGAGTACGGTGACCCGCTGCCCGCACGAAAAGCCGAGGGCGTGCAGGCGGGCGGCCGCCGCGCCGCAGACGGATATTTTTGTGATTGTGCCGCTTTCCCCTACCTTTAAGTCAAAGACGCTCATAGTATAACCTATGAGCGTCTTTGAAAGTTTATGCCCGGCCGCAGGCCGGGCATTCAGACAAAGTAAACAAGCCGCCTTAACCCTTGTAGCGCACTTTTAACTTGGCGAGCGCGCGGGCAAGCTGAGCCTGGGCGGAACGGTGTTCCTGACGGCTGCGCTTTTGAAGCAGAATTTCCCTTGCGGCGGCCTCCTCCTCGCGGGCGCGGTCGGCGTCGATTTCCTCCGGACGGAGAACATAGTCGACGAGAATGAGGACGTCGTTATCCTCCACCTTCATTATCCCGCCTGCAACGGCGACGGTGACTGACTGTTCGTCGGGAGGGGTAAAAGTCAATTCTCCCGGGACAATTGCCGTTATGATATTTGAATGTTCGGCGAGAACGCCGTACTGCCCGTCGACAGCGGGTACGATGACGCTTACGCAATCGCCTTCGTAGAAGAGCCTGTCTGCACCCAGCAGGTGCAAAGTGAAATTTTTCATAAAATACCTGTGTGCGCCCGCGGGAGGGCGGAAACGGAAAGTTTATTCCTGAGATTGAAGCTCCTTGGCCTTTGCGCGGACGTCGTCGAGCGTGCCGACGTTGTAGAACGCGGCCTCAGGATATTCGTCCATCTCGCCGTCGAGAATGGCTTTGAAGCCCTTTATTGTTTCGGCTACGGGGACATATACGCCGGGAACGCCGGTGAATTTTTCGGCAACGTGGAAGGGCTGTGACAGGAACCTTTGCACTTTGCGCGCCCTGTAGACGGTGAGCTTATCGTTTTCGGACAATTCGTCCATGCCGAGTATGGCGATTATATCCTGCAATTCGTTGTACTTTTGCAGCGTTTCCTGTACGCGGCGGGCGGTTTCGTAATGTTCCTTGCCGACGATTTCCGCTTCGAGTATGCGTGAAGTAGATTCCAAGGGGTCTACGGCGGGATATATGCCCTGTTCGGCTATCTTACGGCTGAGGACGGTGGTTGCGTCAAGATGGGCAAAGACCGTGGCGGGAGCGGGGTCGGTGAGGTCGTCGGCGGGGACGTACACCGCTTGGACAGAAGTGACCGAACCATCGCGGGTAGAAGTTATGCGCTCCTGCAATTCGCCCATTTCGTTGGCGAGGGTGGGCTGATAACCGACGGCCGAGGGCATACGGCCGAGGAGGGTGGATATTTCAGAACCGGCCTGAACAAAGCGGAAGATATTATCCACAAACAGCAGAACGTCCTTTTTCTGACAGTCGCGGAAGTATTCCGCCATGGTCAGACCCGTGAGGGCGACGCGCATACGCACGCCGGGCGATTCGTTCATCTGGCCGAATACGAGCGCAGTCTTGTCTGAAACGCCGCTGGCCTCCATTTCGCGCCAAAGGTCGTTGCCTTCGCGCGAGCGTTCGCCGACGCCCGTAAATATAGAGTAACCGCCATGCTCCATGGCGACGTTGTGTATCAATTCCTGAATAAGCACCGTCTTGCCGACGCCTGCACCGCCGAACAGACCGACCTTACCGCCCTTGGCATAGGGTTCCATGAGGTCGATGACCTTTATGCCCGTTTCCAGAACTTCGGCGACGGGCGACTGCTTGTCAAACGCAGGCGCGGGGCGGTAAATGCCCCACTTCTGTACGTCGACAGGGGCGGGCTTGCCGTCTATCGGCTCGCCGAGGACGTTAAACATTCTGCCGAGGGTACATTCGCCGACGGGGACGTTTATTACGTCGCCCGTAGACGTGACTTCGACCCCGCGCGAAAGGCCTTCGCAGGCGCCGAGCATTATGCAGCGGACGACGTCCTTGCCGACGTGCGAGGCAACTTCCATGACGCTGCGGACGCCGTTGCTTTCGACGGTGAGGGCGTCCCTTATTTTGGGCAGGTAACCGCCGTCGAACTTTACGTCAACGACGGGACCGGCAATGCGAACTATTCTTCCCGTATTCAAAATTCTTCTCCCTCCTGTCCGCGGGCTCCCGCGGCGATTTCGGTTATTTCCTGCGTTATTGCGGCCTGGCGCAGACGATTGTATTCAATCTTGAGCTGCGACATAAGCTCCTCCGCACTGTCGTTTGCAGACTTCATGGCCGTCATGCGGGCGTGCTGTTCGCTGCAAAAGCTGTCGACAAGTGCGCTGTAGATGAATCCGGAGATGTAGCCCGGAATTATATATTTGAGCACCTTGGAAGGCGACGGAACATATTCAAAGGGGTTGACGACGGGTTTTTCCGACCTTGAAAGATCAAACAGGCTGCGGTGAAAGGGAATGAGCCTGGTGAGCTGAGCTTCGTCGCGCATGCCCTGCATGTCGGTATAAGCGACATAAATTTTACGGACAGAGCCCTTGTTGAATTCTTCGAGCAGGATAGTGCAGATCTCCCATGCCCTGCGCATGGTGGGGTTTTGGGCGGTATAGAGAAACGACTTTTCTATAGAGATACCGTGCTTGGTGAGGTGTTGCCTGCCGTATTCGCCGACAACATACCATTTGATAGGTTCGCCGTCTTCGTACAGCTCCTCCGCCTTTTTGATGACGTTGTAGTTATATGAGCCTGCAAGACCCTTGTCGCCCGTGATAAGCAGGCAGGCCATAGGGCCTGTGACTTTTTCGTTTTCGTCAAGGGGATAGAGATAGCGGTTTTCAGGCAGTTCGCCCGAACGGAATATGCGCTTTATCTCTGTGCGCATCGCCTCGAAATAGGGGCGGGTTCTGTCAAGGTCGGCCTTGGCTTTGCGCATCTTTGCCGACGATATCAGATACATGGCGTTGGTGATCTTGCGCGTGTCGCCTATTGACTGTATCCTCTTGTTGATTGAATGTAAGTCTGACATAAGCTGTTTGAGTGATCTTACTTATCCGATTTCAGGGCGTTGGACGCGGTATGTGCCGCAACGTATTGCCTTGTAAAATCTATTATCGTAGTCTTGAGTTCAGGGGAAACGGCAGCGCCCTTGCGTATTTCGCTGACGATTTCGGGATGCGCGTCGTCAAAGCTGTCCATAAGCTGCTCTGCCATGCCGGGTATGGCCTCCGGCGCGACGCCCGAAAAGGCGTGGCCGGTTGCGGCTATGAGCAGGAACACCTGCCTGTGTTCGGGCAGAGGACTGTACTGCGGCTGACGGAGGAGCATCATGAGGCTTCTGCCGTAGTCGAGCATCTTTTGAGTATTTTCATCGAGGTCGGAGGCAAACTGCATAAACACCTCCATCTCGCGGTACTGCGCAAGGTTGAGCCTGACGGTACCCGCGGCCGATTTCATGGCCTTTGTCTGGGCGTCGCCGCCGACGCGGGATACCGAGATACCGACATTGACCGCGGGGCGCTGACCTGAATAGAACAGATCGCTTGAAAGGAATATCTGCCCGTCGGTAATGGAAATTATGTTGGTGGGGATATATGCCGAGATGTCGCCCGCCTGAGTTTCGACTACGGGCAAGGCTGTCATACTGCCGCCGCCGCGCTCGTCGGAGAGGTGTGCGGCGCGTTCGAGAAGGCGCGAATGGAGATAGAATACGTCGCCGGGATAGGCTTCGCGGCCCGGTGATCTGCCCAACAGCAGGCTGAGCGAACGGTATGCGACGGCATGCTTTGAAAGGTCGTCATAGATGATGAGCACGTCCCTGCCGCTGTTCATGAAAAATTCGCCTATGGCGCAGCCCGAATAGGGGGCAATATATTGCAGCGAAGCCGCGTCGCCCGCCGTTGCGGACACGACGACGGTGTATTCCATGGCGCCGCGCCTTTTGAGATTTTCGACGAGGTGGGCAACCGAACTTGCCTTCTGGCCTATGGCCACATATATGCAGATGACGTTCTGACCCTTTTGGTTGAGAATGGTATCCGTAGCGATGGCCGTTTTGCCCGTCTGGCGGTCGCCGATAATCAGTTCACGCTGGCCGCGGCCGATGGGGAACATACTGTCGATAGAAAGTATGCCTGTTTTGAGCGGGGTATTGACGGGCTGGCGGTCTATTATGGAAGGTGCGGGCGATTCTATGGGCATATAGGCCTGAACATCTATGGGGCCGCCGCCGTCCACGGGAGAGCCGAGGGCGTCGACTACCCTGCCGAGCATGCCTTTGCCGACAGGTACGCCGGCCGTTTTGCCGGTGCGGTAGACAGAAGTGCCTGACTCCACCTCCCTGTCGTTGCCGAAGAGAATACAGCCGACGCGGTCGGGAGCAAGCTCCTGAACCATTCCGCGGAGACCGCACTCAAACTGGACTATTTCGCCGTACTCTACCCTGTCGAGGCCGCTGACTTTGGCAATGCCGTCGCCGACGGAGAGAACTTTGCCCGCCTCGCGGGCGCCCGTGGGCATTGCCCAACTGTCTACCGTTTCGCGAAGGCTGTCTACGGCCTGGCGGAGCATTGTGGTTACGCCCGACGTGCTGTTTTTGATATCTTCCTTGAGTTTGTTTATGCGGCTCTGTGCCGACCAATCGTACACGTTGTCGCCAAATTCAAGGCGGAAACCGCCGACTATGGCGGGGTCTTTGATAACTTCTATTTCAGGGCGGACGCCGTAAGTGCGTTCAAGAAATTTGCCGAAGCCTTCAAGCTGACGCTTGTCGGGGGGAGTAACGCAATACAGGCGGGCCACCGATTTTTTTGATTTAGCTGCCAATGTTGTTTACCTCTTTAAGGAACTCGTCGTAAATGGCCTTGTTTGAAACTTCACCTTTTTCTATTATGGCGCTCTCTGCTGCGCCGCCGATGACATCGGCCATTTCCGCCCTGTCAAGCACGGGTCTGGCGGCCTCGCGGCTGAGTTTTTCCGCAACAAAGCGCATAGCGGCGCGCGAACGTTCCGACACGCCCTCCTGCTTATCCGAAAGACTGAGATATGCGTCATAGAGCGCGCTGTCCGTACGGGCGTTGCTTTCCATGGCAAGCAGTTTTTCGGCCGAGCGGAGAATGAGCGTTACCATCTCGTCGCTTGCCTCTGCCATATATTGCGAACGTTCCAATTCGGCTTGATGGCGGCTGCTCACGATTATTTTACCGGCCTCTGACTCGGCGGCTGCAATGATACGCTTTTTGGTGTTTTCGGCCATGGCCGCGGCCTGCTTTTCGCGCTCGGCGAGTTCGGAATCGAGCATGGATATTTTTACCTGACGCTCCTTTTCCAGAACTTCGGTTTCGCCGACTGTGCGAGTGTAGTCGTCTGCGGCCTTTTTATACTTTTCGGCGCGGGCATCCATGAATTTTTTTACGGGTTTGAACAACAAAAACGTAAGGCCTGCCGCAAGTATTATAAAGTTGAAGAGATGCAGCAGTATCTGCTGCCAATCTATGTTAAGTGGCATAATATTCCTCATTGAACCGCGCTATACCGAGCGCGGCACGGATATCAGACAACAAATATTATGAGTATGGCGACGATGAGCGCATAGATGACTATTGTTTCGATAAACACGAGGCCGAGCATGAGTACGCTGCGGATTTTGCCGTCGGCTTCGGGCTGGCGGGCTATGCCCTCGACTGCTTTGGATATGGCAACACCCATGGCTATTGCGCCGCCGAGTGCCGCAACGGCAATTGCTATAGCCGCGCCGATAGCGGTAAAGCTGACAGATGAGACGGCTTCTTCAGCGACCTCGCTCGTTTCTGCAGCGGTGTCTGCAAAAGCAACGGCATTGCCGCCCGAAGCGCTGGCAAGCAGTCCGACGATTACCGCGGCAAGCGCCGCAAGCACAACAACAATGAGTGTTCTTTTTTCGATTTTCATAATTATCCTCCATGATAATCAAATAAATATTTAATTGTTTTTAATTTATATTTTCAGACTGACGCGACAGCCTGTTTTTTTGATTTGTTTTTTACCTTTGCGGCCTTGGGCTTGTGATGTTCGGTGACTTCGCCAAAGTAAGTGGCCGTGAGCATTGTGAGTACATACGTCTGAATTATCGCGTGCAACAGGGTAAAAAGCACGCCGACGATAACGGGGATACCTACGCTGAGGTAGATGACGTAATAGACAAGCTCAGTAACGAGCAAGCCCGAAAGCAGAGCGCCGAAAAGACGGAAGCTCATTGATATCGGCAGGGAAAATTCCTTGAGCGCCCTGCCAAGACCCCTGACGCCGTTGGTGGCGATGCCGCCGCCGAGGATGACGAAATAGGACATGAAGCCCATGGCTATAGCCGCGTTGATATCCGAAAGGGGCGCAGGCATGCTTACCGACTGGCCGCCGGAGGACAGCTGTATGCCGAACAGTTCGAACAGAGTGCCTATACATATATAGCAACCGGCCGAAAATATGTAGCAGCCGAGAAAACTGTTGTGTTCCGGACTATTGCTCTTGGCCATATTATCGAAGAAGCCGACGAGCTGTTCAAGGAGCATCTGGAACTTGCCAGGGATCTCCTTAAAGCGGGGGATGGCGAATATGCGCACACATGCGGCGAATATGAGCAGAACAGCTGTGACTATAAAGCCCGATATGACCGCGGGATTGACTGACATTCCGAAAAGCTCAAACTTTTTTTCTTCGTGAAGGACTGCGTCGGTGAGTTCTTCGGACAAGTCGGACTTTTCGGGAGAGCCTATGAGTATGGCCGCGACAAGCAGAGCTACCAGCACCGCGACAAGGACGGCAATGACTATTATCTTTTTATTTACAGACTTTTTGACTTGCCTCATTTCAACCTCGAAAAAAAATAAAACGCCGACACATATCCTGTGCCGAGCGACGAATTTCATTGTGAAAGACTGCTAGCATTTTGCCGTACACGGAACAGTTCCGAGTGCGTCGACAAATCGCCGCTCCCGACATTTACGCGCGGATAAAATGCGCGTCTGCTCCCCTCTCATCTGTAATGTATTATAATCAAATTTCACCCGACTGTCAACTTATATCGAGCCGCATTAGTTAAAGTTTTTAGTAGAAAAATTTATCGAAAGGTTAAAAAATAGTTATATTTTCAACGGCAATCCGCGGTAATGCGGATTGCCGTTGAGGGTGTGTGATTACAGTTTTTTTATTGTGATTACAACCTTTTCGCCGTTGATGGACTGCTCTTTTTTGAAGCCTTCGCCCTCGCCTTCTTCAATCGATTCGGCAAGGACGTCGGCGGCGAAAGCACCATTTTTGAGTACTTTCTGCGCCCTGCCGGCGGCGGTGAAGCAGACCTTGATTCTGTCCGTTACCTCAAAGCCCGCCTCCTTGCGCATGTTCTGGATTTTGGAGACAAGCTCGCGCTCTATGCCCTCGTCTATGAGTTCTTCTGTGAGCGCGGTATCGAGGGCGACGGTTATGCCCCTGTCCTGAGCGGCGACATAGCCTTCCGCCGATTGCGTAAAGATCTGCAAGTCCTCCTGCTTTAAATATACGCCGAGGCCGTCAATTTCGTAGACTCCGCCGTCCTTTACCGCGGCGACTACCTCCCCTGCATTGCAATCGTTCAGGAAAGCCGTTATCTGGCCGAGCTTTTTACCGTATTTGGGGCCGAGAGTTTTGAGCTGGGGTTTCAGCTTGTAGCTGATATATTTTGTTGCGTCGTCGGCAACAGAAAACGTTTTGACGTTGAGTTCGTCCAGCACTATGCGCTCTTCATCGGGCGTGAGCGAGAATTTACGCGAAGTGACGACGACCATCTTTGCAAGGGGCTGACGGTTCTTTAAGTTGCCCGCGTTGCGAGCCGCCCTGCCGAGGACGACGATATCCATCACGCCGTCCATACCGTGTTCGAGCGTTTTATCTATATAACTTTCGTCCGCGGCGGGGAAAGAGCAGAGATGAACCGATTTGGGCGCGTCCTTGAAGAAATCGGGGACGAGATTTTTATACATCATCTCGGCAATGAAGGGCGTATAAGGCGCGGTCAGCTTTGCCAAAGTTACGAGAACGGTGTAGAGCGTTGTGTATGCCGCCGCCTTATCTTCCGTCATGTCGCTGCCCCAATAGCGTTCGCGGCCGCGGCGGACGTACCAATTTGAAAGCACGTCCACAAAATCCTGCAGAGCGCGGGAAGATTCGGTGATTTCATATCTTGCAAGATGCTCGTCCACAAGTTTTACAAGCGAATTGAGTTTGGAGAGTATCCACTTGTCCATGAGCGAGAGCTTGCAATCCTTCAGGCAATATTCCGAAGGGTCGTATTTATCTATTTCGGCATAGAGAGTGAAGAAAGCGTAAGTGTTCCACAGCGTGCCTATATACTTGCGCTGAACTTCCGAAACGGCTTCTTCATAAAACCTTGAAGGCAGCCACGGTGCGGACGAAGTGTAGAAATACCACCTTACCGCATCCGCGCCCTGTTTGTCGAGGACGCTCCACGGGTCGACGACGTTGCCCTTGTGTTTGGACATTTTGACGCCGTTTTTATCGTTGACGTGGCCCAGAACTATGCAGTTTTTGAAGGGCGCTTTGCCGAACAGAATGGTGTTTATTACGAGCAGGGTATAGAACCAGCCGCGCGTCTGGTCGACGGCTTCGGAGATGAAGTCGGCGGGGAAAGTCTGGTCGAACAGATCTTTATTTTCAAACGGGTAGTGATACTGCGCGAAGGGCATGGAACCCGAATCGAACCAGCAGTCGATAACTTCGGGTGTGCGCTTCATCTTTCCGCCGCAGGCGGGGCAGCTGCAAGTGAGGTCGTCGAGATAGGGACGGTGAAGTTCTATGTCCTTATCGGCGGGCAAGCCGCACTTTTCCTTAAGCTCTGCCTTGGAGCCGATAACTTCTATCTTTCCGCAATCGGGGCAGACCCAGACGGGCAGGGGCGTTCCCCAATACCTGTCGCGCGAAAGACCCCAGTCGATCACGTTTTCAAGGAAGTTGCCCATTCTGCCCTCCCTGATAGTTTCGGGCATCCAATTTACCGAGCGGTTTGCGGCGATTATGTCGGACTTTACCTTTGTGACTTCTATAAACCATGACGAGCGGGCATAGTACAGAAGGGGCGTATCGCACCGCCAGCAATGGGGATAATCGTGTTCGAAGGGCAGAACTTTGAACATTTTGCCTTCGGTTTCCAATCTTTCGAGAAGGAACTTATCGGCTTTTTTGGCGAATATTCCGTCGAGCGAGGGGAAACGGCTGTCGAAACAGCCCTGTTCGTTGACGAGCTGAACGACGGGCAAGGAATAACGCTTGCCGACCTTATAGTCGTCCTCGCCGAAGGCGGGAGCAATGTGGACTACGCCGGTGCCGTCGCCCATGGTGACGTAATTGTCGCACACGACAAAGTGTGCCTTTGCGGGCGCGGACGAAGGAGAAATGCGGGAGATTTCCGCCGTTGTTTCGGGGAAGAGAGGTTCGTATTCCAACCCCTCCCACTCGCTGCCTTTCTTTTCGGCGACGACGGAGTATTCTTCAAAGAAATTGGCGACGAGCGCCTTTGCAAGGATATATTCCGCGCCGTCGCTTTCGATCTGAACATAAGGTTCATCGGGATTCATGCAGAGCGCGACGTTGGAAGGAAGCGTCCACGGCGTGGTCGTCCACGCAAGGATATACAGGTTTTCCTTACCCTTGACCTTGAAACGGGCGACAGCCGAATTTTCCTTGACGGTTTTGTAGCCCTGAGCTACTTCGTGCGAGGAGAGGGCCGTGCCGCAGCGGGGGCAATAGGGAACGATTTTGTGACCTTTATATAAAAGGCCCTTTTTGTGCATCTCTTTCAGCGCCCACCACTCCGACTCGATATAGTTATCGTCGTAAGTTACATAGGGGTTGTCCATATCCACCCAATAGCCGACGCGGTCGGACATTTTTTCCCACTCCGACTTATACTTCCAGACCGACTGCTTGCACTGCTTGATAAACGGCTCTATGCCGTAGCCTTCTATCTGATGCTTGCCGTCTATGCCGAGAGATTTTTCGACTTCGAGTTCGACGGGCAGGCCGTGGGTATCCCAGCCGGCTTTTCTTAAAACGTGCTTGCCCTTCATGGTCTGATAGCGGGGAATGATGTCCTTCATTACCCTCGTCAATATATGGCCGATATGGGGCTTGCCGTTGGCCGTGGGGGGGCCGTCGTAGAACGAAAATTCCTCGCCGCCATCGTTTTTGGCGACGGACTTTTCAAAGATATGGTTTTGTTTCCAGAACTCGCTGACCGATTTTTCGCGCTCAACGAAGTTTAAAGAAGTATCTACCTTTTCGTACATAAACTCACCTTATTATATAAAATTATATAAAAAAAGCACCATATAAGCGCCGTTTGGACACATTATATAAGTGCTTGTAAACCACCAAAACAAACTGACATTTGCCGCAATTTTGACGGGTTGCGAATCCGTGCGCCCTTACTTCTTGCGGTTGGGGGCACAGGCTGAAAGGTGATAGGCGCAAAGTTTTCCCGAACCGCTTTCACCAACCGCGGAACTCTCTGCAAGGAATTTTACGATGCGTCGCCGTCCTTTGTAAACGCCTTTGAAATTCAATTGTGCTTATATTATATTAAAGATTAAAAGAAAAGTAAAGCGTTTTGGGAGGCATAATTATGTATTGGCTGTTCTGCGCTTAAAAAAGCGGCGCAGGCACGATCAAATGCCGAAGAGGTCGCCAGACTTTTCGCCGTTATGGACGCAGTTGATATGCAGACACATAGAGGTATTGCAAATTTTTGAGCGCTTTCCGTCCTTAATACAGAATATGCGCCTGCCGTTCGTGTAATAGACGGAGCCGTCCGGGGCGATATCGAACGCCGCGACGCCTGAGGCAAGCTCTTCACCGCGGGTGAGGTTGACGAGTTTCCAGCCTGAGGGGATTATGCCGTAATCGGAATCCTTTTTCTTTGCGTTCCGCTTTGCCTCCTTTTCAACGTCGATGAGGTTGCCTGCTATTTTTATTTTGCGCGAATCGTAGTTTCTGCCCTTGGCGGGGTTGGCGCCGGATGAGGTTATGCTCTTGCCCGCAAACACATTGACAAAAAGACTTATAAAGCCTGCTATCGCCTGCAAAATGCGGTAGGGAATGAGTACGATATCGAGAAGCGCATTGCCCTTGTTTGCACTCTTTACAGGGGACTTGATGGCATAAAGTTCGCCACCGCGCACGACGGGGCGGAAATAGCTGAATTTTTGCGAAGATGCAACTTCTTCGAGCGACATGTTTGATAAATCGAGCTTATAGATGGCAGAGGGCGCGTACTCGACGAACTCGCCGTGCGCGTCCCTGCCGACGGCGCGCGACGAATAGTATATGACGGAGGAATTGTCGTCGCAGATGAAAGGATCCTCGTCGGCGGTGTCGCCTTCAGTGACGGTTTTGTAGTCGCCCGTAGCGCAGTTGAACAGAGCAATGTCCGAGTTGTAATAGCTCCGCGCAACCGACGCGGCCAGCTCGCCCGAAGCCGCATTGTAACTGCCGCACCCGAAGGAAAGTTCGACCGAATTTATTATGTGCGATTCGGGCAGTTTGTCGTCGCAAGCGGACAGCCTGTATATGCCTGAGGAATTATCTATCTTAAAGGAATAGATGACCTCGCCGCCGCCCGCGGGATATGCGCCCGTGATCTGACCATCAAAGGTGAGCGCCGAGGGGTCATGATAGCTTTCGCGAAAGACCGCGCCCGAACCTGAAGTTTTCCATGCCTTGGAGCGGGCTATCCCCTCCGCATTGGTCTTATAATTTGTAATAAACGCGCTCCTGAGCGTGCGCACGCTCTGCCCGTCCCAGACGCCGATTTCCTCGCCGTCGGCAAAAGTAAAAATAATGTCTTTCATAATATACTCTCTGAAAATTGCAAAACTAATATAAACAAAGTAAGAAAAATCTTACTTTAAAGGAATTTGTGCCGTGGCATTGAGCGACATGGCAGCAAAGTCGCCCATAAGATATTTATTCAGACCCTCCGCCGCTATCATGGCGGCGTTATCCGTACAGTACTTCACCTGCGGCAGGACGAGCTTAAGCCCCGCCCTTTTGCACCCGGCGGTAAGCCTTTGGCGCAGATAGTCGTTGGCAATCACTCCCCCGCCCGCCGTGACAGTATCCACTCCCTTTTCGAGGGCGAACCTGACGGTATTTTCCACAAGGGGATCGATTGCCGCCCTTTGGAACGAGGCCGCAACGTCGGCCGCGGGGACGGGCCGGCCTTTTTGGGTCAGGTTGTGGCAGTAGTTTATGACCGCCGTCTTTAAACCGCTGTATGAAAAAGCGGGAGTCTGGCTGTGCCTGACCTGAGCCGACGGAAAGGCAATCGAGGGACTGCCGCCGACAGCGGCGCGCTGAATGTTCGGCCCGCCGGGATAGGGCAGACCGAGAACGCGGGCGCATTTATCGAACGCTTCGCCCGCGGCGTCGTCAAGAGTCCTTGCGAGCACTTCAAAGTCAGAAAAGCTTTTGGTGTGCAGTATGGCGGTGTGGCCGCCGCTGGCAAGCAGCGTTATGAACGGGGGTCTGAGCGAAGGCTCATCAAGGTAGGCCGCGGCGAGGTGGCCGCGGATGTGATTGACGGCGATAAGGGGAATGTTCAAGGAATATGCCAGACCCTTTGCAAAGGACAGCCCGACGAGGAGGGCGCCCAACAGCCCCGCGCCATAGGTGACGGCGACGGCGTCGAGATCCTTGACGCTGACGCCCGCCTCCCTGAGGGCGCGCTCCGCTACCTCGTCCACGGCCTCGGTATGGGCGCGGGAGGCGATTTCCGGCACTACCCCGCCGTACTTTGCCTGTTCCGACGCGGAAGAAATTATACAGTTGGACAGAAGTTTTCTGCCCTGTATGACGGCACAGGCAGTTTCGTCGCAACTGCTTTCCAGCCCCAAAATTATTGGATTGTCTTTAATTTTATAATCTGAAATATCGTACATATAAATAAAGTACCGCGACGGCAACTACCGCCGCGGCAATTTGCCTGCTGAAAAATTAAACTGTCTTTTTGAGGTAATCTATGATAAACGCCTGAATATCGCCGTCCATGACCGCCTGAATGTTAGTATTTTCGTAACCCGTGCGGTGATCCTTTACGAGCGTATAGGGACAGAACACATACGAGCGTATCTGGCTGCCCCACTCTATCTTTTTGATTTCGCCCTTGAGTTCGGCGTCGGCCGCCTCCCTTTCGGCAATCTGGCGTTCGAGCAACTTCGCGCGCAGATATTTGAACGCCATCTCCTTGTTCTGGAGCTGGCTGCGCTCGTTCTGACAGGTGACGACTATGCCCGTAGGGAAGTGGGTGATTCTTATGGCAGTTTCGGTCTTGTTGACCTTCTGGCCGCCTGCGCCCGACGAGCGGTAGACGTCTATGCGGATGTCCTCATCGCGTATGACGACTTCGGCTTCGTCGTCGACTTCGGGCATGACCTCGGCCGAGGCGAACGAAGTATGGCGACGCTTGTTGGAATCAAACGGGGATATTCGGACCAGACGGTGAACGCCCTTTTCGGCCTTTAAAAAGCCATAGACATTTTCGCCTTCGACTTTGAACGAAACGGACTTTATGCCCGCTTCGTCGCCGTTTTCGAGGTCGAGTTCGGTGACCTTGAAGCCCTGCTTTTCGCAATAGCGGCAGTACATGCGGTACAGCATCTGGGTCCAGTCGCAGGCCTCGGTGCCGCCTGCGCCTGCGTGCAGGCTCATGATGGCGTTATTTGCGTCATACTTGCCCTTCAACAGGGCGCGGATACGCATGTTTTCAATGTCGTCTTCGGCGGCTTTTATCATGCCTTCAAGTTCGGGAATAAGGCTTTCGTCATCGGCTTCCTCAATGAGGTCGACAAACGTCTTTGCCTCGGCAATGGCATTTTCGCCCTTTTCGTAGGCGGCCATCTTGCCCTCTATGGAGGAAATTTCGCGGCCGATTTTTGTAGATTTTTCAAGGTCGCCCCAGACTTCGGGTTTTTCCTGTTCGGCCCTGAGTTCCGTGAGTTTGCCGCCGAGGTTTTCGATATCGAGGGCATACCCTGCTTCATTTAATGTATCAGTAAGCGATTTGAGCCTTAGCCTGTAATCATCTGCTTTAAACATTATTATTCATCCTTTTTGGGTCTGTGAATACGCACATTTTCCGGCACAAAGCGGCCGTTTCCGCCCGGGGTTGCAGGACGCGCGCCTGCAGCGGGGGGCTGCGGAGCGGGCTGCGGCGTTGCGGGTTTTGCGGGCTGTGCCGCGGGACGGGGACGCGCACCCTGAACGGACTGTGCGGGAACGCGGACTATCTTGCCCTTGAGCAGGCGGGAGATTGTTATCGTTTGAATACGTTCGGTCATTTCATCGAACATGTCGTGACCTTCCTGCTTATAGGCGATGACGGGATCCTGCTGGGCGTAGCCGCGCAGACCTATACCCTTGCGCAGCTGGTCCATTGCGTCAATATGGTCTATCCAATTGCGGTCGACGGCGCGGAGAAGTTCGTTGCGCTCTACCTGATGGTAGTCGACAACGCCGTGCGTTTCCTTGGCGATATTTTCTATCTTGAGCTCGTAGGCCTTAGTAACTTCCTTGGAAATTTTTTCTATTGCGTACTCGTAGTCCCACTTTTCAAGCATTTCGCGAGTAATTTCAAATTCGCACTCGTCGGGGTAGACCTTCTGCCTGAGCGCAGCGTTGAGCGCTTCCTCATCCCACAGTTCGGGCATGGCGTCGATATTTACCGTTTCACGCACGATTTTTGCGACATAGTCGGGAATGAATTTGAGCATCTGGTCGTGAACGTCGCCGCCGCGGAGGACGTTAAGGCGTTCGGAATAGATGAGCTTACGCTGTTCGTTCATGACCTCGTCGTATTGCAGCGTGTGCTTACGGGCGCTGAAGTTGCGGCCCTCGATAGCCATCTGGGCGTTTTCGATCGAGCGCGAGAGCATTTTCGATTGCAGACAGTCATCGTCATCCATGAGAGTGGAATATATTGACTTGAGCTTTTCGCCGCCGAAGCGCTTTGCAAGCTCGTCTTCAAGCGAGATGAAGAATACCGACGCACCGGGGTCGCCCTGACGGCCGGCACGGCCGCGGAGCTGGTTATCTATACGGCGGGAATCGTGGCGCTCGGTACCGATTATACACAGACCGCCCGCTTCGATGACCTTGGCCTTTTCGCCGTCGGTTTCCTTTTTATACATATCGTACAGGTCGGCATACCTCTTGCGGGCGACCTGCTCCTCTTCTGTGAAAGGGCGGTCGGCGTAGGAGATTGCCACCTCTATCATGTCGTGGTCGTAACCCTCCTCCCTCATGCGCTTTTTGGCGAGATATTCGGGGTTGCCGCCCAAAAGGATGTCCGTGCCGCGGCCAGCCATGTTAGTGGCGATGGTGACGGCGCCGAACCTGCCCGCCTGTGCGACTATTTCAGCCTCGCGGGCATGATTTTTTGCGTTGAGGATGTTGTGCTTTATGCCGTTGCGGCGAAGAAGACGGGAAATCTCTTCGGAACGGTCGACGGTGACTGTACCGATGAGTATGGGCTGACCTGCGGCGTGGCGGTCGATGACTTCCTGAACGATAGCTTTCTTTTTGCTTTCGACGGTGGAGAAAATCTTATCGGGATAGTCGATACGCATTACGGGTCTGTTTGTAGGTATGCAGACGACGTCGAGCGAGTAGATGGTTCTGAACTCCGCCTCCTCAGTCTTTGCCGTACCCGTCATGCCCGACAGCTTGTTGTACAGCCTGAAATAGTTCTGGAACGTGACGGTTGCGTGCGTTTTGTTTTCTTCGCGGACCTTGACATGTTCCTTGGCCTCTATTGCCTGGTGAAGGCCGTCCGAATAGCGCCTGCCGACCATAAGGCGACCTGTGAATTCGTCGACTATCATGATTTCACCCTCGTTTGTGACGATATAATTTTCGTCGCGGATGAACAGTTCGTGCGCTTTGAGCGCCTGCTGGATGTGATGGTTGAGGTCGGCGTTTTCGATATCGCCGAGGTTTTTGATATTGAAGAATTTTTCGGCCTTTCTTGCGCCGTTTTCGGTTATGGTGACGGATTTGTCCTTGCGGTCTATGATATAGTCCCAATCTTCCATATCCTTTAAAATGGCGGCGAGCTGGTCGTTAATTTTCTGCTCCTCTTCGGAAAGTTCCTGACCCTTCTTTTTGCGGACGGGAACGCGCGTTTCGGCGGCCTTTTTGTCGTCGTCGAAGCCGCCGTGAAGATTGCGGACAAACCTGTCGACGTCGACATAGAGCTGCGAACTTTCGCCGCCCTTGCCTGAAATTATGAGGGGCGTGCGCGCTTCGTCGATGAGGATGGAGTCGATTTCGTCGATTATGCAGTAATTGAGTTCGCGCTGAACCATTGCGGGGATAGAGGTTTTTAAGTTATCCCTGAGGTAATCGAAGCCAAGCTCGTTATTGGTGGCGTAAATTATATCGCACTGGTAGGCTTCCTTTTTCTGCCTGTCGTCCATGCCGGGAACGACGATGCCGACGGTAAGGCCCATAAACTTATGAACCTTGCCCATCCACTCGGCGTCGCGGCGGGCAAGATAGTCGTTGACCGTGACAATGTGTACGCCCTTACCCGTGAGTGCGTTGAGGTAGGCGGGCAGCGTTGAAACGAGCGTTTTACCTTCGCCCGTCTTCATTTCTGCAATTCTGCCCTGATGGAGGCATATACCGCCGATTATCTGAACGTGGAAGTGCTTCATTTTGAGTACGCGCCAACTTGCTTCGCGCAGAGCGGCGAAGGCGTCGTACAGGATATCGTCCAGCGTTTCGCCCTTTGCAAGGCGGCCCTTTAAAATTGCCGTCTGGCCCTTGAGCTCGTCATCGCTCATGGCGGCGTACTTGGGTTCGAGATCTTCCACCATTCTGGCCTGCTTATCGAGCTTTCTGAGCGCTCTGCGGCTGTCGGCATTTGCAATGTACTTGAAAAGTCCCATTTTTACTTCCTTTTTAGCATATTTTAAGTTTAAAAAAATTTGACGCGCGCATGCGCGCGCAACTATCTATTTTAATCCATTTGTAATTGTACTATATTTTACCGCAGTTGTAAACGCGTTTGTTTGCCTTTTTTGTAAAAAAATGAGAAAAAATTAAAACCCCGCGGCGCGGGGGAAGTTTTAAAACCAAACGGGGCGGAAAAAATTTTTTCCGCCCCCCTTTGCGCGACAGAGCGCGAAAGCAATCTGATTTTGCAGTATTATGTAAATCCGACAAATTATTGTCAATAATTTCACCAAACTTTCATCAAATTTTAATTTTGCTATCATTTTGTGAAATATAATGGTGCTTTGTGATTTTCAGTTAAAATAATCACTAATTTATTTTCAGGAGAATTAAAATGAAAAAACGAAAAACCCTTGTTCCGTTGATTTGCGCGGCCACAGTTACGGCAACCGTATTTGCCGCGGGATGCAGCGGATATACGCCCGAAGAAGGAACAAATTATTTTAAAGACGGCGAGGTTTACAGGGTGTTCGAACAGCTGGGCGAAGCCGAAGCGATAGAAGATTTTGCCTTAGTTTCTTACACGATTCCCGCGCTGGACGGCACATATACCTTTACGGTATCCGACCAATATATGAAAGGTAGCATGTTTTTTGAATCGGACAGCGCAGCGCTTATCAACGGCGATGGCGTTAAAGCAATTTACGCCGCGCTTGGAATAAGCAGTTACTTGCTTGATGAAGAGCTTAACACATGTTATCTTACAAATCTGTACACATATAACACCAGAATATCCTATTCCGCCGCGCTGATAGTAACTATGGATCCGACAAATTATCCCGACTTCACGGTGTACGGCGAAGTGGCAGACGTGAGCAAATACACGTTTACCTACACGGATTATTCGGCAAACGACGGAACAAAGACGGGCGAAGGCACGTTCAGCGTATATATAAGCGACGACTCGCACTTAGATACGTTTGTAATCTACAACTAAAATATAAAAAACCAATCGGCGGCGGAAAAAGTTTTTTCCGCCGCTCTATTTTTTAAGATCAATCTGCATTTATATCCGTAAATGAGAACTTATCTACGTCGAACAGGCCTGTATCGAGAAGTTTGACGTGAGGTATTACGGCGAGGGATAAAAACGCCAGCGTCATGAACGCGGCAAACCTTTTGTCTACGCCCATGGAATAGGCTTTTTTATATAACCGCTCACTCTCCTCTATGACGTAACCGGCGTCCCTTGCGGACATCAGTCCGCCCACTTCCAGCGTCAGAGAGTCGACGTCGCCCGTGGCGCTGTCGACAAGGACCATGCCGCCGCCGATCTCCTTTAATGTGTTTGCCGCCCTTGCCATGGCGGTGTTGTCGTCGCCGAGGAGAATGATATTGTGCGAATCGTGCGCGATGGTTATGCCCATTGCCCCGCCCTTAAAGCCGTAACCTTTCAGCAGTCCGCGGCCGATATTGCCCGTGTGATTGTGGCGTTCGACAACGGCAAGCTTCAACACGTCGTCAGGCAGGATGACGTCGCCGTCGCGGCTTTGAATCTGCATTACCTGACAGTCCGTGAGGATAGTGCCGTGGTTGAGCGTGATTACGCGTGCAGCTTTGCCCTTTAACTGCAATCTGAAGTCGTCCGCCGACATGTTGCGGATATGCACGGTATTTGTCACGCTTTTAGGAATATAGCGGCTGTGCCCCGTGTTGAACAGCGGCTTGCCGTTTTGGGCGACGAGAGCGCCGTTCTTAAACACATATTCGACATTGAAATCTTTTAAGTTGTCCACGACGGCAAGATCTGCAAACCAGAACGGAGCGATCGCACCACGCCATTTGAGGTTATAACATTCGGCCGCGTTTAACGTGGCGATGGTCACCGCCCATACGGGGTCGAGCCCCGCCGCAACAACCGTGCGGAGAGCGTCGTCCATGTGGCCCACATTCATGAGGTCGGCGGCGTGACGGTCGTCCGTACACATAATAAAGCGGCGCATATTGCCGGCGTTGACAGCCTTGCAATTGGCGGCGATATCATGAATGGACGAGCTGTGGCGGAGCATGACATACATGCCGCGGTCGGCCTTTGAGGACATCTCTTCGGGGGAGTCACATTCGTGGTCGGTGACTATGCCGCCGCACAGATAGGCGTTGAGGCTGTCGCCGAGGACGCAGGGGGCGTGGCCGTCAATAATTTTGCCTGCACTGTGGGCCGCCTCCAGCTTTTTCAAGGCGTCGGCGTCGCAGTTTATCACGCCCGGGAAATTCATAAATTCGCCCAACCCGAACACTTGGCTGCGGGATATGTGCGCTTCAACGTCCTTTGCGGAGAGAATTGCGCCGCTGTTTTCAAACGGGGTTGCAGGCACGCAGGAGGGCAACTGGAAGTGTACCTCCAACGGGGTATTTTTGGCCGCCTCCGCCATGTATTCAAAGCCGTCCATGCCGCAGACGTTGGTTATTTCGTGCGGGTCGGCGATTATCGAAGTTGTGCCGCGCGGCACTACAAGTTCGGCAAACGGTTCGGGGGAGAGCATGGAGCTTTCTATGTGGACATGGCCGTCGATAAACCCGGGCAGGACATACTTTCCTGACATATCGTATTCGGTCTGTCCGCTGTAGCGGCCTATGCCGACTATTCTGTCGGCCGTGATGGCAATATCGCCCTCCTCCGTTCTGCCCGTCAGGGTGTTGACGAAAGTTGCGTGTTTTAACACAATATCTGCCTTGGTGCGCCCGGCAGCCGCGTTGATGTATTTTTCAAGCATGATAAAACCTCCGCTTATAACCTCATTTGCATATTTCCGTCAGGGAATTCGGTCTTGTATTTGAGGGAGAACACGGCCTTTACGGCGGTTATGCCCGCGCTTTTCATAGGCTTACCCCTGGAGGGGCGGGCTTCGATGGGGATATCCTCGGTATTGATTTCCGTGACGGCGCCTTCTTCCGAGATGACTGCAAGTTTATACGGAACGGTGACGTAGTCGGCAAACAGCACGCCCGACTTGGAGTCGGTTATCATCACGCCCTTGCGCCCGCGGGAGATGGGGTCGATGAGCGAAGATATTACGCGCTTGAACATTGACCTGTCGGTGACGATTATTATTTCGCCCTCGCCGTTTATCTGGGTGGCGAACACGACTTCATCGCTCTCGTCGACGAGCATACCCCTTACGCCTGCGGCTATGCGGCCCTGGCAGGGGATATCGTCCATGGAGGCGTTCAGGCAGATGCCGTTTTTGGTGACGAAACACATTGTGGTGTATTCGTCGCCGACAAGCGTTTCGACGGAGAGGACTTCGTCGCCCGGTTTAAGTTTAATGGCGGGATATACCGACTTCAACAGGCCGTATTCCGACCAATTGCTGCGCTTTACCATGCCCTGTTTCGTAAAGAACACCACGTCGCCTTCGGGGAGGGCGGAAGTTATATCGAACAGCTTGATTATGCGTTCGCCGTTCATGGCGGCGTCGTAAAAAGATTTGAGTTTCATGCCGGAGGCACGGAATTCAACGTCCGAAAACTGTTCGAGGTCAAGCTTGACGGCGTTGCCGTAGTTGGTGAAGCCGAGCAGCACGCCGTCTGAACGGCAGCCGACAATCTGTCTGAATACGACATCGGGCTTTGACGAGGCGGCAAGGGGCTTTTTATACTTGCCGTCGAAGTCGATTTTCTGCATGAATTTTATGCTGTCGCCCGCGGTGAGCGCCGCCACCCACTCTGCCGAGGGGCGCTTGACGTCCTGTCTGTAGACTACGATATCCTCCGCTTTGTCGACTATGGTAGTCTTGCGGGGGCAGGGGTATTTATGTTTGATTTCGCGCAGTTCAGACTTGACTATGCCCATCTGCCTTTCCTTAGAGGCAAGGATGGCGCGGTATTCTTCTATCTTCTTTTTAAGCTCCCTGAGCTCCTCTTCGAGCTTGGTCACCTCAAGCTTGGTAAGACGGGCGAGGCGCAGATCGAGAATGGCCTGGGCCTGGCGTTCGGTAAGGTCAAAGCGCGCCATCAATTTTTTGCGGGCGTCGGAAGTGGATTCGGCCTTTTTGATAATTTCCACAACCTCGTCTATGTTGTGAACGCCTATTATAAGGCCTTCGAGAATGTGGCAGCGCGCTTCGGCCTGCTTTAAATCGTACTTGGTGCGGCGGACTATTATGGTGCGCTGGTAGTCGACATAATACCTGAGTATTTCGCAGAGGCCGAGCTGCTGGGGCTTGCCGCCGGCTATGGCGACCATGTTTATGCCGAACGTACATTCAAGGTCGGTGTACTTGAAAAGACAGGCCAAAATTTCGTCTACGTCGGTATTCTTTTTGCAAGAGATGACGGCGCGCATACCCGTTCGGTCCGACTCGTCAACGATTTCGGCTATGCCGGCAAGCATATCCTTTTTATCTTCGCGCAGGAGCATTATTTTGCGCAGGAGTTCGGCTTTGTTGGTCTGATAGGGAAGTTCGGTGATGACTATCAGTTTTTTGCCGCCTTCGCCGTTTTCAACCGAATACTTTGCGCGCAGGGTTATTTTGCCCTTGCCCGTTTTATAGGCCTGCTCAAGCTCGTTTTTGACGATATATCCGCCCGTGGGAAAGTCGGGGCCGGGGATGATTTTCATGAGTTGGGGCAGGGATATTTTGGGGTTATCTATCATGGCGCACGCGCCTTCGATAACTTCGCCGAGGTTGTGGGTGGGTATGTTGGTAGCCAGACCCACAGCTATGCCGTTGGCGCCGTTGACCAGAAGGTTGGGGTATCTGCCGGGGAGTATATCCGGTTCAAGAAGGCTGTCGTCGAAATTGAAAGAAAAGGGTACCGTTTCCTTGTCGATATCCTTTAAGAGTTCGAGGGCGAGGGGTTCAAGGCGCGCTTCAGTGTACCTCATTGCGGCGGCGGGGTCGCCGTCGACCGAGCCGAAGTTGCCGTGGCCGTTGACGAGCGTCATGCGCATATTGAAGTCCTGAGCCATGCGGACCATTGCGTCGTAGACGGAGCTGTCGCCATGGGGGTGGTACTTACCCATGCAGTCGCCGACAATGCGGGCCGACTTTTTGTGAGGTTTATCGGGGGTCAGACCCATCTCTATCATGGTGTACAATATGCGGCGCTGAACGGGTTTAAGGCCGTCCTCTACCCTTGGCAGAGCCCTGTCAAGAATGACAAACTCGGCATAGGGGAGCATGGCCTGGGGCATGACCTCTTCCAGCGGGGTGACGAACACGTTGCCCTGCGGAATAGCGGTTTGAAAATTGTCGTTATCTTTCTTTCGTGCCATCAGTCGTAGGCCTCCCCTTCATCGCGTTTGAAATTTACCTTTTCTATAAAGCCGTCAACCTTGTTGAAGTTTGCGTTTTCGGCGAGGAACTGTTTTCTGCCCTCCACCTTGTCGCCCATGAGCATTTCGATGACGTTCTTTGCGGCGGCGGCGTCCTCGATAGTTACCTGAATGAGATTGCGCGTGGCGGGGTTCATGGTAGTATCCCAAAGCTGTTCGGCGGACATTTCGCCAAGACCCTTGTAGCGCTGGATCTGATAGCCCTTGCCCACCTTTTTTATGGCTTTGTCAAGTTCGTCGTCGTCATAGGCGTACTCCACCATATCCTTTTTGTAGACCTTGTAGAGGGGCGGCATACCTATATACACATAGCCCGCCTTTACGAGGTCGCGCATGTACTTGAAGAAGAAAGTCAAGAGTATGCAGCGTATGTGGAGGCCGTCCTGGTCGGCGTCCGACAGGATTATTACTTTTTTGTATCGCGTTTTTTCTACGTCGAAAGAGGTATTGAAGCCCGCGCCAATGGCAGAAATGAGCGTTTTCAATTCCTCGTTCTGCAGAGTTTGCAGGGCGCTCTTCTTCTGCACGTTGAGCGGCTTGCCGCGCAGGGGCAGAATGGACTGATACTGCCTTACCCTTGCCTGTTTTGCCGTGCCGCCCGCAGAGTCGCCCTCTACGATAAAGAGTTCGTTCATATCGGGATTTTTGCCCGAACATGCCGCCAGCTTGCCGATGAGGTTGAGATCGTCCGTATCCGACGCGGCCTTGGCTATGTCGCGCTCGGCGCGGTGCTTTATGCGGTCGTCTGCGGCGAATTTTGCCTTTTTGGCTATTTCGTCAAACACGCCCTTGTTGCCGCGGACGGATATGAGCGAGGTAAGCCCTTCCACCACCGCCTGTTCGACAGGAACCTTTACTTCGGGATTGCCGAGTTTGGTTTTGGTCTGACCTTCGAACTCGACATTGTTCATCTTGACGGTCAGGACGGCGGTAAGCCCCTCCTTTATGTCATCGACGATGAAAGGAGCGTCCTTTGCTTTGAGCACGCCGTTGTTTTTGGCGTATTCGTTGACGACCTTTAAAAGTCCGTTGTGGAAACCTGTTTCGTGATAGCCGCCTTCGACGGTGCAGATGTTGTTGACAAAGGAATATAAACTTTCCTCGTCGTCCTTGGTGTGGCATACTGCAAACTCTATCTTTATTTTGCCCGGTCCTGCGCCCTTGATATTTATATCTTTGACGGTTGAATAATAGAGCGTGTTTGAATACAGAGCGCTCTTGTCCGCGTTGAGGTAGGCGACAAAGTCGACAAGTCCGCCGTTGTATTTGTACGTTACAGGCTCGCGCTTGGGAAGAGCTATCTTTTTCAGCGTGATTTCGCCGTCGTCGGAGGCGACCTCCTCATCGCGGTAATGGGTGCGCTCGTCGACAAAGTCTATTCTCACGCCCTTGTTAAGAAACGCCAATTCCTTCAGGCGCTTGGCCACGGTATCGTAGTTCCACTCCACCGTTTCGAACACAGCCTTATCGGGCATGAAACGCACAAGCGTGCCGCGCTTGCTTGTCTTTATTCCCGTATCTTTGAGGGGAGTATCGGGCACGCCGCACATCCACTTTTTGCGCGGCTTGTCGTAGTAGCTTTTGAAGGACATTTTAAAGACAGTTTTGCGGTAAACTTCCACCCTGAGCCATTCGGACAGGGCGTTGGTTACCGAAGCGCCGACGCCGTGGAGGCCGCCGGAGAAGGCATAATTTTCGCTGTCGAACTTGCCGCCGGCATGAAGTTTGGTGAAGATGAGTTCGACGCCGCTCATGCGAGCTTTGCTGTTGATGTCCGTGGGCATACCCCTTCCGTTGTCCTCGACCGAGGCCGAGCCGTCGGCGTGGAGAGTTACGGTGATATGGTCGGCATAGCCGTTTGCCGCCTCGTCGATAGAGTTATCAACTATTTCCCACAGAATGTGGTGCAGGCCCTTGACGCCCGTGGAGCCGATATACATGCCCGGACGGACGCGCACGGCTTCTAACCCTTCGAGTATTTTTAAATCATCTGCGTTATAACTTTTTTCTGACATGTTTTACCGCCGTAAGATTGTAGCTTATATTTATTATTATACCAAATATTGTAGAAAAACGCAACACCTATACCCTTTATTGTGTACGAAAGGCGCTATTTTTTTAAAACGATAAATAACGGCGGCAGGCGCCGCCGTGCGGTAAAACCGTACTAAAAATATTACGGATAAAACAACGCGGCGCACTGTATGGTGCGCCGCGTTCATTTACTTCAAGTTTTTGCGTTATTTATTTTTTGAAGATTTTTTTGCTTTCTTTTTTTCCTCTACTTCGACGGCGATGGCGTCGATATCGCCCTTATCCTTGGGTTTGACAACAAGCAGGACTATGAAGGCTATAAAGAATACGCCCGCAACACAGAACAGAACTATTGCCGCGATGTTGTTTTCAAGCCAATCGTCCTCGCCGTAGATTTCGGCGGCACGCGCCGAGGCACGCACTACAAGGAAGCTGTCAGTCACCTGGTTTGATAGCCCCGTATCGGTCAAGGTGAGCCGCACGACATAAAATTCAGACGCGTCCTGAGGGACAAAGGTTACGTTGGAAGAACTCCACTCATAATCTTCAAACTCCTCGTCGTCGGTGACGAGAGTGAAATATTTTCTTGTGTTTTCGTATTCGTTGCCGTCGTCATCGACATATTCGTTGAAGAAGAGCGCATACGCATTATTTACTACGTCGTCGTAGGAAAGTTCCACGCCGGTATCGACATAGAAGGAGTCACGGTCGAAGATATAGAGATTGTAGACGGCCGAATATGTGCCGGATACGCCTGTTATATCAAACGACGCGCTGTTGTAAGTTGAGCCGACATAGCCGACGGACTGCACGCCGGGGTCTTCGACGGTGGCCGCCCTGTATTCGACATAAATTTCAAAGAAGGGAAGCAGTTCGGCGTAATCTTCATCCCAGATGTCGTCGGTGGAGATGGTCTGAATATTGCCGTCTTCATCGGGATAATACATCTCGTTGCCGGCCGCATCGGTAACATAGATGGTAAAGCGGTAGTATGTGTTGGCTTCGGAGATGGAGATTGCAAGGGAATCGGAACTAAGACCCGTGACAGAGCCTGTGGAGCTTGTTGTATAATAGATACTGTAAGTGAGGTCGGTGTAGCCGCCGAGATTATCTATTACATAGCCTGAGAAGTCGGGAAGATAGAGGTTTGTATCCGAACTTGCGAAAAGACCGTCGGGATATATATTTTCATCGGCGATATACGCATCTATCTTTGCCTGATACTCCTCCTGCACCTTTGCGATATATTCCTTGTATGTTTCGAGGTCGACAACGCTTTCATCGGCATAGGTTGCGCCGAGGTTGTCTTCGAGCATCATTATGAACGTGCTGCTTGCAGTTGACTCCGTATCGTCTTTAAGGTCGCTGATATCAACCTTATACTCTTCGGGAACATACCAATCCATAAATACATAGTCGGTCTGAGCCCTTGACGAGGTGGTGTCCCTGACATATATGCAGACCTTGACCAGACCATAGACGGTGTAACCGTTTTCGTTTTCGACTATGCCGTTAACCTCGTCGAGGTCGGGAACATAGGTATATTGGTCGCGGAGAAGGCGATAGTCGGAAGAAGTGCTGACTTCCATGAACAAGTCGCTGTCGTCCGAGTAGTCGTTATAGTCATAGTCCTCGGCTTCGAACTGTTCGTTGCTGAGAACGTAATACATGACGGTGCTTCTCGGTGAAGACGCAATTACGTCGATTACGGTATATTCAATATCTACAGCGTCGCCATAGGTGAGGTAGTTGAGGCCTGAATCGAGGCATATAACGGGAGCCTGGTCATCGCGGATGGTGCCGCCCGTGAGAACGCCGTCATCGTCATAAGCTGCGTCGTAGACCTGGAAGCTCTGGCCGTTGAGCGAGTACATTATGAGGTTGACGGAGGCGTCTTCATCAGAGTCATCAAAGTCGACCGTAAAGGTTAAGGGTGTGGCAGCCGAATCGCCCGAAGAAACGTAAGACGCGTAATTTTCGCTGACGTTTACGAACAGACCCGCCTCCTCGCCGTTGATGAGAATGGTGTAATCGCCGCTTTCAAAATCACCGAAAGCTATGGTTATGGACGAATAATCTTCGAGCACGACGGAAGGTTCATCTTCATCGTCCACGTCGTCGCTTTCAGAGATGTAGAGCGCGAGAGTGCCTTCCGAAGTGGGTTTGAACACGAGATAGTTATCCGAAACGCCGTTATCGGTTATATTGTACTGCTGAGATTGGAATGCAATGGTATAGCTTGAAAATTCTATACTGTCGAAACCGATGACCATTTTGAACTTTCCGTTTACGCCATAGCCGTTATCGTCAGCGGACCACCAATTATAGGCGAGGTTTTTTCTGTAAGTGACTGACTGTCCGTCGCTCATAAGAAAGGCGGTATAGTCGGTGTAGCCCTCGTCAGAATCGTCAGCGATGCGCACGGTGGCGATGGACGCGCTGTCGGTGCCGGTACCTGTGTAGAATACGTTTGTACCCGTCAGGGTTATTTCCCTGTAATCGTCATCGGCGGCGGCAACGGCCGCGAAAGACATTGCTGACGCCGCAACTGCGCATACTGCGGAGAGGGCAATTAGTGATAATCTGATTTTCTTCATAAAATATAACCTTGTAGTTTTTTAGGTAAAAAAAGTGGCATTAAATTTATGCACACAGCAAATATTACTATAATATAATTTACTTGTCAATCAATTTAAAAAACCGCAGAGCATTTTTCACTAAAATTACTTGATTAAATGCTGATTGAAAAGTTATTCCACGGCCGCTCTTCTTTGGGCGGCTCTATTTCAAAGCGCAGTTTTTCGCCCGTGGTGGGGTGCGTGAAGCGCAATGAATACGCCCACAGCGCAAGCCTGCCCTTTACGGCAGAAGGGCCGCCGTAGCGCATGTCGCCGTAGAGCGGACAGTTTATTGCGGCCATCTGTACGCGTATCTGATGGGTGCGGCCGGTGTGGAGCCTGACTTCCGCAAGGGTGAGCGAACCTTTGGTTTCGCGCACGGTATATTCGAGCGACGCGAACTTTGCCCCCTCCTCCGTTCTGGTACAGACATAGACCATGTTGTTGAGGGAGTTTTTCCTGAGATAGTTTTCAAGCGTGGCGCGGGGCTTTGAGGGACAGCCGCACAGTACCGCGAAGTAGAGTTTTTCAAACCCGCCCGTGCGCATCTGTTCGGAAAGCCTTGCCGCCGCCTTGGAAGTTTTTGCATAGACCATAACGCCGCCGGTGGGTCTGTCCAGCCTGTGGACAAGGCCCAGAAAGACGTTGCCAGGCTTATCGTAAGCAGTTTTTATGTACCGCTTTACACAGTCGAACAGATTGTCATCGCCGCTTTCATCGGGACAGCAGGCGACGTTCTGCGGTTTGAGAACGACAATTATGTGGTTGTCCTCGTACAATATTACCAAATCGCTATCGAGCATACAGATACCTTATTTTATTTGATTATACCATGATTGCCCGCGAGGCAGGCAAGAGAATTAGTTTTCGCCCGTGAACAGACCGCTTGCGCCGCAGGGAAGCGGTATGCCTTCCGCGGTGGGGAGAGCGACTTCATAGGCGTCGATAGCGCCCTTGAAATCTTTAAGTGTGAGTTTTAAAATATTGCCTATAACGCAGGGCTGCAAACCCGTGGTGTAGCTGTTTATAAGCACGAACAGCGGGTCGGGGACGAGAACCTTTGCACACTGAGCGACAAAATCGAACAGGTTGTCCTCTATCTTCCACATCTCCCCGCCGGGACCCCTGCCGTAGCTGGGCGGGTCCATTATTATTGCGTCATAGCGGTTGCCGCGGCGTATCTCCCTTGCCACGAATTTTGCGCAGTCGTCGATGATATAGCGTATTCCCGAATTTATGCCGGAAAGTCTTGCGTTTTCGCCCGCGCGCTCCACCATGCTCTTGGCGGCGTCGACATGGGTGACTTCCGCGCCTGCCTTTGCGCACGCGACGGACGCTCCGCCCGTGTAGGCAAAGAGATTGAGAACTTTAATCTTTCTTTCGGGAAACGCCCGAAGTCTGCCGGAGATGAGCGCGCGCATGGCGTCCCAATTGACGGCCTGTTCGGGGAACAGCCCCGTGTGCTTGAAGCCCATGGGCTTTATTATAAAGGACAGATCGCCGTAGCTTATGTTCCACTGTTCGGGGAAGGGCGTGAGTTTTTGCCATGCCCCGCCGCCCTTGGAACTGCGGTGATAGACCGCGTTGATATCCGGATAGGAATACAGATCAAAGGAACTGCGCCAGATGACCTGCGGGTCGGGGCGCAAAAGGCACACGCTGCCCCAGCGTTCGAGCTTCATGCCGTCGCCCGTGGCTATTATACTGTAATCCTGCCAGCCTTCGGAAATCTTCATGACAATAATTATAAAATATTCGCGCACAAAAGTAAAGCAAAAAGCGCGCAGGCTTTGCCAAAAATACGCGCGCAGGTTAAATTCGGAAACGCTGAAAGGGCGGCGCGGCAGCCGCCGCGCCGCCCCCGTTCAGGACGTAAACGTAGAAAGATAGTTGTAAAGAGTTGTATAGTAGTTGCCGAGGTAACTTTGGGCGACGGTGTCGGCCGCGTACAGCGCCAGACGCTCGGCGGGGTCCTCTATGGCGAGATAGAAATCCCTGACCTGAATGTAGCGTTCGAGGTAGCTGAGTTCGTAGTCGACTATATAGCCGGAAGAGTCGTTGCCGCTGTCGCCCGTTTCTCCGTCGTTCGTCGGCTCGTTGAGGGACATGTTGAATATGAGCTGTTCGCGCAGTATCTCCACTTCATATTCATACTCCGCCTCCAACTCAGCCTTCTTGTCGGCATACAGCGATGAGAGATGGACGTTGTTGGTGTTGCACAGACAGTAATAGACCTGAAGCTCCTGCTGAAGAGTGTGATACAGCTCGTTCTTGTTCTGCTGGGCGGTGCGCAGCAACTTGAGCTGAATGGTTGTAAGAGCTTCGGCTTCGGCCGCGCTGATATCGATTATGTCAAAATCCATAAACTCTACACCTCCGCTTTGGCCGTAAGGGCGCGCAGTCTGCCCTGCGCCGTGACCGTGAACGTGAACGACGTGCCGTACATATCGACCCTATGCACGCCGCTGTCAGTAAATGTGCGGGTGACGCCGAGCGAGCTTACTCGCACGGTAACGTCGCCGTCGCAGACGACGTTTATCTCCCTGAGAAGAGCGCGGCTGCCGCCGAACGTGACGGGCTGCGTGTAAAGCTGTATGCTGCCGCCGCCGAATACCAGCTTTATGATTATAGTACCCGTCACGGCGTACAGCCCGTCAGGCCCGGCGAACAATGCGCGCGGAGTTATGGTAGTCTTCCACCCCGTTCCCGCCGACAGGTCAAAGCAGTACATTACATCTGAACCGACATCTTCCTCGGTACACACAAGGCAATACATATCGCCGAGCGCGGCGGCAAACTGCGGCGAGGAAAGACCTTCATCGGCAAAGTTTATAAGCCTGTCAACATCGGAACCGTCGAAGGCGTAGATACCGTTCTGAGTGCAGAAAATTATCTTTCCGCCGCTCTCCGCGCAGGTGCGCTCGACTATGCCGTCGGCCGTAAGGCAGTTGGCCGTGGCGTCCACCTTGTAATTCTGTGGATCGCCATAGGCGCGTATGACGGTTATGCCGCGTTCGCGCACGGCTATCAGGCGGTCGTCGTAGCTGAACAGCCTGAGGATGCTGCCGCCCTCGACGGGCAGATAGGTGTAGCCGCTGCCGTAGATACCCTCCTCCCAATCGAGCGCGTGCGAGGCCGACCACCACAGTTTTAAGCCGTCTGTGTAGTCGCGGGCGAAGAATCTGCCGCAATGCACTGCGCCCGTATAGAACTGCTTTGTATCCGTGCTGCTATCCTGCGCAAGACCCGTATAGATGATTCGGTTGTAGCCGTTGCAGAATACCGTTACGGCATAGCCGTTGAAGTACATGTCGGTAAAGAAGGGCGAATCCGCGAGCGAAGTGGCTATGGCTGTATATGAACTGCCGCCCGCATTTATGCGGTAGGCCGCCGAGGACGTCAGCACATACAGCGCGCCGTTGCCCTGAGAATAGTAGGCATCGCTTACACCTGATGGCAATGTGGGAAAGGTGCTTTGCAACGTGAACGATGTGCCGGGGAGCAGACAGTCATCTACAGTGCGGGCGTTGATACTGTAATCCAGACATTCTTCCGAAAGCAGGTCCACCGTTTGCGAAGAAGTGCTGTACAGCGAGGTAGCAGACCTTAGACGCGTTCTCACAGCCACCTCCTCGGCGGGATGCGCCCGCCGGGCGGCAGCTGCGAAAGCTGCCTGTCTATTTCGGCGCGGTACCTGCTCTCCCACATTCCGGCGCTGTCCACGTCGCCGGCTATCAGCATGTATTCCGCGGCCACCCCGCAGGCGACGAGGCTTGTTCCGACCGCGGGGTCGGGATAGGAAAACTCGTCGGTCAGGGTCAGCGCGTCAGGCACATACTCGTATTCGACGCATATCTCTTTCAGCGGGCAGATGAGTTTGGAGGGTGAATACGTCCACCCCGCCTTTTTGCCGCCGCCCGTCACGCGGAGTATGCGGTAGGGAGTGTAATCGAACGAAGAGAAGTCGTATTCGCCGTCCTCGGAAGAAAGGGTCTGAACATATCTGAGCGGGAAGTAGCCGCGGGCAAGTTCGTCGGTGACGGCGTTAAGGCACAGCAGAAGGGCGCTCTGCATACGGCTGATTTCAGTAGTGAGCGACGAGGAACCCTCCGCACTATCGGCGGCGTCAGGGCGGCCTATCATGCGCATCACATCTGCCAAAAATTGTTTTACTTGCATAGTTCCTCCTTTGAAAGGGCGCCCCGCCCGCGGGCGGGGCGCCCCTCCTGAAACAATAAATTAAAGGCGGAGCAGGCTTCAGCTCAGCTGAATCATGCCCTGGGCATAGGGCTTTTTGCAGATGAGTTCGGCATACTTGACGAGAGTGGCCGTGTATGCGGCCTTGCCAGAAACGCGGGTGAGTATTCTGCCGCCGTCGTCCTCAAGCCATTCCCAATCGCAGAGCTGGCAGAGCACAAAGTCGTCAGGATTGAGAAGGTAGATTCTGTCACCGGGGCAGAACCTGTCGGCATAGACGGGTACGTCGTTGACGTAGACCGCGGTATATCCCGCAGTTACTTCGGGCGTGCTGATTACGCGCATGTCCTTGAACAGTGAAGCGATCTTGTTGCGGACGGAGTGCGAACACAATATCATCCCCACCTTGCCGCCGCTGCGCTCTTCGATAGTTTCTATGGCGCCTATAATATCCTCGTCCGTGAGAGATGACGTTGCCGCAACGTAGGGGTTGAAAAAATCCTCGTCATCCTTGGAATGGCCGTAGACGGTGGCGCCGTCGAAGATGGCCGAAAGACCCGTTAGCTCCTTGCCGTAGGAGTTCGTGACGACTACAGGATAGCCCACATACGTCGAATGGTTGGATACGGCGGGCGTAACGGTGATGGTGTTGGTTGAAGAATCGACGGCAGTTATCTTGAGGCCGGACACGGCCGCGGAAGTGCCGTCGGCGCTTGCGATATCGACAACCATGCCCTTGTACCAGCCCTTGACAGACGTGAGAGTGAATGACGTGGTGCTGTTGGCCGAGCTTATGTAGGCGAGCAGGCCGTTTCCGTCGCCGAACAGCATACGCGAAAAGTTTGACTTTGCGTCGGCGATGAGCCCTTCCATTTCGGCGTTGAGAAGATTGACGAACGCCCCTGAAGAATCCTGCGAGGCGCGTATCGCCTTGTCGGTGAGAGATATCGTGCCGTATATGTTCTTTAAAGGCATGGTCACGTCGTAATAGGTGTTGCCCGACGCGTCGGGAAGGTTGCCGTCCTCGTCGCATGTGACCACGCGCGACATGTCGCCCTTGATGAGCGCGCACTTGGCATTCTTGCCGTAGACATATCTTGTACTCTTTTCAATTGCGCTGAGAAAGGGCGAAACGCCCTCGTTGAGCTGTTGGGTGACGGCGTCGAGGTAATAATCCTTCAACGCGGCGTCGGCATTCTGTAATGTAATCAAAGTTTATCTCCTTTTATTTAAAAATTGTTGCGCGAGAGCGCCCGCTTCGCTTATAGTCGCGGGCGTCTTGCGCCGTGCGGGGACGTTGACCCCGCCTGTGATGAGGGGTACGCTCCTGTTTGCCGCAACAGACGCGAGGTATTCGGCGATTATTCTGTCGCGGACGGCCTCATCCGTCTGCGCCGCGGCCGCGGGCGCACTGTTTTGCTCTGCCTGCGGGGGAAGGCCGCCGCTTGCCGCCTGAGCGGGCGGGACCTCCTTTTCCGCTTTTTCCAACTCCCTCAGGCGCTGGCTGCGTCGGGTAAACTCGGCCTCGAGGTTGTTGTAGGCTTCGAGCAGGGCATCCACGTCCTTGAATTTTCCCAGCCCTGTCGCAGGCTGTTCTCTGTTGTCTTCCGCCTCCGCGGGGGCTGCCGTGGCCGGTACTTTGGTTGTGGTGTTATCCATTCTTTTCCTCCTTTAAAAGTTTTTTATGTTCCGCGAGGTGCCTTACAAAGACTTCCTCGGTTGCGGACGAAAGCTGATTGCTGAGAATAAACGCCGTATGTTCGGCAATGTGCAGGGCGTGGTCGTCATACGCCTTTGCCTGCACAAAGCCTTTGAGCAGGGCGGCGTTTTCTTCGGCGCAGCGCGTGCGGTGAAGTTCCTCCATATTTCTGCCCGCCGACAGACCGTTGTAGCCGAGATAAGTAAGAACTTTGTTCTTTACCCCCTCCGATATCCTTCCGTCATCGCCCGTGAGCAGGCCGCTGGAGAGCAGGTCGTACATAACCGCCCTGCGCTGGGCCGGCGTGAGGTTGATTTCGCTGTCGGCTTCGAGCACGACGTCTTCCGAGTTGATTTGTTCCGAAGTAAAGGTTATAAGCCCTGCGCCGACGTCCCTGCGGGCGCCGCGCATGACGCGCATATCGGGCGTGAATTGGCGGTAGAGGCGAAGCACCTGCCTGCCGATTGACCTTAGCGCGCTCTTTATCTGTTCATAGGATACGTTCAGGCGGGCTTCATCCTGCTCGATGAGCAGTTGCAGACCCGTGGCCGACGTGACCGAATTCAACGTGCCGGTAGTCTGCGTGATTTCACCCACGCCCGACACCTTTGCAAATTCTTCTACAAGCCTGTCCTCTTCCTCGGAAAATTCGGACGGGACGGAGCCGAGCGAGAGCATTGTGGGCGGAGTGCCGCCCTGGCGGTAGATGAGTACTTTGCCGGGCGTAAGGCCGTCGGCCATAAGCTCGTCCGTATCGACGGAGCCGTCCTCCACGGCGATTGTACCCATAGATATTCTGTTTAAAAATTCGTGCTTGCGGTTTTTGACGGCGTTGTATGCGCGCTGAACGGGAATGAGCCTGTCGACAACGCTGCCGCCGAAGAACGAGCCTGCAAGAGGCAGGCTGTTCTGCCTGACGAAGGGATATGTGCGCGAGCCGTCCTCGCCGTTGATATAGGGCAGGTCGCCGTCGAACAGCAGGGCGTCCCCCGCCACTATTGTCAGTCTGCCTTCGGGGCGGTCGGCGGTGGGGCGCTCATAGCGTTCGATGACAATTTCGTAGCCGTGCCTGACCGCCGTGACGGGGGCAATGCGGGTGACCGAATGTACGGACGCCGAATATGGCGAGAGGGAAAATTCGTCTATGTCCCTGCCGACGAGTTTTACGCCGTAGGCGGCGTAGATATCCTCCACGGCTGCCGCCCTGGCGTGAATAAGGCTGGGCTGGCCGTGCAAACTCTCCTCCGAAAGCGAGGCGGGATAAAGTTCAAACGGGGACACGGGGGAAATTTTAACCCCGCCCTCCCTGAGTTCGCCGTCCTCGCCTTCGGCAAGACGGCTGCCCGCGCAGCTGTCCCACGACACCTTGTAGAAGGCGGTGCCGCACGTTTCAGACCAGACGGTGGCGCGCGTAATGCAGTCGTCGAGGTTCTGGCTCTCCGACACGGCGGCAAGCACGGCGGAAGATATGTGCGCCGAGCGCACGTCGTCATCGCCGTCGGTGGCAGGCAGCACGGCAAGTTTGGGACGTATGCGCGCGAGCTTTGCACAGCGCATATCTATGGTCGGAGCGATATAGTTGAACACGCGGCGGGTCTGCCAGAAGAAGCCGGGAGAGTCCTCCTCTATCTCGCCATAGGAGTTTACGTCGCAGTACTGATTGCCGCACAAAAAATTCATGTTGAGCTGCCAGCCGCGCTCGATAGTGCGTCTTTCCTCCTGACGGCGGGCAAAATCTGCCCTGACGTCCTCCACCAGCTGTTTGGCCGCCTTTTCGGCGGCAGTTGCTTTGTCAATCAAAGTTTTCCTCCTTTAACATTTTTAATAGTTTCTGCCGCTCGGCGGCAAGCTCTTCATCCGACAGACTGTCGTCGCACGGCCTGTCGTCGAGCAGCATTTTGACAGCCTTTATGTCGGGCGGGATATCCCGACGGGTGACTTTACGCTTGACGAGTCTGAGTTCGCCGTCCTGCACGGCGAATTCTTCCACCGTTTCGCTGGTGTCGAACCCGACGGCGCACTTTTTGAGCGCCTCCTGCAAATCCGTATCGTTCTTGCTTTCCATTATTCCTCCTTATGATTACTCTGCATATAAACACATTCAAAGCGGGCGCCTGCGCTCGTTGCGGAGCCGCCGTATGCGCCGCGCCTTGTCGCCCGCCACGGGGGAAGCAGGGCGGTGTTCGGCGGGGCGCGGGCGGGACATTATGTAATAGCGAAGCTCGTCCATGCAGTGGTCGTCCACCTTTCTGGGACTGTCCCCCGCCGCCCATGAATAGGTGAGAAACTCCTCTATCATGTTGGTGCAGGTATCGAAAATATAAATATCCGGCCTGCCGTTGTTCCGCCTGAGGTATTTTTTGACGCGGCATATTCCAGCGCATACGTCCTTATTGACGTTGGTATTTACGAGTATGCCGTTGTCGCAGAACAGTTCGGCCACGCTGCGCGAAGCCGCAAGCGTGCGCTGGTTCGCCGCCGAGTCGATAAGAGCGGCATACCTGCCCTTGCTGTCGCTTTTCCACCCGATTGCCCCGCTGATATGCTTGATTGAATTTGCATGGAAGTCGACATCCCTACCCGCGGCGAAATGTTCGGCGACGACGTAGACGTTGCCGTCCCAATCGACGGCATACCAATGCGCAGACAGAGGGTTGTTGAGTCCCGGATCTATAGAGATGGTATCCTGCCATTCGGGAGGCACGGGAAAGGGCGCAATGACATGGACGGCGGGGTCGAATTCGGGATAGACAAGCCCCTCCCCCGAAGAGAATTTGCCATAACGGCGGCTGTCGAGGGTGTGCTCGTCAAGGGCGGTTTCTAAAAGCTTTATCTCCTTTGGGGAAAGAAAGGGGTTGTCCTCCCAACTCATGAACTGGCACCAGATTTCCGGGTTGTTCCTGCGGTTGAGGTATATTTCATTGTAGATAAAGGTCATGCCCTTGAGCGGAGTCATCGTGCCGAAGATATCCCCCTGCCTGTCCATGACGCGCATTATGCACTCCTCGTAGATGTCCTTGGGAGGTTCTTCGTCAAACCACACGAAGTCAAGCGAACTGCCCTGAAATTTTTCGCGGCCCTGGTCGCAGCTTTTGAAGCCTATAGTAGATATCCCGCCGAACACGTTCTTTATCTTGATCTGGTCTATCACGCCGCCCGCGGGGCTGTCCTTGCGGCCGGAGAGCATTGTTATTTCGGCTATCCATTCCCGCGGGAGATAGTAGAGTATTTTGCTCTGCGCCACGTCGCGCTGGACCTGCTGGGAGAGGGAAACGACCCAGCCGAACACGTCCTTTCTGTTCTTGCGCCACGGGTGATTGCCGCGCGCCAGCCAGATCGCCTCCACTGCGCCGCACTCCGTTTTGCCCGAACGATTGCCGCCGAATACCCAGCGGTTGCGCTTTTTGCAGCGGTGAAAGGCCAGCTGCTTTTTGTGTTTTTTGCGGCCGACGTTGTAGGCGAGCAACTTGTTTTCTCTGTTGCGGGCGGCAATGATTGCGTCTATGCGCGCCAATCTTTGGATTATTTCCTGCTTAGTCATGTATATTACGACAAATCCTCCCACATTTCTGCCCGCAAAGCATTATATAATGTGCGGGATATGAAGAAATTATTATTTATAATAATCTGCACGGCGGCACTGCTGCTCTGCGGCGGGGGTCGGGCGGCGGAAGCTTCCGAACTGACCTACACCTACGCCCAGGCGATAACGACGACGGCGTATTTCTTCAGTCAGAAGGACTTGTCCACCTCACTGTTTGCCGTGCCGTACACCTATTACGTGCGCATAGTGCGCGAGGACGGGCAATGGTACTACGTTCAGTATGCCGCCGACGAAGGCATATACCGCGCGCTGTTCGGCTATGTGCTCAAGAGCGACTTTGTAACCCTGGACGAAGCGCCCGAAACGACCTATCTGTTCAAGAGCCTGACGATAACTTACACCGCCGAAGGCGACAATTCCTCGCTGCCCGCCCTTGACGAAATAGAGATGCAGGCCGCGTTTTACGGCACATACTATTCGGGCGCGACCGCGTATTCGTATGTGCTGTGCGGCGATTCGTTCGGGTATATTCTTGGGGCAAACGACGATTATACGCTGAACGAGATATATACCCCGGCAGAGGATACATATATTGAAGATGATAGCGGCGGCGCAAGCGACAGCGGCGGCAACATAGTGACGGCCGTGATAATAATCGCGCTGACGCTGGGAGCGATAATGCTTGTATTCCTGTCCTCCAAGAAGATAAAGACCGACTGAGTTACCTGCCCGTGAGCGCAAAATATTCGGACACAAGCCTGACGGCCGCGGAATAACTGCCTATGTTCCAAGCCCTGCGCATAAAGCGCACCACTACCCTGCGGACGACGTTCGCGCGGTCGCGCGGCAGGCGGGAATAACCGCCCTTGCCGAGGGCGTAGCCTTGCAGAATTGCCCTGTCCTCCACGCAGAAGCCCGACATGACGCCGTCGAGATAACCCCACAGTTCGGCGAGTTTTCCCTTGACTTCCACGAGCATGCACAACCTTTCGGCATAATACATGGCAGGCCGACCGCCCAAAGCCGATGAACACGCCGAACGCAGTATTAAATTGTCCAAAGCGTCGTTTAATCTGTCGGCGCGAAAATAAAATTTGAGCAGTTTTTTGCTTGTGATTGCCATTGGTTCCTCCGCCATGTCGTTCAACGCGCACGTTGAACATGCGAACATTTGTTTGCATGTTTATTATAAAACACTAAATATGACAAAAAGTTCATATTTAAAAAATATTTTTAATTTTATTTAAAAAAAACATGTGATATATTTGTTTAAGCACACACAGGCGGTAGGTGAAATTGCCCCGCAGCCTTGCGGTGCGGGGCAATTCATTATGTTTTGAGGCAATTAGCCGACTCAAATAACTTTACAATATAATAAAAAGGTGGTATAATTTTTAGCGTGAAAAAATTTATTGCGGCAACAACGGCGCTTTTGCTTACTATTTTTATAGCGCCCGCATATCTTTTTACGACAGAAAACGCCAACGGCGACGACTCTGTTGAGATATATCCTACTCAATTTATCAGCGAGCTGACATTTGACAATCTGGTCGACTACGCGTTCAACGGCGACGTAAAGGCGTTTGCCGAAAACACGTCTTCGGGCGCTGTGCTTTATATTTTGGAGCCCGACTCGTATGGCGACAATCAGTTGACGACGGTAGTATGCGAATTTCAGATATCCGACATTGAGTATGACGACGATATTCTCTATCTGCTAACTGCCGACAACGCAATCTATTCCTACGAAAACGGAAGCTTTACCTCCGCCATTCATTTCTTTGACTCCGACATACAAGCAAGCGACTATATTTCAATTTCAGGTTATCTGTATATATTCCCCGAAGCATCCAGCGGAGCCGGCCTCGGGTTGATGGTCTATTACAACAGCGCTTTCACAGATATTTTTATCGATAACTGCTCACAGATTAAACAAATCGGCAGCACCTTATATGTTGTCAATGACGGTAAACTTTATTCAATCTATGAAGCTACGGCAACAGAGCTGTCTTTCAGCTATATCGACCTGACCATTGCAGACAACATTTCCTCAGGCAACGCCGCTGAAATTTTAAAAAGCGACGGCTATGAAGTGAGGATGGTGAACGTGCTTTCGCGGACAACGGACGGCGGTGCGACATACATTACGGAGATAGATATATCCGAAATAGGCAGCACGTTTACGACATTGGGAACGACGAGGCTCAACACGTCCCGCACGGGACTTGCCATTGCCGATGTAGGCAACGCGACAATAGTTATAATGCCCGACGACGACGGCGAAGGGAGCTGCTTTATCACCCTGACCTCCGCAATAGAGGAAATAAGCTACACGCCGACGGAAAGCAGCTCGGAAGCTTACGCCACAGGCGACACGGCTATATATTCGCGGCCATACGCCAGCAACTCCACCTTCATTATGACCGTACCCAGCGGCACGATGTTCACCACAATCCAGCAGATTGAAATTGATTTTATAGACGACGTATTTTACATGGTCACCTGTACGGTAGACGGACAGGAGATACAGGGCTATGTGATAAGCCGCTCGCTTTCGGAATACACCTTTGCCGCCGACAACAGCGAACAGTTTACGACCGGCACGGAGGACTTCACATACGAGAACAATGCGAGCACGGTAATAATTATATTGATAATAGTCCTGCTTGTGCTGATTGCCATAGGATATATAGTGTTCTATGTAACAGGCAAAAAGCGCAGCGATAAGTCGGACATACCTCCGCCCGACGACGATTTGTATATTAAATGGTAAAACGACAGATAAATAAACAGCGCGCAAGCCCGAAAGGCTTGCGCGCTGTTTATTCTGACACAAAATTATTTACTGTAAAGCTTGGACACGCCCGAAGCGATTGCCGCCTTGGCAACAGCCTTGGCAACGCATTGGTGCGCGCCCTTGTCGTAAGCGTAGGGAAGTATAAATTCGCAGGAGAGCTTGTCCTCGGGGACATATTCCGCCATACCCTTGGCGGCGGCAAGCATCATTTCGTCGTTGACCGTGCGGGCGCGGACGTCGAGCGCGCCGCGGAACAGACCGGGGAACACAAGCGCGTTGTTTATCTGGTTGGGGTACTGCGAAGAACCTGTGCCGACAATGAACGCGCCAGCCGCTTTGGCGGCGGCAGGGTCGATTTCAGGCACGGGGTTTGCCATTGTGAACAGAATGGGTTTGGAGGCCATGCTGCCTACCATTTCAGCCGTGACGACGTTGGGAGCGGATACTCCGATGAATACGTCGGCGCCGCGCATTGCGTCCGCAAGGCTGCCTTTAAGCATACCACGGTTGGTGACGAGCGCTATCTGGCTGTGGGCGGAATTGAGCGCGGGGTCGCCCTGGCAGATTATACCGAACTTATCGCACATAATTATATCTTTTACGCCCAGCTTGAGGAGGAATTTGCCTATGGATATACCTGCCGCGCCTGCGCCGTTGATGACGACCTTTACCTCCTCCGCCCGCTTTTGCGCGAGCTTGAGCGCGTTTGTAAACGCCGCCGCCACCACTATTGCCGTGCCGTGCTGGTCGTCGTGAAAGACGGGGATATCGAGTTCTGCCTTTAAACGCGTTTCGATTTCAAAACAGCGGGGCGCGGAAATATCTTCCAGATTTATGCCGCCGAATGAGCCGGCAAGCAATTTTATGGTATTGACGATCTCGTCAGGGTCCTTGCTGTTTATACACAGAGGATATGCGTCCACGTCGCCGAAGGTCTTAAAGAGGGCGCACTTGCCCTCCATTACGGGCATGCCCGCTTCCGGCCCGATATCGCCGAGGCCGAGGACGGCTGTGCCGTCGGTTATTACGGGTACGGTATTCCAGCGGCGGGTTAGGTCGAACGACTTTTCCACGTCCTCATGAATAGCCATGCAGGGTTCGGCTACGCCGGGGGTATATGCGAGCGAAAGCTCGTCGCGGTTACTCAACGGAACGCGGCATACGCACTCTATCTTGCCGCGCCACTCGGCATGTTTTTTCAGCGATTCCTCTCTGTAATTCATATTGTCACCATCCTGATATATTTGCTTATATCATTATAGCACAACTTTTTTCAAAGACAAATATTTTTTGACGCATAATGCAAATTGCGACAAAAAACAGAGCGCCGCGTGCAGACTTGCACGCGGCGCCCCGGACTCAATCGCAGAACAACGGCGTAGACAGATATCTGTCGCCCGTATCGGGAAGAAGAACCACAATTGTCTTGCCCCACAGTTCGGGGCGACGGGAAAGCATGGTGGCCGCATGCAGCGCCGCGCCTGAAGATATGCCCGCAAGCAGACCCTGCGTTCTGCCCAGCAACCGACCCGCAGTGTAGGCCTCCTCTTCGGTGACGGTGATTACCTCGTCATAGATATCCGTATCGAGAGCCTTTGGCACAAAGCCCGCGCCTATGCCCTGAATACCGTGGGGACCGGCCTTGCCGCCCGACAGCACGGGAGAACCCGAAGGCTCAACGGCGACTATCTTTACGTTGGCGTTGCGCTCACGCAAATATCTGCCGACGCCCGTTATAGTGCCGCCCGTGCCTACGCCCGAAACGAACACGTCGACGTCGCCGCCGGACTGTTCCCAAATCTCCGGCCCGGTAGTAAGGTAATGCGCCTGCGGATTGGCAGGGTTGGAAAACTGATCGGGGATAAAAGCCCCCTCCGTCCGTGCGGCCAGCTCCTCTGCCATCTGTATGGCGCCCGCCATACCCTTGCTGCCGTCCGTCAGAACAATTTCCGCGCCGTATGCTTTAATCAGATTGCGGCGCTCGACCGACATAGTCTGCGGCATGGTGAGTATTACCCTGTACCCGCGCGCAACGCCTATCGCGGCGAGGCCTATGCCCGTGTTGCCCGAAGTCGGCTCTATGATAGTAGCGCCCCGCTTGAGGACGCCTTGGGCTTCGGCACAATCAATCATGTTTTTGGCAACTCTGTCCTTTACCGAACCGGCGGGATTAAAGAGTTCAACCTTGGCCAGAAGTTTTGCGCCCGCGCCAACCGCCTTTGAATAATTTTTAAGCGCAACAAGAGGCGTGTTGCCCACAAGACTTTCCATTCCGTCATAAATCATCATATATTAACCTCTGCATACATATAATCATATCGCCCATACCTGCCTGAACAGTCAACATTATTTTTATGGGCATATATGCTGACTGTTATACCGCGCATAAGGGCGCATCTGTTCTATCGGGATTAACGTCAAAGCCTGTTTTTATCGCCCCATTCGCACATGCCGTCAAGTATGGGCATGAGAGATTTTCCGCGTTCGGACAGGCTGTACTCGACCTTAGGGGGAATTTGCGGATATTCTTTGCGCACTACAAGCCCGTCGTTTTCCAATTCCTTTAACGATTGAGTTAAAGATTTGTAGGATATTCCCTTGATATACCGCTGAAGTTCGTTATAGCGTACAACTTTAAATTCCATTAAGGCATATAAAATAGTCATTTTATATTTCCCGCTGATTAGCGACAGCGTATAACTGAAACCCGTATCGCAGAGCTTTTCAGAGGCAATGCACCTTGATTTTATTGTTTCCATAGCCGCTCCTTTTTTACACTCTACTTAATGTTAGTATCGCACTTTATTGTGCGTACTTGACGAATTTATTGTACCAGAATATAATTATATTGTCAATAAATCCAACGGAGGTCATTTATGAGATCGCAAATAAAGGACTATGAGGACATTATAAAGGCAGGGCAGGCGTATCTTGACAGCTGCAAGTGCGGCGACAGCAAGGTAATGCAGCCGTCATTCCACAAGAATGCAACCATAAACGGCGAACCTATTCAAACTTTGTTCGACGGAGTTGACCAAGCAGGCGAAAGCGAAGTGAAAGGCAGAATCGATGTGGTTGACGCAATCGGAGATATTGCAGTGATCAGAGTCACAATGGAAAATTACTTCGGAGAAAATTATGTTGACCTGCATCTTTTAAAGAAAGAAGCCGACGGCTGGAAAATTCTCGCCAAAGCATTTACAGGTTATGCTGGCGAGTAATTTACATCGGCACATATATGAAAAAGCAGCGGGGGCTTTATGTGAAGCCCCCGCATTACTTATACAGCACATTTATTTACCGAATAAAAATAGTTGAATCAATTCCTGCGAAGAATATGCCAAACGTCATTACCTTTAAAACCACATTTTCGGTATAATCTTTCAGGTTGCATAGGGTTATCAACCTTTCCTGAAACTGTGGCAAACTTAGCTGTACCTTTGATTTTATTCAACAAATAATTGACAATAATGCCGCCAAATCCACGATTTCTGTATTCCGGCAACACTTGTACCCACTCTATACTCAGCTCGCCAACCTCCCTATCCAAATCGGCAATACCGCTACCTATATACTTACCCGAAATGCTGTCCTTAAGCAAAATCCATAAATCCGAATTATATACAGGGGTTTTCATACAGTTTTCCAATTGCTCTTTTGTGACGAATAAATCGGAGTAACAAGCGTTAATCATTTCAACTAATACGTCTATTATATCTGCGGTGGCGGTGACAATTTCAACATTATCCGTGATTACAACATCAATATCCTTTAAATCATGATATAATCTGAAATATATTTCATCATCATATCCAACATAATTTTCGCAACAGAAATCTCTGTCATGGATGATAAGCATGTTATCGGGAATAACCAAGCTCTTTGTTTTCCAATAAGGAATACTGCTTGCACCGCAAGGCGATTTTAAATATTCGATTAAAGATAAGCTGCCCATATTGATATTATAAATCACATTTAGGTAAAAAACAAGCGGAATATGACTTTGACATTTCCTATACAGAATTGGCGAAATAATTTATAAATACAGATAAAGCGAAAATCACTTTTATATAGACTACAATAAAACGGCACAGCGGCGGGCGATTTTATAAATCGCCCGCCGCGCTCGTCAAAGACAAGCTCACGCCTAACTGCCATTTTGATTTTAACAGTTTTATTATCAAGTGTACATAATAGCACAAAAGAGAAAGTTTACATTAAAATATGATTGAAAAATATGTATTTCTATGATATAATCAAAAAAAGGAGTACGCTATGGCTGATAAATTTGTTTGTCCTATTTGTGGCGCACCTACAAGTTCGTATATGGGACACTATCGCAAAGATAAATTGTGCAAACAACATGCCGCAGACTTAAAAAATGGAGAGTTGGTTCAATGTGATAAATGCGGTGAATGGCATTATGTCAACAAACCTTGTAAATGCGGGAAAATTGTATTTGCTGAATTGCCTGTTAATGGATTTTATAAGTGTATAATTTGTGGCGGCAAAACTAATGGCTATGCTTTTTGCCGCAAATGTTATAAAAACTATAATGAAGAAGATTTGTTAAATATATTAAATCAGGCAAATATCATTGCTGTTCCCTCCGATGAGGAAGACAATAATCATTTAAATGATGTTTCCATTGAAAAGCAAAGACAGGATAATGGGAAATGTATTGTTTGCGAAGATAATGCGCCCAATGGCTCATTATGTAGAGAGTGCTACTATGAAATGTTAGATTATAAGGACTCTTTTGATAAAAACGCTAAATCATTTGAGTTAAAAGATTATTATTTTAACCTGCGCTCAAATATATACAGAATGAAAAATTTTGACTTTATACAGTCAAATTGCAATAAGTTAATGGCTTTAGCTGTATTAACTAAAGATTTATATGGCGAAGAGTCATTGACTGATAGGGTTGTAAATGATATAAAGGATATTGTTGAAAAGAAACGACCGCAGGAAAAACAAGAAAGTACTGAATATACAAAAACGCAAGATTCGCGCAAAGAAGAATTGTTCCGTACTGCTGATGGGCATTATGTAAAAAGTAATCCTGAAAGTATTATAGACGATATACTGTATGATTTAAGAATTGTTCATTGCTACGAAAAAAAGGTATCGCAAATTAGTGCAGATGAGCAGGTGGTGACTGCCGATTGGTTTATCCCTGTTACGGACGGGCGTCACGGCATATATATTGAATATTGGGGAATGAATACGAAGGAGTATTTAGATAATAAAGAAAGGAAGCGAAAAGCGTATAAAACACACGATATTCCACTAATAGAAATAGAGAAAGATGAATATAAGGATAGGCATTGTTTATCCGATAGGCTTGTATCTGAAATAAATACTCTTGCAAAAAAGTATTTCCGTATTGTTGACTTTATAAAATAATTTAAACCGAGTTGTTTTTTACAGCTCGGCTTATTTTTACATAAAGAACGCAACCTAAATCGGTATTCGATTTAGGTTGCGTTTGGTGCACCTTGAGGGACTCGAACCCGCGGCCCACTGATTAAGAGTCAGTTGC
>CAYURN010000008.1:0-76013 GCA_964447305.1 uncultured Clostridia bacterium
TGTATAGCCGCCCGTGATTACGCCGCTGTCATATTCAACATCGTTTATTTCGTTGATGACATTGCCTTCCTGACAGTCGCAAAGGGTAAGGCTTGCGTTCTGTTCAACGGTAATAACCGAGCCTTCGCCGTTGCCCTTAAGAACCTTGCCGTTGAGGCAGAGAACGACGTTGCCCGTTATGGTTATATTATAATCTCCAAGAGTTACGTCATCATTGAGGTAGTAATTAATCGTTACGCCGTCTGTAGCTGAGCCGACTATTTCGCCCGCGGTTTTATCATTCTCTGAATCGACCAGCTCTGAGGTCAATTCAATCCAATCGGTGGCGTGATCGTCGGTGGCGGTATGACTGAAGTCATCCGCGCTTGCCGTGGCTTTCGGCAGTATAAAATAAATGCCGAGCGCCATACAAATTACTAACACGAGTGAAAGCAGAATCAGGCTTACTTTTCTCATGCGTAGGTGGGGGGAAGTGTAAGTCATAATAGTGTCTCCCATAGGGTTTATTTGAAACGGAAAAACGCTCCTTACTATGCGGCGAAGACTCCTCCTGAAAGTTATTTTCACCTATTTGATAGTTATTATCAACTTTCTGGGGTCATTTCTCAGTGTTTCTGTAATTATTTTACAAGACAAAAATCATTTTGTCAATGATATAATGAAAAAAATCACAAAAATAATAATATTTACTTGATGATATTAACCTGAAAAAGAATGGCCGCGCAAATGCCGGCGAAAAAAACAGCGGGCGGCTTTAAAAAAGCCGCCCGCTGTTTTTATTTAATTGGGATTATATTCCATGCGGGCACTACGCAAATGCCGCGCCGTTTAAAGAAGCTGAAAGGTTAGCGGACTGCGAAATAGCTGTCGAGAGAGAAATAGTCGTCGAGATATTCGCGCGTGTTCAGGCACATCTTTTTGAAGAGAGCGCGGGCTTCGTCCACGGTGAGGTTTGAACAGAGAGGCTGATCGACGAACGAACAGAAAATTTCGTCGAGGTTGCGGCGTTTTATGCCATTGTAACACGTTTGAATGTTGAGGTGGTTGCGCATTACAAGATTGAGAACTGCGGACGGAAGTTCTGCCGCGAGAACGGGCTGAACGGTGCTGTCGGCAAAGACGCAATTTGTTTCGACAATGGCGCCGCGAGGCATTTGGGGCATCTGGCCGCGGTTGGGCATGTTGACGTTTGAAACCATGGCGCCGTAGCCGAGTATGGCTTTGATCAGGTCGACGGCTTCTTCGCTTGATTTGACGACGGGGAACTTTTTGCGCCCCTCCGCCATCTCTATCGATTCGGCAATGCGCTCGTTCTGCTGTTTTTCGCGGAAATCGACGGTGGTGAGGTTGAACGCCCAATCCTTTACCGTCTGAGGATTTTTCAGATACCATGCGTTGGGCATAAATTCTGCAAGGTGGCGGTCACCCGCGGCGCCCAGCGCGCCGTAGCGCATATACAGATCCATTTTGACCTTGTTGCCGTAGGCGAACGGGTCGTGCCTGAAAGCAAACCTGTCGGCATACTCATAGAAGCCCTCTTCAAAATACTTATTATAAAAGGACGGAATGAGCGACAGTACGTCGATATCGCGGTAGTATGCCGAAGTTATCCATGTAAAGTGATTTATGCCCGAAGCGTCGGTGCGCAATTGGGTGCGCGTGGCCTCTATCCCCTTTTCCTCCCTGAGTATGCGGCAGAGAAATTCCTGGGCATGAAAAACTTCATGACAGCAGCCGAAGGCCTTTATAGAAGGAAAGACGTCGTAAAGCGTCTGCGTGCATATTGTCATGGGATTGGTAAAGTTTATAACCCATGCGTCGGGGCAGATTTGCGCTATTTTGCGGGCAAAGCCTTCGTATATAGGTACGGTGCGCATGGCGCGCAGCACGCCGCCCGGGCCGACGGTGTCGCCCACGGACTGATATATGCCGTATTCTTCGGGAGTATGGACGTCTGAACGCATCTCCTTGAACGTGCCCGGCAGGATGGATATGACTACGAAGTCCGCGCCGCGCAGGGCGCCGTCGATGTCCGTATATACCACATAGTTGAACTTGGACTTAGTTGCGCTGTCCGCATTGATATACCCGCCTATGGCGGCGTTGCGTTCGGCGGCGGGGATATCTATATCATACAGGGCGATTTCGCCCGAAAGCCCCTCCGCACAGGCGAGGTCGGACATAAATACCCGCGCCCACAGTTTTGATCCGCCGCCTATGTAGGCGAGCTTGATTGAAGTTTTCATCATACGTTCCCCATTTTTTTTATTTTCCGAGCATGGCGGCAAAGGCCGATTCGTCAATGACCCTGACGCCAAGCTCGGTTGCTTTCTGAAGTTTGGAACCCGCCCCTTCGCCCGCGATGACGAGGGTGGTCTTTTTTGTTACGGAAGAGCCGCACTCGCCGCCCTCCGCCTCGATTATCTTTTGCGCCTGACTGCGCGTGTATGATGTGAGCGTACCCGTTAAAACGACGACCTGCCCTGCAAACATGCCGCCTTCAACCGACTTTTGCTCGTAGACGGGCGTTATGAATGAGAGGAGATCGGCAAACTCCCTGCCGTTATCCTCGTCGGCAAACCAGCCGACTATCGCGCGGGCGGTGATATCGCCTATGTTTTCAAGCTCGATAAGCTCCTCCGCGGTGGCGCGGGACAGAGCCTCCGCACTACCGAACGCATTTGCAAGGTCGCGGGCGGCGACTTTGCCGACGCCGTCTATGCCGAGGGCAAAGATGAACCGATCGAGCGGAACGCTCCTGCTGCCCTGTATGGCCGAAAGCAGGTTGGAAATTTTTTTATTTCTGAACCCGTCGAGACTGCCGATATCGGCGGCAGTGAGCGTGTAGAGCTGCGAAGGACGGGTGAGACCCAATTTTTCGCGGAGCTGGCCGGCCGTGGCTTCGGAAAAGCCTTCGATATCCATGGCGTCCTTTTGGGCAAAATGTTCAAACCGCGCCACTATTCTGGGCGGGCATAAGCGGTTGGGGCAGAACAGGTTTGCGCCCTCCTCCCTGACCGCGCTGCCGCAATAGGGACAGACGGCGGGCTTTTGTATATCTACGCTCTGACCCGTATGCTCCACGCAGCCCAGAATTTCGGGAATGACTTCGTTGGAGCGGCGTATGGCAACTACTGAACCTATGCGGACATCCTTACGGCTTATGTCGCCAAAGTTGTTCAAAGTGGCCTTTTGAACCGTGGCGCCGCCGAGTTCCACGGGGTCGACTATTGCAAGGGGCGTGAGCTTGCCCGTCCGACCGACCTGCCACCTGACCTCCCTTACGGTAGTCTGGGCCTCCTCCGCTTCAAACTTGTAGGCGATAGCCCAGCGGGGAAATTTATCGGTATAGCCGAGGGCGGCGCGCGCGGGGACGGAATTGAGCTTGATGACCGCACCGTCGGTGAGAATGTCCATCTGCTTGCGTTCGACCTCTATTTGTTCGAGGGCGGATATTATCTCCTCCTCGTTGCGGCACAGCCGAAGATAGGGATAGACCTTGAACAGGTTTTCGCGCATGAAATCAAACATCTGCGTCTGGGTGGAAAAGTTCATGCCCTCGATATAGTTGACGTTGTAAAAGAGTATCTCCACCCCGCGCGAGGCCGTGACCGCGGGATCGAGGTTGCGGATGGCTCCCGCCGCGGCATTGCGCGCGTTCTTTAACTTTTCGGGTGCGCTGCGGTTGTATTCTTCCAACACGGAGAGGGGAATGACCGCCTCGCCCTGAATTTCCATAAGACCCTTGAAAGGTATGCTCAGGGGGACGGATTTTATGGTAAGGCACTGCGCGGTGACGTCCTCGCCGACGACGCCGTTGCCGCGCGTGGTGGCGCGGACAAAGTTGCCGCCATCGTAAGTGAGGCACATAGTCAAGCCGTCGTATTTATATTCGACGGTAAATTCGGCCTCCTCTTCAACCTTTCGGACGCGCGTGACAAAGGCCGAAAGGCGGTCGTAACTGACGCATTTATCGAGAGAATACAGCCGCGAGATATGTTCATGGCGCTCGAACGCCTTCAAAGGTTCGCCGCCGACGCGGCGGGTGGGGCTGTCGGGTTCGACAATGCCCGTCGCCCTTTCAAGCTCTGAAAGTTCGTCGTAAAGTTTGTCGTACTCGCTGTCCGTCACGGTGGGCGCGTCGAGGACGTAATATTCATACGCCCACCTGTTGAGCGTATCTATAAGCTGCCTCATTCTGTTCATTGCAATATCTCCAAAGGCGCGAGCGCCGCAGAAAGTTCCTTTATGCCCTGACCGTCAAAGGCAACGTTTATTGTACTGCCGCCGTTCCTGACGGCAATTACCGTGCCGTTGCCGAACTTGGGGTGCCTGACCTTTGTGCCGACAGAATAGCTTTTTGCCTTGGCGGCAGGCGCCTTGCCGAATGTGGACGCCGCCGAAAAGCTTGACCCCCTGCCCGACGGAGAAGGAGGCAAGTCGCTTTGATAGCCTTCATCGGAGGAGTACACTCCTCTGCCGCGGGAGGACTCGGCCTGATAGCCGTATCCCGAACGGCCGTACCCGGCATTGGAGCGGGAATATGAGCCGTTGAATTTGCCATAGCCCCCAAAGCCGTCGGTGTTATGTACACTGTCGGAGGTCTTAACGCCAAGCTCATCCGAAAGCTCGCCGACAAAGCGCGAGGGAACAGTTCTGTCGCGATGGCCGTAAAGATAGCGTGATTTGGAGCGCGTTAGGTACAGCTCCTTGCGGGCGCGCGTTATGGCGACATACATGAGCCGCCTCTCCTCTTCGAGAAGTTTGGGGTCAGACTGTGAACGCGACGAGGGCATAATGCCGTCCTCCAGACCGCAGATTATTACGTTGTCAAATTCCAGACCCTTGACGGAGTGAATGGTAGCGAGAGTGACATAGTTGCCGTCGTCCATGTCGTCGGTATCAGATACCAACGTCACTTCGTTGAGGTATTCATCGAGAGAGGCGTCGGGATTGAGGCGGACAAAGTCATCTACCGAGGCGATAAATTCATCGAGGTTGGCAAGCTTGCTGTCGCCTTCGTCGCTGCCGTCGTCGTAGGCAAGGCGCAGTTGAGCGCGGGATATTACGGCGCGGACGAGCTGCGCAACATTTTCCGATTGGGCGAGGACGACAAAGTCCTTTATAAGTCCTGCAAAGTCCTCCAACTTTGCCTTTGCGCCCGCAGACAGCGTGAGATAGTCCGCGTCAAGGCAGGCGTCGTAGAGGGACAGCCCCGACTGCGAGGAATAATTTTCCATTACCTCGATAGTCTTGCCGCCTATGCCGCGCTTGGGCACGTTTATTATGCGGGCGAGAGCTTCGTCATCGAACGGGTTGGATATAAGGCGGAGATAGGCAAGGATATCCTTGACTTCGCGCCTTTCAAAGAAGCGGAAGCCGCCGAACACCTTATAAGGTATGCCGTATTTTGTGAACTCCTGTTCATACGAGCGGGTGAGGGCGTTTATGCGCATGAGTACGGCAAAGGAGGAATATTTCGCGCCCGCGGCGACTGCGGCCGTAATTGTGCGGGCGGCGAACAGCGCCTCGCCGGATTCCTCGTCCGCCTGATAATATTCGGGCTTGCGCCCCTCCTCCGCCTCCGTCCACAGCGTCTTTTTGTGGCGGGCGCCGTTGTTTTTTATTATGGCGTTGGCGAGGTTTAAAATAGATTTGGTTGAACGATAGTTGCGCTCCAACTTGTAAATTTTTGCTTCGGGATAGTCCTTGTCGAAGCGCAGGATATTTTCTATCTCCGCGCCGCGCCAGCCATAGATTGACTGGTCGTCGTCGCCGACGGCAAACAGGTTTTTGTGGCGTGACGCGAGCAACCTGACAATATTATACTGCACGGAGTTCGTGTCCTGAAACTCATCGACGAGGATATAGCGGAATTTATCGGAGAGGTATTCGCGCACTTCGGTATTGCCGCGGAGCAGGCGCAGCGTTCTTATCAGGAGGTCGTCGAAGTCGAGCGCGTTGTTGGAGGCAAGGTGCTTATCGTATCTGTCATAGATACAGACTATATCGTCCATGCGCGGAATATCCTTGAAGCGCGTGCCGTATGTATCGGGATCGAGGCCGAGCATTTTGGCATTGGCGATGTGATACCTTGCGTCCTTTAACAGTTTTTCGTCGTCAAAGTCCAGCTCCTTGAAAGATTTTTTGATGACATTGCTGCGCTCTGTTTCGGAATAAATAGAAAAATTGATCTTTATGCCCGCCTCCTCGGCAAATTGGCGGAGTATGCGCACGCACATGGAGTGAATCGTGCATATCCACATGCCGCTGACATCGCCGAGCATGCCGGCAAGGCGTTCGCGCATTTCCCCTGCGGCCTTGTTGGTGAATGTGATGGCCAACACGCCCTGGGGGGAGCTGAGGCCCTGTTCGAGTATGTAGGCAATGCGCGAAGTGAGGACGCGCGTTTTGCCGCTGCCCGCGCCCGCAAGGACGAGCACGGGACCCTGAGTGTCGGTGACGGGTTTTATCTGTTCGGAATTGAGTGATGAAAGTAAACTATCCATTGAATTTATCATTATAAAAGTAAAATTATTTCGCACACATTATACCACAGCCGCGGGCGCTTTGACAATCACTTAAACATCAATTTCCTTTTCCGCGCGGTACTTTTCGAGAGCGGCGAGGTACTTTGCCGAAAGCTGTAAATTATACCTCGTTTTTTCTTCATAACTGAGCGTTTCATAGTACTGCCTGTCGGTCAGCCGCCCGATTGCGTCCGATACTTCTCCGCAGGTATCAAGAAGCTGTTTTACGCGCAGATAGAAGTCGTCCGGCTTGTCCCCGCGGACGTCGGAACGGACTTTGTCGTATATGCCCGATTTTATCTTGCCTTCATTCAAGCCCTTCTCTTTTGCCTTTCGGGCCGTGTTGGCGGCGTTCTCCTTGCATTTTTTCCAATAGTCGGTTTTAAGCCGCCGTTTAGCGCGGCGGGCGGCGCTCTTTAAATCTTCCATAATTCACCAAAATCTGATATAAAATAATACAAAAAGTCCCGCTGAATTATCTTTTGTAATTCAGCAGGACTTAAAGACCTTAGTTAATTTCTGCTGCGCTTTCTTGCAGCTTCGCTCTTCTTGCGCCTCTTTACGGAAGGAGACTCATAAAATTCTTTCTTCCTGAGGTCGCCGATTATGCCGTCGCGCGAGCACTTTCTTTTAAATCTTCTGAGTGCGCTTTCGACAGATTCGTTTTCGCCGACTCTTATAGTAGACATGCCTTTTTCAACCCTCCTTCGCCATACGCAGTTATTTTGAACACTAAGATATTATACCGAGCCGCGGGAATAAAGTCAACTCATTTTCAGGCACATTTTTACAACTTTTTATAGAATATTTGCCGCGGCCATTATGCCGTTGACGGCCAACCCCGCAAGCACGGAAACGGCGTATAATGTGACAATAAGCAACATATTCCGCTTGAGTTTTTTTGTGTTCCTGAGCAACACCACAAAACCCAGCCCGGCATTGCAGCACAGCCCCGCAACCATGCTGCCGAAGTATATTCCGCCTTCACAGTAGGCCTGGGCTATGACCGCCGATGACGCGCAGTTGGGAATGAGGCCTATTGCCGCCGTTATGAGCGGTTCGACATAAGGCCCGCCGACAAACGAGGAGAGTATTGCAGACTCGTTGAATTCAAAAATATAGCCGAATATCAGCGTGACGACAAAGATATAGAGGGCAATTTTAAGAGAATGAACAAGCGGGTCTATAAGGTAGACTTTTAATTTGCCGCCGTCATGTTCGCGGCCGCACGAACATGCGTGGATATCCTCACCTTCGGCGACGGCGGGAACGGCAAGTTTTTCGCCCCTTAAAAGGAAGTTGACGGCGTACCCGACGGCGAGCCCCGCCGCCACTTTTACGGCAATGAGCGGAACGACGGCCGCCGCGCCCGAAGGATTTATCAGCAGGATTATCAACGCTTCGTCGCTTGTGGCAAGAAAGACGGCGAGCAATGTGCCCGTGCGGATATAGCCCTTATCGTACAATTTTGCAGCCATGACCGAAAAACCGCACTGCGGGACTATGCCCGTGACCGTGCCGATAAGGGGCGCAAGCCTGCCCTGCAACAGCTCATGATTTTTGGTGAAAGAGGTTTTTCGCTCCAAAAATTCGATGAGGATATATATCAATACTATGAACGGAAAAACCTTGACGGTATCCCAAAGACTGTCTGTGAAAACATCCATTAAAACATACAATCCTATAACCGGTTACGGACATAAATTAACGCTCCCCTAAGGAAGCGTTCTTTTGCAGGAATGAGGTTTTATCTTTTCTTTTTCTTGACTTCGGGGGCGGGCTTTAAGGAGGTTTTAAGCTGCTCCTCCTCGCCGTACGGCATGGACGGAACTTCGGCATAGCCCGTGGGAACATAGCCGCCGTCGCGCCTGAGTATGGTCAGGCGGGTATCACCGTCGAAGAGATATACATGCGAGCCGTCGGGAGTGATGGCCGCGCCGTCGCCCTTGGACGTGCCTGACGGAGCAAGCGCCAACAGCGAAACGCCTTTATCTATCACGCACTCTGCGTACAGCTTGCCGTCCGACTCCTCGGTTGCGGACACATTGACTTTTACGCCACTGCCCCATACAATATCTTCGGGGCGGACGCCGGCTATCACCTTTTTGCCCGTGCCGACATAGGCGGCTTTGTCCTCTAACCGCCCGACCGTTTCGGGCGAGAGCGCAAAGCTGAGCCCCTTGTATCTGACGACGACGGAGCCGTCCTCCTCTTCAAGAGTGGCGTCGCTGAGAAGATTGATTGCGGGCGAACCGACAAGCATGGCGACATAGGCGTTTGCGGGGTAGTCGTACAAATTGGAGGGACTGTCTATCTGCTGGATGACGCCTTCGCGCATGACGACCACGCGCGTAGCCATTGTAAGCGCTTCGTTGACGTTTTTGGTGGCGTAGATGAACGTTCCCTCCACTCTCGCCTGAATGTTGACTATTACAGAGCGCATCTGCGCCTTGAGGTTATCGTCAAGGCCGGCGATGGGGTCGTCGAGAAGGTAGAGCTTAGGCTCCCTTGCTATCGCCCTGGCGAGCGCAACGCGCTGGCGCTGGGCGGCCGTGAGTACCTTGGGCTTGCGGTTAAGGACTTCGGTAAGGCCGAGAATTTCCGCCGCCGCCTTGACGCGCGCTTCGACTGCCGCCTGCGGGAACTTGCGCATCTTGAGGCCGTAGGCTATATTTTCGTAGACATTTATCGAGGGATAAAGAGTGTCGTTGCGGAACACCATGGCGACGTCCCTGTCCTTGGGTGCGACGCCGGTCATATCCTTGTCGCCTATGATTATCTCGCCGGAGGTGACGTCCTCAAGGCCGGCGATGACGCGCAGAAGGGTCGTCTTGCCGCTCTTTTCAGCGCCGATGACGGCGATAAACTCCCTGTCAGACACTTCGAGATTGACTTTACACAGCGCAAGCGCACCCGACGGATAGAGTTTGCTTACGTCCTTCATAACAAGATTTGCCATTTGCATGCTCCGTTTAACGTTTTAATAATAATTACTATATAATGATAGCATAAAATTTCAGCTTTTACAACGGGCTTTAAAGGGAATTTTGCAAATTTTTATAAATTTTTCTTGTAAATAGCCCGAAGGCGTGATAAAGTTATTATATATGAACGCCATAGACTACAACAAAAAGATGTTCGAAGAGATAGAACACGGCGGAGCAAAGGGCAAAAAACTGCTGTTGCACGCCTGTTGCGCGCCCTGTTCCACCGCCTGTCTTGAAAGACTGCTGGGACTGATGAACGTGACAGTACTGTTCTACAATCCCAACATAGAAACGGACGAATACCTGAAGCGCAAGGCGGAGCTGACAAGCTTTTTGCAGAGGACGGGCTGGGCGAAGTTTTTGGACTGCGACCACCAAAAGGAGGCATACTATGCCGCAGTTAAGGGGCTTGAAAGCGAAAGAGAGGGCGGCGCGAGGTGCGCGGTATGCTTTAAGCTGAGGCTGGACTTCACGGCCCGGACCGCCGCCAAGGAAGGATTCGACTACTTTGCCACCACTTTGACCGTCAGTCCGCTGAAGGATGCAAAACTGATAAACGCCATAGGCTGCGGGTGCGCGCAGGAACACGGGGTGAAGTGGCTGCCTTCGGACTTTAAAAAGGCGGACGGCTATCTGCGGAGCTGCCGCCTGGCAAAGGAATATTCGCTTTACCGACAGAATTTTTGCGGATGCGTATTTTCGCAAGGCACTTGATAAAAATTATATTATATGATATAATTTATCCGCACACAGGTTGTGTGCGCCAAATACTTTCCGAGGAAGATAATATGGACATAAACCGCTATTCGCCCAGATACGGCGTAAATTACCGACACATGACTAAATTGGCCGACTTTTCGACCGAAGATATTTTTGAATTTCTTTATGCTTCAAAGGCCATGAAAGATAAATTCATCGCGCACGAGGACACCAAAATTTTCCACGACGTAACGCTGGCGCTGCTGTTCGGCGATACGTCGCTGCGCACGCGCTCCGCGCTGGAGATAGGCGTTACGCAGTTGGGAGGCAGCTGCATAAACCTGCCCTACAACGAGCGGGATATGCGCGCGGGCGAAAACATTAAAGACATCGTGACCGTGCTTGCACGCTATGGCGTGGGGGCGTTAGTTACGCGCGGAATAAGGCAGAGCGAGCTTGACGACTATGTGAGCGTTTCGCCCATACCCATAATAAATTCGACAAACGACGACTACGACCCCATTCAGACGATATGCGACATGTTCACGATATGGGAACGCAAGAAAGTGCTTGAGGGGTTGAAGATAGCTTACATAGGCAAGGGTACGCATGTAGCGTCCTCGCTTATAATGGGCGCGGTCAAGTGCGGCCTGGACGTGGCCGTTGCCACGCCGCCGGAGTTCCCCATCAAGCGCGAGCATGTTCTGCGCGCCGAGCAGTACGGCCCCATAACCCTGACGGACGACCCCTATTATGCGGCAAAGGACGCCGATATAATATACACCGACAGCTACCGTTACCACACCAAGCCTTCGCAAGAGGAGAGGCATATAATGGCGCCGTACAAGATAAACAACTCAATAATGTCTGCCGCCAACAACGACGCAATGTTCATGCACCCGCTGCCTGCTTCGCGCGGGGTGGAAGTTGCGCCCGACGTTATTGACGGCAAGTTCAGCCTTGTAATGGAACAGGCCGAAAACAAGCTGCACGTCATAAAGGGCATACTCGCCCTGCTGATAGACTGACGGCAATAAAACTCAACAGAAAAAATACGCGCGGGGCGCGGCTTAATGCCGCGCCCCGCGCTTGTCGATGCGCCGTAACGGCGCATTTTACTTTTCAGGATGGTGTTTGAGGTCGATAACCACAAGTTCGGGGTGGTTGTTTATGCGCAGGGGAAATTCCGAATTGCCCAGCCCGCGCGAGATTATCATGCGCGTAGACCCGATAACATGCTCGCCCGAAGTCAGTTCGGGAAACAGTCCCTGGCCGGGCGCATACAGACCCTGACCGATAAGGGGGATACGCCACTGACCGCCGTGCGCGTGGCCGCTGAGAACGAGGTCGTACCCCGCCCGCGAATAGCGCCTTAAATACTGCGGCTCATGCGCAAGAAGTATCTTGAAAGTATCGAATTCGGGAGTCACCTCGAAAATTGTATTGTGCCTGAGCTGCGCACAGCCCAGCCCGACGAGGGCGACGTCGTGAATCATGACATACTGATTTTCAAGTATGATTGCGCCTGCGTCGGCAAGTTTCTTTGAAAACTCGCGATAGTTTTTATAACGCATTTCGTGATTGCCCGACACATAGTACAGCGGCGCTATCTTTGCGAGCTGTTCCACAAGTTCCAAAGCGACCTCCTCCCCCGGTTTGCGATAGAGATGAATGATGTCGCCCGTAAAAACTATGATATCCGGCTTGGCTTCGCCGACGGCGCGCACGAGCCGCCTGTTCTTTTTGCCGAACCTTTTGCCGTGCAGGTCGGAAAGGTGCGCAATTCTGAAGTCATGGGTCAGCTTGTCGCTGACGACCGTATAGCGCGTGACGCCGAGCAGACTGTTGGAACACCAGCAGAACAGCACAACAACGACGCCCGCGGCAACGCAACATGCGACGATAATTGCTATCTTTACGCCAGTCATACCCTGACCACCGCCCTGAATATCTTTTTGCCCTCGTCCATGAAACGGCGCTCGTGTTCGGTGACGACGTTGCCTTCAAAGGGGTGTGCGGCGAGGTCGCGGCAGACGGAAAGTATTTTAAACCCTTCGCTTTGATAACTTTCCAGCGAATAATCGAAAAAGTTTTCGTCGTCCGTCTTTTGCCATATTTCGCCGTCGGACGTTAACAGATATCTGTATATATTCAGAAATCGCGGATTTGTAAGGCGCTGTTTGACATACCCCTGTTTGGGCAGGGGGTTGGAGAAGTTGAGATAAATGCGCTCTACCGAATGCTGAGGGATATATTTAGGCAGAACTTCGGCTGCGCAGATGAGAAAGTGTACACCCCTGACACCGTTTGAAAGGGCGCTTTCGCAGGCTTCGATCATGACGTTTGAAATCTTTTCTACGGCGATGAAGTTGGTATTCGGGTGGAGCGCCGCCATTGCGTTGACAAAGCCGCCCTTGCCGCAGCCTATTTCGAGATGTACGGGGTTGGCGTTGCCAAAAATTTGCATATAGTCAAAGAGTTCGCGCTGTTCGGCGGCGAGCTTCATGTTCTTTTGTTTGAGGTCGGCCACGGTGAGCACGCTGCCGCATGCGGCGAGCCGCTCTTCAAGGTGACTTTTTTTGTGCATTCTCATATGACGATTTTACCATATAACGGCAACGCCGTGCAAGTATTTATATGTTCAAAATTGACATGTTCAAAATTGACACATTTTTATTTTGTTTTTATTCTTTCGCCAAGCGTTTTAACACCTTTAAAGCGCATTAAAATATACTTGTCGGGTAAAAATACTCCGTTCCTGAAAGTATCCTTTCGCGCGTCGGGAGGGGCGGAACTTTAGGAGGAGAAATATGGATTATTTCAGCATAATCGACAACCTGACCGGTTACGGTGCGGACATTGCTGTAATTTCACTTGTCACCTGCATAATTGTGCAGGTGCTGAAGCTCACGCTGTTAAAGGACTGCCCGAAGAAGGTAATATCCTTTTTACCCTTTGTAATAGGCACTATCCTATATGCAGTGTTTGCGGCTATAGCTCACCTTGACATAAGCTATCTGCTGACTGATTTGCCGTATGTCTGCGAGCGCGGATTTACAATAGGCGCCATTGCCACGGCGCTTTATGTGCTGTATGAACAGCTCATCCGCGAGAGAGAAAACGCAACCATGACGGAGGCGCTTATAGCCGCAATAATAGAAGGGTATGTGCCTGAAGACAAGACCGAGGAAGCGGCCAGGAGCGTGGCCGAGGCCCTCGAATCCGATCTGACGGGCAACGGAGCGGACATAGCGGCTCAGATTTTAAAGGAGTATGTGTCCGAAGACGTGAGCGATCTGGAGATTGAAGCTATTTCGAAGCTGATAATTCAGACGCTGCAAAGCCTTAGCGTAACGGCAGAGTAACCGTGCGCGGCGCAAGCCGCAGGGGGCGGGGCGGACGACAGTCCGCCCCGCCCTTACGCTATCCTGCCGAGCGCAGGTCTATATCAAAGACTATTCCGACATCCGAAAGCAGCCTGTCCCCCCACTCCTCATAGTACTTGTAATGGTAGCGGTAGAGCAGCGTTCTGAGTTCGAGCACGTCGCAGCCCGTTGCGCGCACCGTATCCGCCAGCGAAGAGAACCTTTGGCGGAGCGCTTCGGCGCCGCCGGCAAGCACGGCGTCAGGCACGATCCCGCGGGACGCCGACCGGGGACTTTCGCTCCTGTCCACATCGCTTATCTGCACGACGGCGGAAAAGGACAGCCGCACAGAGGGTACGCCGTTCTCCACCTCCACGCTCACTCCGCCGCGGCAGTTGCGCATACCGAGGGTGTAGACATCGCCTTCCGCCTCGCACGGGACGAAAACGTGGCGGACGTCGTTTTTGACGAGATTGAGTGCAAACGTCTGATCTTCGTCGAGAACGCCGACAAAATTGCCGTTGCTGAACACGGCGGTGCGGTCGCACAAAAATTCCCGCGGACTGCCCTGTCCGCCGTCAGTCCGGCTTGCGTCGGAGGCGGAGTCCTCCGACGGGCTTCCACCGCCGTCCTCCCCGTCGCCGCCCGATTGACTCCCCTCCGCCGATTGGGACTGTGCGCGAATAAAGGGCATGAAACATGCCGCCGACGGCGAATGGGCGTCTATGCCGAGTATTTTTAAATTTACCGTGGACACGTTGCCGCTCTTTTTGGCCTCTTCGGACAACAGCCGTTCTATTGACACCGTGGCAGTGTTGCCGAAGCGCATTTTTGAGGCGAGAAGTTCGCCGGCGCTGCCTTCGCACATGGCTATGGAGGGCGTGAGCTGGGTGTAGTCGTCGCGGTAAAAGTAATCGAGAATTTCAAATATGTTGCGGCTTTGACAGCTTTCGCCCAATATGAGCAGCTTGCAAAAGACGAGTTTTGGATAGAAACCCGTCTTTTTATTTATTTCATTCAGCGCGTCTGCGACGGTTACGCCCTCGCCCTCGACCTCGATATACTGAGTGGACTCTACGTTTTCAGAGGCCTGCGGTATAGCGAGCTGGGCGGTGATGCTGACGCCCGCGGAGGTGAGGTCTATGCCCGCGCCTATGATGACGGCGGTTTTGCGTATATCCACGAGGCCGAAATCGTTTGTAAAGAACAGAAACGCAAGGGCGACGATGACCACAGCATAGATTGCCGACGCGAATCTTTTGAATTTAAACTTTTTCACGGCGGCCTCCCGCGGCGTAAGCCGCCCATGCGAGCAGGGGCAGAGCGTAAGCAAACACCAGCGTCGCCCAGCCCATTATTGCCGTGCCGAGCTGCTGTGCGGCGGCAAATCTGTTGTTGAAAACAAAGGTAAGGACAACGAGAACGGCGTTCACGCCCAGCGAGAACGCGGGGTGCCACTGCCTGCCGAACACCTTTGAAAGGCTGTACACGGTCAGCTGGATATTGAGAACTATGGCAAACAGCATTGCCGTATCGAGCGCGTACACGGCAAGGAGATCGGTGCGGCCGATGAGGTTTATCGCCGAAAAGAAGATGGAAATTTTGGTTATTGCAAAGTGCTGAACGACGGCGAGGTCGGAGTACACGGCATAAAAGACGACGCATACGGCAGCGACGATAAGGCCGCCCGCCGCGCACGAGAGGGTGATTTTGGCCGCGTCCCCCCGCCTGTACTTGAAATGACCCATAAACATGAGCATGAGCGCGCCGCCGTTGAACCTGAAAAATCCCGCAGAACAGCCCGAAAGCAACTGCTCGACAGGCTGTTTAAGCAAGGGCAGAAGCGCCGAAAAGTTGCAGTCAAGCAGTCCCATTGCGACGAGCAGAACGACTGTAACGGCAAATATGGGCAGGCAGACTTCCGCCGTTCTGCCGACATTGGTCAGCCCGCGGCTGCCGGCATATATGGCAAAGAAGAAAAAAGGCAGAAAGATTAAAAGGGACGGTATGGTGTCGTAGAACACCTCATGTACCATGGTCTGTTGTTCGGTAATGGGAACAACCGTGCAGAGCATGAAATACAGCGCGAACGCGGCATAGACGGCGCGCGCCGCCACGCCGCCGAATGAATCTGACAGAATACGGAAGAAAGTCTTTTGCGTTCTGGCCGCAAGAAGGCAGACCGCCAGAACGGCGGCGGTCTGAAGGGCGGTATCCGCAAGCACGGGCAGCCAGAGCGCGTTGCCGCACGCCGCCGCCATCGTGGTGGGATAGAGCATGAGTTTTACGGCGGCGTTGAACACGCACATGATTATGCAGACCTGCCTGACGCTAAGATTATTTTTTATCACTTTTCAACCTCACTTTGTTGCGCGAACCGAGCGTGCGCGGCCGCCTGCGCATGGAATACATGTTGCTCTTTAAAAAGGCGTCCTTCAAATCGCCTTCGACGAGCGGGGCAAAGGGCGAGAGCAACGGCACGCCGTAGGACTGTTCAGAACAGAGATAGCACAGTATGAAGGACGTGAGCAGCACTATGCCGTATATGCCGACAGACCCCGCCACTATCAGGTAGAGCAGCCGCAGCGTTGTTGTAGTTTCAACGAGGTCGGGAACGGTGTACAGACAGATTGCCGAAAAGGCGATGATTATTATCGCCGGCGTGGAGATGATGCCCGCCTTGACGGCCGTGTCGCCGAGGACGAGAGCGCCCACGACGGACAGCGCAAGACCGACGTACTTGGGCATACGGATGGAGGCTTCGTTCAATACCTCCAACACCATAAGGGTGAGGAACATTTCCACGCTGGGCGAAAAGGGTATGCCCGACACGGAGCTGGCTATTTTGAACAGGAGCTTGACGGGAATGAGCTGAATTTTGAACAGTTGGGCGCATATATACAGAGCGGGCAGAAGCACGCCGATCAGCACGGCCGCCGCGCGAAGCACGCGGAGTATTGTGGCGCGGTAGGAGGTGATATAGTAATCTTCGGCGGACTGAAAGTCCTCCACTATCATATACGGCGCGGTCAGCGCTATGGGCGAGCCGTCGACTATTATCCCCGCCCTGCCTTCACACAGTTTTGCGCAGAATATATCCGGCTTTTCGCATGTGCCGCAGTGCTTGAACAGCGAGCGCGGATGTTTGGATATAAATGAGGAGATATACGACGAATCGGGGACTATGTCGATCTTGTTGGATTTAAGCTCCTCCTCTATCTGCTCAGGCACGCCCTCCCTGCACACTCCCTGAAGATAGAGCAGCGCGACGGCCGTGGCGCTCTGTTTGCCCGACGAGAGCATTTTGACCTGAAGCTTCCTGCTCTTGAGCCGCTTGCGCACAAGACCCAGATTTGTCTTGATATCCTCGGTAAAGCCTTCGCGCGGGCCTTTGACGGTTATCTGCGTAGGCGGCTCCATGACGGAACGGCCGGGAGGATTCTTCAGTCCGACCACATAAAAGCCTGCGGCGCCGTCGACGAACAACACGGCGTTGCCGTCGAGTATGCCCGAAACGGCCTCGTCAAGTTCACTGCTTTCGGTTATTTCAGGCAAGGCAAGCAGTTCGGCAACCTGACTGCCGCCGTCCTGCCGCTCTGCCGCGCGCAGAGGCTTGACAACAAGCTCGCCAAGCAGATTTTTGTCCGCAAGGCCGTCAAGATACACGGCGGCAAACTTCTTGCCCGCGAGCGAAGTAAATTCAAATGTAATAACATCTGGCGAGGTAAGTATGTTCTTTACACGCCTTAACTGTTCCGAAAGACCTGCGCATTGCCCCTCACTTCTGCTAATATTTTTCCTTTCGCCCATATTGTCCCTCCATTGCATGTGCCGCGCACGTTTGCGCACAATTATTTTTTGCAGAAATATATAAAAAATACTTGACAGTATATACTATATAATGTATAGTATATATAACGAGGTATTGAATGGATATTCAGATAAAAAAAGGCGTGCTTGACGCATGCGTGCTTTATGCCCTTACAGACGGGGAAAGCTACGGCTATAAGATAATTAACGATTTAAGGGACATAATAGATATATCGGAGAGTACGCTTTATCCCATTTTGAAGAGGCTTGAAGCGGGCGGTGCGTTGAAGACGTACACGCGGCAGTTCAACGGCAGGCTGAGAAGATATTATTACCTTACGGCTGACGGCAGACAGAAGCTTGACGAATACAAGAGCGACTTTGAAGAAATTCATAAAATTTATAAGCAGATTTTCGGAGAAAGACATGAAGTACATTGAATGGCGAGATGAATTTGAGCGTTTTTTAGGTTCGCTGGACAAAACCGAGCGAGAAAGAATACTTGCATATTACAGCGAAATATACGCAGACAAGCGCGACAGCGGCATGACCGAACAACAAGTTGTGGCGGAGTTCGGCGCGCCCTATGACGCGGCTAAAAAAATTATGGAAGAAGAGGGCGCGAAAAAGGGCGGAAAGAGAGTGCAGAGCGGACAAAACGCCTGCGATACAGGCGAAAGGGCGCAGTTTGTTTCATCGGGAGCCGTGGACGCGCTGGAAATAAACGGCGCATTGGGGAAAATTTATGTAAGGTTTTACAACGGAAAAAATATAAAAGTCGACTACCCCACCACTGCGCTTCTGGAATACAAAGTCAGTCAGCATGGCGGCAAGATAACCATAAGGCACAAGGATATAAAATTTAAAAACGTAAATTTCAAAAAGGGCATTATACCCGACATGACTATAGACGTGCCGAAGGATCTTACGCCCGACTGCACAATCACTCTTACGGGAGGAAGCCTGAACCTTGCCGGCGGGGATTACGGAAACATAAAAGCCAACGTAGACGGCGGGGCGCTTAAAACCGGAAATATTTATTGCAGCGACGCCGAACTTCTGACCAACGCGGGAAAGATAGACATTGACAATGCCGTATTCCACCGTATGCGCGCAGAGATAAATGCGGGCAAGCTGAACGTTGGCAGTCTGAGCGGCTCCACCATGGATTTCAACATAAACGCGGGCGCCGCGCAGGCGGACAAGGTAGACTGCAAGCGCACGGAAATTTATGTGAGCGCCGGCAAGGCCGACATTACGCTGTGCGGTTCGAGGGAAGATTACGACGCGCAGGTGAAGGCAATGCTTGGTTCGTGCAATCTTGAAGAGCGGGCGCTGAACTGCGATCGTTCGGTAAAAGCCGAAGTCAACTTCGGTTCGCTGAATATAAACTTTACAAGATAACAAGCCGCGGGGGCGGGTGCATAATTTGCACCCGCCCCCGCGGCTTTTTCAATAAGTTGACTAATTGCCCGCGCGGTGCTAAAATGATATATGCGCATACGGACATAAGCGCGGAGTTTTACAGATGAAATTTGATTATGACGGCAAATACTTCAACCCGACGGACGTATTGGAATGCGGGCAGATATTCCGCTTTGAGCCTTTTAAGGAGGGCTACCGCGTATTTTCGGCGGACAAGGATTGTTATGTTTACACATCAGGCGCAAAAACCGTGGTCGAAAGCCTGTACCCCGACTACTTTTATCACTTTTTCGACCTTGAAAGGGACTATTCCGAGATAATAGCGATGGCCGAAAGTTTCGGCGTTGAAGCGCTTACCTCCGCCTGCCGCAAGGCCGCGGGGCTGCGGCTTTTAAACCAGAACAGCGAGGAGATGATTTATTCCTTTATCATTTCGCAGAACAACAATATACCGCGGATAAAGGGCATTATATCGCGAATATGTGAGGGCTTAGGCCAAAAAGTAAATTCGCCTTTCGGGGATTTTTACGCCTTTCCCTCATCCGCCGGACTTGCTTCGCGCACGCCCGATTATTACAAATCCTTAGGGGCGGGATACAGGGACGTATTCATTGCCGACACGGCAAAGCGCATTGCCGCGGAGGGCATGGACGGGCTGTACGGGCTTGACAGCGGCGAACTGAGAAAGGCGCTTCTGACTTACAAGGGAATAGGCCCTAAAGTTGCCGACTGCATCTGCCTTTTCGGGTTCGGCAAGAGGGACAGCTTCCCCGTGGATACATGGATAGAGAAACTGTATCACGAAGATTTCGGCGGTACGCTTACGGACAGAAACAAGATAAACGCATACTTCACCAAGCTTTTCGGCGCGTTTTCAGGGTATGTGCAACAGTATTTATTTTATGCAAAACGCGCAAACTTGTAATATGCCAGACTATTTTACTCACTCCATTCTCTCCGGCGTGATATATGAAAGGTTGGATAAGAGCACAAGGGAGCATATAACCGACCGAAAGCTCTATAAGCTCGGGGCGCAGGGCGGCGACGTGTTTTTTATGTATAACCTGAACAAGGCGGCCAACCTCGGCCGAAGGCTTCATTCGCTGGACGCAATGTTTGTATTTGAAAAGCTGCTGTGCGCCAATCCTGCATACGCGGCGGGCTACGCCACGCACTATGCGCTTGACAGCACCATTCACCCCGCCGTTTACGCCTTTGAACAAACGGCGCACGCGCCGTTTGCCCATCTGGCGTTTGAAAAAGATTTGGGGCTGTACGTTTCGCGCAAGTTCAGCACGCCGCGCAAGATAATGCCAAAGGATGACGTGTGCGGAGCGGCCTTTGCCCTATACGACGCTGTTAAGAGGTTGGACGACAGCGTCACCCTGACGGGCGTGGAACGCTGCCTGAAGAGATATTTTGCCTACACCCGCGCACTGTATGCCCGCAAGAAACAGACTTATAAGTTCGATTACGACTACTCCTCCCTTGCCCCGCTTTTGGATGAAGCGATTGAGGCGGGACTGCGCGCGGTCAGATGTGTGGTAAATAAAGATCTGGACAGTCAGGTTTTTTTGAAGAGCTTTCTGCAACACTGAACATTATTGTTGCACGAGAATGGCAAGAATCGGCCTACTCGAATCAAAGATTTCATCTGACACGGGATATAAAAACAGCCCCTTGCAGACGTTCTGTCTGCAAGGGGCTGTTTTAAACGTACCTATATATGCCGGATTCAATAGTTTACACGCTCAATGACGCCTATTCCGATACAGGCATATAAAAAATACCTTGATTCACTAAAACAGCATTCACACTATTCATTTGATATTTATGTATATAAATCTCCTCTTCCATAAATTAAAAGCCTACTTATCGAAAACACATTGTAGATTTGCTTTCGACCAAATAATATACGGGAGATAAAAAAATCCATTTGCGTATTTTCCTTTTTGAACACACATTATACCGAAGCTCAGCCGTCAGGGGGCGGGTCATCGAAAACGCTTTCGTAAATACCCTTGACGGCAAAAATTTCATACAGTTCATCCTGGGTTATTTCGCGGCCGCAATCGGCATTGCGGAGTATCAGATAACGCTTATCGTCCAACAGGCGCACGGCGCCCTTGACCGTGAGAGTGCTGTCTACAAGCACGGTCTTTACCTCCATTCCCCGCTTTACGGCCGAGCGCGAGGCGAAGTTTATGCGCACGGCGGGCGGACTTTTTTCTATTGCAGAACAGATGAGAAACAGTGCGAAAAAGAGCAGAGTGACATTGTAACCGCTGAGAAAGAAGAACACAACGAGCACGGCGGCGAATATTATGTTAGTGACGCGGAGAATGACGCGCGCCGTTCTTTCTGAAAGAAAACGGCTGAGCACGCACTTTGCCACCCTTCCGCCGTCCAGCGGATATGCGGGAAGAAGGTTGACGATAAGCATGGCGAGCGAGGCGTACATGATTGTATCCGTAAAGGCGTATGCAGACGGGAAAAACCACCACAGCCCCGCGAGAAAGACGCATATTGCCGCATTTACGGCAGGCCCCGCAAGCGCAAGGACAATTTCGTCCCTCCACTTTATGCCTTCTATATCGCACACCGCCGCCGCGCCATAGGGCATCAGCTTAATGCGGCGGCACTCATAGCCGAGTTTTGCCGCGCAAAAAACATGACCGCACTCGTGCAGGAGGGCGGTCAGAACGCTGATTATACATATCGGAAGTCCGCCGAATATGGCGCAGAAGATGATGACCGCAAAGAACAGCGGATGAACGGATATCTTCACGAATTCCAGACAGGTACAGCCCCGTCGAGGGTGTAGCCGCTTATAAGGGTATCGCCGTCATACATGCTGACGCGCACTTCGTTGGAGCCGTCCGAATAGGCAAAAGGTATGTTTGATTTTACCGTATCGCCCACGGCAGAATAGACGTTTGTAAGACCTGTTACGACGCTTGAAAAGGTAGATGTGTGCGCGATTTCAACCGTGTACAGCCCGTCTGAACTTGTGACAGAAGTTACAGTTCCGTCATATATGGGATAGACAGACGTCTGCCCGGTAAAGGTTATGACGCCGCCGGAAGTAAGGCTGACTTCGGCGTCGGAAAGCAGACTGACCACGGACGAAAGCTCGAGGTCGGTGTAGCTTATCTCCGCAACAACAGGCTGCGACAGACCTGAAACGAGATTATTTATGGCGGTGTTGTCTACAAGGGCGTTTGTAAGAAATATGCCGCCCGCGAGCAGGCAGGCCGCAACGGCTTCGGCTATTATGACGGTGCTTGCGCCGTCGTTGACCCTCGATTTTGTTACGGCGGGTTCGGTCAGATCCTCCGTCTGAATGAAGTCGGCGCGGACAGACACGTCCTCGGCCTCGGCACGGCTGTTGACGCTTGCAAGCACGTCATCCTTAAGGTCTTCCTTTTGTACCGCCTTGCGCCTGAACAGACCGCGCTTTTTGACCACATTTACCGTACTGACGGGTATTTCAAGCATTTCAGCGTATTCAAGATTATCCATTATTGGCCTCCGGGAGATGTTATATTCCATTATACGCTGCCAGAAGCGAGGTTAGAACTCAACGGCAAAAAAATAACGGACAAGCCGTAAATTTTTTGACCGTTTCCACAATATATAAACAGCACCGTCCTGAAAAAAAGACGGTGCTGTTTACATGTTCTTTAAAAGCGCGGCGCTCAGCCTGACGAAATCTTCAGGGGAAAGCGTTTCCCCCCTTGCCCCCACAGGCACGCCGCATTGCGAAAGCACGGCCTGAGCCTGAGCGCGCGTGAGCGAAAAGGCGCGGCAGAGGTTGTTTTCCAACGTCTTCCGCCGTGCGGAAAAGGCCGCCTGTACGGTACGCCTGTACGCTTTTTCGTCGACGTCGCCCAACCTGCCGCGGCAGACGTCTATGCGGACGACTGCGCTGTCCACATTGGGGGCGGGATAAAATTTTTCGCGGCCGACATCCAGAACCATTCTGCACGAGGCATACAGCGCGACATTTGCAGTAATTGCGCCATATTGCGGGGTGTTTGGCTGTGCGCACAAGCGTTCGGCCACCTCGCGCTGAACCATGACCGTAAGGGACAGGCACTTCTGGGAGTGTTCGAGCAGCATCATTATGAGGGGCGTAGTTATATAATACGGCAGATTGGCAACCACGCGATATTCGGGCAGCTCCCCCTCCAACAGGTCGAGGCGGAGTTTTAAAAAATCTTTGAACGTTACCTCTACATTGTCCAGCCCTGCGAGCGTGCGGGCGAGAACGGGTTGCAATGTTTTATCTATTTCATAGGCGTGAACAAACGCCGCCTTAGCGGCGAGGGCGCGCGTGAGCGTGCCTGCCCCGCAGCCTATTTCTATGACGCAACAGCCTTCCGCGCCGGAGAGGTCGACAATGCTGTCCAAAATAGTTTTATCGGTCAGAAAGTTCTGTCCGTACTGTTTTTTAAAATTAAATCCCGCAAGCGCGAGCGTATTCCTGATATCTGTATCTTCCATAATTTGTAAGCATATAGAGCGGATATGCGCCGTACATTTACACATACTGATAGCGTGAAAGACGAAACACATTCATCTTTCGCCATACTAAAGACGGGTTGACAGCCGCGGGCGCGGCTGTCAATTTATATTTTTAATTTGGGAAAGAGCCGTTCGGCATTGCCGCATATAGCAGAACACATTTCGCTTTCGCCGATATCCTTTAATTGCGCCATATTGCGCGTTATTTCGGGTATGCTGAGCGGCGTATTGGGAAATTTGCCGAAGGATGAAACGGGCGAAAGATAGGGGCTGTCCGTTTCGGTAAGCAATCTGTCGACAGGTATAGCCGCAATGGAGCGACGGGGCTTTTTGCTGTGGCGGTATGTTGACATGCCGCCGAATGAAAAGTATGCGCCGAGGCTGAGAAAATCCTGCACCATTTCGGGCGAATACGAATAACAGTGCAAAAGAAAGCCGTGTTTAAGAAGCGCGCTGTTACTGCGGAGGACGTCGAGAGTGTCCTTAGCGCAGTCGCGCGAGTGTATCTGCACGGGCAGGGCAAGTCTGTCGGCAAGTTCAAGCTGGGCTTTAAAGAACATAAGCTGCCTGTCCTTATCGGTATCGGGATAGTGATAGTCGAGGCCGATTTCGCCGAGCGCTATGCACTTGGGATGACCGCAAAGCTGCTCGATATCGCGCAGCTGGGAAAACGAGCAATGTTTAAGTTCCGTGGGGTGAAGTCCTGCGGTGAAATACACGCAGTCGTACCACTCCGCAATGTCCCTGCACATCTCTGAAGACGGCAGGTCAAACCCGACGGTAACCAACCTGCCGACGCCTGCGGCCAAACAGCGGTCTATAAGATCCTCGATGGAGCCATAGTCCTTGTAGTTTAAATGGCAATGAATGTCTGTATACATATACTTATCATGAAAGCAGGCTGCCGTCAGGCACATCCTTTTCGGGAGAAATTACGGAGAGAGTGCCGTCCGGGCCTTCCGCGCAGACTATCATGCCTTCGCTGACAAGCCCTTTCATCTCGCGCGGGGGAAGGTTGACGACGACGATAACGCGCTTGCCCACCATTTCTTCCGGGGTGTAGTGTTTGGCTATGCCGGAGAGTATTGAAAGCGTTCTGCCGCCGATATCGACGGTTTCGTGCAGGAGCTTGCTCTTTTTTACCGCCTCGCACGCAACGACCGTGCCGACGCGCATCTCCACCTTGGAAAAGTCGTCTATGGTTATGGGAGCCTTGCCTTCTTCAGCCGGCTGAACGGAATCCTGCGCAATCTGCTTGTCGGCAATAGCTTTGATCAAAGGTTCTATATCGGCCTGTTTGAGCCTTTCGAACAGCGAGCAGGGCTGACTTGTAACGACGTATTCTTCCGCCAGCCCAAACTTATCGAGCAGGGCATACTGCCTGCGGCTGCCGCCCGTCTGTTCAAGAATTTTATCCGCCGTTTCGGGCATGAAGGGCTGCAAAAGATTTGCGCCGATGGTTATGGCCTCCAACAGGTTATAAAGCACGCGTTCGAGTCTGCCGCGGCAGGCTTCGTCACGCGCAAGTATCCACGGGGTGGTTTCGTCGATATATTTGTTTGCCCTGCGGAAGAGCTGCCACAGCTCGTCCAGAGCGTCGGCCGCTTTACATTCGTCCATTTCAGCCGACACGCGGGAACGCGAGGTGCGCGCAACTTCAATAAGGTCGCCGTCCGCCTCCTCTGCGGGCGCTGTGGGGGCAACTCTGCCGCCGAAGTACTGATTTGTCATGGACACGGTGCGCTTGACGAGATTGCCAAGCGTATTGGCGAGGTCGGAATTGTGCCTGTCGGTCATCAGCTCCCAGGTGATTATGCCGTCATTCAGGAAAGGCATTTCGTGCAGAACGAAATAGCGCACGCTGTCTACGCCGTAGACCGAGGCGAGGTCGTCGGCATACATTACGTTGCCCTTTGACTTTGACATCTTGTCGCCGCCCTGCAACAGCCAAGGGTGGCCGAACACTTTTTCGGGCAGGGGCAGACCCATGGCCATCAGGAATATCGGCCAATATATTGTGTGGAAACGTATTATGTCCTTGCCGATAACGTGGACGTCGGCAGGCCAATATTTTTTAAATTCCTGCGAAGGGCTGTCTACGTCGTAACCTATGCCCGTGATATAGTTGGTGAGCGCGTCCAGCCACACATACACAACATGGCCGGGGTCGAAGTCGACGGGTATGCCCCATTTGAAAGACGTGCGCGAAACGCACAAGTCCTGCAATTTGGTCTTTAACGTGCCGTTTTCGGCGGCGGCAAGAATTTCCTCGTCCGATTTGCCGATAAACTCGTCGGCAAGCAGGAAATTATTCATCATTTCGTTCTTGCGCGCCACTGGCTGAATGAACGCGGGATGGGTGACTATATGCCTGACCAATCTGTCGGCATACTTGCCCATTCTGAAGAAGTAGGCCTCCTCCTCGGCGGGGCGCACGTCCCTGCCGCAGTCGGGGCATTTGCCGTTTACAAGCTGACTTTCCGTCCAGAAACTTTCGCAGGGGGTGCAGTACATACCCTTGTAGGAGCTTTTGTATATATCGTCCTGTTCATAAAACTTTTTAAAGATTTTTTGAACCTGACGTTCATGATAGTCGTCGGTGGTGCGGATGAATTTGTCGTAAACTATATTCATCTGACCCCATATATCCTTTATCTGCGCAGCAACGTCATCGACGAACTGCTTGGGGGTAACGCCCTTTTCCGCCGCTTTTTGTTCGACTTTCTGGCCGTGTTCGTCCGTGCCGGTCATGAAGAATACGTCGTATCCCTCCATGCGTTTCATGCGTGCGAGAGCGTCGGTCAGAATAATTTCATAGGTGTTGCCTATGTGGGGTTTGCCCGATGTATAAGTTATTGCCGTAGTGATATAGAATTTTTCAGCCATGTACATTCTCCCATGCGGCGGCCGCGCCGCCAAAGCATAAATATTTTCGCATTAAAATATAACATATTTTAAAATAATTGTAAAATGTTTGCCGCCGTTTGAACAAAATGTTTGATAAAGAACATAAAATTATGCGCCCCGAAAGGCTGAAAGCCTTTCGGGGCGCACAGATATTTTGCCGATCAAAGGGCGCGTATGCTGTCTATCGGGGGCTTTTCAGAGTATATTGCCACGGGAACGGCCGTAGCCGCGGCGGCCGTGAGCGCCGCTACAAGCGCCATGAACAGCAACGTTAAGGGAGTAAACACCAATACATCTACGGGCAGGGCGGAAGATATCAGGGTACTGAGGACGGGGCAGAGCGCGGCACAGCACACCGACGACAGCACAAGGCATACCGCCGCGACTATCAGCGATTCAAACAGAAAAATTTTGAACACGTCACGACTGCGCGCTCCGATTGCCCGCAGAATACCTATCTCCCTCCGCTTTGCCGCAATCGAGGCCGATATGAAATTGCCCATAAGCAGAGCGGCGAACAGGGTGAAGCCCAGCCACAGGCCGAGGAAGATATTTTGCAGCTCGCGCACGACGGAGTGTAACGACCTGACCGCAGACATGAGATAGTTTGTCAACAATGCAGTGGAATCGTCGTCGTTGACGGTAAAGGTTGAATCGACTATACTCTTTACGCAGTTTACGAATACGCTGCGCGGAATGAACACGCCCGTGATATAGTCGTTCCCGCTCGCAACATATTTGCTGTCGTAGACGTATGTGAAATAGGAGCCGGTCTGCGGGGCGGCGTCTTCCTCCGAACCGCCGTTGTTTTGTGCGGTGAACGCAATATATTCCTGCACGAACGGTCTGTCTACAAGCAGATATGTATAGAAACCCCTGTTGACCTCATCAAACCACAGCGAATTTTTTTTATTGGCTGCGGCGTCGTCGGCGGCGTAGACGCCCGATATTTGCACCGTCATTCCGAAGACAGTCAACGCGGGGAGTTTGGTGTAGTCGCCGTAATCTTCAAGCGTTATTATATTGCCGTCGCCGTCGGTGACGCCGGCGCTCATCATGCCCTCGAACATAAAATCGGAGATGGCTGCCTGACCCGTGCCTTCCGGCATGTTCCCGGCTAGCATTTCTACCGCGCTGTCGTCGTCGGTAAAGGCGAGGCCGCTGAATAAGTTGGTGTAAAATCCGCCGCCATATTCGCCGATATAATACCAATCGACGGTGAACGCGTCGTCTATGACGGCGACGGACGGGCCGTAGACTTCGTTCAGCGCGGCATAGTCCTCGTCCGACATGCCCGTAAGCAGTACGGTGCTGTAAGTTGAGTACAGCCGCGTTTCGCCGTTTGACGAAGTTAAATAGCTTGTACAGTCGGCGCGGTATGCCTTCTGGTAGCGGAGATAACCGATATCAGAGGCAAGGATGGTGTTTACCGTTATGCCCCTTTGACTGTAAAACATGAGCGCAGAGAACACGCCGAACATAACAAAGGCAACGACGCACAGAAGTATGGTAAAGGCGAGGCGCACAGGCTTTGTTTTTACGACGGAAGCGCCCATGCGGAAGGCATGGCGCACGGGCAGGTGCGAGCCGATCATAGCCCTATCATCCTCAGTATATTGCCGCACCTGAGGCGGCGGACCGCTTACGGGCGTTCTGTCCGAAATTACTTTTCCGTCCTTTAACTCTATTATGCGGTCGGCATAGCGTTCGGCAAACTCCACGTCGTGCGACACGATTATGACAAGTTTTTCTTCTGAAAGCTTTTTGAGCATATCCAGCACCTGTTTGCCCGTTTCGGAATCGAGCGCGCCCGTAGGTTCGTCCGCAAGTATTATGCGCGGATTCTTTATCAGGGCGCGGGCTATAGCCACGCGCTGTTTTTGTCCGCCCGACAGCGTGCTTGGCTTGCGCTTTGCATACCCTTCCAGCTCCACTATCTTTAAAATTTCGTCAACTTTTTCGCGGTCACGTCCCCCGCCCTGCAATTCGAGCGCGACGGAGATATTGTCTTCCACCGTCATTTCATTGAGAATGTTATATTCCTGAAAAACAAAGCCTATATAAGTATTGCGGTAGCTGTCGAAATCGGAGGGTTTGAAGTCCCTGCTGCTCCTGCCCGTTATTACGATTTCGCCGCTGTCGGCCCTGTCCAACCCGCCGCACACATTCAGCAGGGTAGACTTTCCGCAACCCGACTTGCCGACGATAAAGACGAGTCCGCGATCGGGGAAATCGATTGTAACGTCGTCAAGGGCGGTGACTTTTACGCCTCTTTTAGGGCAATAAGTTTTACTTATGTGTTTCAGCTGTATCATATTTCCTCCTTATGGCACGGCGAAAGCAGTTCTTCGCCCGCCTGACCTCCTTTACATATAAGTACGGTTTGCACGGCGGGAGGTTGCAAAGCTAAAAATATTTTTTACCGACGGGAGGATGCTTGGAAGAGGCATATTTGCGGGCGGGAAATAATATTATTAAGCAATGAACGTAATCTTTACGGCGATATTCATCGCCGCGGCGGCAATACTTTGCATAGCCGACCCCAACGCCTTTTTACCCGCCCTGCTTGACGGTGCAAAGCAGACCGCCGAAACCTGCCTGACCCTGTTCTGCATATACGCCGTGTGGATGGGGCTTTCGCGCGTGGCGGCTGACGCGGGGATAGACAGGGCAATAGCAGGCAAAATGCAGCCGCTGTGTTTTAAACTTTTCAGAACCAAAAACGCATTGGCGGCACAATATGCCGCAATGAACCTGACTTGCAACCTTTTGGGAGTGGGCGGCGCAGCCACGCCTTACGGCATAAAAGCCATGCGCGCTATGGACGGCGACGGCAATATTTTCGGACGCAATTTAATGTTTTTGCTCAACGCCGCCTCCGTTCAGATTATCCCCTCCACCGTCATAGCCCTGCGCGCCGCCTACGACAGCGCTTCGCCCGCGGACATATTTACCCCCGCGATAATTACCACCGCCGTATGCACGGGCACGGCGGTTGCACTGTATTTTTCTGCAGACAAGATATGCCGCTCATTATTCCGTCGCTCTTCATAATAATAATGACGATAGCCGTGGCCAGAAAGGTCAACGTGTTCTCCTCCTTCTGTGCGGGCGCGGGGGAAGGTTTGAAGTTTACTCTGTCGCTGATACCTGTATTGGCCGCAGTTTTTATGATGTGCCGACTGTTTGAAATTTCGGGCATTGCCGACGCCCTTGCCCAAGCAATTGCCCCCGCAATGAACGCGCTGGGCATACCGCCTGAACTTTCGCGGCTGGCGCTGATAAAACCCTTTTCCGGCAGCGGGTCGCTGTCGCTTTTAACCGACGTTCTGGACGAATACGGCGCCGACAGCTACATTGCGCGGTGCGCCTGCACTATTTACGCTTCGTCCGAAACGGTGTTCTATGTGTTCGCGCTGTACTTTTCAGGCACGGACAGAAAGGCGCGGGCGCTGCCCCTTGCCATAGTGCTGTTTACCACGGCAATAAGCACAATACTTTCCTGCATGTTGTGCAGATTTTTGTGATTTTTACATATTTATTACAAATGATAGCCTTTTACAAAATGTGATATACTTTTCTAAATTTACCCGCGAAAAAAAATTTTCGTTAAAATAATTTACTTTTTTTTGCCGATGATTATAATTATACATGTAAACGATAAGTGATGCGTCGCAAGGTAAACTGCGTAACATTTTTAAAAACTTTTCGTTTTACAACTTACATAGCTCATCATTTTCCCCCTTATCATATAGAGATAGCACGGATTCCGGTTCGTGCTATTTCTGTTTTTTTATGCACTCACCCTTTCCCTTATGCTCTGTAAATATCAAAAAAAGCGTTGACTTACCCGCAAAATTGTAGTACAATTGATACAGAGAATACAGTTAATACAAAGGAAATTGCCAAATATGACTGAACTGAAGATGAGTTTATACCTTATGATAGGTGAAAACATAAAGCGGAAGATAAGTGCGGGTATTCTGAAAGCGGGGGACAAACTGCCCAGCTGCCGACAGATGGCAGATGAATTGGGCGTAAACCCCAACACCGTTCAGAAGGCGTACTCCCGGCTTGAAGACGACGGCGTTGTATTTACAATCGCCAAAAAAGGGGTGTTCGTGTCCTCCTCCCACCGCCCCAAAGTGGACAAAAACAAACTGCTTGCAATGAAGCTGAACGAACTCAGGGCCATGGGATATACGCGCGAGGAGATAGTCGACTGCGTGAACAACCTGTTCGGCGCAAGCGTGACGACATAATTACAATATGCGGCAAAAAATCGCCGCGCAGCCACAAATGGCTGCGCGGCGATTTATTATATACGGTCAAATGCCGCGTATTGATCGAACTATCTTTTTTACTGCCTGAACGGCTAGGCGCACGTCCGCATGGGTGTTATCCCTGCCGAACGAAAAGCGTACCGCCGATTTGACGCGCTCTTCATCCAGCCCCATTGCTTTGAGGACGTGTGAGGGCGTGGCCGCGCCCGAAGAACACGCCGCACCCGTAGACGCAGCAATGCCGTGAAGGTCGAGGAGAAAAACTATATTCTGCCCTTCGCAGCCTGAAAAACTGATGTTGGAGTGGGACGGCAGCCTCTCCGCCCCTGCGCCGTTGACCGTTGCGCCCTCTACCTGTTGCGTGACAAGGCGTTCGAACTCGTCGCGCAGCTGTGCGGTGCGGGCGTTTTCTTCGGACGCGCGGGCAAGACTCCGTTCGAGAGCCTGCGCCATACCGACCACGGCGGGGGTATCCGTTGTGCCGCCGCGCATACCGCGCTCCTGATGTCCCCCGGAGAGCTGGCGGACAAAGCGCACTCCCCGCCTTATGGCGGCGACGCCCGCGCCTTTGGGGCCATAAAATTTGTGTGCGGACAGAGCATAGCCGTCTGCGGGGAAGCGCGAAGCGGGAAGCACGCCAGCCGTCTGAACACAATCGCACCAAAGATATGCGCCGTGCGGTCTGACTGCGCTATATATTTCTCTCACGGGCTGGATAACGCCCGTTTCGTTATTGGCAGACATTACGGCAACGAGAACAGTATCGTCGCGCAGCGCCCTTTCTATGGCGGACGGAGATATCACCCCGTCATCGTCGGGGGTGACCACGCTGACTTCAAAGCCGTTGGCGGCAAGGTCGTTTGCGCTTTCGAGAACGGCGGGGTGTTCTATGGCAGAAACTATTATATGCCTGCCGCGGTGAGTATTGGCAAGCGCTATACCCTTTATGCCGAGGTTGTCCGCTTCGGTTCCGCTGCCCGTGAAATAGAGTTCTGACGGGGCCACGCCGAGCGCGGCGGCCATACTGTCGCGCGCGCGCGTCACGCCTTCGGCCGCCACCCTGCCAAAATAATGTTGGGAGGAAGCGTTGCCAAAAACTTTGGTCAAATAGGGTTTCATGCAATTAAATACGCCGCTGTCGAGCGGTGTCGTGGCGGCGTGATCGAGATAAATTCTTTTATTTTGTGATGGCATCGTAAATTGTCCTTAAATTATTCAATCGGGCAGAAGCTACAAGATAGTCGCGGCCGACCTGGGTGCGGGAGTTGTCGCGGTTCATGCGCACCCGCCGTGCCGTGATATTCAAAGCCCTGGCTGCAAATATACAGATGATGAAGAATATAAGTGCAAGCGCGGCAAACACAATGGTAAGAATTATAAATGTGCCGTTTGTATTGATATACATTATCGTTGAAAAGTATATCGCCAGGGCGAGTGTGACGACAAAAGGAATAAGGAGAGCAATCAGTCTGATAACAGACTTCTTGTTATCTTCAGCAAAGTTCCCGGCCCGCTCGGCCTTGCCCTGTTCGTTGCGTTCGTAAAGCTCGTCAACCTGAGGGGAAAGCTCATCTATCATCCCGCCGAGCCGCGCCGCGCCCATGTCGCACAGCCACTGCTTGGACTCGGCTGAGGAAAATTCAGCCACCCGGTTCGCCGCAGGAATGGCCCCCTCCATTGCAACAGGCGAAAAATCGGTCATGTTGCAGGTATATATGGCAAGCTCGAATGCGGCGACTGCGCCGTCGTTGGGGGCGATGCGCTTTGCCTCGGTGAGGTATTCGAGCGCGGTGGAAAAGTTGCCGACCGACATACTGTCCTCTGCCTTTTCAAGCAGGGATTCAACGGCCTCCTTTTCATCCTGAGTTTCTTCGGTGCTGTCCTCTGCACCATAGAAGTAGTAGTCCTCGTCTACGACGGGCTCCTCCCCGAAATCGAGGCCGACTTCATCGCCGTCATCCGCACTTTCGTCGTCGTTGAAGGCGGACATATCCAGCTCCTCCTCGCCGTCCTCGTTTATGCGGAAGCGGTATTTTTTATTCTTATCCTTATCTTCGTCAATAAATCTTTCTTCTGCCATTTTTTATATGTACCTTTCGGGAATTATAGTGTGCGCCGCCAGAACGGAGCATGTACCCGCATAATTTTTCAGCGCGGCGTCACGCAGGGCCTTATCGCCGAACAGGGCGTAAACGGCGCTGCCTGACCCCGTCATGTTGACCCCTGCGGGGGAGAGAGCGCAAAGCTCGTCAAAGGCGTCCCGCACCTGAGGGTTGATAACCGCCGCGGCGGGATACAGTCCGTTGGAGAGTAGCTGCCCCAGCCCTACAACCGAACCGCTGTTCAGGGCGGCCTGAACGGCCTGGGATGTGCGGCGTCTTTCGGGGTAGACGTCCGACAGCCCGTAACAGCGCCCTGTGCTGACGCCTTCCGACGGAAGAGCGAGCAACAGGCACAACTGAGCCGCGCAGGTTATGGGGGCGACCCTTTCGCCCCTGCCCGTAATGCGGGCAAAGCCGCCGCGCAACATATAGCCGCAGTCGCTGCCTATGCCGTCGGCCAGGGTCTTTACTGCTGAGTAATCGGTTATACCGTACAGGACGGACAGAGCGTTGAGAACGCCGGCGACATCGGCCGAAGACCCGCCAAGCCCGGCGCCCACGGGTATGGATTTGCGTATCTCGATATCGGCGCCCGTAGTTGAAAAGGCGTTTACAAACGCGAGCGCCGCCTTTACGGCGTTGTTCTGCTCGGGGGGCAGACTTTCACAGCCCATGCCGCTCATGCCGACATTTACAAGGCCGTCGTTCCGCCTGCGGGCGGTGATTATATCGGCAATATCGACAGAGGCGACGACGCTGTCTATTGTATGATAGCCGCCGCGCGAACCTGTTATATCAAGACTGAGATTGATTTTTGCATACGCTTTGACGCTTACGCCGTCCATATTACCATTATAGCACACCGCCGCGAGCATTTCAATAATTTTCAGCATAAAATTTGCTCCCGCCCGCCGCGCAAACAGCGCGGCGGGCGGGAGCGTTCCTCAGACGATGCAGTTTTTACTTCTTGCGGTAAATGAGTATCCTCTCCCTGCCGGACAGCGGATACTTAAGGTCGGGGTTGGCGGCGGAGAGAGTTTCGGGCGGGCAGCCAAGTTTTTTGGCCGCGTCCCACAGGCCGTCGCCCGCGGCAGGTATGAGGACGGATATGGCGCTTTCTTTTACGGCGAGGGGCGCGCCCTCTTCAACCGACGTAAGGTATTCGGCCGTGTAGCGGCGGACATGCCCCGCACACACTTTGACGAGCGCTTCGCCCTCAACACGGCCCTCCACAGGCTGTTTGACGGACACGCCGCACACCGACACTTCCACATCCGCGCCGTCCTCCGTCCCGACGCGCACGGAAAATGGTATGCTCACGCCCGTGGACTTGACTTCGCCGTGCTGTTCGTACAACAGTACGGCCGCCACAGCCCCCTCCACGGCTCCGCTGTCCGCCGAGTATTCATACTCTGCGCGCGGACACGCCACGGCAAGAAAACGGCAGGTGAAGTCTATTTTCGCCTTTGAGGCGGCAGGCGAGGTTATGCGCTCGGAATAAAGCTTTCTTTCGGTGAGTACGCGCACGTCCTCCTGCGCCCTGTTGCCGCCGACGGAGTTGGTGCAGCTGAACACGTCCACGGCGACGGACTGTTCGGTGCTTTGGGTGAAGTAGCCCAAAGCGGCGAGAGTGCAGGACATCTGCACAAGGCATCTGGAGCGTTCCTCGTCCACGGTCGCCTCCACATTCATATCGCGCACTTCGGCACGGACGTGAGGAAGTGCGCCCGCAAAACTGTCCTCGCACGGCAGCACACACCTGAAAGGTATAACGCGCTCCATACCGGCGGGAAAGGATTTGCGCATGGCGAGCAGGCTGAGATTTATTTCGCCCGAAACCGAAATTTCACCCGTGCCACACTCTGCAGATGTGACGAGTACGCCGGCGGAGGGAACGAGTATGTCGTCGACGCCGTCGGCTTCAAACTCGTCCTCCACCTCGCACTCGCCCGAAAAGGTTATAAAGGAGAAAAATTGCTTGGTCTGGGTCTTTAAGTACGCGCCCTCGCAGGCGGTGACAAACGTGCGCTCGGCGGGGGCAAACACATCTATAACGGCGGTGACCACCGCGGACAGCACTATGGCCGAGCCGTCGCGGCGGGTGGAAACGCGTTCGCAGGACAGGGCGCAGACGGCCGTCTGCGCGGGGGCGAGCAAATCGTCATCGCAGTAGTGGGAAAATTCCGCACCCTTCTGCATACGGCAGAGCTTGCCCTCCTCATCGCTGTAGAGTATTGTAAAGATTATTTTGCCGCTGTAATTGACCCTGCCGGAGGCGACTTCGCAGGTGAGCAGGCTGACCTGGGGGCAGACGGCCAACACTTCGGATATGCCGTCCGACTGGGCAAGGCGGGTCTGCGCCACGGTCTGGGCGGTGAGCGCGGCGACGGCGCGCGTGTAGGCTAAAGAGCTTGTTTGGGGCTTTATCATATTTTGCACTCCTTGTTTTCTTACAAGGTATAATATGCCCGAACAGGCGGCGATATTACCCGCCGCACATAAAAATAAGTGACTTACTTTGTCGATGAAGCAATTTTTTCTATCCTGACGCGGCCGCAGAGTATCTCCGAATAGGAATATGACGTTTTGCCGAGGAAATTTTTATCGTGGGGCTGAACGGTGAATATGGACGGATATATACCCGAAAGGGTTGCGGGAAAGGTGACGAATTTGTTGCGGCCGAGGTTGAGCTTTACGGTTACTTCGCAATTGCTGCAATCGCGCACGGCCTTTTTTATGGCTGAAATGGAAGTTGCTGTTTTTATCATGAAATTATTATTGCCAAAAATTATAAAAATTATTTACAAGGATCGTGAGTGGCGCGGGCGGCAATTCCGCCCGCGCCACCGCGCCTGGACAAGGAGCATAAAAAGCCGCGCCCGCACAAAAGTGCGGGCGCGGCCTGCCCTGCATGATATGCTTGCAGGGCGACAGTACTATATACGATCAGAACAGATCGTCGTCATCGTCATCGTCGTCATCATCGAAGTCCTCGTCATCGAAGTCCTCGTCGGCAAGGTCGGAAAGGTCGTCGTCAAAGTCGTCGTGTTCGGATTCTTCCTCCTCTTCCTCCTCGTCGGCAAACTCTTCTTCGAGTTCTTCATCGTCCAAAGTGAGATCTTCCATATCTTCATCGAGATAATTTTTCCACTCCTCGTCCTTTTCAGGGTCAAGATCGGCTTCCTCGTACTCGGCTTTGCGGCGGCAACTTTCGCACATGGTTTCGCCTGACTGCATACGATTGACTCCGCAAATGGGGCAAATTTCCGTGTTTTCCGCTTCGAGAGCTTCTTCAAGCTCCTCGTCCTCAAGGTCGGCAAATTGCAGTCTGTTGCCCTTCATCTCTGCAATGCACACGTCGCAATATTCCTGATTGTCGGCGTCAATATAGTTCAAATCGCATCTGGGGCATTTAATATATCTTACCATGCTATTTCTCCCGTTTTACATATAAGTACAGTGCGCGCAAAAGCATAACACTTTTTTACGCGTACCATTATATTGATATTTACCTCGTTTGTAAACTGTTTTGATAAAATAATTTTGTTAAAGTTAGAAAAAATATGCGTGGAATTGTGTGATAAAACAAAAAAACACATTATCTCAGCCAAAGGCCGCGGCAGACCTATTCATAATCGCCGAAATCGCGCCGCCCGCCGCGCTTGGGGTGGCGGCCTTGTTCGGGCGGGCAGGCGCCTTCCTGCCGGCAGTCCTTTCCTGAAAGCACGCCCTTGACGAGCATTACGTCCTCACCGATCTTTACCACCTGCGATACGGCAATGAACTGCTCGTCGCGGGTCAGCCTGAAGCCCTTGCCGCCGGTGACAGAATAGCCCTTTATCTGATTTTCTGGACAGATGAAAATAATGTCGCATATATGGCCGAGGTTTTTGCCGTCGTCCAGACTGATAACCTGTAACTTTTTGAGTTGATTGAAAGATAGTTCCATAATATAATGTTATGCTGCGCGGCGCAAAAGTTGACTGCAAAGCGGCACTAACGGACAATCAGCGGTAAAAAAACAAGTCTGCGCACAGCGTTAGCCGAGCGCAGACCTTGTCCACACGAACGATATTACCAATTTATTTGCGTAAACGAACGCAGCGGATTGTTTTCATACAGCCAGCCAAGACCGAACTTGCTGTCTGCCAGCGCGGCCGAAACCTGATCTGCAGACGTGCCGCCAACCCAATAAATTATCTGGAAAGCGAGCAGACCGAGTATTGCCACAATACACGCCACAGAAACCACGCCGATCACGCGGTTTACTACCTTTACGGCGCCATTGTCTATTTCAAACATCGAAACAACGGCCTTGACTGCGAGAATACGCAGTATCTGAACGATTATGAATAAAATGACCGCAAGGATTATCTGGTCAATGACGTTTGCAGCAGCTTCGCTTATGCTCATAGTTGCATTGAGGCGGGCAAAGAGATCGGTCACAAACTGCCAGGAACTGACTATGCCGAGCAGGAAGTAGGTGACAATTACGGAGATAACGACACCGAAAACGCCGCTCGTGAAAAATTTAAGGCAGCCGCTGAAACCGACGATGAGGCCAAGTACTATGACGGCAACAATGACGCCGAGCATTATCCAATCAGCTAAAATCATATTTCACCTCCGTTTTTATTTTTGTATATAAATTATATCACATTCTGAAACGAAATGTAAATAATATTAAATAAAAAATTTTTTAAAGTTAAAATAGCCGAGCGCATACGCGCATGCACAACAATTTATTGCCAATATTAAATTTTTAAAACATGCTGCGGCGGGCGCTTCGGCGCCCGCCGCAGCGCGCACTCCACACTAAATTTTATGCTTCAGAAGATAGTCCTGTGCGTCCACGGCGTCGCCGCCATCTATTTTGCGGTACTTGCCGTCGGGGCAGAGCTGCCTTGCCTTTACATTGTCTGACAGCATTATGCCGAGTATCTTCAGAATACGTTCCTCTATTCCCTTATCGAGAACGGGCGCGGCGATTTCAACGCGCTTGTCGACGTTGCGCGTCATGAGGTCGGCGGAGGAAATATATGTTATCCTGTCCTTGCCGCTGCCGAAAGAGTACACGCGGGAATGTTCGAGGAATCTGCCCACAACAGATATGACGGAGATATTTTGCGTCTTTTGCGGAACGCCGGGCAGCAGACAGCATATACCGCGGACGATGAGCTGAACTTTTACTCCGGCACAGCTGGCCTGACGAAGCTTTTCGATTATCGCTTTGTCGGTAAGGCTGTTCATTTTGGCAAGGATATACCCGTCCCCGCCCTTTGCAATCTCCCTGTCGATACAGGCGATAAGGCCTGATTTAAGCGTTTCAGGCGCGACAAGCAGTCTGTTATAGCGATACTGCGTGTTGCAGATAGAGATATTGCGGAAGAACGCGGCTCCGTCCTCGCCGATGGCGCGGTCGGACGTTATTATATTGAGATCGGTGTATTGTTTGGACGTAGATTCATTGTAGTTGCCCGTGCCGAGGTGGGTTATATAGTCTACGTCCTCCCCGTTTTTGAGGACGATGGAAATTATTTTGGAATGTACCTTGTAGTTTTCCATTCCGTAAATTATGGTACAGCCCGCCTCCTGCAATTTGCGGGCGAAGTGCATATTGTTCTCCTCGTCAAAGCGTGCGCAGAGTTCTATAACTACGGTGACCAGCTTGCCGTTTTCGCTTGCACGGCACAGAAGGTCGGCTATGCGCGAATGATGGGCAAGACGGTAGATGGTTATGGATATTGCCGAAACGCGCCCGTCGCGCGAGCATTCGTCGAGAAGGGTTTCAAGCGGGGACATCGCGTCGTATGGATAGGACAGAAACACGTCGTGCGAAAGAACGCGCTCTATCATAGACGGCGCGGAGGACAGCTCCTCGTCTACCCTGCCCTTGAAAGAACTGTACTTCATGGGAGAGGCAAGCTCTTCAGGCAGGTGCGAGGCGAGTTCGAACAGAAATTTATAATCGAAGAACCGCTTATCGACAAAGCAGAACTTGGTATCTATTTTGACAAGTTTAAGCACAAAGTCCCTGAGCTTGGAATTATGGCTGTCCGTTTCGAGGCGCACGATATTCATGCGCGCGCGGGAAGCGACCTTTTTCTGCATTATCTGCGAAAAATCGCTTTCGACATCGGCGTCGTCGATATATGTATCGAAGTCGGCATTGCGCGTACAGCGTACAAGCATGCTGTTCCTGACGTCGTAGCCGGTAAACGCCGTCGCGCCGCAGGCGCGGATGACCTCCTCCAGCGCGATGAGCTTTACGCTGTCGCCCTTGCCAACGCGATAGAGTCTGCCGAGATTTTCGTTGAGAGCCATGACGCCTATCATTGTTCTGTCGCCCTTGGCAAGGTCGTAGAGCATGTAGTTGCGCTTATTTTCAAACTGCATCATAGGATGCTTTGCGTCAAGCACCATAAGAGATATCTGCGGAAGAATATTGAGCCTGAACAGGGCATGGCACTCCTTTAACTGCCTTTCGGAGAGCTGCGCGGCCTTGAGAAGCTTGACTCCGCGGGCGGCGAACTCCTTTACGAGCGCGGAATAACAGTTTGCGCGTTCATCATACAGTTCGCTCACCACCTGGCATATACCGTCGAGCTGTTTTGCGGCAGTCAGCTCGGTTTTATTCTCCTTTGAGGCGGGATGCGAGGCCGCCTCGTTGAACAAACTGCCCACCCTGACCATAAAGAACTCGTCGAGGTTAGAGGCGAATATGCCCAGAAACTTAGCCCGTTCGAGCAGAGGCACGGCGGGATCGGAAGCCTGGTCCAACACGCGCCTGTTGAAGAGCAGCCAGCTGTACTCACGGTTGATATAGATATCTTTAATAAAGTCGCGCTTTGCCTTAAATTTATCTGAAGCCATAAAATCTCCTTAATACCTGCCCTGAACGCGGGCAACGCAATATTACAATAAGCAGGCAAGAACTTGTCATTCGCCGAGGAAGATGCCCAGCTCCCGCGCGCACCTGACCATGCGGTCGCCGCGGGTGACATATTTGTACTTGCCCGCAACATCTTCAAGTTTGTTCGCCACCAACCGATTGCCTTTGACGGCTACGGTAACGCCGAATTCGCCCGTGACAACGAAATCGGCCGCCGCTTCGCCCAGGCGCGTACACAGCAATCTGTCGTAGGCGCAGGGCGAGCCGCCGCGCTGGACGTAGCCGAGTACCGACGTGCGGGCGGCGTAGCCCGTCTTTTCCTCGACATATTCGGCGAGGTGGGGCGTGACCGTGGTTTCGTTGAATTCAACGCGGGCGAACGTGCGCTTTTTGCGCTTGATACCCGCTTCGGCCTTGATATGCGCGCCCTCGGCAACGGCGATTATTATACTGCGCGCACCCGCAGATTTTTTAGCGGAGATGAAGTCGCACAACTTGTCCTCGGAAAAGGGTATTTCAGGGATGAGGATAGCGTCCGCCCCGGCGGCTATGCCCGAATGGAGAGCCAGCCAGCCGGCCTTGTTGCCCATAATTTCGACGAGCATTATGCGCGAATGACTTTCCGCAGTAGTGCGTATTCTGTCCATGCAGTCGGTGGCAACCTCCACCGCCGTCTGAAATCCGAATGTGACGTCGGTGCCGTATATATCGTTATCGATCGTCTTGGGAACGCCGATCACGTTGCAGCCCTCGCGCTTTAAAAGGGCGGCGTTTTTATGCGTACCCGCCCCGCCTATCGCGATAAGACAGTCGAGCCCCATCGCCTTGTAGTTGCGGACCATCTTTGCCAGCTTGCTTTCGCCGTCGTCGCCGACGACTTCCATCTGCTTGAACGGCTGGCGCGACGAGCCGAGAATGGTGCCGCCCTTATCGAGTATACCCCTGAGATCGCCGCGGCCGAGGACTTCGCCCTCGCCGCGGATAAGGCCGCCGTAGCCGTCCGGAATACCGACAAGCTGCACGCCCTTTACGTTTTTGCACAGTGCGATACCTGCCGCGCGTATGACGGCATTGAGGCCCGCACAGTCGCCTCCGCTTGTTAAAATGCCTACTTTCATATAACCCCTGACAAAAAATTTATTTTACACAAAATATTATATCACACAATTGTCCGTTAAAAAAGTATTAAGCACAAAATAATTTGTAAAATTTTGCACCGTAAAGCTCGCTTTGCCGACCTAAGCCGCGCGGATATACTCCATTTATTGCCCTGACGGGGCGCATATACACATGTCCGCGGCAAATGAAGGCGCCCGCCGCGTTCACCGCGGCGGGCGCCTTCGCAATCAGACCCGTATGTACTATTTAAGATTGCGCGAAATATCTTCGTCGTTGTCGAGATAGCGATAAAGATATGCCGCGGCGGCAGCGCCGAGCATAGGCCCGACGATGAATATCCATATCTGTGAAATGGTGTTAAAATCCCCGCTTATCATCTGGATGAGCGCAGGCCCTATGGAGCGCGCGGGATTGACCGATGTACCCGTGAGGCGTATTCCCAAAAGGTGTACCAATGTAAGAGTCAGGCCGATTACTACGCCCGTTACGGCTTTGTTATCCGTCCTTGAAGTTACGCCCAGGACGGCAAAGACAAACACGAAAGTGAGCACGATTTCCGCAACAAGCCCGATTGCCAGCGCAGCCCACTGACCGTAGGACGTGACCACTAAATCCTGCACGACATTGCCGCCGAGGTCTTCAAACGAACCCAATAAGAAAGCAACGATTATCGCGCCCATGATTGCGCCCACTACCTGGCCGGCGACATACGCCCAAAATTCCTTAAACGTCATCTTGCCTTCGATGAACATTGCAAGGCTGACGGCGGGGTTGATATGACAGCCCGATATATTGCCTATAACAAAGGACATTGCAATGATTACAAGACCGAACGCAAGTGCCGTGGCGAGGATTCCGCCGTTGTCGGAACAGCCCGTAATTACAGCCACTCCGCAGCCGAACGCGACGAGAATCATAGTTCCCACACATTCAGCCACGCATTTTTTTATTAAATTCATGATTAAATTTCTCCTTTTGCATATTTTAATCGCAATCGCCGGCGGTATCTGTTTTGGGTTTACCGCGTTTTAACAGGTTTATGGCCGTGCGGAATAATGCCGCTATGCTCTTTCTGTAAATGACTGCATATACCGCCAACGCAACGGCATAGGCCAGGCACGCCCACCAACGTTCAAGAAAACCTACCGCAATGATGAACAATGCCGTCATTATAAATTCGATAATGAAGTCCTTGACTATATTTTTCCCTATCAGCTTCATAACGGCAATTTCCGAGGCGACGGAATAGAGCATTATGACTGCAACCAACGAATACAGCACAAACATAAGACTGTTCAAGACATAAGCCCCAACGGCAAACAGCGCAACGCCGACAACCACGGCGCAGACGTTTATGGCCAACATGAGTTTTTCCTTCCGATAGGCTTTAAGGTAGTTGTTTGTAAGCAGGTTTACCTTTGCAGAAAACACCACCAGCGGCAAAAGCATACCGAGATATATTAAACTGTCGGAATAGTCCGGCAGCCACATTTCAAGTATCCAACAGCCGGGGAAATAACATATCATTGCAAAGAAAAGCAGAGGCGATATGGCGTTCCTGATCTTTGTATATATATCCGGGAGGTCAGAACTGTCCATGCGTTTGAGCGACGGAAATAACACCACGCTTATCGCCGTGATAAACGTCAGGAATAAATTTGAAACGCTGAAGCTGAACGACACCTGCCCGAACAACAGCTCGTCCCACCGCCATTGAATTATCATCTTTGCCCCGCCGACGATGAAGTTCGACGAAAAATTCGCCACCAGCAACATCAAGCCGGCAGAAACATTGAACCGCGCTTCTTTAAAACATTCTTTAAAGGGAATACCTCTGCCGAAGTACATGCCCCTGTTGAATATTGCGCCCAGCGCGGAGCCGAAAGCGTCGCCGAATATATCGGCTATGCAGTACCAATAAAAATCGTTTACCTTGCAAAGGAGCAGCACGATGACAAACACCGCATACGCCGCGCGCTGGACTATGACAAGCATGGCGTATTTGGGTATTCTGTTTGTTATCTGAAACGAATATGAAGTGTACCCGAATACGTTTTTTACCGTTACGGCAACTAAAAACAGGATTAAAATTTCCCTTGTAATGCTGTTTGTAACAAACAATGAAAACGTGCATCCTATTATGGACAATAAAGCGTTAACCCCGAGCAATAGCTGAAATTGGGAACGCACCCTCGGCTTATCTATTTCATCATAGTTATACCGCGAATACCTCAACACTAAACCGTCTAAAAGACCGAAGTGAAAAATCCCCGTATATCCTGCGTATAAAGTGTATGTCTGCCAATATGAATACTGCAACGTATCAATAAATTTCGGCACTAAAAGATTGAGCACAAGACTTGTTATAATCGAGATTGCCTGCGCCACGAGCGACATTATTAAGTTTTTAGCAATTCTTTTGTTGGATATTTTTTGTTGCATTTTAATTATTGTTTAGCGGAAATTTAAGGCAGTCCCTTTATTTATGTTAATTTTCCAAGTCTTTTTTTCCTGGCATGCTTTATGCCCAGACGTATCATTTTAAGCTTTTTGATTTTGTCCTTTTCATATAAAAGAATTTTAATAAGCTGTTTTTTATCTGCCGTATAAATTTCTTTATAAAATTCTTTGTCCTCATGATAGAGCAAATAATTATTTCTGAAACGGTAATAGCAACGGACTGCGTTATGGTTTGAAGGCTGTACTTTTCTGCCTATAAATGTCCGCGCGGTAGGCGAGCCGATTTTATGTTTTATACATATTTCATTTATAACGGCTATTTTCTTGCCGACGGCATAAAATTGATGACATAAATCAAAGTCCACCGAATCAATAAACAGCTCTTCGCGGAAGCCATTTATTTGCCTGTATGCTTTAAGATTTATGAAATTGCCGGAAGTTATATAATGTTTTACCTCGACCAAGCCGCACTGACGGCTTTGAACATCTTCGCAATTTAATGCGATAATGCCGTAGTCATCTGCATTTTTCGCTGAAAGATAGGTCTGTATATCCTTCCATTTGTCGACGGGAAAAACGCTGTCCTGGTCCATGGTCAGGCAAAAATCGGAGTCGTTTTGCAAAGCCCTGCCCACGCCGACCCTTAACGCCTTTGCTATGCCTTGATTCCCGCCCATATCCACAATGCAAATATTGTCAACGCCTTGCATGAGGGCCAATAATTTTTTATCTGCACAATCGGAGTTGTCTATAACAAACAACTCGTCGAGCAATACAGCGTAGTCCAGAATATTATTTATTTGCTCTTCCGTCGGTTGATACAAGACCACAACGCCATCAATTTTCATCACCAGATCCCCATTGCAATAAGTGAATTATAATGTTATCAAAGATACCGATATATGCCTTAATCATTCGTTGTTTGCGCTTACGGCAGTTGCAGTTTTTTCGTCTTTTAACCCTGATATAAACGCGTCGAAATTATTGAGATACCCGTTATACATTTCAAGCTGTTTTATGCAGCGTTCTTTGCGCGCGGCGTTGCCCGTCAATTTTGCCATTGCAAGCAGCTTTTTTGCTCCTCGCCTTCGTATTTTGAGATATTTATACACATACTCTTTGCCGAACCACCTGTAAAAATACCGCGGCAAACCCTTAAATACGAGCTGTTCCCACTGTTCGTTGAAAGCTTTTTTTATCTTTTTGGTGGTCGCGCCGTCAAGGTGATAAATATGGGCTTCGGGAACAGACATTACGGTATAATCGGTCATTTGGGTCATGCGGTATTGAAATTCCATCTCCTCCGCATACATAAAGATGACCTCGTCGAATCCGCCTATCTCCTCAAAGACCTGACGGCGAGTCATCATATCCATGCCGCCAACCCACGCAACGCGGAGGGGCTTGCCCGTGTAATTATAATCGTGCCGCTTACGCGAAAACCTTTCTGAAAGATTATGCAGAATACTGTACTGCCTTTTTACCTCGCCAAGCGTTGTGAATTTTTTTCTGCAACTGCCCGCAGGATTCCCGTTAAAATCTAAAACATTACCGCCGCATACACCGCAACCGGGATTGCCTTCCATGTAGTCGAACAGCTTTTTGATGAAATTATCCTTTATGAGAATATCCGTATTAAGCCACAGGATATACCTGCCCGAAGCTTTTTTAAGCCCCATATTGAACGCCTTGCTCGTGCCGAGATTGCCGCCCGACTGAATATATTTTATTTTGTCGCCGAATGATTTTCTGAGCTGTTCGCCCGAACCGTCGGGCGAACAGTTATCGACCAATATAATCTCGTACTGCAAGTCCTTGGTATATTCAAATATACTTTCCAACGCGTCCTTGGTGAGTTGAAAAGTGTTATAGTTTATCATTATAACAGATACGTCCATATCGTAGCACTCTCACACATATTTATTCCGACAAATCAGAAATTAAATAATTTTCCAGCTTTGCGGCGACGGTATCCCACGAATACGCGTTTAAAAGCTCCCCGGCCATTTCGTCCGTAAGGTTGAAAGACCTGCTTAAATCTACCGTATGCTCATAATCCGAGGGGTCAAAAAATGCTGCAAATCCGCCGTATATTTCGCGGTGGGGCGGAATATCGGATAAAAACAGGTTGCGGCAGCCGCAGGCCACCGCTTCCAGCGGGGGAACGCCGAAACCTTCGTACAGCGACGGGAAGATATACCCCTTGCAATGCGAGTACAGCCATTTCAGCTGCCCGTCGCTTACATATCCTGCAAAGCGGCAGTTTGCGGGCGGCGGGGTCGCGCCGCCTTGCTGTAACTGCGTGCCCAATCCCGTCACGACAAAATTTTTATCGGGGTTATCCGCCGCAAGTTTTTTGATATAATCAAAATTTTTATTCGGGTTGTTTGAGCCGACCGTAAGGTAAAAATCTTTCGGAACACCCTCAACCTCTTCCTCCTTGAAATCGAGAATATGTTCCCACCCTGCGCCGAGCACGCGCGGAGAACTTTTGAGCCCCTTATAAAAGTGCATAATACGCCCGGAGGAAAATTGCGACACCGTGTATATTGCGCGCGCTCTGTAAATAGCCGCTCTGACAAGCGTGCGGATCTTAAACGCCCACGACTTATTGCTGCATGCGCTGTCTTCGCAGAACACTACGTCGTGCAGAATTACTATTTTATTTTTATAGCGCACGGGCGCGATATTGCCCGTACATAACAGGGGCATGCCCTTTTTCTTACAGAATAAAGGCAGGCAGATTTGTTCCCAAAGGCGGCCGTTCAATTTTCCGCAGCGGATTACAGTTGCGCCGCGGGGAACTTTATTTATTATCTGCGCCTTTTTCGGCAGGGCGATATACAAAGAAATGTTGCCGCTTTGCGAAAGACGCTCCAACACCTCGCAGGCGAAGCGCTGCACGCCCGTCATTTTTTCGGTTAAGAACAATCCGTCGACAATGATTTCTTTCTTTTTTCGGGATACCGCAGGTGCCGCAGATATCAAAACGGGGTTTACATAAGTCATAGCAGTTTGTTTTTGTTTTTTATCCGACGCCAGCATAATACCTGCCGTAAACCATACAAACGGCAATACGCTGCGGGCCATATATGCTGAATTTATAAAAGAAAAAATCATGAAATAGGCAATCATCGCTATAAACCCCAGACCGATAAAGCAAGTTGTCTTGCTCTCGCTTCTGCAATTTATCAGCGCCTTGCGGACGAGGACTATAATAAGTATAATATACAATACAAAGACGGGCAACCCCATCTCGAGCATGTACGCCCAAATTGCCCCATCGGTTATGACGTCACTGCTCTGTCCGAGCAACGTCCCGAACAGCCAATTTTGTTTCAGGAGGCTGAGAGCGTCGGCAATCATTGAAAAGTGTCCTTCATCGCTCCCCTCCGTCCACACGTCGCTGAAGCCGAATACACGCTGCACAATTATGGTATCCCTGAATACCGTGAGCGCCAGCAATAATAATATGACGACAATTCCGAAAGTTATCGACAGATACCTGGCAGATTTGCCGTGTGTACAGCCGTAGATGATAAATTCAAGGAAGAACACACCGACCATGCCGATTACGGACGCGCGGGAAAATGTAAAATAGTTTGCAACAGCAATTATAATGAGCTTTAACCACAGACCGAGCGATTTATATTTATTGACAATGATTTCACCCCAGACGAGCGAAAACAATATAATAGTAAACCCGCCGAATATTATCGTGTTGCCGATAAGGCCTGTAACCCTGATTTCATCGCGGCCATAGAAGCTAAAGACATCCTCATCTTTGAGAATGAGCAGACTTTCCGGAAGCCAATCCCTGAAAATGAACTGACATATAGCAAATACGCAGACAAAAACTCCGAGATTAACAAATAACTTATAATAGCGGCTGATACCGTTTTCATTTAACTTCAACGCCGCAATTAAAAACAGTCCCGTATATACATTATTATTGCGATAGCCCAGGACTGCGTCATACAGCGAGGTTTTACCCGAAAAAACCTGAATGATACCGACAATTAAGCATAGCGCGCACCATACAATATATAGATACAGAATATTTTTATGGGAGTTTTTGGTTACCTTATCCGACAATATGGCAAATATAATCCATGCCAGCAGAAAGATAAAGCATATATCCACATAAAGCGTGCCGTAACCTAAAAAATTATCAATAAAGCCGCGAAAAATCAATAACACAATCAACGCGGCGATTAACACGTCGTGTATATAAATGTTATAGAAAATATTATAGTGCTTTTCGTCAGCATTTTTTACACTACGCATTTACTATACCCTTCCGACCGCTATACTTTCAGCTCTTGACATTTGACAGTAACTTATCCGTAAACAGTTTATAACTGAACTTTTGATTTATTTCAAGCGACTGAACTTTGGCATCGGATATTGAACCGAGCAACTTATTGGCTAAATCTTGACTATCCGACACTTTGAAAAAAGTTACGGGCAGACCGCTATAAATTTCCTTGAATACGGGGATATCCGAAATTATCGGCCGCGTACCCAGATACAGTGCCTCCATTGGCGGAACGCCGAAACCTTCATACAAGGACGGCTGGACGAGAAATTTTGCCGAGGCGATTTCGCCGAGCAGCTCTTCATCGCTGAGCCGACCCGTAAATATTACGTCGTCGGATTGCAGGTCTTTTGAGTCCATGCCGACAAGAAAACCCTCCCTCTCCCCGATTATCTTGAGTCGGAATTTGCCCTTCGGCAGCATACGAAAAGCTTCTATAAGCGTTCTGAGCCCTTTATGCGCCTTTACGTTGCCGACAAAGACGATGAGATTTTTCTTTTGCGTTCCATCATGACGATAGCCGAGAACTTCCTTGGATAACCCGACATAATTTACATAGCATTTATGCGCATACTTGGGGAAGTAATGTTCGCAGCGAGATTGCGTGAAAGCTGAAACGCAGGCGATTCTGACCGACTTTTTCATGCACCGTTTAAGGAGCATTTTTTTGACGCCGTAGTCGATAAAGCCCTTAGTGGTGATATCCGGAAGATCGAGAAAGATGAGGTCGTGTACAATCGTATAGACGGGAATTTTTATGCCGTAAGGAATTATGAAGTTGGGTATTATAAGGCAATCGCACTCGCCGTTTACGCGGCGGACATAGGAAAACAACCCTTTCTTTGAAAAGGGGTTGCTTGCGTCCGCTATAACTTCGGCGCGCGTGTATGACACAAGTTCGGCGGGGTCGCCTATCAGAAAATATTGATGTAGCGAGTAATCGAGATTATCGAGAATACCGCGGCAGACCCTGCCTATGCCCGATTTACCCAGATATCTGCAATCTATTGCAATTTTCATTTTTCATATCCCGTGACCTGACTGCGCATTTGCAACAGGCCATATTTATTACATATTCACGCGCTGAACTGTTTCATCAGCTCGTTAACGTTTTCTTTAAACTTTTCAAAGGTAAATTCCTGCAATACCCGCTCCCTTGCGGCGGCGCCGTATTGCGCCCTTAAAGACCGGTCGCCCGCAAGTTTTTTTATTGCCCCGGCATAGGCCTGGACGTCGCGGTTTTTAACCTCTATGCCCGTGACGCCGTTTAATGAAACATAATTGACGCCCGAACCGTCTATAGTAAAGGTGACAGCAGGTTTTCCGCAGGCCATTGCCTCGGCAAGAGCAAGCCCGAACGCTTCGTTCTTTGTAATCGAGGGAAAGCAGAACATGTCGCACGCGAGCATACGGCTCTTTAAATCGTCATCAGAAATTCTGCCGAGGAATGTAACTTTTTTATCTCCGTCGGCCAATTTTTTCAGCTTGTCCGTCAACGGGCCGCTGCCGCCTATCCATATAACAAAATCGTCGCCGAGAAGTTTGCTCGCCCGCACTAAATATTCCATGCCCTTGTAGGGAACATGCCTGCCGACGGCAAAACAAATTGTCTTGCCCTTATTTTCTGCCCTGTACTCTCCCGCCTGTTTTTTTATTGAATCGGATATATCCATGCGCGAACTGTTAACACTGCTCGGAATGACGGTGCATTTATGCTTTACCGTCCTTAAAAACGGACTGCCTTCAATATAATTGGGGCTGGTTGCAACAACCTTTGCGGCGCGGGCAATCAGTTTGCGGGTCTGCCCGCCGAAGAATTTGCCAAGCAATTTTTGCTTGGTGATATCCAGATGCCACCATAATATAAATTTACATTCGGGATGTTTTGAAAGCAGTTTTATAAGATAGTGCGCGGCAAAAGGGTTGGGGTAATGAAATATTACCACATCTGGTTTGAAATTTTCAAAAGTCTTTTTAAGAAGTCTGCCATAGGAAAAGGACAGCGACTGCGAAGCGACTTTGGCAAAGCAGCCTGCGCGCACGATCTCCGCGCCGTTTACAACGTCTGTCCTGTCGCCCTTGACGTGATTGAAGCAAAACACTTTTTGCTCATATCCTTCAAGCGCCTGGGTACACTCATAAGCCAGCACCTCTATCCCACCTATCGAAGGGGGAAAATAATTGCTCACTTGTAAAACTTTCATATTCTGTCCTCGTTATTATTCCGCTCCATCGCGTTTTATAGCAGAAATTACCGTTTTAAATATTATTTTTATATCCAGCCACAGCGACCTGTGCGCTATATAGTAAAGCTCCATCTGTTGGCGTTCGCCGTGTTCATAGGTGGCGTTATTTCGCGCATAGGCCTGCCAATATCCTGTAAGCCCCGGCTTTACCGACAGGAGCAATTTTTGCTGTTCCTCGGTATAATTTTCTTCGAGTTCCTGCTTCAATATAGGCCTCGGCCCTACGATTGACATGTTGCCCCTGATACAGATATTGAACAAAATCTGCGGCAACTCATCCAGCGACGTGCGCCGTATCTTTGCGCCGAAACACCTGCCGTTTTCGCCGTCGCCGGGATTTTTATAACCTATAAGACGGGGGTCGTCCTTTAACTTATACTCTCTGTTATATTCTTCAAGCTGTTCGGGCGTGAGCATCTTTTCAAGATTATCCGCGTCTTGTTTCATGCTGCGGAATTTATAGACATTTATTACGTTATAATCCGCGCTGTTTTTCTTGCTTTTGCCGATGCGCTTTTGCTTATAGAAAGGCGAGCCTCCGTCCTTGCAGACTATTATAAACCCTATTATAATCATCGGAATCAAGAGTACGACGCTGGTGATGAGCGACACAATAAAATCGAACACCCTTTTTAAAAAGCCGTATATTATAAACCATGCGCGGCTATGCCTGACGGGCTGTACCACTTGCGGGGTGAACGCGTATGCCCGAACCCGCCCAGCCGTCACATCCGCCGCAGCGCTCTCTTTAAACTTTTTACTGTTTTTATTGTTTTCCACGTTATATTCCATAATGTTTTAAAAGAAACAAATTTGTTTCGCTAAAATGATCTCAATCAGATATACTTTATAAATGCGGCCAATTCTGGTCTTTTGGGGAGAGGTTTAAGGGGGTGCCGTCGGGGAGGGTGTAGCCCTCGGCAGAGGCACTGCCGCGGTATTCGCCGCATATCCCCCACTCTATGCCTATCTTCGGGTCGTTCCATGCAAGCCCGCCCTCGTCATTGGGATGATAGAAATCATCGCACTTATAACAGAATTCCGCTATGTCAGACCGCACCAAAAATCCGTGCGCAAAGCCCTTTGGTATTAAGAACTGCTTCTTGTTTTCCTCTGTAAGTTCTACCCCGTACCACTTGCCGTACGTTGCGCTGTCCTTGCGGAGGTCGACCGCGACGTCGAACACCGCGCCCTTGATGACTCTCACAAGCTTTGTCTGCGGATAATTTATCTGGAAGTGCAGACCCCTGAGTACGCCCTTAGTACTCATGGACTGGTTGTCCTGCACAAAGGTTATATCTATGCCTGCCTCCGCCATGTCCCTCTGACTGTACGTTTCCATAAAATAGCCGCGGCTGTCGCCATGCACGGCGGGCGTTATCACGCACAGCCCATCTATGCCGCCGACGTTCTTTTCTATTTTTATCTGTCCCATTTCAGTAGTCTATCTCCTTTAAATACCTTGCAAGCGCGTCCTGCCACGTGGGAAGCGGTTTAAAACCGTTTTCGATAAGCTTGCTTTTATCAAGCCTGCTGTTGAATGGCCGCGCCGCTTTGGAAAGTCCGTATTCTTCGGTAGTCACGGGAATAACCTTTGTAGTATATCCCGCCTGTTTATAAATTTCTTTGGTGAAATCGCACCAGCTGATATACCCGCCCTCGTTAGTCGCATGGTAATATCCGTATTTATCCGTTTCTATCATATCGACGAGCAACCGCGAAAGGTCATAAGTGTATGTGGGCGTGCCTATCTGGTCGTTCACCACCTTGACCGTGTCGTGAGTCTTGCCGACGCTGAGCATAGTCTTTATAAAGTTCTTGCCATTCACGCCGAACACCCACGCTATGCGCACGATGAAGTAGTTACCGAGAGTATCCGCAACCGCCAGCTCGCCTTCAAGCTTGGTCTGTCCGTAGACATTTAAAGGTTTATAGTCCTTGCAGTCGGGCTGCCACGGCTGAGTCCCCTGTCCGTCGAATACATAGTCGGTGGAGATATACATTAACTTGGCGTCTATCTTCTTGCAGGCGTCGGCGATATTCTGAGTACCGACGGCATTGACCGCGCGGACCTTAGGGATATTCTCCTCATCTTCCGCCGCGTCTACCGCCGTCCACGCCGCGCAGTGTATGACTGCCTGCGGTTGAACGCCGGATATTACCGCTTCAACGCTGTTTTTATCCGTTATATCCATCTCGGCAATGTCAACGCCGATTGCCTCGTGGCCGCGCTTAGTAAGTTCGTTTACTACGTCATGGCCTAATTGACCCTTGACCCCTGTGACTAATACTTTCATTTACGGTCACCATACATCTTCTGATAATACTGCTGATACTCGCCAGACACTATCTCCTGCCACCAGGCCTTGTTATCCAAGTACCATTGAATGGTCTTTTTAATGCCGTCCGCGAACTTCGTTTCGGGTAGCCAGCCGAGTTCTTCGTGTATCTTTGTAGGGTCTATTGCATAGCGCATATCATGACCCTTTCTGTCTGCAACAAATGTTATCAGACTTTCAGGTTTGCCCAGCTCCTTGCATATCAGCTTGACTATGTCTATATTTTTCATCTCGTTGTGGCCGCCGACGTTATATACCTCGCCCACCCTGCCTTTGTGGATAATCAGATCTATCGCCTTGCAGTGGTCCTCCACATACAGCCAGTCGCGAACGTTTTCACCCTTGCCGTACACAGGCAACGGCTTATCCGCCAGCGCGTTGATTATCATCAGGGGTATAAGCTTTTCAGGGAAGTGATAAGGGCCGTAGTTGTTCGAACACCTCGAAATACTCACGGGTAAGCCGTAAGTTCTGTGATAGGCAAGAACCAACAAATCTGCCGAGGCCTTGGAACTTGAATAAGGGCTGCTGGTGTGCAGCGGCGTACTTTCCGTAAAGAACAGGTCAGGCCTGTCCAAAGGCAAATCGCCGTACACCTCGTCCGTAGAGACCTGATGATACCGCTTTATACCGTACTTGCGGCAGGCGTCCATTAAAACCGACGTGCCGATTATATTTGTCTGTAAGAATACGGAAGGATCCTCTATGCTCCTGTCTACATGGCTCTCCGCCGCGAAGTTGACGACCATATCCGGGTGTTCCTCTTCAAAGAGCCTGTACACGCCCTCCCTGTCACATATATCGAGCTTTACGAACCTGAAATTGGGGTTATCCATTACGCCTTTGAGCGTTGAAAGGTTGCCCGCATACGTCAGTTTATCCAAACATACTATGCGGTAATCGGGATATTTTGCGAGTATATGGAATACGAAATTGCTGCCTATGAATCCCGCACCGCCTGTTACTATTATTGTCATAATATATTCTCTCCTCAATACTGAAGCTTGCCCTCGGCTACGTTCTTTAAATGCTTGCCGTAGGGCGATTTGCCGTACTTTTCCGCCGAGGCCAACAGCTCTTCTTTAGTCGTCCAGCCGTTTATGTAGGCTATCTCTTCGGGCGCGGAAATCTCTACGCCCTGACGGTTCTGGACCATGCGCACGAAGTCTGTAGCTTCGGCCAAGCTGTCCATTGTGCCGGTATCCAGCCACGCGTAACCGCGGCTAAGTACCTGCACATCCAAAAGACCGTCATTTAAATACATTTCGTTAAGCGTTGTGATTTCAAGCTCGCCCCTTGCGGAGGGCTTTACCTGTTCTGCCCTTGCAGACACACCTGCGGGATAGAAATACAGACCTGTTACAGCGTAGTTGCTCTTAGGCTCCTTAGGCTTTTCCTCTATGGATATTGCCTGGCCTTTTTCATCGAATTCAACTACACCGAACCTCTCGGGGTCGGGGACATAGTAACCGAATACCGTCGCCCGACCGTGCTTTTCGGCGTTTTCGCTCGTAGCCTTCAGACGCTTGCTCATGCCGCCGCCGTAGAAGATATTGTCGCCGAGAATCATCGCGCACGCGTCGGCACCGATGAATTCCTTGCCGAGGATGAACGCCTGCGCGAGTCCGTCAGGCGAGGGCTGGACTTTATACGAAAGCTTTACGCCGTAGCTTGTGCCGTCGCCCAAAAGCCTTTCAAAGTTCGGAAGATCCGTCGGCGTGGAAATTATGAGTATTTCGCGTATGCCCGCCAACATCAATGTCGACAGCGGGTAATATATCATGGGCTTATCGTACACGGGCAACAGCTGTTTGCTTGTTACCATGGTCAGCGGGTACAACCGCGTTCCCGCGCCTCCCGCCAGAATTATTCCTTTCATATCTTTTCTCCCTGCTGATATTCGGATAAAAATCTTAAACAGCAACTAAAATTAAAACAACTGACATAGCCTGAAACTGACAATTGTTTATGATTTATCTTCTTTCTCCTGAAATTGCGTATAGTAAAAAAAACGAAACTTCCCGCCGCGAAAATTTTTTCGCGGCGGGGGACAATTTATTATCCTTTAAGCCCAAAAAATTAACGATACCACACCCCATCCTTAACCAAAAAATCTTTCCTCTAACATTAAGCAAAGGGTATGATAGACGGGCAGGTGAAGCTCCTGAATCATGTATGTTTCAACGCTCGGCACTTTTATGGCCACATCCGCAACAGAGGCAAGCTCGCCGCCGTTCGCGCCCGTGAGGCCTATGACCTTCATGCCCTTTGCGCGGGCGACAACCGTGGCATACATAACGTTCTTTGAGTTGCCGGAAGTGGAAATACCAAGGAACACATCCCCCTCCCTGCCATATCCGTTGACTTGCTGCGCATACACCAGAAGTCCGCCGCCCTGCACGTCGTTGATGAAAGCAGTGTTCAGCCCCTGATGTCCGTCGAGCGCGATTGCGGGCAGTCCGCCCTGCAACTTTTCTGCAAGCTCGGCGCCGCGTTTGCCGTCGACCGCGGCGAGTTTTGCCGCAAAGTCATCGGGCAGTTTGCGGGCAAGTTTAAAGCCTTTCATGAGTTCGCCGACAATATGCTCCGCATCGGCGCAGCTGCCGCCATTGCCTGCTATTAGCAGTTTGCCGCCGTTCGCAAAGCAATTTTCAAGGACTTCGTATGCTGCAATCAGCGACGGCCTGCACTCGTTGAGTGCGGGATATCTTTGAATGAGCAGGTCTATATGTTTTTGCAATCTATCTCCCATCACATTATCCTAAAATTTTATTTATCGCGTCAAGCAAGCTTGCGCACTGAATATCGGCGCTGTCGTCCTGACCTATTATCGCCGTTTTGCAGCCGCCGTTAATGCCGCAGATGACGTCGTTTTTTCCGTCGCCAACCATCCACGACTGCGAAAGGTCTATATTATAATCTTCCGCCGCCCTGAACAACATGCCTGCCTTGGGCTTGCGACATTCGCAATCGGTTTTCAGTTCGGGAATTTCGCCCTCGAACCCGCTGTGCGGATGATGGGGGCAATAGTAAATGCCGTCCAGATATGCGCCCTCCAACCCCAACAACGTTTCCATTTTATTGTGTATTTCATTGAGTTGGGCGACCGTTACTTCGCCGCGCGCTATTACGGGCTGATTGGTGACGACTATTGCAAGATAGCCGCTTGAATTTATGCGGTTTATAGCGGAGGCCGCGCCGTCGGCAAGTTCAAATTCATCCGTACTGCGCAAGAAACCGACGTACTTATTTATAGTGCCGTCGCGGTCGAGGAAGATGGCTTTTTGCCTTCTTTTAAGGTTTTTACCCCCGACTATGCCGAGGCGAAAGTCCCTGCACACGCTTTCGTATCTGTCGGGCGTACCCATGTCCTTTACATATTCCGTAGAGTCATAGGCAAACATTTTACCCGTTCCCGAAAGGGGTTTTAAAATCTGCCTGTCAAGGTCGATTTTGGGGGTGGTTATCTGCTTTTCGAGGACGCTCGGGGATATGACGTGCAGCCCGGCATTTACCCTGTTTTTATACCATAAGGGGCGGACGTCCTCCTTTGTGAGCCATTGTGTAACGGCTCCGTTTTCGTCAGCAACTATCAGCCCGCTGTCATACGGGTGTGAGTTGGGGTGAGTGAACAGCGTTACGAGCCCGCCCTTGGCTTTATGGTATGCCACAAAGCGGTTAAAGTCGATATCAAAAACCGCGTCGGCGTTGAGAAGAAGAAAATCTTCGGTAAGTTTATCCCTGATTCTGAACAGCGCCCCCGCGTTGCCGAGAGGCTCTTCTTCAAAAAAATACTCGATATGAACGCCGAAGGGCTTGCCCGTTACGGGGGAAAGGCCGCTTCCGTCGCCAAAGTAATCGGTTATGATTTTGCCGAGGTGGCTGACGGTGATTATAAGATCGTCATACCCCTGCGAGCGCAGACACTCTATCTCGCGCTCCAGCACGGGTACGCCGTCTATTTTTATCATGGGCTTCGGGATATCGCTTGCAACGGACGCTATACGCGTACCCCTGCCGCCCGCCATTATTACAGTTTTCATATTTACTTTTCACGCCGCAATTGCGGATCGTAGAATTCCGCAGAGTAGTAAATGACGCGCGAACCGCTGTTTTCAAATTCAAAGGGAACGTATAAAAGGCCGCGCATTGCGTCCAGAATACGCTGTCTGTTTTCGGGCCGGACATAAAAGAGGAGAAATCCTCCGCCGCCCGCGCCAAGCAGTTTGCCGCCCAATGCGCCGGCGGATATGGCCTTTTCATACAGCGCGTCGATGCTGTCAGTTGAAACCTTTGCACCCGTGCCTTTTTTCAGCCGCCATGTATAATCGAGCAACCGACCGAACTCATCGAGGTCGGAATTTTTATTTATAAGTATCTGCTCGGCCTCGTCAACGAGTCTGCGCATCTCCTGCAAGCGCTGAATTTTATCCTTTTCAGGCTTGGCGGCGTTGTTAGCCGCCTGAATCTGCGCAGAAAAACGCGTGAAACCTGTGAAGAAAAGCATGAGATTGTCGTTGAGCTGTTTTTTGCGCTCAGGGGAAATGATGACGCGGTTGACGTCATAGCTGTCCCCTTCGAAAGTGATTTTATTGAACCCGCCGAATGAAGCGGCGATCTGATCCTGCCAACCGCCCGCTTCGTTGCACAGCACGCGTTCAAGATAAATAGATTCGTCGGCAAGCCGCTTTTTATCGGCATACTTGCCTTTGAGGCAATAGAACGCATTGAGCAGCCCGACAGCAAACGAACTGCTTGTCCCCAGACCCGTGCGTGCGGGCAGGTCGGCATCGTAAGTTATGCGCAGCTCGTGCATATCCAGCATTTTCATGGCGTTGCGGATGAGCGGGTGTTCTATTTTTGCAACGTCGTCTACGCGCTCAATATTCGAATATACCGCTTCGCTCGTATAATCAAAAAACGGTGGCAGATGACGCACCGTGACATAGCAATATTTATCGAACGTGGTGGAAAGAACCGCGCCGCCGTTCTCCTTGAAATAGGCGGGCATATCTGTCCCGCCGCCGAAAAAGCTCATACGAAATGGAGTTTTTGTAATTATCATTGGTGTTACCGTGTATCCAGGCTCTTAATTATGACGGCGCTTTAATTTTTAAAGGCCTTGCCTGTCCCCCCAACCTGATTTACGCAATGAACGTTTTGAATCCGCCAAACGTTAATTTTATATTATTTGTATTATAAGTATAACGCATATAAAAAAAATAATCAACAATTTTATTACAAATATTCTTTTAAGGGCAGTGCCGCGCGCAGTCGGGCGTTTAGCTTTGGTTAAACCGCACAAATGCCATATCAAACATAACAAAGCCTGTCCCGCCACGGGACAGGCTTTGTTGTGCACCGTTCAAACGGCAGAGTCCTGATTATTTGCGATAGAAGAGAGCAATTGATTATAAAATTGCGAATTGTTCAACAAATGAGAATGTGTTCCCTGTTCAATTACCGTTCCATCGTCTACAACATATATTATTTCGCCTTTTGAAATTGCGCTCTGTCTGTGCGCCACCTGTATTATAATTATGTCTTTGGCATGTTGCCGCAGAAAATTAAAAATTTTAGTTTCCTCTGCCTGATCCAGATGCGAAGTAAACTCGTCCAATATCAGAATTTCTGGCTCTTTCATAAGTTCCCGTATTAAGCACAGCCGCTGCTTTTCCCCGCCGGATATATTCGATGAATTATCCTCTATCAGGGTATCCGCACCGTCAGATTGTTGCTCTATACACTTTTTTAAATCGAGTTCTTCCAGATACACATTCATTTTATTTATATTAACTTCGTTTTCTTCGACATAATATAATAAATTTTCGCGTATCGTACGGTTAAACAAAAAGGTATTTTGACCAACATATCCTATTTTGCGACGCAAATACAACAGCCCGCCTGAATCAACGGACGTATCATTCAATAAGATATCACCCGATTGAACAGTATTAAACCCAAGAATAATATCCAATATCGTACTTTTTCCGCAACCGCTGTAACCTGTAATTGTAGTAATCTGACCCTTTTCTGCTATGAAATTTACACCTTTCAGCACAAAGTTTGCATGATTATATGAATATTTAACGTCTTTAAACTCAAGTTTGCGTATTTTCCCCACCTCACACTTTTGTGCCGGGAGCGACTCCTGTTCAAGATTTAATATTTCAAGAATTCTTTCACTGCTGACTTTGGCATACTTATACATAGGTATCAGGTTTTCAACGGGTACAATATTGGACCACAGCAGACTGTTCAGACTTATAAGCATAGTGAAGCCGGCAACGTCAAGCGACCCATTTACAATCATGAGTGCGCTGATAAGAATAGTAAATATATATCCAAATTGACGGCAGACTGAGCCTGACGTCCTCTGCAAAAAGGTTAAAACATTTTTTCTGAATAAATTTTTAAGGCAATAATCGGCCTGATTTCTGAAGTTTAAATTTTCCTCATCATATTTGTTGCCGAGCTTTATTACTTTTACGCCCTGAATTATATTCGAGGCCTGCCCCTTCCATACCGACTGCGATTCATTATATTCTTTATATACCCTCTTTAACGGCAATTTCATGGCAATAAGATAATCGGCAATAATAAAGGCAATAGATAAACAGCCGATTACCCAGCTTTTCAGCATGATTATAACGATTATGCCGACGCATATTAAAATACTGAAAAAGCCGTCTATGTAGAAATAATCCAAAGCGCCGTCAATGCACATAGGCTCATCTATAATTCTGGCGACAAGATAAGAATGATTCCACTTACTGTAGGACTGCACTTTTGCATGTATGATATAATTCAGCATAGCGGAAGACAGATCTCTTATTGCCGCACAACGATATAGTACAGTATATCTGTTCTTTAAATATGTGAAAGACATTCGCAATAAAAAAACTATAATGACAACAAATACTAAATATATCTCATTATACAGCCGCAGCCCTGTTGCAGAATCAATGACCTTCCCCAATAGGTTTGGCTCCAGAAATGTCAAAAGCGCAATCATAGCACACAATACGGTAAATATGCTGTTACCCACGATATTTTTTTGTAACAATCTGCGAATTTTTATTATGCTGTTTTCCGACATAATTAACTGTACCTCATTTGCTGCAATATTGATGAATCGCCCTTTTAACCGGTCACATTTGCTATCTTCCCGCACTTAAATATAACATATTGTTGAAATAAAAACAAGTGTTTAACTTGCTCGGTTAACAGTTTAAAGCCTTTTCCCAAACCCGTTACAGTGCAAAAACAAAGACTGTCCCGTCACGGGACAGGCTTTGAGCTTTATGTAAAATTTACGACTTGTTTTCTTCCGCGCTTATCTCTGAACATAAAACACCAAGCAATGCGCCTTCCTCCGAAAGCTGTACATAGCAATTTTTGAATACCCTGTAAACGGGAAGATCGCTATTAAAATTGCCGACCAATAAATTTTTGCTTTCGGGGTCGTACCTGTCGCCGCCGTCAAAGCGTATCCTCCAACAAGTTCCGTTAAAAAGTTCGCCATCAGGTTTTACAAATAAGCTGCCGTCGCGCACATTGCACGGCGCAGTCAGCTTATCCTGCACTATATGTTCGAGCGGCTGTTTCCCGGAGGAAAAGTTCAGGACGCGACGGCTTTCCCCGTCGACTTCAAAACCGTACAAAGTTTTGCCGAGGTACAGCGTAATGCCGCCCGACGCGCCGCCGCACATAAGGCTGTTGCCGTCGTAATATATACGGGCGTTTTCATCGGCGTTCCCCTCCTCTATGGCAAAAAACACGTCGCGCACGGCAAACCGTTCGGCGTCTATCTCCTTAATCTGTTTTGTCGCCACATTGGCCACCTCATACATGAGCACTAACCCGCCTACATTCAAAAACAGTATGCCGAGCGTACCGCTAATGCCGACTTCATTGCCGTAGAAGTCATTTACAACATCTATGACGATACACACAACAAACGCGGCGGCGCATATACCGACTACGAGCCACGTCCGCCGCCATTTTTTGCGAGTGGATTTTTTGTCCTGCAACGTCTTGCGGCGATAGGATATGACTTCGGGCATTTCACCCTCGCCCGCGGGACGGCTTAAAATAACGTTATATGCCCTTTTGAACGATATCCAAAGGCACAGCGCCACGACAAAACAGGCCAACCACGCCAATATGGCTGCAGCAATCACGGCGATCGCCCAATTCTGTTCCATGTAGTCTTCAAGCGAAAAGATGATGACTAACACGCATATACACAGCGCCCACAAGACAATAACAGCGTATATTGTTGCCATGTATTTTTTATACAGCCGTTCGCGCTCCTGTCCGTCGCTCACCGCCCGCGCATAATTTGCAAACAATTTTTCAAATATTTTCATATTCTCCTTTAAACAATTAAAAAATTACATATTCATATACTTGAACTCAATAAATCTGACGAACAAATTTTTGTCCGTTTTACCCGCAAACGCATACATGCCGATCATCGCACCCGTGAAGCGTTTACCTTTTTTAAGACCCTCGTCGCAAAGGTAGTAAACATTATCCAACCTGACCAATTCTTTGAAATCTGCTCCGTCCAGACTGTATAAAAATCTTCTGACCAAACCTCTCGTTTCGACTTTAAATATTAAGGCATTTTGTTTGCTTTGTTTTACAATCTCAGTGAAATTGTGTTCCTTTATGCAATCACCTATCTTTTCAACAACACCTATAAAGGTACTTCCGCCCCTGCAAAAGAGCGCGAATTTAACAAAAGTATTTTCGTCATAGTAGCAAACGACTCCGCTGTTCTGCCCTTCTGCCAGAGCGGGCATATCCATTGTACATTGCGTATCGAAATCGAATGCTGTCTGACGTCTTACAAGAATATTTTTGGCCCTTATATCGTCGATATCGTACCGACTCCCCTTGATAACAAGACTGCCGCTGGCAAAGGTAAAACCGTCTTTTTCGGGTGCTCTTACCGACAGCCACTGCTTATATAAATTTTTCTCATCAAAGCAGACCGAACTTAAATCCTGCCCGCCGATGTTGTCGGCGGCGCTATTTATAATCGGCTTTTTTTGCAGGCACGAAGGCCCTTTGAGTCCGTTTACAACGGGCCAGCCGTCGGCTGTCCAACTGATGGGGTCAAGGGCGGTTTCGCGCCCCAATATGCTGTAAACTTCCCCGTTCGGCCCTTCAAGCCGCCTTACGCAAAGATACACCATATACCATGCGCCGTCGGAAGTCTGAACGGGTTTCCCGTGGCCGCAGCGCTGTATGCCTGCAAGCACGTCATTTTGCCGCATAATTGGATTATAAGGGCAAGGCTCGTACTCGCCTTTGAGAGTACGGCATCTTGAAACAGTGATACGGTGCAGCATACCCGTTCCGCCCTCTGCCTCGAAAAGGTAGTAAAAACCGTCCTTCTTTAACAGGTGCGGGCCTTCGGGCGCTCTTTTGTTATCGCCATAAAACAGCATTTCGGCTTTGGAAATCTGTTTGGTGCAGTCTTCGTTCAGCTCGAATATTCTCGCGCCACGGTTAAGAAGCATGTAATTTCTTCCGTCGTCATCCGTGAATATCGAAGGGTCTATCCCGTCCTCGTCAATAATGGCAGGTTTGCTGTAAGGACCTTCAGGTTTATCCGAATACATGACAAGCTGTTTACGGTACACCCTTCCGCCGTCGTTGAGCCTGAAAGTAACGGCGATATAAAATTTACCGTTGCGATATGAAATATCGGGCGCCCAATATCCGCGGCCGCCCTCGATGCCGTCAAGCATGCACCAATCGGGTTCAGTGACGGCATATCCGATAATCTGCCAATTTATCAAATCTTTGGAATGAGATACGGGAATACAAGGGAAATACACGAACGAGGAATTGACCATATAGTAATCCTCGTTTACCCTTACGATTGAAGGGTCGGGATAAAAGCCCCTTCTGACAGGGTTCTTGTACATCTGCGACAGGGGCGCGCCAACTTTTGTTTCAAAGTATTTTTCAAGCCCTGTAAAATTCAATCGGTTTGCAAGCTCGTAGGGAGTTTCAAGATGAATATCGCCCTCCAGAGGGGACATGCCGATTTTTTCGACAAGATATTTGCACATTTGCAGATTGCCCGACATAACGCCGTAGTGCAAAATGTTACGATGAAGTTTATCGTAAATATTCATGCTTGCCCTTGAATACTCGACGATATATTTTAAAATTTCTATATCGCCCGTCTTTGCGGCAAGCAACGCCATGAGTACGCCGTCATCGTTAGTTCTGTCTATTTCCGACGGTTCAGTTTCGAGTATATTTTTAACTTCGGCATAATTTCCGTCAAGAATTGCCCTTTCAATATCGTACATTCAAAAACCTCCAAAACTATGGCAACAGGTTCCACGGCTAAAAAGTCTGACTAATTTACCCTTACAAGTTTACCGTCTGAAACAGTGTAATGAACGGTGAATTTTTCCGCAAATTCCGTTTCATGCGAGATCATGATTATTGTTGAATTTGAAAAGTCTTCAAACAGTGTAGAAAGTATTTCATTTTTTGACGCAATGTCAATTGCATTCAACGATTCATCCAACACTATCACTTGCACATTGCGCATATACAATCGCGCCAATGCGATTTTTTGCTTATCTCCGCCGGAGAGGTTGGCGCCATTATCGTATATTTCCGTATTCAATCCGTCAGGCAAATCAAAAAACTTTTGCATGAATTTTTTATTGCGCAAAATATCGATATCGCCCGATTCACCGAGCATAATATTTTCCTCCAACGTACCGTGGACGATAGGAAGATTTTGCGATATATATGCCATCTTATTCCGATAGCTTGCATTATCGTATTCGTGAATTTCTACGCCGTTTACATATATGCCGTCCACATCGATAAACTTCATCAATCCCTTTACGATAGTAGATTTTCCGCTGCCCGAAGGCCCGCTTATAAATACTTTTTCGCCTGCATTTATTTTCAGGGAGATATCTTTCAAAAGAATATTTTCTCCATAGCCAAGCTCGGAAATCGAGAAAACTATCTCCCTGATATCGTCAAGAGGCCTGTCGCCGCTTTTCTCTTCCGAAAGGCTCATCTCCTCTTCAATAAACGTCCTGGCGGCTTTCAAATCCCGCACGCTGAGATTGGCGCTTATTATGTCTTTCACTGCGGGGAAAATCATTGATATTATCATGGATATCAACACATATTCCGAAAGGTCTAATTCGTTAAGCACGAACAATATCGAAATAATAATATATGTTACGGCATATGTAATATTTAAAAGCGTTTCTATGATATCCTGAAGGTTTGAGCCCGCTTGCGATACAGACGCATTTTCTCTGTTTACAGACAAAATATTTTTATCTATCAATTTGAGAACGCCGTCGTGTTCGGGCAACTGTTTATAATAGTCCACCTCGTTGATTATGGATATAATATCGGCAAAACACTTGCTGTTATTTTTTTGAAGATGAACGCACTTCTCTTGCAATCTGCGGTTCAAAAGCCAATATGAAAATATATACAGCGGAATGACCGCGGTAAATATTACGCCGAGAGCAACGGAAAAGTAGTATAATACCGCAACACACGCTATAATCACCGCCGAACTTATTATATAGCTTCTCGCAACAGTCGAATAATACGAATAGATCGTTTCAATAGAATTAAATATTCTGTCAGCGAGATAAGTCGGCTGTTTTTCGATAAGCTCGGCATATTGCATATTCATCAGCTTTCCATATAAGACATGGCTTTCACGGGTTTTAAAAGCAACCGAAAATTTATTAACAACTATATTGGAAAGCAATTGCAATAAAAACGATACAACGTACACCGCTATCATTATGAGGATATAGATATATAATCTATCGGACGAATAATCCAACGATATATCATCAACAAGATAACTGAGTATGAACGGGCAAACGAAACTTATGGCTGTGATAAAGGCGCCGAAAAGCGTTGTTACAAATATTATTTTATTTTTCTTAACCATTTGCAGCACCTCATATCGTTTTTATAAAAGATAAAAACTTTCTTTATTTTTGTACTTTGTTATAATATATCATACTTTCATCGTCAAATCAAGCAGTGTTCAATTTATATGGAAAACAACTTTTTTGAGGTGTTTTGAGGGCGTTTTTAGGCATAAAAAAAAGCTTATCCCTTGGCGGGATAAGCTCCGATATACTATATATAGTGTTCTTTGTATTTTACGTCACTATTACTTGGACCTCGGACTTTTGATATTTGCCTGGGCGGCGGCGAGGCGGGCAATGGGTACACGGTAGGGCGAGCAGGAAACATAGTCCAAACCTATGCTGTGGCAGAACTCTATGGACGAAGGATCGCCGCCGTGTTCGCCGCATATACCGCAGTGAAGTTTGGAATTTGCGCCTTTGCCGAGCTTTACAGCCAGATCCATGAGCTTGCCGACGCCAACGGTGTCGAGCTTTGCAAAGGGGTCAAATTCGTAGATTTTATTCTGATAATAGGAGGGCAGGAATTTGCCGGCGTCGTCACGCGAGAAGCCGAAAGTCATCTGCGTTAAATCGTTTGTGCCGAAGCAGAAGAAATCTGCATCCTTTGCGATATCGTCCGCGGTGAGAGCGGCGCGGGGAATTTCGATCATGGTGCCGACTTCATATTTGAGGTCAACGCCCGCAGCCTTTATAACCTTATCCGCCGTTTCAACGACAACCTTCTTGACGAATGCAAGTTCCTTTACCTCGCCGACGAGGGGAATCATGATTTCGGGAACAACCTTCCAATCGGGATGCCTGCCCTGCACGGCAATGGCAGCTTTGATTACAGCCTTTGTCTGCATGACGGCGATTTCGGGATAGGTGACGGTAAGACGGCAGCCGCGGTGACCCATCATGGGGTTGAACTCGTGCAGGTCGGAGATAATCTGTTTTATCTGCGCAACAGTCTTGCCCTGGGCTTCGGCAAGCGCCTTGATGTCATCCTCCTCGGTGGGAACAAATTCATGAAGGGGAGGATCGAGGAAACGTATGGTTACGGGCTGACCTTCCAACGCCTCCATCAGGCCTTCGAAGTCAGACTGCTGCATGGGCTCGATCTTGTCGAGAGCGGCCTCACGCTCCTCTTTGGTGTCGGCGCAGATCATCTCGCGGAAAGCGCCTATTCTGTCGACATCGAAGAACATGTGCTCTGTACGGCAGAGGCCTATGCCCTGAGCGCCGAATGCGGCGGCCTGTTTTGCATCATGAGGAGTATCGGCATTGGTTCTTACGCCGAGAGCCTTATATTTATCGGAGAGTTCCATTATCCTGCCGAAGTATCCCGAATTGGGGTCGGCGGGAACGGTGGGAATGAGGCAATCGTAGATATTGCCCGTAGAACCGTCGAGCGAAAGGCCGTCGCCTTCATGGAACACCTTGCCGGCGAGGGTGAAGCACTTGTTTTCTTCATCCATTTTGATATCGCCGCAACCGGATACGCAGCAGGTACCCATGCCGCGGGCAACAACGGCCGCGTGGGAGGTCTGTCCGCCGCGCACGGTGAGAATACCCTGCGCATACTTCATACCCTCGATATCTTCGGGCGAGGTTTCGAGGCGGACGAGGACGACTTTCTTGCCGGCCTTGCCCTGTTCTACTGCATCCTCGGCGGTGAATACTATCTGGCCTGCGGCCGCGCCGGGAGAAGCGGCAATACCCTTGCCGACTACGTTGTTCTTATCGGCTTCCTTTAAAGCCTTGGGGTCAAACTGGGGATGAAGGAGCATGTCCAGCGACTTTGCGTCTATCTGCATGAGGGCTTCCTTTTCGGTTATCATGCCCTCGTCGATGAGGTCGCAGGCAATCTTAATAGCTGCAGCAGCGGTACGTTTGCCGTTGCGCGTCTGGAGCATGTAGAGCTTGCCCTTTTCGATGGTGAACTCCATGTCCTGCATATCCCTGTAATGTTTTTCAAGAATATCGCAAACACCGAGGAACTGGTTGTAGACATCGGGAAGAACTTCTGCCATACGTGAAATGGGCATGGGCGTGCGCACGCCAGCAACGACGTCCTCGCCCTGGGCGTTCATCAGGAATTCGCCCATAAGACCCTTTTCGCCCGTGGCGGGATTGCGGGTGAACGCAACGCCCGTACCGCAGTCGTCGCCCATGTTGCCGAAGGCCATCATCTGGACGTTGACGGCAGTACCCCACGAATAGGGAATGTCGTGATCCATACGGTAGATATTGGCGCGGGGATTATCCCAGCTGCGGAACACGGCCTTGACCGCTTCAAACAGCTGTTCCTTGGGGTCGGAGGGGAAATCTTTGCCGATCTGGGCCTTATATTCGGCCTTGAACTGATTGGCAAGTGTCTTTAAATCGTCGGCAGTGAGTTCTACGTCGAACTCCACTCCCTTTTCCTCTTTCATTTTGTCGATGAGTTTTTCGAAATACTTTTTGCCGACTTCCATAACCACGTCGGAGAACATCTGGATAAACCTTCTGTAGCAGTCCCATGCCCAACGGGGATTGCCTGATTTTTGGGCGAGGGATTCAACAACGTCCTCGTTGAGGCCGAGGTTGAGAATGGTATCCATCATGCCGGGCATGGACGCCCTTGCGCCTGAGCGCACCGAAACAAGAAGGGGATTTTCCTTATCGCCGAACTTTTTGCCGGTTATCTCCTCCATCTTGTCGATATATTCCATTATCTCTTTCTGGATATCGTCGTTAATTTTTCTTCCGTCATCATAGTACTGTGTGCAGGCTTCGGTTGAAATGGTGAAGCCCTGAGGCACAGGCAGACCTATCTTTGTCATCTCGGCAAGATTAGCCCCCTTGCCGCCGAGAAGCTCTTTCATAGTTGCGTTGCCTTCACTGAAAAGATAGCAATACTTTTTAGCCATAAAACTTTTTTGTTCCTCCTACGGTTTTTAGTGTCAAACTTTTTACATAAATGTCTTTCAACCATTCTATTGTAATATATCTTGGGAAACTTTTCAAGTATCTTGAAGAAAATTTTCCATTAAAATTGATAATTTTTTATCGGTTTTTTTGCTTACGTCAGACACCAAACGGTTTATTTAACAAATTGTTGCATTTCGCTTGACAATTTGCGGCGCAAAACGCAAAAGGGAGGCCGCGCACGCGCGGCCTCCCCTGCGGGGAAATCAACCGAAACGACCGTTGATGTAGTCGTCCGTCTTTTTGTTCTTGGGGTGAGAAAAGATGACCTTTGTGTCGTCCATCTCCACCATTTCTCCGAGGAGGAAATATGCAGTTTTATCGGCTATACGGAAAGCCTGCTGCATGTTGTGGGTGACCATGATTATGGTCATGTTCTTTTTTAACTCTGAACACAGCTCCTCTATCTTGCCCGTAGAGATGGGATCGAGGGCGGACGTGGGTTCATCCATTAAAAGTATCTGCGGTTCCACCGCGAGCGAGCGGGCTATGCACAGCCTTTGCTGCTGACCGCCCGAAAGACCCAGCGCCGATTTGTTGAGTCTGTCCTTCACCTCGTCCCACATGGCGGCGCCGCGGAGGGATTTTTCGACTATGCCGTCAAGGTCGTGCTTGCTGCGTATGCCGAATGTGCGGGGGCCGTAAGCGATATTGTCGTAGACGCTCATCGCAAGCGGATTGGGGCGCTGGAAAACCATGCCGACATTTTTCCTGAGGCGGGCAAGATCGGTCTTTTTGTCGTAGATGTTGGTGTCGCCGACAATTATTTCACCCGTTATTTTGCAGCCTTCGATGAGGTCGTTCATGCGGTTGAGGGACTTTATGAGCGTAGATTTGCCGCAGCCCGAAGGGCCTATGAGCGCCGTGAGCTGATTGACGGGGAAGTCCATATATATACTCTTGAGCGCATGAAAGTTGCCGTAATACAGATTCATTTCCCTGACGGATATGGCGGTGTCGCCTGATATGTTAAAATTTTCAATCTTCTTCATTGTAATTCTCTCCCGTTGCTATTCTTTCGCCGTACTCCTCCCCGTTTATGGATATGGCCCGGGCGGATAAATTGATTTGAGATGAGTCATCCCCGTCGGGAACGGCAACGGCGGGCTGCTGTTTTTTTGTCAGCTTCCGCCACAGCGTTACTATCGCGAGCGGTTTTTCCTTGTCGCGTTCGAACAGCCACTGCACAAGGAGCACCACGAGGTTTATTGCCACTACGAGGACAAGGAGAACGAACGCCGTGGCGTAAGCCTTTTCCATATACTTGCCTTCGGACATGAACTTATACATATACACTGCGAAGGTGGCGCCGGGCGAGAACAGTCCGTTCGCGCCGAGTATAACCGACGTACCCGCCGTGTAGATGAGCGCGGCGCTTTCGCTGACGATGCGCCCCACGGAAAGGACTACGGCGGTAATTATGCCGCGCAGAGCCTGGGGAAGAACGACGACGAATATCGTGCGCACCTTGCTTGCGCCGAGGGCGAGGGACGCCTCCCTCATGGAATCGGGAACTTCCGAGAGCGCCTGCTCGGTCGACCTGATTATGGTCGGCAGAACGACGAGCGCCATGGTGAGTCCGCCGCCGAGGAGGGAATAATTCAGCCCGAAATATTGCCCGAACAAAATATAGCCGAAGAGGCCGAATATTATCGAGGGAACGCCTGCGAGGGTGTCTATGAAAAGCCTTACCGTCTTTACGAATTTAGAGCCGCGCTTTGCGTATTCGCTGAGGTATATTGCCGCACCGATACCCAAAGGAATTGCCACTACGAGGGCGACGAGGATTATCATGAACGTGTTGAACATCGCGGGAACGAGCGTCGGATCGGTGTTCTTGCTTGTTCCGAAAAGGAAGTGCAGCGACAGCTCTATCTCCCCATCGGAGTTGGGCGTGAACGCGTTGATGACGACGAACGCGATTACGGACAACAGCGCGACGACGACAAACAGAGCAAAGATTATGGAGAGAATCCATAAAATATCCTGCATACTGCCCGTGCGTTTGTAATTAAAAGTTTTGTTGCTGTCCTCCCCCTCACGGAATTTGCGGGTAAAAAAGTGGTTGCCCGCCATGGCGTTGTTGCCCTTTATGAACCACAGCGCAAGGTTGATGAGAAGAATGAACACGAGCAGGATAAAGCCCGTGGCGATGAGCGCCTGCTTGTGCAGACCGCCCGCATACGCCCACTCGGAAACTATGTTGGAGGTCAGCGACTTTAAGGGCAGGAAGAATGACGAGGGATAGTTGTTGCTGCCGCCGAGGAGAAAAAGCACAGCCATAGCTTCGCCCACGGCGCGGCCCATGCCGAGGATAAGGGCTGAGATTATGCCGTTTTTAGCGGCGGGAACGCACACCTTCCATACCGTCTGGTTGCGCGTGTTGCCGAGGGCGAGCGAGCCTTCGTAATAGTGCATAGGCACATTTTCGAGCGAGTTTTTGGCCATCGAGGCGATGGTGGGGACTATCATTACAGACAGCACCGTGGCGCTCAACAAGAGCCCCGAACCCGAAATGACGTTGAAAAGGTCTTCAAACATTACCTTTAAAAAGGACAGTCCGAAATAACCGAATATTATAGAGGGTATGCCCGCAAGCAGGTTAATGAGCTGATTGAAAATGCCTTTTAACTTTTTGGGGCAGTAATATACTACGAACACCGCCGTGAACACGCCGAGGATACCGCCGACGAGTACCGAAAGACCCGTGAGGCAGATACTCGTTACGATCATCCTGAATATGCCGTATTTATCCGACGAAGGAACCCACTCCTGCCCGAAGATGAATTGGAAGAAACCTATCTCCTGAAAGGCGGGAATACTTTCGTAAAGCACGAAGAATATTATTGCAAACACAGCAACAATGGAAAAAGCCGCAAGAGCGATAAATATTACCCTTGCGATATTTTCCTTGGAAAATGCGTTTGCAAAGCTATCCCTGCTGAAAATTTTTCGTTGAGAACTCTTTGCCTTTGCCATGGTAAAAACTACTCCTTATTCAGGCTCCCAACACTTCGGAAATGCAGCCTTCTTCAACGCATATCTGCTGGCCTTCCTCGCTCATGATGAACTCTATGAACTCCTTGGCTATATCGGAAAGGCCTTCGTAACTCTGATAGCAGATGATGAAGGGACGGGAGAGAGCGTATGTTCCGTTGAGGACGTTTGCCGCTGTGGGTTCTACCGCGCCGTTGCCGTCCTCCGCGTCGTAGGCGAGGGCTTTGACCGAGCTGTCCACCGAGGCCATGGAGATGTAGCCGAGCATTGTGCCTGCGCTGTTGCCGGCTATGGCCGTTTTAAGCGCGCCCGTAGAGGTGTATTCATCGAAGCCCGTACCGGAGTACAGATCCTCATCGTCTATGCCTATCGCGCTCTGGAAGCCGTCGCGCGTGCCGGAGGAAGCCTCGCGGCGGAGGGCGGCGACGATTGAACCGCCTTCATACTCTATGGCAGTACCCTGCGTATATAAGTTGACGAGCTGGGTCTTTGTTACGCTGTCGAGTGCGCAGTCGGAGTTGACGACTACCGAAATGCCGTCGAGGCAGACGGTCTGCGAAGTGAGTGAAGATTCGTCATCTTTAAGCTCCCTTGAAGCCATGCCGAAGTCCGCCCTGCCGGAACTTGCCGCCTCTATGCCCGAACCCGAACCGTTGGCGGTTATGTTTATGGTGACGCTTTCACCGTTTTCGGCCTCGTACTTTTCAGAGAATGCTTCGGCAAGCGCCGTCATTACATCCTCCATCGAGGTGGAGCCTTCGATGTTGATTTCGAGTCCGCTGGTGCTGCACGCGGTGAAGCTGAACGCTGCGGAACAGCCCAGCGCGGCGATTACTGCACTGCTCATGATTATTTTTGTTAACTTTTTCATAACTTGTTTTACTCCTTAAAAAACAAAATTTATTTTTTCCTTGTTGCTGATTTTATTGTAGCAGGCACTTGTAATAAACCATTACACAACTTTGTAATAAAGTTGTAAAAAAAACATAGATGTTCCGTCTTTTGTTCTAAAATAAAATGTCGCCGCAAATCGCGTAACTCGCGATTTGCGGCGACCGCTCATATTTAGTATGGCCAATATCTTTTATCTTAAATCAAAGTCTACCGTAAAGGCGCTGCCCTTGCCGAGTTCGCTATCCACCGATATGCGCCAGCCGGAACGGCGGCAGATTTTGCGGCAGACAGCCAGACCAAGGCCGAAACCGCCGTTTTTGCCGCTGTGCGATTTATCCACAGTGAAAAAGCGGGAAAATACTTTATCCATATTTTCGGGGGCGATGCCTATGCCCGTATCCGAAACGACAAGTTTTTTGTAATTGAGTTCGACGGTGACCGTGCCGCCGTCCTTGTTATAGCGGATGGCATTGCGGATGAGGTTGCCCAGAAGCTGGGTCAGCAGTTCGTGCCGGCTTTGAACGATGACGTTATCCTCTATCCTGTCCACAAGCGTTATGTTGCGCTTTTCGGCCTCAGGACGGACAACGGCCAGCATTTCGCGCGCAAGTTTTGAAAGGTCGACGTCGTACGGGGGGAGCGTGTCGTCGTCTATCTCATTATAATTGATGATACAGGCGATGAGGTTAGAAAGGCGCTCGCTCTGCGCGGCAATGGTCGCGTAGGCCGACTGCGTCTGCTCCTCGTTAAGCATTCCCGAAGAGAGCAGTTCGGCATAGCCCTTTATGGAGGTCAGGGGAGTATTCATCTCGTGAGTGATGTTGGCGATAAATTCGTTTTTGGAATTTTGCGCCCGCTCCACAAGTTTCTTCTCCTCCTCTATCTCGTTCATTTTCCACTCTATATTGCGGTTGCGCTCGTTGAGTATTTCTGCCAGAGTGGAAAGTTCGGGATAGCGCGTTCCTACGACTCCGCCGCCCGCCGCCTCGCGCGTGAGCGATTCTACGGGGCGGAGCATGAAATACGTTGCGATGAATGTGAACACGAGGCAGCCGAGGATATCTATAAGCAAATACGCCGCCAGCGACGGCAGAAGCTGCGCATACATGGCCCAGCTGCTCTGCACGGCCTGCGCCACCCTTATAAGATAGGTTGTGCCGTCTATATCCACGGCGCGGCAGTAATATACCATGTCCTGCGAAAGGGTGTCGGAAGCGCGCACGGAGTAGCCTTCGCCGTTTTTAATTGCCTCCTTTACCTCCTCTCTGTCAGAATGGTCGGAGTTGTCAAGGTCATCGGCGTCGCTTTCGCCCAATACTATGCCGTTTTCATCCATTATGGTGACGCGCGCTCCGCCGATATACTGCGAAAAAGCAGAAGCGCCGTCGTCATCGGCCGGATAATCGCCTTCCGCGAACATCCGGGTATAGACTTCAAGCGACGCCCGCCTTTCGTCTATGGTTATGTTGTAGTACAGCTGCGTTGACACAAGCGAGTAGACTATTATGGCCAGCGTTGTCACCAGCAGCGATATCAGTAAAATTCTTTTACGCATATAACGCCCCGATGAACGACCGCACACGCGCAAGCGGCGCGGAGCGTTCAGTTATTGAGTTTATAGCCTATGCCGAATATGGTTTCGATTGAAACGCCCATCTTGCGGAGGCGGGCAACGTGGTTATCGAGAGTGCGCGTTTCGCCCGATTCGTAGCCCCATATCTCGGTGAGAAGCGTTTCACGCTTTAAGACCTTGCCGGCATTTTCGATAAAATATTTGAGCAATTCGTATTCCTTGCGGTTGAGGTCGAGCCGTTCGCCGCCAAGAGTTATCGACATCTTGTCAAGGTCGATCTGCAATTCCCCCGCGCTTATGACGCTTGTTTCGTTGCGCTTGCGGCGAAGCGCGGCGTTTATGCGGGCGGTAAGTTCAAGCACGGAAAAAGGTTTGGAAACGTAGTCGTCGGCGCCAAGGTTGAGGCCGTTGACCTTATCCTCCTCCTTGCCGAGCGCCGAGAGCATTATGCAGCAGACCGAAGGATACTCCGCCTTTACGCGCCTTAACACATCGAATCCGTTGCCGTCCGGCAGCATTACGTCGAGCAGGGCGACATCGGGCTGAAGTTTTTCAACCGCGGCCAGAAAGTCAGCACAGCAGGAGTACGTTTCAAACGATATACCGTTCATTTCAAGGGCGACGCGTATGAGTCCGCATATACTTGCGTCGTCCTCTAAAATATATACTCTGTTTTTCATTATTTAACCTCTTTTCAACATTTTAGCATACCCAAAAGAATTTTACAAGATTTAGGCGCGGACAGCCGCGCAATATTTATGTAATAAAATTGTAACAACGTTGTAACAATGCTCCGGCGCGAAAAATTGGTAATAAATTTATTGTAAAAATGCACAAACAAAGAGAAAAAAGAGGTTGAAAATAAAGTCGGCGTATGTTATAATTTTTACACAAAATAAATCTTACGGAGCATGAAATGAAAAGCCAGAGTGTTGTTACTGATTTGCGTAAAAAAATCTTTACAGAAATTGCCCGCGTGGCGTATGATTCAACCGATGTCCTCAGCGATATCGAGGCCATACCTTATATCATAACGCCCGACGAGGTACCCAAATACCGTGAGAGCGTGTACCGTGAAAGGCAGATAGCGGCCGAGCGCGTGCGCCTTGCCCTGGGACTTTCGCTGCGCCCTGCAAACAAACCCGTTCACATAACGTCAGGCGTAGCCAACACCAACATTGCAGAAAAATATTATGAACCGCCCCTGATGCAGGTAATACCCTCAGCATGCGACAAATGCCCCGATAATGAATACGAAGTAACCAACATGTGCCGCAACTGCGTAGCTCATTCATGTATAAAGAGCTGCCCCAAGGGAGCAATATCCGTTGTGAACGGCAAGTCGTTCATCGACCAGAGCAAGTGCATCAAGTGCGGCAGGTGCAAGGCGGCCTGCCCCTACGACGCAATCATTCATAAGATAAGGCCGTGCGCCCAGGCGTGCGGAATAAACTGCATTTCCTCCGACGAATACGGACGCGCGCACATTGACAATGAAAAGTGCGTGGCATGCGGACAGTGCATGGCGACCTGCCCGTTCGGCGCGATTGCAGATAAGTCGCAGATATTCCAGCTTATACAGGCCATTAAACAGGGTGACAAAATTGTTGCCACGGTAGCCCCGGCCATTGCGGGACAGTTCGGGCCGAAGGCCAACTTAGCAAAGATAAAGACGGCTTTGAAGAAGCTGGGATTTGCCGACATGTATGAAGTTGCCGAGGGCGCCGACATGGGCTGTATTGCCGAGGCAAACCACTATGTTCACGAAGTGGCAACAGGCAACCTGCCGTTCTTATTTACCTCCTGCTGTCCCGCATGGGCAACGCTGACAAAGAAGCACTTCCCCGACCTTGCCCCCGAAGTATCACAGGAACTTACGCCCATGGTGGCAACGGCAAGAAAGATAAAGGAAAAGGACGAGGCCGCTCGCGTCGTTTTCATAGGCCCCTGCGCCGCAAAGAAGCTGGAGGCATCGCGCAAGAATCTGAGGAGCTTTGTAGACTTTGTTCTGACATTCGAAGAGCTGAACGGCATGTTTGCCGCAAGGGATATTGACCCTGCCGCCTGCGAGGAGGATACGCTGAACACCGACGCTTCGGGCGCGGGCCGCGGATACGCGATTGCCGGAGGAGTTGCGGCGGCCATAGAGAAGTGCATTAAGGAATACTATCCTCAAACGGAAGTTAAAATACAACATGCCGAAGGCCTTGCCGACTGCCGCAAGACGCTGATGCTTGCCCGCGCGGGAAAGCTGAACGGCTGCATGATCGAGGGCATGGGCTGCCCCGGCGGCTGCGTGGCCGGTGTGGGAACAATAATCGACCCCATAAAAGCCAAGGCGTTTGTGGATATGAGCGTAAAAAATTCAGAGGAAACAATACCCGCCAAGGAGCTTGAAGAAACGGCTGAAAGGCTGACCAAGATGCACTGATAGCTTCCTTTGAATGCGTACTGCATACAATATAAATAACATAAAAACTATCGGGGTGAATTTTTTCACCCCGATAGTTTTATTCTCAAAAAATACTGCAGCAAAAGGCAATTGTCCGCGCCGTGTACACGGCGCGGACAATTCTTAGGTGGTGGAGCTGCGGGGACTTGCACCCCGGTCTTACGTTAATTGAACGAGCTTTCTACATACTTATTCCGCCTTTTAATCTTTATGCGCCGCCCGCCGACGAACGGGCTGACGACACATGCAAACTGCAAAAATACTCAAGAACGGCGGCAGTTCAACCGCTCTTAAGTTCCGCATAAATTAGCGCCGCAAATTACCGTACGGAAGCAATAATCTGCAACGAACTGCTGTAAGTTAAGCAGCGTAAGCGTAGCTCTGAGCACCGAAGGTGGGGAAAGCTACTACTTTGTTAGAATTCTTTGATTCTGCATTTAAATTTAAAATTCCGTTTTTACAAAGCCGAGCCTTTGGTATGCTTACTTCGCCCTCATAACGCAATCGAAACTAAAACAGCCCCGAAAACGCAGAACGTTACACATATATTATAAACATAAAGGTCAAAATAAATCAACCAAAATGAAGTTATCACTTACATTTTTAATTGACGGCGCAATAAAATAAAGGTATAATACTATCTGTCAACTTGAATTTCTACATTTAATATCGGCAGTAATTCAGCAATTAAACCCCTCCGTCATGCTAAAGCATGCCACCTCCCCTCCTTGAGGGGCGGCTCGCAAGGCACGCAGCCCACTTGCTCCCCCTGTTGCAGGGCGAGCAAGAAGCTTTCAAAACAGTGGTCACCCACTGTTTTGCCGCACGAGGTGAGCAAACGCATAAGCAAGGCGTTTGCGGTGACCGAGCAAGGCGTTTTCATTTCGCCTTGCGAGACGGACAACGGAGCTAAATTGCAATGCGCGTTTACGCGCATTGCTCAGAGCGTAGTTTGTTCCATAATTGCCACTTACATTTTCAGTTGTCAGTACAATTTATTTAAGTATCGGAATTACAGCAATTTCCAATTCGCGCAAAACCGTGGCTTTTGCGCGAAAGAGGAGGAACAACGGAGCTAAATTGCAATGCGCGTTTACACGCATTGCTCAGAGCGTAGTTTGTTCCGACGACGAGGCGTAGCGCAGTTGGTAGCGCGCATGGTTCGGGACCATGAGG